>WYBE01000067.1 GCA_011526045.1 Nevskiales bacterium | reverse complement strand
GCCGGCGGGGTCTAGCCGCCGGCTCTCATCGAAGAAGGAGTCCTCGGTGAGATTCAGAATGCCGAACACCGTCACCATGGCGTCGGCCTCCGCAGCGACTTCCACGATGGGGATCGGGCGAGCAAAAGCATGGGCTTGGTCATGATGCGGTCCTTCGAGTCGAAAAGCCCGGCAACCGATAATGGCTTCCGGGCAACCTTATATGAAGAAATGTCGCATGAACGGCCGACTATGGCAAACATAAACGCCAATTTGGTAGCAAAAAGCCCGCGCGAGAGTAGCGTCGCAACTGTTTGAGATTCATGATGAAAGGCGTCGCGTTAATGAAGACTCACCGTGGCGCAGCGGCAACGCATCCAACACCCAGCGACGAACAGGCGACCGCCGTCAGGGCGTCAGGTAACGGATCACTGGATCGGCATAGGCGAACGGTGATCGGCCATAGCGCCGGTCCGCAAACGCCCAGGACTTCCAGACCCGGGCGTCGGCGCAGTGGCCCACAAACAGCCACGGCCACCCGCGCATCGCCCGGGCGGTGAGGCCTGATAGTCGATGTCGATCAGCGGCCGAAGCGGTCTCGATCTGCTTGGCGGCGTAGGGCGCGGGATCACCGCCCCAACTGCGCGCGACCTCGTCGCGCAGACCCTGCGACCGCTCGCCGCCGCTGAGCACGGTCATCACCTGACGAACCAGGCCGAAATAGGCCAGCGGGTGAATGGCCTCCAAGTCGGTCCGCGGGACGACGTCGGGCGCGAGCATTTCGCTGAGCCGAAACTCGAACTGTAGCGCCTGGCTCTCGGCCGCCATCACCGGGTGGTCGCGCCGATCGGCGGTGCAGATGTGGCACCAGGGATCGGCGCCCCGATGAGGGACCGCGGGCGCGCCGCAGTCATGGCAGCTGTCGGCCAGCACCAAGCCGTGGCGAGGACAGGTGCTGGCGATCGCCAGGCGCCAGCGACGCCGATAGTAGGGCTCGGCGTCCTCGGTCAGGCAGAGGGGGCACCACTGCTGGCCCGGCCGCCGGCGGGTGCGGTGATGAATGCCCACGGGCAGCAGCCACTGGGTCGCCCCCGTGACCCGGACCTCTTCGAACAACGTGCCGACCCAGGGCCGGAAGGTCGTCAACTCCGCGACCTGCGCATCGACCCCGGTATGCGCGACCAGCCCCTCCATGAGCCGAGGCGGCGCCAGCCCGTCGATGTCGCGATTCCAGATCTGCAGCCCGGGCCAGACGGCGTGACAAAAGCTATGCAGCTTGGCGGAGTTGCCGAGCGCGATCCGCCGCAGCCAACTAGAGAGCAGTTCGTCGGCCTGCGGGCGGGGACGCCAAGGCCACAGACGCAGGTCCGACATCTCAGAGCGGCGGCAGCGAGGCGGCTCTGAGGAGGACGTCCTCCCGCTGCCGCCGAACCGATGGCCTCACATGGTTCAGCGAGCGCAGCAGCGGAAGATCAATGCGCTCTTTCTCTGAGCGGATGGCCATCAGGGCGGCGCGGCGCACCAGATAGGCGATCTCGCGCGTGGTCCCCTCCGACTCGTTGATAATCCAGGTCGCGATCTTGTCATCGGAAAGCCCGGAAGCGTGGCGAAGCGGCAGACAGGTCTCCAGGCTGTTGAGCAGGCCATAGGTCTGTTCGTTATGACCCCAGACCTCGAGTCGATGCGGCTCGAACCGGCGCTCGATCTGCGGGTCCCACCGAAGCGTGCGCAGCGCGGCGATCGTGCCGCACCCGACGATGGTGATGCCGAGGTCATTGCCGAGCAGCTTGATTGTCGCCAGCGCCTCTTCGCGTTGTTTGCGATTGCCCTTCTCGATGTGATGCAATTCGTCGATGACCAGGATCTTGACCCCGCTGGTTCGGAGCAGTCTGAGGACGTCAGGATAAAGGGTGTCGGTGCTCGCGCTCTTGCCGTAGGGCGCGTTGAGTTGCCCAAGGATCCGCACCAGCAGCCCTCGGGCAGAACCGGTCGGCCCCATGCTCACGACCAGCACCGGGACGTTGGCCTTGGACGCCCTCGGATCGTCCGGGAGGTTCTGCAACTTGGCGAAGCGCTTGACGATTTGGCTTTTGCCGATGCCCGACGGCCCCCAGATCAGGATGTGGCTGTCGCCTTCGGTCGGATAATCCTCCAGCGCCTCCTGAAGCCGCTCGGTGATCGCATCGGCGGCGGCGTAGCGGATGAAGACTTTCTGCCGGATCAGGTTGAGCCGCTGGGCGGTGTTGTCCGCCTCAAGCGCCTCGCGGGCGGCCTTGGTGAGGCGGCGGTCCTGCGAGATGAGGATCATTCGTCGATCTCATAAAAGATGTCGCGACGAACCGGAGCCTGCGGCGCTGGCGGTGCGTCTTCGGAGATGGGCGCATGCGGCGTGAGTTCGGCGGTGACTTGTTCGCCGACCCGCCGACGCTCCTGCTTCAAGCGACTCCTGTGTCGCTTCTTCGCGTTCTGTGCGTCCTGCTCCAGCAGGCGTTGGCGCTCCATTGACGCCATGATGGTCGCCATGTCCGGCTTGTCGCCGATTTGGGCGACCAACCGCTTGCGGGTCTCGTTGAACTCCCACACCGACACGTTGGGAAGGGTAATCTGCTCGCAGCGCAGCTCGCAATAGGTCCCCTCGATTGGGTGGAGGAAGTAGATGCGTGAGGCGTCGTAGGGGTTTCGGCGGACGACGAACTTGCGTTGCTCTCCAGCGTCCAGGAACGGCCGCAACACCTCGTCCCAGTATTCGATATTGTCCCAGCGCATGCCGTAGCGCTCGATCGTCCGGTCTTCGATGTCGGCGAAGTCGAGATAGAGCTTCTGCTTGTCAGCGATGATCGGCGGGAGGCCGGCGCCTGCACGCTTCTCGGTGCCATAGATGCCGCGCTCCCAGGCCAGATCCGGGCGCTGCTTGGTCGTGCTGTGCGGCCGGACGTGATACTGGCCGCAGATGAACTCGAGCATCCAGACCTCTAGCTCATCGAGGGTCATCTCGGCCGCCTCGTTCGGATTGCGGGTCTTGACCTTGTCGAAGCCGCGATCACGGGCGGTTGCTGCGGGGAGCAGCCGCATCTGGTCCATCGCCGTGCCCATGAAGCGTTCAATGATGCCGCCGAAATGGACCAGCCCTGGCGGGCGATGCTCGGGCGGCGCGATGCCGTATTCCCTGCACCCATAGAACAGGGCGCGTGACCAAAACTCAGCTGCGTTGTCGAGATAGACGCTATTGGGCGTGCCATACATCGGCCATGGGAGTGGAACGCCGACGCGCTCCAGCCACTCATCCTTGGGCGTCATCACCCGCGTCATGCACTGAGCGACGGTCGAGGCGTTTGGATATTCCCAGGTCAGCACGAACGCGAGGACGGCTCGGGTGCATTCGTCGAGCGCGATAGTGATCCAGGGACGGCCGACATGCTCACGGTCGAAAGCGCTCGCGCAGACCACGTCGACGAGCGTGTGGTCGATCTGGATACGCTCAAGTGGAAACGTCGTTTCGGGCGTCTTGCCTCGGATATGCTCGTATCGCTCACGAGCCACCTTCTTTCCGTACTTCAGGCCGACGCGCTCACGCGCCGGAACGCCGGCGAAGCGGCTTCGCAACGTGTTGTGCGAGGGCGGTATCAAGCCCCGCCGCACGCAGCGGTTTCGAATCTCGGCGAATGCGTGATGGTTCTTGGCCTCCTTGCGATGACGGCTGAACTCCAGCCGCACCTCGGTGATGACTTCCTCGACGCGGAGGTCGAGCCGCAGCCGCCCCCGCCCGCCGCTCCGCCCGCGCGGCAACAGGCAGGTCAGCGCGCCGGTATTTCGGAGGCTTTTGCGGTAGCGGTTAAATTGCCGCTTGCTGGCTCCGAACTCGGCGGCGGCAGCCTCCACGGTCGCGCTGTCGAAACGACCGCCGGCTTCCAGGCGCGCGATGATGTCGCGCCGGCGCTCGGCTTCGGCGACCTGCGCCTCATCCATCGTCGAAATGTCGAGCGGCGCCCCTGGCCCGGGTAGTGCGCGCTTCGCCTCATAGTCGCTTCTGCGATCCAACAACGGCAACCCACGTCTGAGGTCCAATCGGCTGACCGCGGTCGAGGGAGAGTTGGCCTCGCGCGACCATACGGTAGAGCACGGGCAGTAGAGCTTGAGGATTAAGACCTCGTTGTTGCGCCAGCGCGAGAATCTCGCTGATGCGGTAGCTGTCACGTTGTTGCAGGAACGCGACGCAATCCTGCTCGAATTGCACATCGAAAGGCTTGTCGAGGTGGCCTGACAACAACCGGGTGCTGGACAACCATTCGCCGCTCATCATCCGGTCGGTCACCACTCGGAAGATCGTGCCTTCTTGCCCCGCCGCCCACGTTCGCGCGGCGGCATAGGGCGCGCGCATCAGCCTGCGGGAGCGCCAAAGATCGCGATGGGTCTTCACCTCAACGACCGCCCTTCGCCAGGAGAGCCCAGCATCGGCTGCGACCTCCACCACGAAATCAGGCGTGTATCGACGAGCGGCTCCGCGCTTCACATCCTGGAAATCAATCACCAGGCGTTGGGCGTGAACGGCGGTGACGCGATGGCTCGTCCTGCAAAACATCAGGAAGTCGCGCTCGATCGACGACTCGAAGGGTACTAGCGGGCCTCGAGGTGGAACTGAGATTGAGCCGCGGACGGCGCTCAGGGGTCGAGGCGCGAGCTGCTCGTCGGTCCACCTGGACGCCACTTCAGAAACCAGGGACGTCAACTGTCGCCGATTGCGAACTGGGGACGTCTTCTGTGGGTACGGGGTCATCTTCTTTTGCCTATTTCGAGCGCCGAAGAGCCCCGGAGGGACATCATCTTTTGCGCGTTCACACCGCGGCCGGTCAGTCGTGAAAAACGCGCAGGTGGTGCTCGCCGCCATCGCGGATCGACGTGCTCAGGCGGGCGTGCAGCGGGCTGGTGCGCGGGATATGGGCGAGCAGGAACTCCATCTGGTCGGCGAGCACGCGCCGGCCCTTGAGATAGATGTACTCCGCGTAGGTCGGCGTAAACGGCACCGCGATCAGCTGCATGGCAGCTCCCTCGGGCGACTTGCCGCCCTTGTGATTGTTGCAGCGGCGGCAGGCGGTGACGACGTTGGTCCAGGCGTCGGTCCCGCCCTTGCTGAGCGGTGTCACATGGTCGCGGGTCAGATCGCGGGATAGAAAGCGTTCGCCGCAATACAGGCAGAGATTCGCGTCACGACGAAACAACGTCTTGTTGTTCAGGGGCGGGATGTAACTCTCGCGCATGGCCGCCATGCCCGGAGTGCGACCGACCGTGGCCACGATCGAATTGACCTCGACGACACTGCGCAGCCCCGAGCGCGCACTGTAGCCGCCGAAGACCTGGTACAGCAGCGAGCCGCAGGTGTAGGCAACCTGCCCGGTGTAATACAGGCTGACCGCCTCCCGGTAGTCGATCCACTCGAGCGGCATGCCGGCGACATCGGTGCGTAGCACCTGTTGCGAATAGTCGGTCGACGTCTCGGTCAACAGCATAAATTCGGGATGCCTTCCGCGAACCGGCTACTCATATCCCTGCCATCGACCGCAACCCGCGGTCTGCCGGTTCCGGATGCCTCTACTGGACAGAATCTTCCAAACTCATGGAAAAAAATCAAATACCTGATCGTCGTTTGCCCCGTCGCGGGGCGAATCGCCGCCCATTGCGCGGCACATCTTGTTCTTATGTCGTGAGAGCCTGCCCTTTGGACGCCTTGCCCTAGGAGGTCCGCTCCCCGCCGGCAACCCGGCTGGCGGTGCCCTGCTCCCGGGCGGCAGCACGCGCCGCCACCAGCGGCACCGGATCGAGCACCCAGCCGGTCTGCGTGCGCCGCGCCGGGCTCGGGATCGCATAGGCGACCCGTCGGCTGTTGCGCCGGACGGTGTCGGTGTCGATGCGCCAGCCGCGATCCTCCCAGGCCTGCAGCTTGTCGCGGTACTTGGCGATGGCGGTATCGGCGGGGGTAAAAAACTCCTTCGTGCGTGTGCGCGGTGTGAGCACCGGCTGCACGTCGTAGAGCACATCGCGATCCTGGGTCGCGACGACTTCGTTGCGCCCCATCATGCGCGCGTCTTCCGACGGGTCGATGAGGAAATTACGCAGGTTCACGAGATACAGGCTGGTGCGACCATCTTCGATGGGTGTCTCGAAGAGATACTGATGAATGCTCATGGCATCGGTCGGGTGGATCAGGGTCCAGATCATCGACACCCCGTGGTGCCCCGTGCCGCCGGTGATCACGGCGTCGCCATGACGCCCCGAGGCGTCGCGCATCTTCTTGTCTGCCAGCGGCGGCGCGCGGCGGCTGCTGAAAAAGCCGGTGTCCCATTCATCGTCGACCCAGCGATAGTTCTCCACGGCGATGCGGATGTCCTCCCGCTCGCCGGAATACCCGTGGGTCGGGTGCACGTACTCGTTGTGCGCGCCGTCGATGCCGTTCTCCATCGAGCGCTGGTAGTCGAAGTCCCAGTCGAAATGCTGGATGGTCGCCCGCCAGCCCTCGTCGGGGCTCTCGCCGCGAAACTCGGGAATTTCCATGATCGGGCAGCGCTCCTCCTCGGGCAGATCGCCGAGGAAAGCGAATACGAGGCCGTACTTCTCTGCCGTCGGGTAGGCATCCACCCGCGCACGGCCCGGAATCCGCGCCTCCAGACCCAGCGAGGGGATGCGGGTGCAGCGGCCGTCGCCCGCGAACCGCCAGCCGTGGTACGGGCAGGCGATTTCACCATCGCGCACCTTGCCGCCGGCGAGCGAGCCGCCGCGATGGATGCAGGTGTTCGACAGGCAGTGCACCTGGCCGGCCGGATCGCGCCAGAGCACGAAGTCCTGGCCGAGCATGCGGCGCCTGACGGGATTCTCTCCGATTTCGGCGCTAAGGCCGGCGGGATACCAGAAGTTGATGAACATGGTGCTGTTCCAGAAATAGCCCCCGGTGCTGGCGCCCCATCATACGCCCTGCCCAGGAACCGGAGGAAATGGCTTATCGCCGATGGGCGGTGACGCTGATGAGCTCGCCGGTGAGGTCGGGTCAGTGGCCGCGCATCGTCCGCGCAACGCCGTCAGAGGGTGGCCCGGTGTCCGGCGAGAGCACGTGTGGAGCCGGCTGCCAGGAGGGCAGCAGCCGGCGCAACCCGTAGCGACGCGGCCAGGCACGGCCGCGGAGCGGCGTGAGTCGGACAACAGGCCGCCCTCACTCGTGCGTGCCGGACGAGGATGCAGGAAGCCCCGTTCAGCGGCGAAGTACCGGGAACATGGGGGCAGCTAGCCCTCGGGAAGTGGTATGAACTCGGTCTCCCCCGGTACTGCCCCGAAGCGGCCGGCCCGCCAGTCCTGCTTGGCCTGCTCGATGCGCTCGCGCGAGCTGTGCACGAAGTTCCACCAGAGGTGGCGCGGGCCGTCGAGCGGCTCGCCACCGAGCACCATCAGCCGTGCTGCGGTGCGTGCCCGCACCCGTGCGGGCCGGCCCGGGTCGAGGACGACCAGATGACGCGAGGGTGCCTCCGCGTCGTCGAGCGCGACCTCGCCCGAGAAGACATACAAAGCGCGCTCGGCGTGCTCGGCCGTGACCGTGAGTTCCGCGCCCGCATCGAGTTCCACCGCGGCGTACAGCGTGTCGGCAAACACGGCCACCGGCGACTCCAGCCCGAAGCTGCGCCCCGCCACGACCGTGAGACGCAGGCCTGGACGTTCGAGTACCGGCATGGCAGCAGCCGCAAAGTGCTCGAAGGCCGGCGCGACTTCCTCGTGCGCACGCGGCAGCGCCACCCAGGTCTGCATGCCGTGCAGGGGATGCTCGCCGCCCCGCAGGTGCTGCGGCGTGCGCTCCGAGTGCACGATGCCGCTACCCGCGGTCATCCAGTTCACTTCACCGGGCGCGATCTCCTGCTCGTGGCCGAGGCTGTCGCGGTGCATGAAGCGGCCTTCCCAGAGCCAGGTGATGGTGGCAAGCCCGATGTGCGGGTGCGGGCGCACGTCCACCGCCTGGCCCCGGGCGAACACATGCGGGCCCATGTGGTCGACGAACACGAAGGGGCCGACGTTGCGGGCCTGCGACGAAGGCAGGACGCGGCGGACGCTGAAGCCACCGAGATCGTGAATGCGAGGGGCGATGATCATGGCCATGAGACGATCCCCTCCTGCAGGCGTGGCGGAATTGCCTCGGGAATTTGCCCTTTCGGGCTGTCATGTGTAACGTTATGTGTGGAGGTTAACACATGGCGACAAATCTTTCGATCGATCCCGCGCTAATCGAACGCGCGCTCGAAGTGAGCGGCGAACGGACCAAGAAAGCGGCCGTGACGAAAGCGCTTGAGGAGTTCATTGCCCGCCGCCGTCAAAAGAGGCTGCTCGAACTGCTGGGCAAACTCGAGTGGGACGGTTCTTTCGATTACAAAGCAGAGCGCTCGCGATCTTGAGTCTGTTCGTCGATACCAGCGTCTGGTCGCTGGCGCTGCGGCGTGATTCGCCGGACAAAAGCCCCGAGGTCACGGCCCTCGTCCACACGCTCGAGCGCGGTGATCCTGTCATCACGACCGGCCTGGTGCTGCAGGAACTGCTCCAGGGCTTTACCGGACCCAAGGCTCGCGGGTTGATCGTCGAGCGCTTCTCGTCGCTCCCGCTCCTCGCTCCGGACCGGGACGATCATGTCGCGGCAGCGGAGCTGCGCAATACCTGCCGGCGGCGCGGACTGCAGATCGGAACGATTGACGCGCTGCTCGCGCAGCTCTGCATCCGCTACCAACTGACCCTGTTGACGACCGACCAGGACTTCGTCGCTGCGGCCCGGGTTGCGCCGCTCAAGCTGTGGCGGGAGTCCACGAAGTAACCGCCGGCGCCGCGCCATCGATCTGCTGGTGCAGGAGCCGATACGTACATATACCTATCGGTCGAACAGCGCCGACAATCAAGGAACCGTGAGCAAAATTGAGAGTCTTTCGGTGCGGCTCGTAGTTCACGGCCTGAATCGTTGGCAAACGAATCCTGGATCAGCCCGCCGAATCAATGGGAACCTCGGGTTCGTCTGATTCT
Organism: Nevskiales bacterium; assembly: GCA_011526045.1. Classification (GTDB taxonomy): domain Bacteria; phylum Pseudomonadota; class Gammaproteobacteria; order Steroidobacterales; genus QUBU01. Next base: position 251,268 of record WYBE01000067.1, on the reverse strand, counting down.
CATCTTCAAACTGAAACGATCAGTGCGCGCCGTCAGTCGTCATGAAATCTCACTCAAATGGGTGAGGCAAAATGCCCGGGTACAGCTCGACGGCCGGAAATGTCCGGCGACCGAAATCCTCCAATCTTGGGAGTTGAGTCATTGATGTAGCGCGTGCTAAATGTGAATGCGCTCCGTGTGTCGCCCGCGAAATGAGCGTGGCGACGCTCGAATCCGCGATAACGAAGAAACTCTTCGACAAGAACGACAAAGCGGAGGACGTATGGGTGGGGTCTTGGGCTGGTGGAAGCCTCGCATCGCTGGAGCGTGCATTTATCTGTTCGCTGCGCACTGCGCCACTTCTGCCACCATCGTTTATGAAACGCAATCGTTGGGCGGCAATCGCTGGGAATACAGCTATACCGTTACCAACAATTCGCTGGGCGCACCGCTGGAACAATTCACGATCTATTTCGATCGTGCGATTTTTTCAAATCTGGCGGTGACGGCGACGCCTCCCGACTGGGACTCCCTCGTGGTGCAGCCGGACCCGGAGCTTCCCGCGGACGGTTTCTTCGATTCACTGGCGGTCGGCTCCGGGCTCCCTATCGGAGGGGGTATCAACGGATTCGCCGTGTCGTTCGACTTCAGCGGGCCGGGTGAACCGGCGGAGCAGATATTTGAGGTCGTCGATCCGGACACGTTCGAAGTGCTCGAATCGGGCAGCACCACAGCGGTGCCGGCGCCGCCGGCCGGAATTGCCATGATCACGGCATTGCTGGCCGTCGCAGGTCGTTTGCGGCGCAGGGGAGCGACGCGAGCACAGACCTAGTGGGGTAGAGCTGACCCGCACCGAAGCACGAGACTGCCTGACTCGAAGATCTTCGTATCACCCGTACGGGGGAGGGGTGGAATATGGCTTGGCTGAGAGGCGTTGTTTCGGCTGTCTTGCTGATCGCCACGGCGGCAGCCAGTGCGGCCGACCTGAGCGGCACCGTCGCGGTGACGAATCTGCAGTTGATTAGCTCGACCCGTGTCGGCAGAACGGTTTTCCAGTATGTCTATCGCGTCAATCTCGCCAATTCGGGCGGGGCGGTCACAGGTGTCGTCGTGGCCGGGTCGGGCGGTAGCGCCGGCTTGACCTGGGTGGACAACTCGGCCTCGGTTGCCAGCCTCCCTGCGGGTGGCACGGGCCAGACCGCCGATACGATCACCTTCCGGCAGAATCGCAGCATCCCCTTCTCGCTGGCAGCGATCAGCTGGTCCATCAACGGCACGGCGGGCGGTGGCGTAACGGGAGCAGGCACGTTCATGCTGCCGTTTCTCGATGCCGCGGGAACCGGTGCCTACCGGCTGGTTGATCCGGACAATCCGGGCGTGACTCCGACCCTGGCCGACACCGGCGTGAGCTCAGTCAGTTTCGGCGTTGCCAGTTACAGCGCCTGGATCCTCCCCACCGGTGGCGGACCCGGCACAGACCTGGTCGGAAACTTCCCGTCCGAACTGGTTTACCGCAAGAGCGGGAAGATCTTCGCCAAGAGCCTGGCCAAGACGGCTGTCAACGTGGCGCCGGTACAGCGATCGAACCTCAGCACCATCTGCCATGTGTGGGGCGCGATCCACGACCACGCGAAAGGTTCTTCGGCGTCCAACGACTGGATCGTGGCGCTGCTGCCCGATAGCAACAGCTCTTGTGACATGCCGACTCTCACGACCCCCATGGCACTGGTGCGGGCCACGGCCACCGCCGGTGACACCGCAACCGTTCTCAATGGGGGAGCGCCTGTCAACCTGATCACTCCGGTGCTCCGGGGCGACGACGTGCGACTCGGGTTTCTGACCGTGGAACGTAACGGCGCCAACTGGCGCCTGCGCAGCTACAACGACAATCTGACGATCCGCACTTCGACCCTGCTCGACATCCAGGATTCGCCCTATGGTCCGGTAATCCTCGGAGCCAGTGGCGAGCCCACAGCCACTGATTCGTATTTCTACATCGTCACCAAGGACCCGGCGCAGGCCGCCGTGAAGCTGTACCGCTACCGGGCATCGACAGATACCGTCACGGCGATCCAGAGTCTGGACACCGACATCGTCAACTTCACGAACCTCTACAGCGGTAACGGCCCCAGCGATGAGACCCACTATGCGTGGATGAACAACGGACAACTCTGGATCATCAGCCACACCTCGACCACCCCTACCAGCATCTGGACGGCCACCGCCGGTTACGTGCAGTTGTTCGCCAACGACCTGACGCCGACTCGGGTGGTGTTCTCACAGGAACTGGCCGGCTCCAACAGTCTGTACTCGATACCCCGCACGGGCGGGGTAGCCACGACCCTGTCAACGGCCACCAAGCCAGCAAGCGGTTCGGCAACCTTCTCCATGTCGGCAAGAGTCGCGGGTAGCGAGCGGCTGTTTTTCACCAAAGTCATCGATAATTGGTCGACGTCCACCGAGGTCCACACGGCTGCCCAGATACTCAGCAACGGCACAGGCCTGGTCGAGACCGCCAATTCCGAGTGGAGCGCCTGGGTGAACGGCGCCGATGTACAGAAAGAACTCCTGGTCACGACCTCGGGCAGCAACGTGCAACTCCGATCCTATAACGCCGCAACCGGCGTTTTCGTCGCCGACCTTGGAGTCGTCATCAACTCCCGCCTGGGTGTGGTCAATGCCTTCGGCAACTGGGGCGACAAGCTGCTGTTCAGCCCGTGGATTACCCGCAATCCGTCCCCCGACCAGGACGTGTACTTCCTGGATGCGGGAGTGGCCAATTCGATCCTCGCGATTCCGGGCGCCCAGCAGGCCGGAGTGCCAGAGGTCGACCTGGACTAGCGCGCAGTGCCGCCTACGTGGGTCGCAGGGCACGCAGGCCCAACGAACAGGAGAAAAGATTTGGCAATGAGAACTTGGTATAGCCTGCTTGGTTGGCAACTCGCCCTGATGCTCAGCAGCAGCTCGGTCTGGGCGGAGCAAGCCTCGGCAGTCGAGGTGATGGTTACGCTGGAGCAGCCCGCTGCGCAGCGGGCTGCTGAACCGACTGCGCTGCTGGCCGCTCGGCCAGCGGCTCAACAGGTCACCATCACGTCATTGCGGCACAAGGCTGAGCGGGTACCCCGTCAGCGCGACATGGCTTTGTCGGAGCAGCATCTCGTAATCGTCGCCCTCGACGCCGACCATCGCGAGATCAGTCGCGAGACGATTCTGGATCCTCGCCTGATCCGCGCCGAAACAGCCGACGCGGAAGGTACTCTGACCTCGGCCATGTTCTATCGGAGCAGTGTCAGCTTTCCCGTCGTCGTTCCGGACGAGCCGCGGGCTGCCGAACTGCGGTTCTTGCAGCCGCGGTGGACCGGACAGGAGATGGTGCTGGACCTGATTGCTAGCGTCCCCGTCCCATGATTACGGGCTCCATAGCGACAAGGTTCTCGGAACGGATGGCAACGATGAGCACTATCGGCAAAATTCGTTCGATCGCCGTCGGCCAGCTGGCGCGCGGGCTACTTCTGTTGCTTCTCGGCGCATCGGGGCCGCTCGGCGCGGAACCCGTCGTCATCGTTCAAGAAACGGGGTCGCCAGAGAATCGAGTCGACATCGTGATCATGGGTGATGGTTACACGGCAGGAGAGCAGGTGAAGTTCGGCTCCGACGTCCAGAACTTCGTCGGTGAAATCTTTGCCCAGGAACCCTTCAAGGAATACCAGGCATATTTCAATGTGCGCGGAGTCCAGGTCGTCAGTGCCGAGTCCGGAGCGGATCATCCCTCTTCCAACATCTACAAGAATACGGCCTTCAACGCGGCCTACGATTGCAGCGGTATCGCGCGTCTGATCTGCGTGAATGTCAGTGCGGTCTACGCGGTATTGGCGAACAGCGTAGCTCTCGACGAACGGGACGTGGTGGTGGTACTGGTTAACGATCCGGTTTACGGCGGGTCCGGCGGATCCGTGGCCGTCACTTCACTCGACCCGAGTGCGGTCGAGATAATTCTGCACGAGCTTGGTCATAGCTTCGGCCTGCTCGCCGATGAATACGAGTACAGTCCTCCCACCTGCAACAACACGGTGGAGCCGCCAGAGCCGAACGTCACGCGCCAGATGGTGCGCTCCCTCATCAAATGGAATCAGGGTGGCGGACCGCCGTCAGGCTGGATCTCCACAACGACAGCGCTGCCCACTACGGCGTATACAGCAGGAATACCTGGGCTCTACGACGGCGCAAAGTACTGCCTGAGCGGATTGTTCAGGCCCACCTACGACTCCAAGATGCGCAACCTCGGGCGTCCCTTCGAGCAAATCAACGAAGAGCAGCTCATCAAGCGGATCTACAACTGGGCAAGCCCGCTCGATTCCTGGAGCCCGACGAGCTCAGACATCGTCGCAACCCAGTCCGACAGCGTCGATTTCGCCGTCCAGCCGCTCGCGCCACTGACGCATGCCATAAACGTGCGGTGGTACGTCAATGGCGAATTTCGGTCACAAGGCGAGTCGTTTACCTTCGAAACCAACGGGCTTGACGTCGGCAGCGAGCACATCGTGGAGGCGATCCTCGACGACGAGACGCCCAAAGTCCGGCACGATCCCGCCGCGCTGTTGAGCGTTACAGCAGGCTGGTTGGTACTCATCGAGCCATCGAGCGACACCGATGACGACGGCGTTGCCGACGATTTCGATAATTGTCCGATTGCAGCCAATCCGGCGCAGGAAAACGCTGACGGTGATGCCAAGGGCGATGCCTGCGACAACTGCACGCTGGTGGCCAACTCCCCGCAACTAGACGCCGACGGCGACGGCTACGGCAATCTTTGTGACGCGGATCTCAACAACAGCGGCGGCATGGTCAACTTCACCGATCTCGCACAGTTTCGCGCCGCCTTCGGCACTCAGGATGCCGCCGCCGATCTGGACGGTAGCGGCGGTATGGTGAATTTTACCGATCTCGCTCTGTTCCGTTCGCTCTTCGGGAAACCACCAGGTCCGTCAGGCTTGCAGACACCATAGCTCCCGCCGCCTCAGCCCTTCAGCGCCGCGAGCACCTCGTCGAGCATCTTCTTCGCGTCGCCGAAGAGCATGCGGTTGTTCTCTTTGTAGAAGAGCGGGTTGTCCACGCCGGCGTAGCCCGAAGCCATGGAGCGCTTCATGACGATGGAGGTCTTCGCTTTCCAGACCTGCAGCACCGGCATGCCGGCGATCGGGCTCGCGGGATCGTCTTCCGCGCCGGGGTTCACGATGTCGTTGGCGCCGATCACCATGGCGACGTCGGTGTCCGGGAAATCTTCGTTGATCTCGTCCATCTCGAGCACGATGTCGTAGGGCACCTTGGCTTCGGCGAGCAGCACGTTCATGTGACCCGGCATGCGCCCGGCGACCGGGTGGATGCCGAAGCGCACGTTGACACCCTGCTCGCGCAGGAGCTTCGTGATCTCGTAGACCGTGTGCTGCGCCTGGGCGACTGCCATGCCGTATCCGGGCACGATGATGACCGCCTTTGCTGCACGCAGCAGCTCCGCGGTTTCCACCGCGGATACCGGCGTCACCTCGCCGGCCGGCTGCGTACCGGCGGCGGCCGGCGCGGCACCCTCGCCCGTGCCGAAGCCCCCGGCGATGACGCTCACGAAATTGCGGTTCATCGCCCTGCACATGATGTAGGAGAGGATCGCGCCGGAGGAACCCACCAGCGCGCCAGTGACGATGAGCAAATCGTTGGCGAGCATGAAGCCGGTGGCCGCCGCCGCCCAGCCGGAGTAGCTGTTCAGCATCGAGACCACGACCGGCATGTCCGCACCGCCGATCGCCATCACCATGTGGACGCCGAAGGCGAGCGCGATCAGCGTCATCACGATGAGCGGCATCATGCCGGCGCCGATGCCGGGCGCCTGGACAAAGGCGTAGCCGAGCCAGATCACTACCAGCAGGCCGAGGAGATTGATCCAGTGGCGCGCCGGCAGCAGCAGCGGCTTGCCGCCGATCTTGCCCGACAGCTTGCCGAAGGCGATGACCGAACCCGAGAACGTCACGGCGCCGATCAGGATGCCGACGTAGATCTCGATCTCGTGGATGGCTTTCTCGGCACCGGTGAACCCGATCGAGGTGTCCACGTAGCTCGCAAACCCGACCAGGCACGCGGCCAGCCCCACCAGGCTGTGCATCAGCGCGACGAGTTCGGGCATCTGCGTCATCTTCACGACGCGGGCGGCGTACAGGCCGATGGTGCCGCCGACCACCATGGCAGCGACGATCCAGGGGATGCCGGCCGCCGTGACGCGCGGCCCGAGCACGGTGGCGACCACCGCGATGGTCATGCCGACGACGCCGTACCAGTTGCCGCGCCGCGAGGTCTCGGGGTTGGACAGGCCGCCGAGGCTCAGGATGAAGAGGATCGCCGCACCGATGTACGCGACCGAGACGAGACTTGCGGACATGCGGGCGGCTCCTTACTTGCGGAACATGGCCAGCATGCGGCGGGTCACCGCGAAGCCGCCGAACATGTTGATGGCCGTCAGCGCCAGCGCAAGGATCGCCAGCAGGAAGATCAGGCCGGTTGGCCGGCCGGCGACGATGCCCTCGAGCGGCGGTGCGATCTGAATCAGGGCGCCGACTGCGATGATGCTGGAAATCGCGTTGGTAACGCTCATTAGCGGGGTGTGCAGCGACGGCGTGACGTTCCAGATCACCATGTAACCGATGAAGCAGGCCAGCACGAACACGGTGAAGTGCTGCAGGAACGACGCCGGTGCGTAGGCGCCGATCAGCCAGAAGAGCAGCGCTCCAGCGCCGAACACCAGCGCGAGCCCCCGGCGCGATGCCGGTTCACTGTCGCCGTGACCGGCTTTCTTCGGGGCGGCCGGCACGGCGGCGGCGGGTTTGGGCTGCGGCGGCGGCGCCGACAGCTTCGGCGGCGGTGGCGGCCAGGTGATGGCGCCTTCCTTGATGACCGTCGTGCCGCGAATGACCTCGTCGTCGAAGTTGACGTCGATGTTGCCGTCCTTCGTCTTGCAGAGTTCCTCGGCCAGGCGCAGCAGGTTGTTCGCGTAGAGCGTGGACGCCTGCTTCGCCAGCCGGCTCGGCAGGTCCGTATAACCGATGATGGTCACGCCGTGCCTGACGACGACTTCCCCCGGCACGGTGAACTCGCAGTTGCCGCCCTGCTCGGCGGCGAGATCCACGATCACGCTGCCCGGACGCATGGATTTCACCATGTCGGCGGTGATCAGCCGCGGCGCGGGTTTGCCCGGGATCAGCGCGGTCGTGATGATGATGTCCACGTCCTGCGCCTGCTTCGCGAAGGTCGCAAGCTGGGCCTTCTGGAAGCCTTCGCTCATCACCTTCGCGTAACCGCCGACGCCCGCACCCTCTTCCTGGTAGTCCACCGGCACGAACTCGGCGCCCATGGATTTGACCTGGTCGGCAACCTCCGAGCGCGTGTCGTTGGCGCGCACGATGGCACCGAGGCCGACGGCGGCGCCGAGTGCCGCAAGCCCGGCCACGCCGGCACCGATGACGAACACCTTGGCGGGCGGCACCTTGCCCGCGGCGGTGATCTGGCCGGTGAAGAAGCGGCCGAAATGGTGCGCGGCCTCGATCACCGCGCGATAGCCGGCGATGTTGGCCATGGAAGAGAGTGCGTCCATCTTCTGTGCGCGGGAAATGCGCGGCACGCTGTCCATCGCGAGGACCGTGAACCGGCGTGTGGCGAGCTGCTGCATCAGGTCCGCGTTCTGGGCTGGCCAGATGAACGACACCAGCGTCGCACCCGGCTTCATCAGGCCGATTTCCGCCGCCGTCGGCGCGCGCACCTTGAAGACGATGTCGGCGCCGGCGTAGAGAGCCGCTGCGTTCTCCGCGATGGCGGCGCCTGCGGCGCGATAGGTGTCGTCACCGAAGTTGGCACCGGCGCCCGCGTCGCGCTCGACGGTGACCTGGAAGCCGAGCTTGATGAGTTTCTCTACGACTTCCGGGGCGGTGGCGACACGTTTTTCGCCCGCGAAGGTCTCGCGCGGGACTCCGATCGTCAGCGGCATGGCAACCTCGGCAGTGGCCTGGAATGCGTCGCGCTCGCGGCCGCCCGGCGAAAAAACCCGCGGGCCGGAGCCGGCGCGCAATGATACTCACCTTGCCGGCGCATTTCGCGGGGTAATTGCCGCAGGAATCGCGGCCGTGCCGGCCGCTGTGACGATCCGGCGGCAACGGGCGGGCTGGCTGGCGCCGGCAGCCTGGTTCAGTCGTCGTGCCGGTGTGGCTCCGGCCGTTGCGACGGCGGCGGCGGAGGCCGGTGCTGCCGACGTTGCTCGCGCAAGCGCTGCCGCTCCTCCGGCGTCATCTCCCGCCAGCGCTCGCGCAGTTGCTCGCGCTGCTCTGGCGGCAGGTCGCGGAACCGGCGGAAGTTCCGGCGCACGCGCGCCTGCTCCTCCGGCGAAAGCTCACGGAAGCGCTCGAACTGCTGGCGCAACCGGGCGCGCTCTTCGGGCTGGAGATCCTGCCAGCGCCGGAAGCGGCCCTGCGTGCGCGCCCGTTCCTCGGGGCTCATCGATGCCCAGCGGCGCGCGCCCGCTGCCAGCCGCGCCTGTCGCTCCGGCGGCAGCGAGTTCCAGGTGGACTCGAGCCGCGAGAGCACCTGCTGCTGCTCCGGATCGAGGCTCTCCCAAGGCACACCCGCAGACTGTGCCGCCAGCGGGCCGGCGAGCACCAGGCCGAGCACCGCCGCGAGCAGCGGCCTAACGGCGCGCTTCATCGTCGACCCCCAGTGCATCGCCGGCGTCGTCCGCAGGCGGCTCCCGCTCCGGGTCGGGCGCGTCCCCGAGAAACTCCAGCCAGTCGTCAGCCGACTCCTCGTCCGACCAGGTTCCGAGGAACTCGAGCAAACGCTCCTCCGGCATCGCCGCATCGGCGACGGCCAGCGCGCCCACCCAGAGGCAGCCGAGAGAAAGGCCGAGCAGTCGGGCACCACGGACCATCGCCTCACCCGGTAAGGCCCGGGTCGAGACCTTCCGGCATGCCGTCGCCGGCCGCGAGCCAGTCGTAGAACTCGAGCTCCGCAAGCATGTCGAGATTGTCTTCGGCGAGCAGCAGATCGAGGTCGGTCGCGTCGCCAGCGGCGGCTTCGAGCACCGGGGCCGGATTGGAACCCGGCGCACCGGGGCCGGTGCCGGGCTCAGGCCACAGCACGACTACCAGCAAGGCAACCGCGGCCGCACCGAGGGCCGGCCGCCAGCCCGCTTGCCAGGCCGGGCGCGGGTGCCGCCGGTCGACCTCGGCGAGTGCGCGCTGGCGGGCGCGGTTCAGCCGCGACGCGGTAGCCGCATCGAGCTCGTCTGCGCTCTGTCGCAGCAGTTGCGCCGCGTCGCGTGCCAGACGCTCGTCTGCCTGCTCATCCGGCCCGTGGCTGCTCATGGCCAATGCTCCCCGAGAGTCGAGCGCAGGCTGTGCACCGCCCTCGAATAGTGAGTCTTGACGCTGCCTTCGGTGCAGCCCATGGCGGTGGCCGTGGCCGCCACGTCCAGGCCCTCGACGGTACGCAGGAGAAAGGCCTCGCGCTGCCGCCCGGGAAGCGCATGCAGGGCAGCCTCCAGCGCGCCCATTGCGTCGTTCAGCGCCGAGCGCTGTTCCGGGCCGTCGGTCGCCGGGCCGGGCACGGCGGCAAGCACATCGTCAGCATCGTCGTCCTGCGCGCCGGAGCCGGAAAAGAACGCCATGACCCGGCGGCGTACCGCGCCGCGACGCTGGTGGTCACGGATGCGGTTCTGCAGGATGCGAAAGAAGATCGGCGGCCACTCCTGCGCAGGTGCCTGCGCGTAGCCGCGCGCGAGATTCAGCATCGCGTCCTGCACGATGTCGAGGGCGTCGTCGCGGTTGCGCACGCTGAGCTGTGCGATGCGAAACGCGCGCCGCTGCACACCGGCCAGGAACTTGTCGAGCGCCGCCCGCCTCTCCAGAAGCCTGACTCCCAGCCGCTCATCCGACACCGTGCCCGGCAAGGGCGCGGCCATTGTCACGTCTGCAACGTGCATGCCATGGTTCCCGTTGCCGGCAGCCCGCTCGCCCGGATTGCGCCGGGTTCACTGTCGCTTCCATACCTCATCAGGCAAAAAGAATCACCCGCAAATGCAAGCGCGGCTCCGGCGATGTTCGAGCAGGCGTTTGGTCCTGATGCGCTCTTGCAATATAACGCCCGGGCTGGCAAAGGGTTGACGCTGAACCGCGCGCCCCGGACCGCCGGGGTTGTGCACATTGCGCTGTCGTACTGGGGCGTTATCGCCACAAGACTGTGGGTCGAAGCATGAAAGCTGGACAACCCACGGAAAATGAAAGAAATAATTGAATCGCTCAATTTTTGCTCAGCTCGCTTTTCGGGCCGTTTGGTGCCGCAGCCGACGCGTTGGCAAGGTGCAATCCACAGACTTTTCCACAGTATTTGTGGATAAATGATGCAGCGCGCCACCAGCGGGCACACACCGGACGCAGCGACGCCAGACCGGGTCGTGCTCCAGGTCGCGATCGACGCACCGGTCATGGCCTTGTTCGATTACCTGCCACCCGCCGACGGCCTGCGCCCGCAGCCCGGACAGCGCGTGCTGGTGCCGTTTCGTCGCGCGAAACGCGTCGGCGTGGTCGTGGCGATCGCCGGCGCATCGTCGGTCCCGGACCAACGGCTGCGGCGCGCGCTGGCGGTGCTGGACGACGCGCCGCTGCTCGATACCCACCTGCTCGAGTTGCTCGCCTGGGCCAGCGGTTACTACCAGCACCCACCCGGCGAGGTCTGTGCGAGCGCGCTGCCGCGGCTGCTTCGCCAGGAGCATGCGGATTCACCGGGTATCCCGATCTGGCGCATCACGCCGGCCGGGCGCGAGGCACTCGCCGCCGGCGCACCGAAGCGTGCGCCGGTCCAGTCACGCCTGCTGCATGCGCTCGGCGCCGACGACGGCACCGGTGTCACTGCCGAGCAGTTCGCCTCGCTCGCCGCCGGCTGGCGCGAAGCGCTGCGACTGCTCGAACGCAAAGCGTGGGTCGAGCGCGCACGCGGCGCGCCACCTGTGGAGCCGCCGCCGGGCGCGGCCGAGACGCCGCCCGCTCCGACGGCCGCACAATCCGCGGCAATGGCGGCCATTTGCGCGGCACGCGACTTCGAAGCGTTCCTCCTCGAAGGCGTCACCGGCAGCGGCAAGACCGAGGTATACCTGCGTGCCATCGCCGCGCAGGTCGCCGCCGGCCGGCAGAGCCTGGTGCTGGTGCCGGAGATCGGTCTCACGCCGCAGCTCGTGGAACGGTTCCGGCGCCGCTTCCGCGGGACAGGTATCGCGCTGCTGCACTCGGGGCTGACCGACCGCCAGCGCCTCGAGGCCTGGCGGCGCGCGCGCGACGGCAGGGACCTCATCGTCATCGGCACGCGCTCGGCCGTGTTTGCGCCGCTGCCGCTCGCCGGCCTGATCGTCGTCGACGAAGAGCATGACCTCTCGCTCAAGCAGCAGGACGGCTTTCGTTATTCCGCGCGCGACCTTGCGGTATGGCGCGCGCGCCAGCTCGGCGTGCCCGTGGTGCTGGGTTCCGCCACGCCTTCGCTCGAGAGCCTCGCCAACGCCAGCGCCGGGCGTTACCAGCGCCTGCGATTGCCAGAGCGCACCGGCATGGCACGGGCGCCAGGCTTTCATCTCGTGGACCTGCGCCGACAGGTGGCAACCGACGGGCTCACGCCGCCGCTCGTCGCGGCGATGGAACGTCATCTCGAGGCAGGTGGCCAGGTGCTGCTCTACCTCAACCGGCGCGGCTATGCACCGACGCTGCTCTGCCCTGCCTGCGGCCATTGTCTCGAGTGCCGCCGCTGCGATGCGCGGCTGGTGGTCCACCGGCACGAGAACCGGGTGGCCTGCCACCATTGCGGCGCCTCGCGCGCAGTGCCGGAGCATTGCCCGGAGTGTGGCGGCGAGTTGCTCGCCGTCGGCCAGGGCACGGAACGGCTCGAGGCAGCAGTCGCCGGGCGGTTCCCGCAGTTTCCGTTGATCCGCATCGACCGCGACACCACCCGCGGCCGCGGCCAGATCGAGTGGCGCCTCGGTGAAGTGGCCGCCGGCCGGGCACGGATCCTGCTCGGCACCCAGATGCTGACCAAGGGCCACGATTTTCCGCAGGTCACGCTGGTGGGCATCATCGATGCCGACCAGGGCCTGTTTGGCACGGACTTTCGCGCCAGCGAGCGTCTCGCCCAGACCATCGTGCAGGTGGCCGGCCGGGCCGGGCGCGGCGAGCGGCCCGGCGAGGTGTACATCCAGACCTTGTTTCCCGACCACCCGCTGCTGCAGCTGCTGGTCCGCGATGGTTACGAACGCTTCGGCGAGGCCGCGCTCGCGGAACGCCGCGCGGCCGGCTGGCCTCCGTTCAGCCATCTCGCACTGTTGCGGGCCGAGGCACCGAGCCGTGAACCGGCCATGCGGTTTCTCGAGCGCGCACGCGCCGCAGGCGAGACGCTCGCGGCCGCAGAGCTGCGCCTTCTCGGGCCAGCGAGCGCCCCGATGGAAAAACGCGCCGGCCGCTACCGCGCGCAGCTCCTGGTGGAAACCGCGAACCGCGCCCGGCTGCAGCGCTTCCTCGGTGCATGGCGGGCGTTGATCGCGGCCCTGCCGGAGGCCGGCCGCACGCGCTGGTCGCTCGACGTGGACCCGGTCGAACTGTTCTGACGACGCCCGGCCGCGATCGGGCCACCGTCGCACTTCAGAGAGCCGACCCCAGGCTATCCGCAATCTGCTCCTGCAGGCGCCGCCAGCCGCGTCCAGCGACGAGCGCCTGGTTGATCTCGATCTCTACGCCGAGATAACAGGACTGCGCATAACGCCGGCGCAGCGGTCGGCTCAGGCCGTCGTCCGATCCCCGGTAGGGATAGTTGAAACGCACGCGCAGCCGGGGATCGTGCTGGCGCAGGAGCGCGGCCCAGCGACGACAGAACTCCGCTTCGCGCCGGCGGCGGCTGTCATAGAGAAAGGCCACGTCGGCATTCCGGATCTCGCCGTCGAGCTCCGGGGTGAAGCTGTGCACGGCGACATGCACCACGCGACGGCCGCCGCAGACCGCCGCGGCCACGGCCGCCTCGACGGCCTGCCGATGCGGCCACCACCAGCGCGCAAGGACGCGGGCGCGCTCCTGCGCCGGCAACGATCTCGTGTAGGACGACCAGATACCCGGGTTGCCGGGCGAGCGATTGGCGTCGGCGAGCAGCCGGGTCCAGGTCACGGCGAGCAGCGGACTCGACAGCCGCCGCGCGAGTAGCCGCGCCAGGGCGAGCGCTCCGCGATCCCAACCGCGATGCGACGCCAGCGTCCGGCCCGCACCACGAAACAACGACGCATACGCTGGCGGCACACGCCGGCCGGCGTGTTCACAGGTCAACAGCAACTGGTTGCGACGCGCGCGCGCCATGATGGAATCCCTCCGACAGTGTACGCAATTCCCTCGCGACACGACCCAGTCGACCCCCGATGTCGGCTTCGGATCGCGGTACGCGCGGAATCCTCCGGGCGGAGCACCGTATAATTCCGGCATGCCGATCACGAGTCATGTCGCGCAGGCACTGGGCGCCGCGCTCGGTCATGCGCCCGAGCAGCTGCCGGCGCTCGAGCGCGCGCTCACCGAGCCCCCCAGCCTCGCGATGGGCGACCTGGCCTTTCCCTGCTTCCAGCTCGCGCGGCAACTGCGGGCAGCACCACCGAAGATCGCCGCGGATCTTGCCGCGCGCATCCAGGGCGACGCGCTGATCGCGCGCGCCGTCGCCGCCGGGCCCTACGTCAACGTATACCTCAACCGCCCGGAGGCGGCACGGCGCGTGCTCGGCGCGATCCTCCCCGAACCGGACGGCTACGGCCGGCGCAACGTCGGCGGCGATCAGGTCATCGTGCTCGACTTCTCCGCACCCAACATCGCCAAGCCCTTCCACTTCGGGCACCTGCGCTCGACCAACATCGGCGCGGATCTCGCGCGGATATTCTCCTTTCTCGGCTACCGGGTGGTGCGCAAGAACTACATTGGCGACTGGGGCACGCAGTTCGGCTTCGTCATCCACGCCTGGCAGAAGTGGGGCGATCTGCGCATGCTGCGCGAGCGGGCGATCGACTACCTGGTGGAACTCTACATCCGCGCCTATCGCGAGAGTGAATCCGACCCTGCGGTCCGCGAGCAGGCGCGACACCTGTTCCTGCGCCTGGAGCAGGGCGACCCGGAGATCACGGCGCTGTGGCAGCAGTTCCGTGAACTGTCGCTGGCAGCATTCATGAAGACCTACGAGCGGCTCGGCATCGGCTTCGACAGCTACGAGGGCGAGGCCTCCGTGAACCACCTGGTCGAGGCGGTGATCAACCGCTTCGTGAAGGCGGGGGTCGCCGAGCCGTCCGAAGGCGCGCTCGTGGTGCAGGTGAGCGACGCGCTCGGCCGGGAGATTGCGCCGCTGATGCTGCGCAAGTCCGATGGCGCCTCGACCTACGCCGCCCGCGACTGCGCCGAGGCCATCGACCGCTGGGAGCGTTACGGTTTCGCGGCGAACATCTACGTCGTTTCCCGGCAGGAAGACCATTTCGCGCAGGTATTCGCCGCGCTCGGCAAACTCGCCGCCGCCGAGAACTGGGACAACCTCTGGCCACGGACCTGCGAGAACGTGAGCTTCGGCTACGTACGCGGCATGTCCACGCGCAAAGGCGAGGCCGTGTGGCTGGAAGACGTCCTCGACGAGGCCCGCGACCGGGCGCGAAGCGTGCGCGAGCAGAAGTCGGCCGCCAATCCGCGCGCATTCCCAAGGCTTCCTGATGCCGAACTCGAGGCGGTGAGCGAGAGCGTCGGCCAGGCGGCGCTGCTGTACTTCGACGTCTCCTCGCGGCGCATGTCCGACATCACGTTCGACTGGGATGCGGTGCTGCAATTCGAGGGCAATACCGGCCCCTACCTGCAGTACTGCCACGCCCGCATCTGCGGCATCTTCCGCAAGGCGAACGCGCAGGCGGTAGCGGAGCCGGGTGCGGCCACCCGCGTTCCCGCAGTCCCGCCAGCCCTTGCAGACGAGGAGTGGGCACTGCTGCTCAGGCTGCGCGGCTTCGGCGACGCCGTCGAGCGGGCCGCGGCCGGGCGCGAGCCGCACGAGATCGCGCAGTACCTGCACGGGCTGGCCAGTGCCTTCAACGCGTTCTACAACGAGCACAAGATCATCGACTCCTCCGACGCGACGACCACCGGCTTCCGGCTGAGCCTGGTACGTGCCACGCAGGCGGTGCTCGCGTCGGGCCTGCGCCTGCTCGGCATCCGGCCGCTGGAGTACATGTGAGCGCCGGGGCTGATCGTTGACCGTGGCACGATCGCGCAATCGCCGGCGTCGCAGCGGCAGCCCCGCCTCGCGGCGCGGCGGCGGAACCTCGCGCTGGGTTCTCGTGCTGACCGGGCTCGTCGCCGGCGCACTGGCGTTGGCGGGCGCCATTTATATCCGCGACAAGCTGCGCTCTCCCCCCGTCCCGGCGGCCGCCAGCGGCGCGCGTCCTGCGCCGAAACCGCAGCCGAAAGCACCGAGCGCCCCACCGGAGAAGCGCTTCGAGTTCTACGAGATGCTGCCTAACTCCGAGGTCATCGTGCCCGAGGAAGGCCGCGATGTGCGGCCGGGCAAGACGCCGGTTCCGCTCGACACCCCGGGAGTCTATGTCCTGCAGGCAGGCTCGTATGGCGAGTTTGCCGACGCCGATCGCGTGAAGGCGAAGCTCGCCCTGCTCGGTATCCGGTCGCAGATCCAGGAGATCACGGTCGACGAACGCCGCTATCACCGGGTGCGCATCGGCCCCATCGAGGATCTCGCCGAGCTCAACCGCAACCGCGGGCAGCTGCGCAAGGCGGGCATCGATTTCCTCGTGATCCGGGTCGGCGAATGAGTGCCGGTGCGCTGGAGGCGGCGTTCCCCGCGCTGGCCGACACGCTGCCCCACATCGTGCTCGGCGCACTGCCCACCCCGGTCGCGGACACCCCGGCCCTCGCGCGCGCGCTTGGTGTCGCTGCACTCGCCGTCAAGCGTGACGATCTGACCTCACCGGTGTACGGCGGCAACAAGGTACGCAAGCTGGAGTACCTGCTCGCCGACGCACTGGCCAGCGGCTGCGACACGATCGTGACCTTCGGTACGGCCGGCTCCAACCACGCACTGGCGGCATCGCTGTTTGCCGGCCGCCTCGGCCTGGCCTGCCATGCGGTGTTGCTCGACCAGGTCATCACGCCCTGGGTCGCCGACTCGCTGCGCCATCACCTGCTGCTCGGCACGCGGCTGCACCCGGCGCGCAGTTACAACCACAGCCTCGAGCTCGCGGCCCGGATCCGCGAACGGCACCCGGGCGGCGCGCAACGTGTCTACGAGATTCCCTGGGGCGGTTCCAACTGGCGCGGCGCGGTCGGCTTTGTGGGTGCCGCGCTGGAGTTTGCCGGGCAGTGCGCATCCGGCGAGGAACCCGAGTACCTGTATGTGGCCGGGGGCACGATGGGCACGGCGATCGGGCTCACCCTCGGGCTGCGGGTCGCCGGTCTCGCGACGCGGGTCGTCGCACCGCGCGTGGTGCCATTCGGCGACGGGGCGAACTCGCGGGTCGCCGCGCTGCTCGCCGAGACCAACCGGGCGTTGCATGACCGCGACCGGTGCTTCCCGCTGCTCGATGAGCCGATGCGCACCCTGGAGTTGCGCGAGGAGTTTCTCGGCGACGGCTACGCGCAAGCCACGCCGGCAAGCCTCGAGGCAGTCGCGATGATGCGCGAACTCGCCGGCATCCGCCTCGAGACCACTTACACCGCGAAGGCCCTTGCCGCGCTGATTGCCGACGCGCGCTCGGGCCGTCTTGCCGGCCGGCGGGTCGTGTTCTGGAACACCTACAACTCGGCACCGTATCCGGCCGGCATCGCCGAGGTGGACCTCACGGCGCTGCCGGAACCCCTCGCCCGTTACCTGCGGACCGCAGCGCGTTAGGCCGTACGCCGCTCGCGCAGCCGCCCGACGGCGACCCAGAGCAGGGCCGTCGTCAGTTCGGCGACACCCGGCATGGCGCGGCAAAGCCCGCCGCGCTGCGGGCTACTCGTCGCCCGGCATGTTGCGGAACTCGACGCCGAGCGAGCGCAGCTTGCGGTACAGGTGCGTGCGCTCCATGCCAACGCGCTTGGCGAGCTGGCCCACCTTGCCGCCGCACAATGCCAGTTGCTCGACCAGGTAGGCACGCTCGAACTGCTCGCGCGCCTCGCGCAAGGGCAACGCCAGCAGGTCCTGCTTGACCAGCGGCTGTTGCGGACCGCCGGCGGGTGGCAACTCCCGCTCTACCTCCGCCAGGCTGACTTCGTCCTTCAGGCCCGCAGCAAGCACGCGCCGCACGAGCCCCGTCAACTGCCGCAGGTTCTCCGGCCAGGGATAGGTCCGCAGCCGGTTCTGCGCCGCGAAGCTGAAGGGGCGATACGGCAGATGGTCGCGCTCGCTCAGATCGTCGGTGAGATACCGCAGCAGTTCGGACATGTCCTGCGAATACTCCCGCACCGGCGGTACATGGATGCGCAGGGCCCCGAGCCGCTCGAGCAGCTCGGGCCGCAGGCCGGAGGCCGCCGGCGCGCCGATCGTTTCCGGCCGCGCCGAGGCCATCAGCCGCGCCGTGACGCGCTGTTCCCCAGCATGCCCGAGGCGCGCGAAACTGCCCGCCTCCATAATGCCGGCCAGCAGGTCCTGGGCCGGCACGCTCGCCTGCTCGATATTGCTGATGAAGAGGCTGCCGCCGGCCGCTCGCTCGATGCATCCGGCCTGGGTGCCCTGCGCGTCGGCCGCGCCGAGCAACAGGTTGGCGGCGTTGTCGGCAATCAGGCTCGCGCCGACCACCGTTACGAATGGCTGCTCACGGCGGGGGCCGGACTCGTGCATGAAGCGGGCGAGCGCTCCACGGCCGGTGCCGGACTCGCCGACGATGAGCACCGGCGCGTTGTGCGGTGCGAGCCGTTCGGCCTCTGCCCGCAGTTCGCGAATGCGCCGGCTGCGGCCGAGGGCGGCAAACAACGGCGGCATGGTGCCGCGGCCGCCGCCCTCCCTGGCAACAGGGCGTTTGCCGGTCAGCGCCCGCTCCACGGTGCGCAGCAGCTTGCTGAGCGACACGGGCTTCTCGACGAAGTCCACCGCGCCGAGGCGGGTCGCCTCGACCGCGGTTTCCACCGTCCCGTGCCCGGAGAGGATCACGACCGGACAATGCAGTTGGCCGCCCTGCTGCCATTCCCCGAGCAGGCTGATGCCGTCGGTATCCGGCATCCACACGTCGAGCAGGACGAGATCCGGCGCGCGCTCGCGCACCGCACTCCTGGCCTCACCCGCATCGGCCGCGGTGGCCACGTCGTAGCCTTCCTCCGCGAGGATCTCCTGGATCGTGTTGCGGATATCCGCTTCGTCATCCACCACCAGGACTTGCGGCTTGCGCATGGTGCCTACCTCCGCTCACCGGCGAGACGCTGGCGCGCCTCGGCCTGCGCGTGGCTGCCCGCCTGCGCCACCGGCAGGAATACGCTGACGCATGCTCCGCCCTCGGGCGGATTCACGGCGCTGACGTTGCCGCCGTGCTCCTCGACCAGCCGGCGCACGATCGCCAGACCGAGGCCGGTGCCACGGGGTTTGCCGGTGACGTATGGCTCGAACACCCGTTCCAGCAGTGCCGGCTCGATGCCCGGGCCGTTGTCACATACCCGCAGCTCGACCCAGTGGCCGCCATCTTTTTCGACCTGTGCCGTGCTGATGTTCACCCGCGGCTCCTGCGCGCCGTCCAGCGCCTCGCAGGCATTGCGGATGAGGTTGTGCAGCAGTTGCCGGAACCGCACCGCATCGGCATCCACGCTCGGGAGGTGTTCGTCGAGATTGAGTCCGATCCGGGGCAATTGCGGGCTGTGATACAGATCGACCACCTCCCGCACCAGCCGGTTCAGATCGAGCGATGCGAAGTGGATCTCCGGGGCGCGGGCGTAGTCGCCGAACGCATTGACCATGTCGCGCAGCGCCTCGACCTGCTGGACGATCGTGTGGGTCGCGCGATCGAGCAATTCCGTTTCCGACTCGGGCAGGCTGTCGAGATACCGGCGCCTGATGCGCTCGGCCGACAGCTGGATCGGCGTGAGCGGGTTCTTGATCTCGTGTGCCAGCCGCCGCGCCACCTCGCCCCAGGCAGCTTCGCGCTGGGCCTGCAGCATGTCGGTGATATCGTCGAACACCAGCACATACCCCGGGTTGCGGCCGGGCTCCGGGGGCAGCGGCGCCGCCGAACACATGAGCACCCGCCGGCCCCTGGACTCGCCGGGCAGCTCGAGCTGTTCCCGCCATCCCGAGGGCGCAGCGAGGCTGCGCTGCTCGCAGGCTGCAAAGAAGCCGGCGAGGTGCGGATTCTCCCGGCCGATCTCCGTGAGTGAGCGGCCTTCGGCCCGGCGCAGGTCGGCAAGCAGGATCGCCTCCGCGGAGTCGTTGACCACGCTCAGGCAGCGCTCTGCATCCACCGCGATCACGCCGCTCGTCAGGCGCGCCAGCACGGTCGCGAGATAGGTGCGTGCGCGGTCGATCTGCTCGGCATGGTGCTGGGCTTCGTCGCGGGCCGTGTCGAGCCGGGCGGTCATCTCGTTGAACGATTCGACCAGCGCGCCGATGTCGTCGCCGCTGGTCACCGGCAAGCGAGTGTCGAGACGGCCCGCGGCAATGGCGCGCGTACCCGCCACCAGCCGGCGAATCGGCGCAGCCAGCTCCTGCGCAAACAGGAGCGCGCCGTACAGCGCCGTGAACAATGCGAGCAGCACGACCACCGACAGCGCGACGGTGAACCCGTCCTCGAGCGGCTCGCGCACGTACAAGGACTCGCCGTAGCGCGTGTAGGCCCTTTGCACGGAAGTCGCGAGCACCCCCAGCGGACCGCGCAGCGGGTACAGCGCCTGCAGCAGCAGCGGCTCGGCCGGCGGGCTCCCGCCGAGCAGGATCGCAGCGCGAATGCGCAGGCGCCCGTCGCCCCCTGGCTCGACCGCGGCGAAGCTGCCGTCACGCGTGAGCTGCGCCAGGATCTCCTCGCTAGGCTGCAGCGATGTCGTCCCCCTGCCCACGCTGCTGCTGGATGCGAGCACGCGAAAGTTGCGGGCGTAGACGCTCATTTCCTGCGCACCGGCCGCGACGCGCTGCTGCGGCAGCGCTTCGGCAAGCCGTGCCGCCGGCAAGCCCGCGAGCCGGGCGCCGGCCGTGCGGGTGCGCTCGCGGGCCTCGCCGAGCTCGGCATCGAGCGCCACGCGCGAGAACTCCAGCGCACGCGATAGTTCCCGCGCGATCTCGTCATCGGCCCAGGTCTCGATCCCGCGGTGCAGGAACTGCACGGCCACGAGATACAGCACCAGCATTGGCGCCGCCGCAATGGCGGCAAAGGCGGCCAGCAGCCGCAGTTTCAGACCCGATCCCGGAATCTGCCGGCGGCGTTCGCGCAGCAGCCGTGCCAGGTTCCAGACCAGCACGCCGGCGAGCACGAGTGCGCCGGCCACATTGGCCAGCAGGATCAGGTCGTGCCAGCGCCCGAGTGCGCCCGTGTTCTGCATGACCTGGGTGAGCAGCCCCAGCCCGACCAGCCCGGCGGTAACGACCAGCGCGAGCGCCAGGCCGCCACGCGGCCATCTCATGGCGTGAAGGTCCACTCGTACCACTCGCTCTCGATGCTCAGACCACCATCCCAGAAAGCGAAGAACTGCAGGGGCGCGGGCAGCGCCTCGCCGCTGAGCGAGGCGCGCACGCCGACCTGGTAGGTTTCAGGAGCAACCAGGGTCGATTCAGGCGCGATCGGTAGTTGCTGCACCCTGCCGATCGCATTCAGTGCGCTGAACAGCGTGGCGTGAGAGGTAGGCTCACGGCCGTCGGGATAGCGGACGAGGTAGCGGCGCGACAGCGGCTCGAAGCTGAGCGTCCAGTCGCGCACGATGGAAAGTACTCCGGCGTTCAGAAACCAGGCGCGAAACCGGGAGATTTCCACCTCGATCCGAAACGTGAGAACGACGCCGCTTTCGAGCGCGGTAATCGCCTCCTCCGGCAACCGGTAGTCGACCCGCGCCGTGAGTTCCCAGCTGCCCTCGTGCGCGCCGATGCTCGCGGTACGGATCTCGAAGTCGGCGGCGAGCGCCGCCGGCGGCGCTGCAAGCAGCAGGCCGACCGCCGCCAGGGCCCGCCCCCGGCAGGCCATGGCACGGAGCATCCGTTTCAACAACTGCATGAATATCCTGGCTCTGTTGCTACGCGCCGCTGCGGCGGATGGCCGTTCCTCAGGGCTCGGCGCGGGTCATTAAAGCATAGTAAAGACCGTCGGTATCGGCGGCTCCCGGCAGACTCTGCCAGCCCGCGTCCGGCAACGGCCGCAGCCAGTCCGGCAGCGTGGCCGGCGCAATGCGCTCGAGTCTTGCCTGCGGGTGCGCCGCCAGGAAGGCGCCGACCACTGCCGTGTTCTCTGCGCTCAGAATCGAGCAGCTCACGTACAGGAGTTGTCCGCCACGGGTGAGCAGCGGCCAGACAGCGTCGAGTATCGCGCGCTGGCGCCCGGCAAGCGGGCCGATGTCGCCGGGACGCCGCAGCAGCTTGATGTCCGGGTGCCGCCGGATGACCCCGGTGCCCGAGCAGGGCACATCCACGAGGATGCGGTCGAACGGTCGCCCATCCCACCACGATGACGGTTCACGCGCATCTGCGCACACCGTGGTTGCACGCAAACCGAGCCGCTCCAGGTTCTCGCCGACCCGCACGAGCCTCGTCGCATCGTGGTCGAGCGCCAGCAGATCGATCTCACCGGCCGCAAGTTCGAGCAGCTGGGTCGCTTTGCCGCCCGGCGCGGCACAGGCATCGAGCACGCGCATCCCGGGCGCCACATCGAGCAGCAGGCCCGCGACCTGCGCCGCAACGTCCTGGACGCTGACCTCGCCCGCAAGGAATCCCGGGATCCCGGCCACCGGTGTCGCGCGCGCGAGGCGCAGCGCGAAGGGCAGCTCCGGGGACGCCGTGCTCTCGATGCCGGCCGTAGCGAGTTCTGCGCGGTACTCGGCCGGATCGCGCCGCAGGCGGTTCACGCGCAACCACAGGGGCGGCGCTTGCAGCGAAGCCTCGAGCACTGGCTGCCAGTCCCGGGGCCAGTCGCTGCGCAGCCGGTCGATCAGCCAGGACGGGCAGGAATAGCGCCCGTCGTCCGCCGCCAGCGCCGCGGCGAGCAGCGGCGTGCGCTCGCGCTGCATCCGGCGCAGCGCCGCATTGACGAGCCCAGTCGCCCGGGACCGGCCCAGCCACCGAGCCGCGGCCACCGTGGCGGAGACCGCTGCGTAATCGGGTTGCGCTGCGTCGAGCACCTGGAACAGGCCGACCGAGAGCAGGGCTTCCAGTTCGGGCTCCAGACGCGCTGACGGGCGGTGCAACAGCTCGCCCAGCAGGCGGCGGTGACGGTGGTGCCAGCGGGTTGCGCCGTAGGCGAGCGCCCTGACCTGCGCACGGTCCGCGGCGGCGAGCGAGTCCATCTCCGGCAATTGCAACGCCACGTCGAGCGTACGACCTTCGACCAGCACGCGCGCAACCGCGCGCGCCGCGAGGCCCCGCGTCGCCGCGCCGCTGGCCGGCGCGCTCACGGGCCGAGAACCTTGCCTGCCAGTGCGTAACCGTTCGCGAATACTCCCGCATCGAGACGCTGGCGTCCCGCCAGTTGCAGGCTGGTCAGGCGCAGCAGCCCGTTGCCCGTCTGCACGTCCACGCCCTCGGTGCCGCTGGCGACGACCGTCCCGGGACGCTGGCCGCTGGCGCCTCCCGCCAGGGCCCGCGCCATCCAGCAGCGCAGCTGCAACCCGTCGAGGCGGGTCTCGGCCACCGGCCAGGGGTTGTAGGCGCGCACGCGCCGTTCGAGCGTGAGTGCCGGCTCGGACCAGTCGAGTCGCGCCTCTTCCTTGCTGAGTTTGCCCGCATAGGTCACATCCTGCGTGCCCTGCGGGGCAAACGCCGCCGTGCCGTCCAGGACGCCTTCGATCTCATCGAGCAGCAGATCGGCGCCGAGGAGTGCCAGCCGGTCGTGCAATTCGCCCGCCGTTTCTGCCGGGCCGATCACCACCGTGCGCGACGCCGCGACCGGGCCGGTGTCGAGGCCCTCGTCCAGACGCATCAGACTGACGCCGGTGCGTTCATCGCCGGCGAGCACGGCAGCCTGGATCGGCGCGGCGCCGCGCCAGCGCGGCAGCAGCGACGCATGCAGGTTGATGCAGCCGCGCGCGGGGATTTCCAGCACGCTGCGCGGCAGGATCAATCCATAGGCGACGACCACCATCAGGTCTGCGGCGCAGGCACGCAGGCGCGCGATCACGTCCCCGTCCCGGCGCAGGCTCACCGGCTGGAGCAACTCCAGGCCGCGCGCGAGCGCGTACTCCTTGACCGCGCTGGCCTGCAGCCGCCGGCCGCGTCCTGCCGGCCGGTCGGGCTGGGTAAGAACGGCAACCAGGCGGTGGCGCGAATCGACGAGCCGCGCGAGCGCCGGGACCGCGAACTGCGGCGAGCCGGCAAACACGATCCGCGCCGGCGCCCCGTTCTTCACTGCGGCAACCGGTCGGTCACGGCCGCGTCGATCACCGCACTGCTGCGGGAGCGTGGCGTAACGGGATCAAATGACAGGGACCTTGCTCCGCTCGCCCGGCGTGGCCTCGCGGCGCGCCGCCTTCTCGAGCTTCTTGCGAATGCGCTGGCGCTTGAGCTCGGAGAGGTAATCGACGAAGAGCCTGCCGTCGAGATGATCCATCTCGTGCTGGATGCAGACGGCGAGCAAGCCCTCGGCCTCGAACTCGATGGGCCGGCCCTGCCGGTCGAGCGCCCGGACGCGGATCCGCCGGGCCCGTTCCACGGTCTCGGTGAAACCCGGCACCGACAGGCAGCCCTCGTCGCCCGAATCGGTGCCTTCCTTTTCCAGGATCTCTGGATTGACGAATGCCAGCGGCTGGTTGCGCTGCTCCGAAATATCGACCACCAGGACCCGCAGGTGCACGTCCACCTGGGTCGCCGCCAGGCCGATGCCGGGCGCCGCGTACATGGTCTCGAGCATATCCGCGACCAGGGTGCGGATTCGCTCATCCACGGCCGGCACCGGCTGGGCACGGGTACGCAGCCGGGGATCGGGATATTCCAGAATCTTCAACAGCGCCATGGGCGCTCCTTCACAGTTTCACGTCCATCGCTATGAAACCCCGACATTTTTGTGATATACGGCAGTGGTTTCGCACCTGGTCGGTCGTCGATGGGGTTCGACCGTATCGGAGTGGGCTAGTTGGCGCTGGGCCGTGCCTTCCGTGCGCGCGCGATTATAGCAACGGTGGTTTCGGGCACGGCATTGCAGCGGGCCCCTTTTTACTTATTCAAGGGATGGAGCGTCCATGAAGATCTCTCGCCCGGCCATGTCACCCGTTGCGCTGACACTTGCTGCAGCGACGCTCGTGTGGTGCACCGCCGCGGTCACCGCGCCGGCATCGGAGGTCGCGCTGGCCACCCAGCAGGCGGCCGCAGCCAGCGGACAGGTTCCGCTCAATCCGGGCCACCCGGACCGCTACGTCGTCAAGCGCGGCGACACGCTGTGGGGCATCTCCGCGATGTTCCTGCGCGATCCGTGGTACTGGCCGGAGATCTGGAGCGTCAATCCCCAGGTCAGCAACCCACACCTTATTTATCCCGGTGACGTGCTGACCCTCGTGTTCGTCAACGGCAAGCCGCAGTTGCAGCTCGAACGCGGCACCGCCATGGGCAGCGGCACCGACCGGCTCTCGCCGCGTATCCGCGAAGAGCGCCTCGAGGACGCCATTCCGACGATTCCGCTCGAGGTCATCGGCGCGTTCCTCGGCCGCCGCTCGGTCCTGCAGAGGGACGAGATCGAGCAGGCCCCGCACGTGGTTGGCATTCGCAACGAGCATCTGATGGGGGCGCTTGGCAACGATCTGTACGTGCGCGGTGATCTCGGGGACGTGGGCTACGGCTACACCATCGTCAACGTGGGCGAAGAGCTGGTCGATCCGGACAACGGCGACAATCTCGGCTACCTCGGCCATTACGTCGGTGCCGGCGTGATCCGTCGCGGCGGCGACCCCGCCACGCTCGCGCTCACCGATTCCGGCCGCGAGGCCCTCGTCGGCGACCGGCTGTTTACGCAGGATGTCGTCTACCCGGCGCACTTCACGCCGCGGTCGCCCTCGAGCCCGGTCGAAGGCTCGATCGTCACGGTGGTCGACGGCATTTCCCGCATCGGCCAGTTCCAGGTCATTGTGATCAACCGCGGCACGCGTGACGGGCTCGAGCCGGGCCACGTCCTGCACGTCTGGCGCAGCGGCACGACCGTCAACGACCCCGTCAGATCTGGGCTGAGATCGCGCAATGTGCGCTTGCCGGATGAGCGGGCAGGGGTTGCAATGGTGTTTCGCACCTATGATCGGTCCAGCTTCGCGCTGATCATGCAGGCAACCAACGAAATCCATGTCCTCGATACCGTCCGCAACCCGACCTGACCTGCACGACCGCGAGCCCGCCTCCCGCTTCTTTCGCATTGCCTGCCCCGACAGCCCGCCGCACGGCGGGCTGTCTGTTTTGGTGACCACGCGTGGCTGAAGACGCCACCCGGGCCTGGCTCATCCTCGCCGCGGCCCCGGGGCTCGACGGCAACCGGCTCGCCGGGTTGCTCGCGGGCTGCGGTGGTGCCGTGCAACTGCTCCGTGCCGGTGCATCGCACTGGCGTGCTGCCGGCCTGCCCCCGAACACCATCGCCGCTCTCGGCGCACCGGACGAAGCCCGTATCGCCGCGGCCCGCGCCTGGCTCGGGGCCGCGGCCGACCACCATCTCATCGGCGTCGACGATCCGCGCTTTCCACCCCTGCTGCGCCAGGCGAGCGACCCGCCGGTAGCGCTGTTCGTCCGCGGAGATCCGGCAACGCTCAGCGTCCCGCAACTGGCCATCGTCGGCAGCCGCAACGCGAGCCCCGCCGGCATGGAAACGGCGCACGCCTTTGCCCGGCACATCGCCGGTCTCGGGCTCGGCATTACCAGCGGTCTTGCCCTCGGCATCGACACGGCCGCGCACCGCGGCGCCCTCGCTGCCGACGGCCTGACCGTCGCCGTGCTCGGCACCGGGCCGGACCGGAT
The DNA here is from genome assembly GCA_011526045.1 of Nevskiales bacterium. Taxonomy (GTDB): domain Bacteria; phylum Pseudomonadota; class Gammaproteobacteria; order Steroidobacterales; genus QUBU01. The sequence goes on along the minus strand of WYBE01000067.1, from coordinate 225,135 downwards.
CTATCCGGCGCGCAATGCCGCCCTCGGCGAGGAGATTGCCCGCTGCGGTGCCTTGTGCTCGGAGTTTTTGCCCGGAACGCCGCCACTGCGCGAGAACTTTCCACAGCGCAACCGCATCATCAGTGCGCTGGCGGCCGGCACGCTGGTGGTCGAAGCGGGGCTGCAAAGCGGAGCACTGATCACTGCGCGGCGTGCGGTCGAGCAGGGGCGTGAGGTCTTCGCGATCCCCGGCTCGATACATAATCCGCTCGCCAAAGGCTGCCACCAGCTCATCCGCTCCGGCGCGAAACTGGTCGAATCGGCCGAGCACATCCTCGAGGAGCTCGCGCCGCTGCTGGCGGCGGCACCGCAGGCGCAGACCCGCCCAGGCACCGCCACGGCCGTCGCCGACGACGCCCGCTTGCGCGACCCCGACTACCGGCGACTGCTCGAAGCGCTCGGCTGGGACACGACAGACGCCGACACGCTGGCGCTGCGCAGCGGATTGACGAGTGCGGAGGTTTCCTCCATGCTCCTGATCCTTGAATTGGAAGGCTTGGTGCAGCCGCTCGCGGGCGGACGGTACCAACGTCAGAGGTAACGACGGGTCCCGGAACAATGAATCACAGCGTTCTCGACGTGCTCATGTACCTGTTCGAGACTTTTTCCGAGCAAGAGCACGACGAAGCGACCGACCACGACGTCCTGCGCCAGGAGCTCCTGCAGGCAGGGTTTCGCGAACCCGAGGTCGACCGCGCGCTCGACTGGCTGGACGATCTCAGCCGCGATCCCGACCATCCGTTTCCGACCGCCCCGGCCGAACAGTCGGTGCGCATCTTCAGCGCGCCGGAACTCTCGCGCATCGGCACGGAATGCCGCAGCTATCTCATGTACCTCGAGCAGGTCGGCATACTGTCGCCGCTGCACCGGGAAATCGTGATCGAGCGGCTCATGGCGCTCGACGCGGGTGAGATCGACGTCGAGCAGGTCAAGTGGGTCACACTGATGGTGCTGTTCAGCCGGGCCGGGCACGAAAGCGCCTTTGCCCGCATGGAAGACCTCGTGTTCGAGGAGAATACCGGGCTGGTGAATTGACCGCGCACTGCCTGGAGTTTTTCATGACGCCGCGGCCCTGCCGCGGTTTGTCGTCTATGGGTATCGAAGAGCAATGACCAGCAACGTCGTCGTCGTCGAGTCGCCGGCCAAGGCGAAAACGATCGGCAAGTACCTCGGCAAGGACTACCAGATCCTCGCCTCCTACGGGCACGTGCGTGACCTCGTGCCGAAGGAAGGCGCCGTGGATCCGGGCAACACCTACGCCATGAAGTACGCGGTCATCGAGAAGAACGCGAAGCACGTCGACGCCATCGCCAAAGCGGTGAAGAAGGCCGACGCCGTCTACCTCGCGACCGACCCGGATCGCGAGGGCGAAGCCATCTCCTGGCACATCGCCGAGATCCTGAAGGACCGCGGCGTGATCGACGGGCGCCCCATCCACCGGGTCGTCTTCTACGAGATCACCGAGCGCGAGATCCGCGAGGCAATGAACAACCCGCGCGAGGTGTCATCCGACCTGGTCAACGCCCAGCAGGCGCGTCGCGCCCTCGACTACCTGGTCGGCTTCAACCTCTCCCCGCTGTTGTGGAAGAAGGTGCAGCCGAAGCTCTCCGCGGGACGGGTGCAGAGCCCGGCCCTGCGCCTGATCTGCGAGCGTGAGGACGAAATCGAAGCGTTCGTTCCCCGCGAGTACTGGAGCATCGAGGCGGATCTGGCGGCCGGCACGAGCCCGTTTGCCGCGCGGCTCGCCGAGTACCAGGGCGACAAAGTCGAGCAGTTCAGCTTCGGCAACGGCGAGTCCGCCGCCTCGGTGCGCGCAGCGCTGCTCGCCGCCGCCGGCGGGCGCACGCGGGTCTCCGCCATCGAGCGCAAGCAGCGCAGGCGCAACCCGGCTCCGCCGTTCACCACTTCGACGCTGCAGCAGGAGGCCTCGCGCAAGCTCGGCTTCAATGCCCGGCGCACCATGATGATCGCGCAGCGTCTCTACGAGGGCGTGGCCACGGCCGAGGGCACGGTCGGCCTCATCACCTACATGCGCACCGACTCGGTCAACCTGGCCACGGTGGCGCTGGATGAGATCAGGCAGTACATCGCGCAGCGCTTCGGCAAGGACAACCTGCCGGAACAGGCGCGCCACTACCGCACCACCGCGCGCAACGCACAGGAAGCGCACGAGGGCATTCGCCCGACCAGCGTCATGCGCACGCCGGACAGCCTGCGTTCCTTCCTGAGCGACGAGCAGTTGCGCCTCTACGACCTCATCTGGAAGCGCACGGTGGCCTGCCAGATGATCCCGGCCGTGTTCGACATGGTCACCGTGGACCTCGTCCCGGCCGTGCAGCCGGCCACCGGCCGCTTCCGCGCAACGGGTTCCACGCTGGTGGTGCCGGGCTTCATCGCCGTGTACCAGGAGGGCCGCGATGACGCGGCGGAGGACGACGGCGACCGGGTACTGCCCCCCATGAAGGAAGGCGACGAGGTGACGCTGCGGGAGATCCGCGCCGAGCAGCATTTCACCGAGCCGCCACCGCGTTACAACGACGCCACGCTGGTGAAGGCGCTCGAGGAGTACGGCATCGGCCGGCCATCCACCTACGCAACCATCATCTCGACGCTGCAGGATCGCGGCTACGTCGAGGTGGACGGCAAGCGCTTCATTCCGAAAGACATCGGGCGCATTGTCAACAAGTTCCTCACGGACCACTTCACGCGTTACGTGGACTACGGCTTCACCGCGCACCTGGAGGACGAACTCGACGAAGTCTCCCGCGGCGAGCGCGACTGGGTGCAGGTGCTCAATGAGTTCTGGCACCCCTTCGAGGCGCTGGTGAAGGACAAGGAGACCAGCGTCTCGCGCGAACAGGTCGCGCAGGCACGCGAACTCGGCACGGACCCTGCCTCCGGCAAGCCGGTGTCGGTGCGCATGGGCCGCTTCGGCCCCTTCGCGCAGATCGGCACCAAGGACGACGCCGAGAAGCCGCGTTTCGCCGGACTGCGCCCGGGCCAGAAGATGAACACCGTCACGCTGGCTGCGGCGCTGGAGCTGTTCCAGCTGCCACGCAAGCTCGGCGCGACCGCGGAGGGCGAGCCGGTGTCTGCCAACATCGGCCGCTTCGGCCCGTATGTGCAGTACGGCAAGAAGTACGCCTCGCTCAAGCAGGACGATCCCTACACCATCACGCTCGATCGGGCGCTGCAGGTCATCGACGAGAAAAAGATCGCCGATGCGAACCGGCTGATCCTCGACTTCGAAGATGCCGGCATCCAGGTGCTGAACGGGCGTTACGGCCCCTACATCACCGACAAGGCGCGTAATGCCCGCATCCCGAAGGACCGCGACCCGAAGAGCCTGACCCTCGCCGAGTGCCGGCAACTGCTGGAAGCGGCCCCGCCGCGACGCAAGGGCGGCTTCCGCGGCCGCAAGGCGGCAGCGAAGCCGGCCGCCGAGACGCCGAAGCCCAAGCCGAAAAAAGCACGGGCGACGACACGCCGCTCCGGCACGGCCAAAGCCAAGGCCCCGGCCGACTCCGGCTGACATCGGGGACGCCCCCGCCATCACGCCTGCGCCGCTCCGGTAACATCGGCGCGTGAACCCTGGACCCGCATTGCGCCGTGCCGCGCGCGTCGTTCGCAGCGGCGGCGTGATCGCCTACCCGACGGAGGCCGTCTATGGTCTCGGTTGCGATCCCTCCGATGCCGCGGCCGTGCGGCGCATCCTGCACATCAAGGGCCGCGGCGCGCGCGCCGGGTTGATCCTGATCGCGGACCACACGGCGCGCCTGCACGGCTGGATCGCCCCGACCGCGACCGAACGCCGCCGCCTCGGCTCGCACACCAGCCAGCCGGTGACCTGGGTCGTCACCGCCGGGCCGCGCGCCCACCGGCTGCTCACCGGCGGGCGCTCCCGCATTGCCGTGCGCATTACCGCGCATCCAACGGCCGCCGCCCTGTGCTGCGCCGCTGCCACACCGCTGGTGTCCACCAGCGCCAATCGCCACGGGCGCCCTCCGGCACGCGACGCGCTCGCGGTGCGCCGGCGCCTCGGCCCGCAACTCGATTTCGTGCTCGGTGGTGCCACGCTCGGCCGTGCGCGGCCGAGCGAGATCCGCGATGCCCGCTCGGGAGCGGTACTGCGGCGGGGCTGACCAGCCGTCGCAGTCCTCGTTAAGATGCGGCCGCAGTCAGTCACAACAGGCTGGATCCGGCCGCTGGAAGCCACACGAGCCCAGACCGCCCAGGTTCCAAGGAGCAGCGGCCCTGCCAGTATCCCCAATGCCGCACCGGTTTTCGCTGTGAACGTTGCTCCGCCCATCGCCCGCATCCTGTGCGTCCTGCTGCTCGCAGCCGGCTGGGCCGTGGCCGTGCAGGCGCAGGAGCCGGAGGAACGGGTCTACATCGTGCAACTGCGGGAACCGCCGGCGATCGCCGCGCCGCCGGAAGCCCGCGGCGCACCGCGAAACGGCCGTTTCAACCCGCGCTCGACGGCCACGCGCAAGTACACCGCGGCGCTGGTCGAACGCCACGACGAATTGCTCGCGCGCGTCGGCGCGCCACCACAGGCCAAGCTCTACAGTTACCGGCTCTCCTTCAACGGCTTTGCCGCGCGGCTCACCGCGGCCCAGGCCGCCGAACTCGCCGCCGACCCCGCGGTGGCGCGGGTGTGGCTGGACGACACGCGCAAGCTGCGGACGAACGCAAGCCCGGCATTCCTCGGGCTGCTTGACCCGGCAGCCGGTCTGCGCAAGTCGCTCGGGCTGCAGGGTGAAGACATCGTCATCGGCTTCATCGACAGCGGCATCACGCCCGGGCATCCGAGCTTTGCCGACACCGAGGCCGGCTCGCGGCCGCGGGTCTGCTCCACGGAATGGGCCGACTCCTCCCTGCTCGGACGCTGGCTCTGCCGGCGCTTCCGCAACCGCTTCAATCTCGTCTACGACCCCCCGCAGGACTGGCACGGCCGCTGCGAATCGGGCCAGGAGTTCAGTGCCGGCGACTGCAACAACAAGCTGATCGGCGCCCGCTTCTACGTGGACGGCTTTCGCGCCACCTACCCCATGGACCCGAACGAGTTCATCTCCCCGCGCGATGCCGACGGCCACGGCACGCACATCGCCTCGGTGGCGGCAGGCAACTGGGTGGAGGCCGGCTTCGGCGGCACGCCGGTTGCCAGCATTGCCGGCATCGCGCCGCGCGCCCGCATCGCCGTCTACAAGGCCTGCTGGCTGCAGCCGGGCGCCACCCGCGGCACCTGCGCCATGTCGGACCTGCAGCAGGCCATCGAAGACGCCATCGACGACGGCGTGCACATCATCAATTACTCCGTCGGCAAGACCGATGGCTCGCCGGCAGACCCGGACTCGCTCGCCCTGCTCGCCGCCACCGACGCCGGCGTACTCGCCGTGGTCGCCGCCGGCAACGGCGGCCCGCTCGCGCGTACGGTCGAGTCGCCCGCGAGCGCGCCGTGGGTGCTGTCGGTCGCGGCCGCCAGCCGTACCGGCACCCGTTTCGACGAGGCGCTGCGCGTCACCGCCCCTGCCGGAGCCGCCGGTGATTTCACGGCGCGCGAGGCGGCTTTTACGCCAACGCTTCGCAGCACCGCTGCCATCACCGGTGAACTGGTGCTTGCCGACGATGGCAATCCCGGCGTCAATGGCGCCGATGCAACCCGCGACGATGGCTGCCAGTCGCTGGTGAACGCGGCGACCATGGCGGGCCGCGTCGCTCTCGTCCGGCGCGGCGGCTGCGACTTCCAGGACAAGATCGAGCACGCCGAGGCGGCCGGCGCACTGGCGGTCGTGGTGTTCAGCGATTCCGACAAGCTGGTCATGATGGCCGGGAGGCGCGGCAGCGTGAACATTCCGGCCGTGATGATCGGCCGCTCCGACGGTGAGGCGCTCGCCGCCCGGCTCGACGACGGCGAAACGGTCGAGGTACGGCTGGAGAAGGGCCTGGTCGTGAGCCGCAGCGATGCGGGCAACGTGGTGACCGGGCAGTCCTCGCGCGGCCCCAACGGGCTTCTGCCCGACATCCTCAAGCCCGAAGTCATCGCGCCCGGCACGGACATACTCGGCGCCCAGACCACCGAGGTTGCCAACGGCGTGCGCGGCGAAAGCTACCAGTACCTGACCGGCACCTCCATGGCCGTGCCGCACGTTGCGGGCGTGGCCGCGCTGCTGCTGGAGGCGCACCCGGACTGGAGCCCCGCGGCAATCCGCTCGGCGCTGATGACCTCGGCCCGTCAGGACGTGCGCAAGGAGGACGGCGTGACGCCCGCCGACGCATTCGATGCCGGCGCCGGCTACATCGTGCCCAATGCGGCGGTCGAGCCCGGCCTCGTGTTCGATGCCGGCCGCGAAGACTACGAGGCTTTCGCCTGCGGCGTGGGCATCCCGATCGCGACCCTCGACGAGGAGTATTGCGCCAGGCTCGAGGCGGCTGGCTACCCGGCCACGACGACTGACCTGAACCTGCCGTCTGCCGCGCTCGCGGACCTGGTCACGACACGCGTCATGCGCCGGGCCGTGCGCAATGTCGGTGAGCCCGCGCGCTACCAGGCCACGGTGGTCGCCCCGCCCGGCGTCGGGGTGAGCGTCACTCCGGAGATGCTCAGCCTCGACCGGGGCGAGACGGCGGAGTTCACCATCACGGCCACCAATCTCGGCACCAGTGACCGCCTCGGCCAGTGGGGCTTCGGTTCGCTCACCTGGTCCACGGCCGGCACGAAAGTCCGCATGCCCTTGGCAATCCGCACCGAGGCGCTCGCCGCACCGCCGGTCGTCGTGGGCACGGGGGCGAGCGGCAGCCTGCGGATGCCGGTGGAATTCGGCTACGCCGGCGCATTTTCGGCCCGGGTGGAAGGACTGGTGGCGCCGCAGGTATATACCGGCTTCGTTACGGACGATCCGCTCGATCTCTACACGGTCCTGGCGGACGACGGCGCCTTGCCCGACCATGTACGCCGGTTCCGCATTACGCTGCCTGCCGGCGGACGCTTCCTGCGCATCGCACTGGCGGGCAGCGACGAGGGCGCCACCGACGACATCGATCTGTATGTCATCTGTCCCTCGGGCGTGTGCCCGGACGGCAGCACGGTGCTGTCCAGCACCACCACCGGCGCGGTGGAATTCGTGGACATCCTGGATCCGGCGGCGGGCGAGTACGTCATCGACGTACATGGCTTCAAGCCCGACAACGACGCCGGCGGCCCGGGCGCGAATTTCGAGCTGGGCATCTGGCTGATCAGAGGGCCGGGCAAGGGCTCGCCCGAAGTGACGACACCCGCCACGGCAGCCATCGGCGCCAGCGCAGAAGTGCAGCTCGATTGGGCCGGCCTCGAGCTCGACCTACCGCATCTGGGGATGGTGGTATTCAGCGACGGCGAGCGCGAGATCGGCGACACGCTGGTGGAGATCTACGTCGACTAAGCGCACCGACGCCCGGCGCCTGCCGGGCCGGACACTCCATCAGCCCCCCAGTGCCCGGCACTGCGCATGGCGGAAACAGCCGACGAGGTGATCGTTGACGAGCCCGGTCGCCTGCATATGGGCGTACATGATCGTGCTGCCGACGAAGCGAAAGCCGCGCGCCTTGAGATCGCGGCTGAGCGCGTCGGAGACCGGGCTGGTGGCTGGCACCTCGGACTGGCGGCGCCAGCGGTTGTGCACCGGCTTGCCCTCCACGAAGCGCCAGATGTAATCGCTGAAACTGCCAAACGCCTCCTGCACGGCGAGAAACGCCCGCGCATTGCCGACCGCGGCCTCCACTTTGAGGCGGTTGCGGATGATGCCGGTGTCCTGGAGCAGGGCCGCAATGCGTTTCGGCGTGAAGCGTGCGACACGCTGCGGGTCGAAACCCGCGAACGCCCGGCGGTAGCCGTCGCGACGGTGCAGGATCGTGGACCAGCTCAGCCCGGCCTGCGCGCTTTCCAGCACGAGGAATTCGAACTGCCGCGCATCGTCACGCGCCGGCACGCCCCACTCGGTGTCGTGGTAGGCGAGATAGGCCTCGCTGATGCCCTCCGACCACGGGCAACGCTGCGCGGGTTTCACCATCGGACCCCCCATCCTCGTCCGGGCGCCAGGCCGGCCAGCACGGCCGGGGCACGCCAGTGTGCATCTTGAGGCGGCTGCTCCGGCGGTGCAAAGGTCCAATCCACGGCAAGCGTATGGTTTCGACGCCAGGCACAGGCGGTTGGACACGCTGCAGCGTATTAGGGTAAAAAACGTGGCGGGCAACGCGCAGCGGGGAGGCGTCGTGGCGAAGCAGTACGGCAGATTCCGCCAATGACCGACCGTTACGGGGTCGTCGGCCACCCGATCAGTCACAGCAAGTCCCCCGTCATCCACCGGCTGTTCGCGAAACAGACCGGCGAGGACATCGTCTACGAGGCCTACGACATCGCCGAGCCCGATCTCGAGCGCCGGCTGAAAGAGCTCGTCGCCGAGGGCATTCGCGGGCTCAATGTCACGGTCCCGCACAAGGAGCATGTCGCGCGGCTCGCCGACCAGCTCACCGATCGCGCCCACCTCGCCGGTGCCGCCAATACCCTCACCGTGGCGACCGACGGCCGGCTCGACGGCGACAACACCGACGGCGTCGGGCTGCTCACGGATCTCGGCAGCAACCTGGGCGTGACGCTGAAGGGCATACGCATACTCGTGCTCGGTGCCGGCGGCGCGACCCGCGGCATCGTGCCCGCACTGCTCGGGAGCGGCCCGGAGAGCCTGCACATCGCCAACCGCACCATCGAACGCGCACGCGAACTCGCCGGGCGTTTCGAGCGCCTGGGCCCGGTTGGCGCCTGTCGCTTCGAGGATCTCGGCAAGCAGGCGTTCGACCTCGTGATCAACGCCACCTCTGCAGGGTTACGCGGCGAGTTGCCGCCGTTTCCGCCCGCGATCATCACGCCCGACACCGTGTGTTACGACCTCGCCTACGCGATGACCGACACGCCGTTCGTCGCCTGGGCACGCCAGCACGGGGCCAGCCGCGTCTACCAGGGCTGGGGCATGCTCGTCGAGCAGGCCGCGGAATCGTTCTTCATCTGGCGCGGCGTGCGGCCGCAAACCGGGCCGGTGCGCGCAAAGCTGCCGTAGGTCGCGGCTGGCGCCGCTCCTGCAGGGTTTCGTACGTCGCTGCGCTGAACGAAGCCGTGTAGGAGCGGCGCCAGCCGCGACCCTTACGGCCTATCGCAGCGTCACCAGTTCCTCTGCGAGCGTCGGATGGATCGCCACCGTATCGTCGAAGTCGCGCTTGGTCGCGCCCATGTGGATCGCCACCGCGAAACCCTGCAGGATCTCGTCTGCGCCGGGGCCGAAGATGTGGCAGCCGACCACGCGCTCGTCCGCGCCGGCCGTCACGAGCTTCACCCGTGCTTTCGGCTTGTGCGTGGTCACCGCGTTGTACAGCGGCACGAACTGCGACTCGTATACCTTGACTGCGGCGCCATGCCGCTGGCGGGCGGCCTGCTCCGACAGGCCGCAACTGCCTATCGGCGGGTGTGAGAACACCACGGAGGGGATGTTCTCGTACTCGAGGCGGCGGTCCGCCATCCCGCCGAACAGCCGGTCGGCGAGCCTGCGGCCGGCCGCGACCGCGACCGGCGTCAATGCCTCGCGCCCGGTGACGTCGCCGACCGCGTAGATGCCGCTCACGCGGGTCGCCTGGAAGCGGTTGGTGGGGATGAAGCCGCCCGCGTCCGGCTCGATGCCTGCGGCGTCGAGGTGCAGTCCGGCGGTTGCAGGCTTGCGCCCGACCGCCCACAGCACGTGGTCGAACGGGCCATGGCGAACGCCGTCGCGGGTGGCGAGTCGCAATCCCTCGTCGGTTCGCTCCAGCGCCACGGTGATCGCACGCCAGCGCAGCTCGACACCGGCGTCCTGCAGGGTCCCGATGACCGACTCCTGCAACATTGCATCGAAGCTGCGCAGCAGGCTGTCGTGGCGGGCGAACAGCGACACCTGCGCGCCGAGCGCGGCCAGCACGCCGGAGAGCTCGACCGCGATGTAGCCGCTGCCGACCACCGCGATTCGCCGCGGGCAGGCATCGAGTTCGAAGAACCCGTCGGAGGTGATGCCCAGCCCGGCGCCGGGCAGCTCCGGCACCATCGGATAACCACCGGTGGCGACGATGATATGCGGCGCTTCGAAGACCTGGCCGGCCGCTTCGACGCTGCGCGGCCCCCGGAACCGCGCCGTGCCGCGCACGACGTGGATCCCCCTCTTTTCGAGGTTGGCCGCGTAGATGCCGTTCAACCGCAGCAGGTATGCGTCGCGCTTTGCGCGCAATCCACCCCAGTCGTGTGCGATCTCGCGCGGCAGCGCGAAACCGTAGTCACGCGCGTCGTCGAACCCGTGGCCGAGATTGGCCGCATTCCACATGACCTTTTTCGGCACGCAGCCGACGTTGACGCAGGTGCCGCCGAGGCGGGCCTGTTCGATGAGCGCGACCCGTGCCCCGTATGCGGCGGCGCGCTGGGCCGCAGCCAGCCCGCCGCTGCCACCACCGATGGTGATGAGATCAAAGGACTCGCTCATGGGGGATTCGCTGGTTGACTATGGACAGGAGGCCGGAATATTAGCAGGCTGTCGGCCGCGACCTTATCGAGTGAATGGACGCCATGACGAACCCCCTGCTCGCCCCCCGGCCCGACGGGTTGCCGGAGTTTGCCGCTATCCGCCCCGAGCACGTCGAGCCGGCACTGCAACAGACGCTCGCGGCGAATCGCAGGGCGCTGGAGGAGCTCCTCGCCCGCACGCGCGACGGTGCGCCGAGTTTCGAGGCCGTGGTGCTGCCGCTCGAGGAACTCGGCGACCGGCTGCACCGGGTCTGGTCGCCGGTGAGCCACCTCAACGCCGTGGCCAACAGCCCGGCGCTGCGCGATGCCTACAACGCCTGCCTGCCGGCGCTCTCGCGATATCACACGGAAATCGCCCAGAACGGCGCGCTCTACCAGCTGTTCGAACAGGTGTCCGGCACCGTGGCCGCAGACCGCGGCGACGGCGCTCGCGCGCTCCTCGACCAGGCGCTGCGCGACTTCCGCCTCGCCGGGGTGACGCTGCCCGAGGAGCCCAAGCGACGTTTCATGGAAGTCATGGAAGCGCTGACCGAGTTGCAGGCGAAGTTCGAGCAGAACCTGCTCGATGCCATGGCGACCTGGTCGCAGCGCGAGACCGACCCGGCACGACTCGCCGGTATACCGGCCCACCTGCTCGAGCGCGCTGCCGCCGATGCGGGCGAAGCGGGCGGCTGGCTGCTGCGGCTCGACCAACCCACCTACGTCACCGTGATGACCCACGCGAAAAACCGCGAGCTGCGGGCGCTGTTGCACCGGGCCTGGGCGACGCGCGCTTCCGACCAGGCACCTTCACCGGCAGAATTCGACAACGGCGCCGTGATGGAACAGATCCTCGCACTGCGTCACGAAGCCGCGCGTCTCGTCGGCTTTGCCGGTTTCGCCGAATACTCGCTCGCCACCAAGATGGCCACTTCCGTCGCCGAAGTGCGCGAGTTCCTCGGGCGGCTGGTAGCCGCCTCGCGCGAGGCCGCGCGCAGGGAGATCGACGAACTCACCAGGTTTGCCGGGCACCCGCTGGAGCCCTGGGACATCGCCTACTACTCCGAGGAACTGCGCCGGCAGAAATTCGCCGTTTCGGATGAAGAATTGCGGCCGTATTTCCCGCTGCCGGGAGTGCTGCAGGGCCTGTTCGATCTGGTGCAGCAGCTCTACGGCCTGCGCCTCGAGCCGGGCGACGGACCCATGCTCTGGCACCCTCACGCGCGTTACTTCCGGGTCGTCGATGCCGGGGGCAGGCTGGTCGGCGGTCTGCTCACGGACTTCTACGCCCGCTCCGAGAAGCGCAGCGGCGCGTGGATGGACGACTGCGTCAACCGCAAGCGGCTCGACGGCCACACCCAGCTCCCCGTCGCGCACCTGGTGTGCAACTTCGCGCCACCCGGCGCGAAGGCGCCGAGCCTGCTCTCGCACGACGAGGTGCTGACGCTGTTCCATGAGATGGGCCACGCCCTGCACCACCTGCTCACCCGCATCGACTACCCGAGTGTGGCGGGCATCCACGGCGTGCCCTGGGACGCGGTGGAACTGCCGAGCCAGTTCATGGAGGGCTTCGCCTGGGAGCCAGAGATCCTCGCCATGATCTCCGGCCACCACGAGACCGGCGCGCCGCTGCCCGCCGCAACCGTCGAGCGGTTGCGCGCCTCACGCGTCTTCCAGGGCGGCATGCACATGGTGCGCCAGCTCGAGTTCGCGCTCTTCGACCTGCGGGTACACGCCGAGTACGACCCGGGCGCCGGCGCGCGGATCATGCCGCTGCTGCGCGAGACACGCGCGGCGGTCGCGGTCGTGCCGGGCGCGGACTACGACCGGTTCCCGCACGGCTTTGCCCACATTTTCGGCGGCGGCTATGCCGCCGGTTACTACAGCTACAAGTGGGCCGAGGTGCTCTCGTCCGACGCCTACGCCGCCTTCGAGGAACAGGGCGTGCTCAACCGCGCGCTCGCGCAGCGCTTCCGCGAGGAGATCCTCGAGATTGGCGGCAGCCGCGACATCGGCGTGGCGTTTCGCAATTTTCGCGGCCGCGCGCCCGACATCGCCGCCCTGCTGCGCCACTCCGGCATCACCGTCGCAGCCGCAGGCGAGAGCGGGGCCGGCGCGGCGGGAGCGGCCGCCCCTCTGCACACCAGATGAAAATCGCCACCTGGAACGTCAACTCCATCCGCCAGCGCCTTGCGCACGTGAAGGACTGGCTCGAGGAAGCCCGCCCGGACGTGCTCGGTCTGCAGGAAATCAAGGTGGTCACCGAGGCATTCCCGGCCGCGGAGTTCGAGGCGCTCGGCTACCGTTGCGCCGTGGACGGGCAGAAGGCCTACAACGGCGTCGCGCTGCTTTCGCGCACCGAACCACGCGACATCGTGTGCGGCCTGCCGGGATTCGCGGACGAGCAGAAGCGTGCGCTCGCGGCGAGCTACGGCGATCTGCGGCTCCTCAATCTCTACGTGCCGAACGGCCAGAGCGTCGGCTCCGAAAAGTACGAATACAAGCTGCGCTGGCTCGCCGCGCTGCGTGATTACCTGCGCGCGGAACTCGACCGCCACCCGAACGTCGCGGTGATGGGCGACTTCAACATCGCGCCCGAGGACCGCGACGTGCACGACCCCGAGGAGTGGCGCGGGCAGGTGCTCTGCAGCGAGCCGGAACGCGAGCGGCTCGGGGCCATCGCGGCACTGGGCTTCGCGGATCTGTTTCGCCGCTTCGAGCAGCCGGACAAGGCCTTCAGCTGGTGGGATTACCGCGCCGCAGCCTTCCGTCGCAATCGCGGGCTGCGCATCGACCTCATCCTGGCCTCGCCGGCGCTCACCGGGCGCTGCGTCGCCTGCGCGATCGACAGCGCGCCACGGGGGCGCGAGCAGCCTTCCGATCACACGCCGGTGTGGGCGACTTTCCAATAATCGGCGCCGTGGCCGCATAATCCCGCGCCAATACGGCAGTTCCGCCCCCATTCTGGGCGTTGTGCGCCCACCGGCGCGGTGCAAGAATTCCGCTGATGTCCGACACCACGATCATCGAGAGCACCGCGAGCCGGCCGTTCCGGGTCCGGCCAAACGAGTTCGACGTGACCGGACGGGTATGCGTGAGCTCGCCGGCCGCGGTACGCGACGCCGTGCAGGAGATCTTCCAGCAGGCGTTTCCCGGCAGCCCATTCGATGCCCTGTGGGTGGCGTTTCACGATTTCGAACGGCTGTTTCGTGGCAATTTCGAGGACTACTTCGGCTGCGACACCCTCTATCACGACATCCAGCACACGCTCGACATGTCGCTGGCGATGGCGAGGCTGCTGGCCGGCTACGAGAAGACGGTGGCCGAGGCCGACCGGCTCGGCCACGCGCGCGCCCTCACCGGGCTGATCGCCGCGCTGTTCCATGACGCCGGCTACATCCGCCGCCGCTCGGAGTCCGCGGTACTGAATGGCGCGGAGTTCACCGGCCACCACGTCTCGCGCAGCGCCGAGTTCCTGCGTAGCTACCTGCCCCGGATCGGGCTTCGCGACCAGGTGGCCATCGCCACCCAGGTGGTGCATTTCACCGGTTATGAAATGAGCCTCGATGACATCGAGCTCGACGACCCCAAGGACAGTGTGATGGGGCACCTGCTCGGCACGGCGGATCTGCTCGCACAGATGGCCGATCGCTGTTACCTGGAGAAATGCCGCGACCGGCTGTATGCAGAGTTCGTGCTTGCCGGGGTCGCCACCCGGCCGACCGATGCGCCTGCCGGCATCCAGTATGCCTCGGGTGTCGACCTGCTGCGCCAGACACCCGGCTTCTACCGGCTCTCAGCCCGCGATCGCCTGGAGAACAAGTTCAATCGCGCCTATCGCTACATGGAAGTGGTTTGCGACGGGCGCAATCCCTATTTCGAAGCGGTGGAGCAGAACCTGACCTATCTCGAGCGTGTCATCGAGCGTGAGCAGTGGTCGGCCCTGCGCCGCCAGCCGCCCTGCTTCACCGTGCTCGCCGAACCGATGCGCCATGTGAGCGGGCTCGTCAGCCGCTACCTCGCCCGCTTCCAGATGCCCTCCGGCAGTCTCGGCCACCAGGCCGTGCCGGCCGCCGGGTAATGAGAGTCGCGATGGGCCGCGGCTGGGCCGTGCCGGCATCGACGCCACAGCGCTGACCGTGCGCGCCTGATCCATGGCCCGCGGGAAACCCGGCACTCCGCCGCGCATCGGCTTCGTCAGCCTCGGCTGCCCGAAGGCGCTGGTGGACTCCGAGCGCATTCTCACGCAACTTCGCGCCGAAGGTTACGAGGTCTCGCCCTCCTACGAGAGTGCCGATCTCGTGGTCGTCAACACCTGCGGCTTCATCGATTCCGCCGTCGAGGAATCGCTCGACGCCATAGGCGAAGCGCTCGACGAGAACGGTCGCGTGATCGTGACCGGCTGCCTCGGCGCCCGACGCGAGACGATCACCGCGCGCCACCCCGAGGTGCTCGCGGTCACCGGCCCGCAAGCCTATGCCGAGGTGATGGAGGCCGTGCATGCCCACGCGCCGAAGCCACACGATCCGTTCATGGACCTGGTGCCGCCACAGGGCATCCGCCTGACGCCGCGCCACTATGCTTATCTGAAAGTGAGTGAAGGCTGCAACCATCGCTGCAGCTTCTGCATCATTCCGTCCATGCGCGGCGACCTCGCCAGCCGGCCGATCGGCGAGGTGATGCAGGAAGCCGAGCGGCTCGTGCGGGCCGGCGTGCGTGAGCTGCTGGTGATCTCGCAGGACACCAGCGCCTACGGCGCGGACCTGCGTTACCGCCTGGATTTCTGGAACGGCCAGCCGCTGAAGAGCCGTTTCCTCGATCTCGCCCGGGCGCTCGGCACGCTCGGCGCCTGGGTGCGCCTGCACTACGTGTACCCGTATCCGCACGTGGACGAGGTGCTGCCGCTGATGGCCGAGGGCCGGGTGCTGCCCTACCTCGACATTCCCTTCCAGCACGCAAGCCCGCGCATCCTCCGGCTGATGCGCCGCCCGGCGCATGCGGAGGACACGCTCGCGCGCATCGGCCGCTGGCGCGACATCTGCCCGGAGCTCACCATACGCAGCACCTTCATCGTCGGTTTTCCCGGCGAAACCGACGAGGATTTCGAGGCACTGCTCGACTGGCTCGGCGAGGCCCGCCTCGACCGCGTGGGGTGTTTCACCTACTCGCCGGTTGCAGGTGCCGCCGCCAACGACCTGCCTGACCACGTGCCCACCGCGGTCGCCACAGAACGCCAGGCCCGGTTCATGGAACTCGCGGCACGCATCAGCGCCGAGCGGCTGGCGGCCAGAGTCGGCCAGAACCTGCGCGTGCTGGTGGACGCAACGGATGACAACGGCGCCATCGCCCGCGGCCCCGGCGACGCACCGGAGATCGACGGCGTGGTAAGAATCGCGGCACCGCTCCGGGCGCGCCCGGGCGACTTCCTCGACGTGACCATCACAGGCTCGGACACCTACGATCTCGTGGCCGAGCCTGCCCGATAACGGCCGCTGACGAGTCGCCCTTTTTACGGTTCATCGCTGACCTGCGGGGACGCTTGCCAAGTCGATGCATTGATCCCGCGCGCGGGGTCCGATGGCGGAGCGGCCCCCGCCTTAGTCCGGTATGCGCGGGTGATGGGGTGGCCCGGCACTCAACCGGGCGGCTGGAGGGGACGGCGTGGCGGGCGTGTTGGAGGAACGTCATCGCCGCACGCTGTTCGGCATTGGCGTCGGTCTTCGACCCGACTCACGCCACGCCAGACCCTAACGCAGCGCCGGCACCACGTGCTCGCCGATGATGGCGAGTGCTGCCATCGGGTCGTCGTGCAGGCGCAGTGCAATGGTGGTCTGGCCGAGCGTACCGAACTTGCGGAAGCGCTCGATCTCGCGATCGAGATCCTCCAGTCCGCCGGTGGAGGTGAAGCCTTCGCACAGCGCCTTGGTGATGCGTTCGGGCACTCCCTGGATGTTGCCGGAGCGATCGAACCACGCGTTGACGAACGCCTGCCAGTGCTCGCGCACCAGCTTGACGTCGTCGGGAGCGAGGAAAAGCTTGATGAGCTCCGGGTCGAGCTTGCGGGCGCGCCAGGCGAGCTCGCGGCGTGACTCGCGATAGCCCTCGGCGCGGTCTTGCTTCAGGTGCCAGGCCCAGAAGCTGTTGATGCTGAAGCCCTGCTTGGGCCGTTCCCGCTTCGCGAGCCCCGCATTGATGGCCGCGATCGCCGGCTGCAGGATCTCGAGCGGCGTGCAGCCGATGAACACGCCGTCGGCCACACGGGCCCCGGCGCGCATCATCATGTGCCGGTAGGCACCGAGGTACACGTACGGCGGCGGTGCCTTCAGCCAGTCGTAGGCGCAAGGATAGGTCACCTGGAAGTCTTCGCCCCGGTAGCCGTCCTGCTTGAGCGCGCCACGGCCTGCGCCGACGACGATCTCCACCGCCTCACGGACTGCGCGCACGATCTTCGGCGGCTTCGTCAGCGCCATCGCATCGAGGTTGCCTTCGCCGGCGCCAATGGATACTTCGGCGCGGCCCCCGGAGATCTCGTTCAGCGACAGCACGGCATTGGCGATCTTCAGGGGATGCATCTCGAACGGCGAGAGCGCCAGCGCACCGACCTTCAGGCTCTTCGTCGCCAGCGCTGCCGGCGTCAGGCTCACGAACGGGTCCCAGTGCGCGAAGTAGTTCGACATCCACAGCGCACGCACGCCGTAGCGCTCAGCCGCCCGGGATAGCTCGATGAGTTGCCATGCGGTCAGGTTCGGCTCGACGATGATGTCAACTTCCACGTTCTCGCGCCTGTTTGTCAGCGACGACAGGGACCGGGGCGGTCCGTCGCAACGTAGGCTATTCTACCCAAGCGCCCGCCGGCCACTCGCAGTCTTTTTCGGGACGCACAGCTGCGCGGCGGCCCTGGAGTTGAGTGCCGCGAAGGCGGGGATGACCTGCGTCGGGCCGTGAGCGCCAACGCGTACGGGTGCCGATTGCCAGGAAGGCAGCAACCGGCGCGGGCCCGCAATGGGCCGCCCCGCAGACGCGCGCTGCAGACTGCCTGCTGGCCCGGTGGACAGGCTCGCGCGCGCAGCGCCTCTTGTATGATTCCTGCGCGAGAATCGCCGGAATCCAGGTCGCATGGCACCAAACTATCTCGAATCGGTCAGGGAGCATTACGAAGCGCTGCCGTATCCACGCCGGGACCCGGCCGATGAGTCGAAGCGGCTCATCCAGACCGTGGGCGACAACCTGCTGGTCGCCAATCATTTCTGCTTCCGCGGTCAACGGGATTTTCGCCGCGGCTTTCGCTGCTTCGTCGCCGGCGGCGGCACCGGCGACAGCGTCATCTACCTCGCCGAGCAGCTGCGGTTCTTCGATGCGGAGATCGTCTATCTCGACCTGTCGGCCGCCTCGCGCGCCGTCGCCGAGGAACGCGCGCGACGCCGGGGCCTCACGAACATCCGCTGGATCACCGGCTCGATCATGGACATCCCGCAACTTGGGCTGGGCCAGTTCGACTACATCAACTGCTCCGGCGTCCTGCATCACCTGGAGTCCACCGAGGCCGGGCTGGCGGCACTGAACAGCGTGCTGAAGGATGACGGGGCGATGTTCCTCATGCTGTACGGCACGTATGCCCGGCGCGAGGTCTACGACATGCAGGAGTTACTGCGCAATTACCTGCCGCCGGGCCTCGGGATTGCGCAGAAAATCGCCAGCTCGCGGGCGTTGCTCGCCAACCTGCCGGCGACAAACGGCTTCAAGCGCAATATCGGCATGTGGGAGTGGGAGTTCGGGGCCGACGGATTCGGCGACGCGGGTTTCTACGACCTCCTGCTGCACAGCCAGGACCGCAGCTTCAGTGTGGCGGAGATCTACTCGCTCGCCGCGGGCGAGGGCTTGCGCGTGGCGGGATTTCCGATGCGGGGGGAACGCTACGACCCGTGCAAGCTGATCACGGACCCGGAGGTGCGCCGCCAGCTGTCGTTGTTGCCGGTGCCCCGGCAACAGGCGCTGGCTGAACGGATCAGCTGCGTGCTACGCACCCACGAGTTCTATCTGACCCGCCACAGCGATACCGCTGCGACCCTCGACGACGAGGGCAACGCCCTGCTGCTGTTCTGGAGCCTGCTCGGCCGGCAGCGCTGGCTTGCGGAACGACTGCAACCCGGTCAGCCGTTCACCTATGAGGACGGCGACCGCGCGTTCACGGTGAGCGGCAACGAAATCTGCAAAGTGCTCCTCACCTGCATGGACGGCAACACCCCGATCGCGACGATGTACGAGCGGGTCGTGGCGGCCGTGCCGGGATCGAGCGTGGAACTCGCCCGCCAGGAACTGCGCCGGATCTTCGATTTTCTGCACCCCGCCGGATATCTCTACATTCTCGCGCCGGGCAGCCACGCGACCAGGCTGCCGGATTACCGGCGCTCGGAATATGTCGGGTAACGCCGGGGCCGCGCCCACCGCTGCATCCGCCTCGCCAGGGGCGATGTGTCGCACGACGACCGGGGCGTGGATAGGGCCAGCCGGCGGCGAGACCCGGGGATGGGCGGAGTCCTATGCAGCCTTCGCCGCATGATGACCCCGCCAATCTGCGATAAACCTTATTTCTTGCGGCGGACTGCCGGCCGGCGCATAGCGGGCGCCGCCTCCCAGCGCTGCTTGGCGTGGAAGCCCTGCTTCCACAGCCAGGTCTCCGTGTAGAGGATTTTCTCCGGCACGATCCGGCACACCTGGCGCTCGAAGGGCTTGCTGGCGTCCATGCCGAGGTCGCTCATCCACTCGTGCCAGCGGAACACCTTCATGCCGTGCGCCCAGCCGGGCGCGTGCGGTTCGATGATGCGGGCCCGACCGAAGATCTGCGCACCCCGGGCGCTGTGCCAGCCGTGGTAGGCGCCATGCACCGCCACGCTGACGCGCGGGTCACGCTGCATGGCCTTGAGCTTTGGCGTGCCCGGGTCGGGCAGCAGGTAGAGATCGAGGCCGTCGGCGTAGAACTCGATGGGGCTCGCGATCGGCTGGCCGCGGCCGCCGACGGTGGCGAGCACGCACATGTTGGTGGAACCGAGCAGTTGCCCGATACGATCCTCGAGCTCGGCGCGCGGCAGCCGCTTCTGCGGCCACGGCGGCTCGACCCACTTGTATGCGTAACTCATGCCGGTCTCCTTGCCGATGCGATCTGAAGGTTCGGGGCCGGGTGCCCCGGCTGCGCCTGGCCCCGGCTATTCCACCGTCACGGACTTGGCGAGGTTGCGCGGCTGATCCACGTCGGTGCCGCGCAGGATCGCCACGTGGTAGGCGAGCAGCTGCAGTGGGACGGTATAGACGGCCGGCGCCTGCAGGTAGGTGACGTGCCGGGGCATCTGGATCACGGTCACGCCATCGCTCGACTCGAAGCCGGAATCCGGATCCGCAAACACGAACAGTTCTCCACCCCGGGCGCGGACCTCCATGAGGTTCGACTTGAGCTTCTCCAGCAGGTCGTTGTTCGGCGCCACCGTGATGACCGGCATGTCCGCGTCCACCAGTGCGAGCGGGCCGTGCTTGAGCTCACCCGCCGGGTACGCCTCGGCGTGAATGTAGGAGATCTCCTTGAGCTTCAGCGCACCCTCCATCGCTATGGGGTGCAGCATGCCGCGGCCGAGGAACAGCGCGTGGTGCTTGCCGGCGAACCGCTCGGCGAGCTTGCGCATGTCCTGGTCGAGGACGAGCGTCTTCTCGATGAGCCCGGGAATCTCGATCAGCCGCGTAACGAGCCCGCGCTCGCGTTCGGCGTTCGAGCCGTGATGCCTGGCGAGCGCGATCACCAGCATGGTGAGCGCAGCGATCTGCGTGGTGAAGGCCTTGGTGGAGGCCACGCCGATCTCCGGGCCAGCCCGCGTCAGCATCACGAGCTCGGATTCGCGCACCAGTGAGCTCTCCGGGACGTTGCAGATCGCGAGCGAGGACAAGAAGCCCTCCTGCTTCGCGAGCCGGAGAGCCGCCAGCGTGTCGGCCGTCTCGCCGGACTGCGAGATGCTGACGAAGAGCGTGTTCGGCGTCACCACCGGGTTGCGGTAACGAAACTCGCTCGCGATCTCCACGTAGCAGGGGATGCGGCAGATCTGCTCGATGAGGTAGCGGGCCACGCTGCCGGCGTGGAAACTCGTGCCGCAGGCGACGATGTGCACCGCCTGGGTGCGCCGGAATATCTCGGTGGCGGCGGGCCCGAACGCCGCCTCCAGCAGCCGCCCGTTGGCCACGCGTTCCTCGAGCGTCTGCGCCACGGCCCGCGGCTGCTCGTGGATCTCCTTGAGCATGAAGTGCGGATACTGGCCCTTCTCCGCGGCATCGGCCGTCAGTTCGCTCTCCTTGACCGGCCGGAACGCCGGAGCACCGCTGCGGTCGACCACCCGCACGCTGCCGCGGTTGATCTCGGCGACGTCGCCTTCTTCCAGGAACACGAACCGGCGGGTGACCGGCAGCAGGGCCGAGACGTCGGAGGCGACGAAATTCTCCCCTTCGCCAAGGCCCACCACCACCGGGCAGCCGCAGCGGGCGAGCACGATCATGTCGGGACTCGCCTGGCTCATCACCGCCAGCGCGAATGCTCCCTGGAGTTCCGCCACCGTGGCGCGCACCGCATCGAAGAGCCGACGGTGCGTCTTCAGATGATGGTGGATGCGATGCGCGATGCACTCGGTATCCGTGTCAGAGGTGAACACGTAACCGAGTGTCTTCAGCTCCTCGCGCAGCTTCTCGTGGTTCTCGATGATGCCGTTGTGCACGATGGCGAGCCCGTCGTGCGAGATATGCGGATGAGCATTCCTCTCCGCCGGTGCGCCATGGGTGGCCCAGCGCGTGTGGGCGATCCCGACCGGCGCTTCGAAAGGGTCGGCATCGAGCGCGGCCTGCAGTTCGGCCACCTTGCCGAGGCGGCGCTGGCGACGCATGACTCCGTGGGTGAGCACGGCCAGGCCGGCGGAGTCGTAACCCCGGTATTCCAGGCGTCGCAGCCCCTCCATCAGGATGGGCACGACGTTTCGCTCAGCAACCGCTCCGACGATTCCGCACATGGGGGGTACTGTGACCTATCGGGCCCTTTTGCCCGCTACGATTATCCGCTCCGGGCCTTAAACCCGCCTGAAGCGCCTTCTCAGATTTCAGCTTTACGCCCGTCCACGCCGGATCCGGCGCCGCGGGTCCATGCGACCTTGGTGCAGCGGGCGGCCGCCCTGTGCGCCGGGCCGGTTGCGTATCATTTCTTCACCGGGCGCTTCCAGCCGTAGCGCGTCACCTGCTTGCGCTCGCTGATGGTCAGCTCCCCGGGGGGCGCGTCGCGGCTGATGGTTGCCCCGGCCCCAATCGTGGCACCACGGCCTACGGTCACCGGCGCGATCAGCTGCACGTCCGAGCCGATCTGCACGTCGTCCTCGATGACGGTGCGATGCTTGTTGACGCCGTCGTAGTTGCAGGTGATCGTGCCGGCGCCGACGTTTACGTCCCGGCCGATGCTCGCATCGCCGATGTAGGTCAGATGGTTGACCTTGCTGTGGCGGCCGATAGTGCTGTTCTTCACCTCGACGAAGTTGCCGAGCTTGACGTCGCCGGCCAGCTCGACGCCCGGGCGCATCCTGGCATAGGGGCCGATTTCGCAATCCTCGCCGATATCGCCTGCCTCGATCACGCAGTGCGTATGGATGATCGTCCCGGCCCCCACCGTCGCATTGCGGATGCGGCTGAAGGCCTCGACCAGCACGCCGTCGCCGAGCCGCACGTTGCCTTCGAACAGCACGTTCGGGTGGATCACGACATCGCGGCCACAGCGGAGCGTGCCATGCACGTCGATGCGCTCGGGGTCCACCAGCGTGACGCCCTTCTCCATCAGTGCCCGCGCCGTACGCCGGCGCAGGATGCGACCCGCCTCGGCAAGCTGCACCTTGTCATTGATGCCGAGCACCTCTTCGGCGCTGGCCGCCCCGACGGCGACGACGGGCAGCCGGTCCTTCACCGCGAAACCGACGATGTCGGTCAGGTAGAACTCGCCCTGCGCATTGTTCGCCTTGAGCCGTCCGATCATCTTCGCCAGCGCGCCGGCCGGGCAGGCCATGAGCCCGGTGTTGATCTCGCGGATGGCGCGCTGCTCGCGCGTCGCATCCTTGTCCTCGACGATCGCAAGAACCTGCCCGCCCTTGCCGCCGCGGATGATGCGCCCGTAGCCGGCGGGATCGGCGAACTCCGCCGTCAGCACCGCGAGCGCCCCGCGGGCGGCCTTCGCCACCAGTTTGCGCAGTGTCGCGGGTTCGACCAGCGGCACGTCTCCGTAGAGCACCAGCACCACGTCCCGGGCCGGCACACGGCCAAGGGCGAGGCGCACCGCGTGGCCGGTGCCGCGCTGTTCGGCCTGGTGCACCCAGGTGACCGGACGCTGCGCGAACGCAGCCTGCACCTGCGCGCCGCCGTGCCCGTGGACGACGCGCACTTCGCGCGGCTTCAGCGCGGCGGCAGCGTCGAGCACGTGGGTGAGCAGGGGTCGGCCGGCGAGGGGGTGCAGGACCTTCGGCAGGCCCGAGCGCATGCGCTTGCCCTGGCCGGCGGCCAGGATGATGACGGTGGTCGGCATGCGCGGGATTATATGCGGGCCGCGTGTTGAACGTCCCGGCAGATCGCGGTTATGTCCTGCAGGCCGGCAGCGCCGCGCCCGTGTTTCCCGCGCGGGAAAGGATCGCCTGTCGCGCCAATCCCCACGAACTATCTCAGTGTCGCGTAGTCGGGCACGGTAACGCCGTACTCGCCGGCACTGATGAGGTAGAGATAACCGCGCGGGTGAAGCTGGTTGTATATGCGTTCCAGTTCCCGCTCGACGGCCGCCGGTGTCGCACCGGGCACCGATTTCAAGAGGCGTTTGCGCAACGTGCGCAGCGACGTGGCGCCGTCCATGCAGGAGAACACGGTTTTCGTCATGGGCGTGCAGGCAATATCCAGCCGGTAATCGGGATCGGCATAGTGGATGGTCCGCCCCGGCACCATGTCGGCGGCCAATCTCGATGCATTCTCCAGCAGGGTGCCGAAAGACCGCAGCGCATGGTCCTTGTCCCCGAGGCTTGCACCGCGGTTCGGCCTTCGGGCAAGAAAGAACTCGTGCTTTCTCAGGTTGCCGGTGAAAACCTCCGCCAGGGCTTCGCGCCGCGGGCGTCCCAGCGTCATGAGATGCTTCTGCAGCCCCGCGTCACGGATGTGATTCAGCGGATCGTAGGCGTCAGCGTTGACCGCGAAGGACAGCAGATGCAGCCCGGCGGATGCGGCCAGCGCGTAAAGGCCGTGCACGTCGAAGCACCGGTCCTGGCTGTGCAGCAGGAGGTCGTAGAGGCCGGCGTCCCCGCCTCCCTCCGGAGAGATCTCGCTGCTCCAGCTATCGAGGTCCCTGATGAAGCTGTTGGAGGGCGGCAGTGCCTTCAGGAGCTGCCGCGCCATCGCCACTTTCTTCGCCATGTCGAGCCCGGCAGGCAGGTAGTCGCGCAACAGGGCCTGCATGTCGTAGACCGCCTGGCGCCCGTACCGACCGTACAGCATGAGAAAGATGGCACCGTCGTCCCTGAGCACGGCGTTGAGCGCCTGCAGCCCGGCCTCCGTGGATTCCAGATGGTGGAGGACACCACAGCACTCTATGTAATCGAATTTCCCGAGCCCGAGCTGCGGCAGTTCCATGATGGACGCCGTGATCCAGGTGATGTTGGTCAGGTTGCGAACGCGGGCGCGCGCTTCGGCCACAGCACGCGACGCGCTCGACATGTCCAGGTAAACCACTTCGGCGTCGTGGTGGCGCAACTGCTCGGCAAGGTAGATCAAGGTGTCGCCGGTGCCTCCTCCCGCGACCAGGCAACGGAAGCCGGAGCGGAAATCGCGTTGGCCACGAAAGCAGTGATGATTGATGACCAGCAGGTTGCCGGAGATCGCGTGGATCAGGCGTCGCGACTCGTCGTCGGGATTCCGGTGCGGGTACGGGAAACTCTCGTACTGCTCCTTGACGGATGCCAGGCAGGGCTTGTCGGACATGCGGCTCCCGGGTATCTGCGCAGCGCTCATCTGCAACACGGCCGCTGCCGCCGCCACCCGGTTCAGAGCTCGCGGCGCTTGCCCTTGAGCTTCTGGGCTGCGCGGTAGCGCGCCGCGGCCTCGATGAGCTGCCCCTGTGCGTGCGCGAGGTCTTCCTTGCCGACTGCGCCCTTCAGCGCCTCCTCGGCCTTGCGCCGCGCCTCGCCCGCCGCCGACTCGTCCAGCTCGCCTTCGCGCAGCGCCGTGTCGGCGAGGATGGTCACCTGGGCCGGCTGCACTTCGAGAATGCCCCCGGTCACGTACAGGAACACCTCGTCCTTGCCTTCCGCCTGTATCCGGACCTCGCCCGGGCGCAGCGTGGTCAGGAGCGGCGCATGACGCGGCGCGATGCCGATGTCGCCCATCCTGGCCGGACAGATCACGAGGCTCGCATCCCCGGAGAAGATGTGACCCTCGACGCTGACGATTTCGACGTGGATTGTTGCCATGTTCGGGTGCGGCACCAGCCGCGATTCGGTTATTGCAGCGTCTTCGCCTTGGCCACGGCCTCATCGATCGTGCCGACCATGTAGAACGCCTGCTCCGGCAGGGCGTCGTACTCGCCGGCGACAATGCCCTTGAACGCGCGGATCGTGTCCTTGAGCGAGACATACTTGCCGTCCTGCCCGGTGAACTGTGCCGCCACGAAGAAAGGCTGGGAGAGGAAGCGCTGGATCTTGCGCGCCCGCTGCACGGTCAGCTTGTCGTCCTCGGAGAGCTCGTCCATGCCGAGGATCGCGATGATGTCCTGCAGCTCCTTGTAGCGCTGGAGCACCGCCTGCACGGAGCGGGCGGTGTCGTAGTGATCCTGGCCGATGACGTTCGGGTCGAGCAGCCGGCTGGTCGAGTCGAGTGGGTCCACCGCCGGGTAGATGCCGAGTTCCGCGATGTTGCGCGAGAGCACGAGCGTGGCATCGAGGTGCGCGAAGGTGGTCGCCGGCGAGGGATCGGTGAGATCGTCCGCGGGCACGTAGATTGCCTGGAAGGAGGTGATCGACCCGGTTCGCGTCGAGGTGATGCGTTCCTGCAGCACGCCCATTTCCTCGGCCAGCGTCGGCTGGTAACCCACCGCCGAGGGCATGCGCCCGAGCAGCGCGGACACCTCGGTGCCGGCGAGCGTGTATCGGTAGATGTTGTCGATGAACATCAGCACGTCGCGGCCCTCGTCGCGGAACTGCTCCGCGATGGTCAGCCCGGTCAGCGCCACGCGCAGCCGGTTGCCCGGCGGCTCGTTCATCTGCCCGTAGACGAGCGCCACCTTGTCGATGACGCCGCCTTCCTTCATTTCGTGGAAGAAGTCGTTGCCCTCGCGGGTGCGTTCGCCCACGCCGGCGAACACCGAGTAGCCGGAGTGCTCCACCGCGATGTTGCGGATCAGCTCCATGAGCGTCACCGTCTTGCCCACGCCGGCGCCACCGAACAGCCCGATCTTGCCGCCCTTGGCAATCGGCATGATGAGGTCGATGACCTTGATGCCGGTTTCGAGCAGCTCGGTCGTCTTCGCCTGGTCCTCATAGCTTGGTGGCAGGCGGTGGATCGGCATGTGCTCCGTGGCACCGATCGGGCCGACTTCGTCGATCGGGTTGCCGAGCACGTCCATGATCCGGCCGAGCGTCTTGGTGCCGACGGGAACCAGAATCGGCTTGCCCGTGTTGGACACGGCCAAGCCGCGCTTCAAGCCCTCGGAGGCACCCATCGCGATGGCGCGCACCACACCGTCGCCGAGCTGCTGCTGGACTTCCAGGGTCAGGCCCGCTTCCGGAATCTTCAGCGCGTCGTAGACCTTGGGAATGGCTTCCCGCGGGAACTCCACGTCCACGACCGCACCGATGACCTGTACGACTTTTCCGTTACTCATGTGTCCGTCTCTCCTGGCCCCGCACCCCGTGGACCGACGCCGGGCTTGGCGTCTTTCCGCCGCGGGAGCGGCTCTGGCCCCAAATCCTTCCTAAACCGCCGCTGCCCCTCCGACGATCTCCGCGATCTCGCGCGTGATGCCGGCCTGGCGCGCCTTGTTGTACTCGAGCTGCAGCTTTTCGATCAGTTTGCCCGCGTTGTCGGTGGCCGCCTTCATCGCGACCATCTTGGCCGCCATCTCGCAGGCCACGTTCTCCACCGTAGCGCGGTACACCTGCGTTTCGATGTAGCGCGTCAGTACGCCGTCGAGCAGCTCGACCGCACCCGGCTCGTAGATGTAATCCCAGAACTTCGGCAGCGGCTGCGGGTTCATCGGCTCGGCCGGCAGCAGCGTCCTGATCTCCGCCTTCTGGCTCATCGTGTTGACGAATACGTTATGCACCAGGAACAGGCGGTCGATCCGCCCTTCCTTGTAGGCATCGAGCATGACCGTCATGGCGCCGATCAGCGTCGAGACCTGCGGGTTCTCGCCGAGGTGTGTCGTTGCCGCGATGACGTTGACCTTCAGGCGCCGGAAGAACTGCACGCCCTTGGCGCCGATCAGGCAGAGGTCGGCTTCGACGCCTTTCTCCTGCCATTGGCGCAGCTCCGGCAGCAGGCGGCGGAATTCGTTCACGTTCAAGCCGCCGCACAGGCCACGGTCGGACGTGATGACGATGTAGCCGACGCGCTTGATCTCACGGGCGACCAGGAAGGGGTGCCGGTATTCGGGGTTCGCCTTGTAGAGGTTCGCGATGACGTCGCGCATCTTGTCCGCGTACGGGCGTGCCGCGGCCATGCGGTTCTGCGTGCGGCGCAGCTTCGAGGCAGCCACCTTCTCCATGGCCTTGGTGATCTTCTGCGTGCTCTTCACGCTTTTGATCTTGGTGCGGATTTCTTTTGCGCCTGCCATCTACCTGGTCCGTCCCGTTCCTGCCGTGTCGGAGCGACTCTCCCTGCGGGAGTAACGCAAGTCGCGACTCGCGTCGCTCCTACACACTCCCTTCAGACTGCTCAATAGGCCCCGCTCTTCTTGAAGTCCTCGCAGATCTGTTTCAGGCCCGCGGCGATCTCGTCGCTGTACTCGCCGCTCTGGTTGATCTTCTCGATCAGCGCGCCGAACTTCTCCTTCGCATGGGCGTGCAGGGCCGTCTCGTAGGCCACTACCTGCTTCGCCGCGACGGCGTCGATGTAACCCTCGTTCACCGCAAACAGCGACAGGGCCATCAGCCCGACCGACAGCGGTGAGTACTGCTTCTGCTTCATCAGCTCGGTGACGCGCTGGCCGCGTTCGAGCTGGCGCCGGGTGGCCTCGTCGAGGTCGGAGGCAAACTGCGCAAACGCGGCGAGCTCGCGGTACTGGGCGAGCGCCAGGCGCACGCCGCCACCGAGCTTCTTGATGATCTTGGTCTGGGCGGCGCCACCGACGCGCGACACCGAGAGGCCCGCGTTGATGGCCGGCCGGATACCCGCGTTGAACAGATCGGTCTCGAGGTAGATCTGGCCGTCGGTGATCGAGATGACGTTGGTCGGCACGAATGCGGAAACGTCGCCCGCCTGCGTCTCGATGATCGGCAGCGCGGTGAGCGAACCGGTCTTGCCCTTGACCCTGCCGCCGGTGATCTTTTCCACGTACTCGGCGTTCACGCGCGCGGCCCGCTCGAGCAGGCGCGAGTGCAGGTAGAAGACGTCGCCGGGGTAGGCCTCGCGACCGGGTGGGCGGCGCAGCAACAGGGACACCTGGCGGTAGGCCCAGGCCTGCTTGGTGAGGTCGTCGTAGATGATGAGCGCGTCCTCGCCCTTGTCGCGGAAGTACTCGCCCATCGCGCAGCCGGCGTAGGGCGCGATGTACCACATGGCGGGCGACACGGCGGCGGAGGCGGCGACCACGATGGTGTGCTCCATCGCGCCGAACTCCTCGAGCTTGCGCACCACGTTCGCGATGGACGAGGCCTTCTGCCCGATCGCCACGTAAATGCACTTAACCCCGGTGCCCTTCTGGTTGATGATCGCGTCGATGGCTACCGCGGTCTTGCCGGTCTGGCGGTCGCCGATGATCAGCTCGCGCTGGCCGCGACCGACCGGCACCATCGCGTCGATGGCCTTCAGTCCCGTCTGCACCGGCTGACTCACGGACTGGCGCGTGATCACGCCGGGCGCCACTTTCTCGATCGGTGAGGTGCCGGCAGCCTTGATCGGGCCCTTGCCGTCGATCGGGGTGCCGAGCGAGTCCACCACGCGCCCGAGGAGCCCCTCGCCGACCGGCACTTCGAGGATGCGTCCGGTCGTCTTGACGGTGTCGCCCTCGGAGATGTGCTTGTAATCACCGAGCACCACCGCGCCGACGGAGTCCTGCTCGAGGTTCAGCGCGAGCCCGAATGTGTTCTTCGGAAACTCGAGCATTTCGCCGTACTTGGCGTCGGCCAGCCCGTGAATGCGGCAGATGCCGTCCGTCACCGCGATGACGGTACCGACATCGCGCGCCTCGGCGGCACTCTCGAAGTTCTTGATGCGCTGCTTCAGCAGCTCGCTGATTTCTGAGGCTTTCAGTGCCATTTGTCGTTCCTCTGCCCCGCTTGCGCCAGCCGGTTGGTCAGGCGCGCAGGGCGGTTGCGAGTTTGTCGAGCCCGGTGCGGGCCGAGCCGTCGATCACGCGATCGCCGACCTGCAGCCGCGCCCCGCCGATCAGGTTGGCGTCCGTACGCACCGTCAGGCGGATCTGCCGGCCCAGGCGTTTCTGCAAGGCCGCGGTGATGCGCGCGCGCTCGTCATCGTTCACTTCCGCGGCAGTCGTCAGGGTCGCGTCCAGGGTGTTCTCGGCCTCGGACTTCAGCGCCTCGAACCGGACGGAAATATCGGGCAGTACGCCGAGCCGCTGGTTCTGGACGAGCAACCTCAGGAAATTGACGCCAGCAGAACGCTCGCCGTCGCGAAGTGGCGCCGGATCGCCGAGCTGTTCGCGGCACAGGCTGCCGATCGCGAGCGCGAGTGCGGTGAGGTTCGCGCCCGGAGTGAACAACAGGCGTTTCACCTCAGGGTCGCTGACCATGACCGCGGCGAGCTGCAGGAAAGACGACCACGCCGGAAGCGTGCCATCCGCCTTTGCCAGCTCGAAGGCTGCCTGGGCGTAGGGTCGCGCGACGGTGCCATGCTCAGCCATGCTGCGTCCCTAGATCTGTTGCGCCAGCTTGCTGAGCATGTCCTGGTGCGTTCGCGGATCGATCTCGCGAGCCAGGATCTTCTCGGCGCCGGCCACCGCGATGGCGGCGACCTGGCTGCGCAATTCGTCGCGCGCCTTGTTGATCTGCTGTTCAACGTCGGCCCGGGCGGCCTGGATGATGCGATCGCGCTCCTGCTCGGCGCCCGAGCGCGCCTCCTCGACGATGCCGTTTGCACGGACCTGCGCCTGATCCAGTATCTGGCGGGCCTGGCCACGGGCATCCTCGACCATCGACTGGATGCGCACCTGCGCTTCCTCCAGCGAGCGAGCGCCGCGGTCGGCCGCGGCCAGCCCGTCGGCGATCTTCGTCTGGCGCTCCTCGATGATTCCCAGGATCGGCGGCCAGACGAATCGCATGCAGAACCAGACGAACACGATCATCGCGATCGTCTGCCCGATGATGGTTGCGTTGATATCCATCCTGCGCCCCTGTCTGTTAAACGTCGGAGTTACGTTCCGGACGTGCCGCTCAACCGCCCATCGCCTGCTGCAGCTGGCCGACGAACGGATTGGCAAAGGCGAAGAACAGCGCGATACCGACGCCGATCATGGCCACCGCGTCGAGCAGCGCGACCACGAGGAACATCTTGGTCTGCAGCATGTTCGCCAGCTCCGGCTGGCGCGCGCAGCCCTCGAGGAAGCGCCCGCCGAGCAGTCCCATGCCGACGCCGACGCCCAGCGCGCCGAGGCCGATCAGGATCGCGACGGCGATCGCGGTAAAGCCAATTACAGTTTCCATTGTTGTCTCCTAGCTCGGATCAGGATGTTGCCGAAAAGATGAAAAAAACCTCAGTGATGCTCGTGCGCCTGGCTCAGGTACACGATGGTGAGCATCATGAAAATGTAGGCCTGCAGAGTAATGATCAGGATGTGGAACACGGCCCAGCCGAAATGCAGCGGCAGCTGGTAGAAACCGAGGAGCGCGATCAGGACGAACATCAGCTCGCCCGCATACATGTTGCCGAACAACCGCAGTGACAGCGACAGCGGCTTGGCCAGCAGCGCGACGGTCTCGAGGATGAAATTGAAGGCGATGACGAGGGGCCAGAAGATCTTCGGCACACCCAGTTCGGACGGGCTCAGCGGATGCAGCGTCAGTTCGGCGAGAAAGCCGCCTGCACCCTTGTTGCGGATGCTGTAGTAGATCACCAGCACGAACACCGACACCGACATGGCGAAGGTGATGTTCGGGTCGGTCGTCGGCACGACCTTCAGGTACTCCACGCCCGCCAGGTGCGCCACGCCCGGCAGCCAGTCGACCGGGATCAGGTCCATCAGGTTCATCATGAAGACCCAGGTGACGATGCTGAGCGCCAGCGGGGCAATCAGCGGGTTGTTGCCGTTGAACGTCCCGCGCACGCTGCCGTCGACGAAGTCCACGATGAGCTCGACCATCGCCTGCACGCGGCCCGGCCGCCCGGCCTGCGCGCGCCTCGCCACGCCGCTGAACAGCCAGCCGAGCAGCAAGGCCAGCACGACGGCAATCACCATGGAGTCGACGTTGATGGTCCAGAAGTTGCCGCTGCAATGGTTCCAGACCCAGGCACCGGAATCATCGCGGCAGACCTGGAGGTTCCTCAGGTGGTGCTGGATGTACTCAGCCGCCGTTTTTTCTGCCGCTTCCGATGACATTCACAACCTGCTGTCGCGTTCAAGCCGCCGTTCCGCCGCCGCCACGGGCCGTTCGCTCGCCGCCGTTACGTCCGGCAACCACGGGTAGCCCGACCCCAGGGCCGCCCAGTAGGCGATGAAGGTAACCGCGTAACCGCCGATCATCGGCAGGAACTGCGGGTGCAGCACCCGGATCGCAAAGATGAAGAGTGCTACCGTCAGCAGGATCTTCACCGCTTCGCTCACCCAGACCCCGCGATAAAACCGCGCCGGATCGTCCGCTGCGCTCACCCGGAACATCCGCAGGGCCTGGTAGAGCCCTGCGATCGTGCCGATGCCGCCGCCAAGCAAGGCCGAGACGGCCGCCGCACGTCCGCCGGCGAGCGCCGCGACCGCGGCCGCTACCAGCGTCAGTGCAACCTGCCAGCCGGCAAACCTGTATGCGGCCCGTTGCATCAACCCCGGCCTGCAAGCCGAACCCCTTCGGGGCGCATCGCGTGGGAGCAAAAAAGCCACAGCGCACCGGCTGCCCGGCGGCGGTGGCATCGTGCCAGCGCTTTCGCGCTGGAAAGCCGCGGAATTCTATTGAGACCGCCCCCCGGTTTCAAGCGCCACAGCGGCGACTCCCGCCGCTGCCGGGGGCGGCTTCGGCCAGCGGTGCTGCGTGGCCCGGGACCGTCAGGCCGGCTAACGAATGTGGGCGAGGATACCGTCGAGCTCGTCGAGGCTGTTGTAGGCGACCACCAGCTTGCCGCGGCCCTTGGCGCCGTGCTGGATGGCGACTTTTGCACCGAGGCGGTCGGAAATCTCGTTCTCCAGCCGCTGGATGTCGGGATCGGCCCGGCCGGATGCGCTGCGACGCGTGGCCGTGCCGCCGTCGAGGACCCGGCGCACCAGCGCCTCGGTCTCGCGCACGGACAGGCTCTTCTTCGCGACCAGCGCGGCGACCTCGGCCTGCATGCGCGCGTCGCTGATGGCCAGGAGCGCCCGCGCGTGGCCCATTTCCAGGGAGCCCGCCCGCAGCAGCGTGCGCGCCGGCTCGCCGAGATCGAGCAGCCGGAGCAGGTTGCTCACCGCCGCCCGCGACCGGCCGATCGCATCGGCTGCGTCCTGGTGCGTCAGCTGGAATTCGTTCAACAGGCGCTGGATCGCCTGCGCCTCCTCCAGCGGGTTGAGGTTTTCGCGCTGGATGTTCTCGATGAGCGCCTGGGCGATGACCGCCGAATCCGGAATCTGCCGCACGACCGCCGGCACGGTCGCGAGCCCGGCAATCTGCGCCGCCCGCCAGCGCCGTTCGCCGGCGATGATCTCGTAGCGCGTCTCACCGCTCGTGACGACGCCCGGCAACGGCCGCACCACGATCGGCTGCACCAGGCCCTGTGCCTTGATCGAGCGGGCCAGGTCCTCGAGTGATTCCTGGTGCATGTCCTGGCGGGGCTGGTAGCGGCCGCGCTCCAGCAGTTCGACCGGGATCTGGCGCAGGCCTTCCTTCGCCTGCGTCTGCACCGGCCTCACCGGCGAACCTGCGTCTCCCAGCAGGGCTTCGAGTCCGCGTCCGAGTCCTGTTCGTTTGGCGCTCATGGTGCCGCCGGTCGTGCCGCCGAAGATGCGCGGCATTCTAGCGCCAACCCCACTGCGCCGGGCGCGCCCGGTGAAACGTCCGGCCGGTGATGGCGGCAACCGTGGCGCGCCGCGATCCGGTGGCGGATCTCCACGGGACGGAGGGGCCGCGGGCTAAACCTCGCCGGCCGTCCATGGCCGGCTCGGAGCGAATCGCACTCGCTGCCGCTGTCCCTGCTTCGCTCGTGCTCAACGCCGCCCGCCACCCCTCCGTCCCGCGGAGCCGATGCGCTGAAGCAGGAGCAAGCTACCGGATGGCGGCAGCAGCCGGCGGAACCCGCAGTGAGGAGGACAGGGATGTCCGACGAACGGCGCGCCACGGTTGCCGCCGCCATAACAGGCGCGGGGTGTTTCTCCCCGCGCGCCCCACGGAACGACCAGGATCTCAGGCCACGTCGCGGCGGATCATCTCCTCGGCCAGTTGCACGTAGGCCTGTGCCCCGCGCGAACCCCGGTCGTGCACGATCGCCGACAGGCCGAAGCTCGGCGCCTCGGCCAGGCGCACGTTGCGCGGGATGATCGCCTCGTAGACCTTGTCCTTGAAGTGCTTGAGGAGCTGGTTGGAAACCTCGGCAGCCAGCCGGTTGCGCGGGTCGTACATGGTGCGCAGCAGGCCCTCGATGCGCAGGTCGTTGTTGACCGTGTTGCGCACCTGCTTGATGGTCTCGAGCAGCGACGACAATCCCTCGAGGGCGTAGTACTCGCACTGGATCGGGATCAGCACGCCGTCGGCCGCCGTCAGCGCATTCAGGGTGAGCGTGTTGATGGACGGCGGGCAGTCGATCAGCACGTAGTCGTAGAGCCCGCGTACCGGTTCGAGCGCCTTTTTCAGGCGCATTTCACGACCGATCTCCTGGATCAGGCGCACCTCCGCCGCGGTGAGGTCGGAGTTCGCCGGCATGAGGTCGAACTGCCCTTCCTGGACGGAGACGATGGCATCCTGCGCGGCCGCTTCGCCCAGCAACACGTCGCAGGCGGTCTGCTCGAGCGACTGCTTGTCCAGGCCGCAACCGGTGGTTGCGTTGCCCTGCGGGTCGAGGTCGACCAGCAGCACGCGCTTCTCGGCGCCGGCTAGTGCCGCGGCCAGGTTCACCGCCGTCGTGGTCTTGCCGACGCCGCCTTTCTGGTTGGTGATCGCAACGATGCTAGCCATCGCTGCCGTGCTCCAGCACCACGAAATGACGTTCGGCCTCGAGCCCCGGCACGGTGACCCGGCGCGCTTCGACCACGCGCCAGGGGCGTGGCAGCTCGTCGAGCTCCTCGCGCGGAAAACGGCCTTTCATGGCGACCAGCCGGCCGCCGGGTGCGAGCAATCGCCCGCACAGGCTCGCAAACGCCGTGAGCGTGCCCAGCGCGCGACAGATGACGGTGTCGAACGCCAGCGCAGCGTCCCAGTTCTCCAGCCGCGCCTGTACCGGGGTCGCGTTCGCGAGCCGCAGCTCCAGCACCGCCTGGCGCAGGAAGCTCACCTTCTTGCCCACGGAGTCGAGCAGGGTGAAATGCCGCGCGGGCTCGAGCAGCGCCAGCGGAATGCCGGGCAGCCCGGCGCCGCTGCCGGCGTCGAGCACGCGGGCCCCTGCCAGGAACGGCCGGGCGCTGACGGAGTCGAGTATGTGTCGCACGGCCATGTCACGGGGTTCGGTCACGCTCGTCAGGTTGTAGGCCCGGTTCCAGCGCTGCAGCAACTCGAGATAGCGCACCAGCGCGGCTGCCCGGCCGGCGCTGTCCGGCACACCGAGTTGCGCCAGGCCGGCATCGAGGCAGCGCCCGACCTCGGCTGGCAAAGGACCTGGCGCCGGATTGCGATCGACCATGGTCCTGGCAGCATACCCTCGGCGAACCGGGCAAGCGCCCGGCGGCGCCGGTCAATCGAGCCGTACCAGGGTGCGCCCGGTAATGCGCCCGGCGATGTACTCCTCGAAGCACCCGGGCAGATCATCGAGTGCCACCTCGCAGCGCACAATGCGATCCAGTCGCGACGGCCGCAGATCAGTCCCCAGGCGCCGCCAGATCGCCAGCCGCAGATCGTGCGGGATTTCATTTGAGTTGATGCCGAGCAGGCTCACGCCACGCAGGATGAACGGCATCACCGTCGTCGCGAGCTGCGCTCCGGCCGCAAGCCCGATGCTCGCGATGGTGCCGAACGGCACCGTGGTGCGCGTCAGCCAGGCGAGCACGTCACCGCCGAGGCTGTCCACGGCGCCGCCCCAGAGGGCCTTTTCCAGCGGCCGGTTGCCGAGCGACATACCACTGAGCACCTGCACGTCCGCGGCGCCGAGGGAACGCAGGTAGTCGGTCGCCTCCGCCTTGTGGGTCAGCGCAGTCACGTCATAACCTCGGCCGCTGAAGATATCGATGGTCACGCTGCCGACGCCTCCGGTCGCGCCGGTCACCGCGATCGGGCCGAGCGCCGGGCGCTGGTCGAGCTGTTCCATGCGGTGCAGGGCCAGCGCCGCGGTAAAACCGGCGGTGCCGATCGCCATCGCCGCGCGCAGGTCGAGACCCGCCGGCAGCGGCTGGACGGCGTCGGCGCGCACCCGGGCGAACTGGGTGAAACCGCCGTCCGTGGACTCGCTGAGCCCGCTGCCGATGACCACCACCGGATCGCCGTGCCGGAAGCGCGGATCGCTGGAGGTCTCGACCGTGCCGGAGATGTCCACGCCGGCCACCAGCGGGAAGCGGCGCAGAATCCTGCCTTTACCGGTAGCTGCCAGCGCGTCCTTGTAGTTGATACCGGACCAGGCGCCGCGGATCACGACTTCGCCCGGCGTGAGCTCGTCGAGGCGGATGCGCTCGAGCCGCGCGACGATCCGGTCGTTTTCCAGATGAACTCGGAATGCCTTGAAGTCAGCTGCCATGTCGGGAAAGCGGGGACCGTTCACTCAATTCCCGGCAAGGCTACGGCTTGCGGGCGACCAAGGGAACTGAGTGAACCGTCCCCGTGGCCGCGATCGCTAGTGATGCGTGGTGAACAAGCCGTGCTGGGCGGCAAAGAAGGCCGCCAGGTCGCTGATGTCCTGATCGCTGAGCGCGGCCGCCTGGCCTTGCATGACCGGATCCTGGCGCCCTTTTTCCCGGTAGCGCGTGAGGGCGTGCTGGAGGTAGTCGCGATGCTGCCCGGCGAGGTTCGGCCAGGTCGGCGCCGAGCTGATGCCCGCTTCGCCGTGACAGGCCGCGCAGACGGCCGCTTTTTCCTTGCCCGCCGCGGCGCGCCCGCCGGACACCACGTCCGCAGCTTGGGGGCCGCCCTGGGAGGCGAAAAACGCCGCGATATCCTGCATGTCCTGGTCGGACAGCGATGCCGCCTGCGCCCGCATCGTCGGGTGTGGACGGGTCTTCGCGCGGTATTCCTGCAGGGCAACCACGAGGTAATCGGCGTTCTGGCCGCCGAGTTTCGGCACGCGGTAGGACGGATAGGCGTTGCGGTAGCCCGCGATGCCGTGACAGCCCATGCAGGTGGTCGCGAGTTCGGCACCCTTTGCCGGGTCGCCGGCCGCGTTGGCCGACGTCCAGATCGCGGCGAGAACAACGAAAGTCAGCACATGACGAAGCGGCATCGACAAAACCTCGGTGAATCACCCCCGGAGGGGGCGATCGCCGCCTCGGAGCCGCGGTATGTTAGTGTGAGTCGCTCGCCAATTCCAGCCGCCGGAATGCGGCCAATCGCCTGAAACCCCGGAGCATTGTCATGCGACACCTGCCGCTGACCGTCATCGCCGTACTGCTGTCGCTGCCCGGTGCAGCCGCCGCCGAAACCACCCTGCTGCAGGGCGCGCAGCCCCGCAGCGTGACCGTGGCCGGCACGGGCTCCGTCACCGGCGAACCCGACAAGGCGCGCGTGCAGCTCACCGTGCAGAAATCCGACCCTGCAATGGACAAGGCACGCGCCCAGGCCGTCGCCGTCGTGGAGCGCTTCCTGGCGCTCACCAAACAACTCGGCATCGAGCGCAACAAGGTTCGCACTACGGCGGCCTTCGTCAATCCCGAGTATCGCTGGGACAAAGCGACCAACCAGCAGGTGCTGACGGGTTACCTGGTGCAGCGCCAGCTCGAGGTCGAAGTCACCGACCTGGACCAGCTCGGCGCCCTGATCGAAGGGGCGGTGAGCGCCGGCGTGAACAACGTCGCCCCGCCAGTGCTCGACAGCTCGAAACGCCGCGATCTGAACCGCCAGGCCCTCGCCGCGGCCGCGAGGGACGCCGAAGCGAACGCGCGCGCCATCGCCGAGACCCTTGGCATGAAGCTCGGCACGCTGCGACAACTCGTCGCCGCGGATGCGTCGCCGCCACCACCCATGCCGATGCCCATGCCGCGGATGGAGGTCGCTGCGATGGCGGCGCAAGCCGACGCCCGTGGCGCGGCCAGCTATCAGCCCGGCAGCCTGGAGTTTGAAGCCCGGGTGAACGCGACCTTCGACCTGGAGGCTCCGTAGCACCTATCTCAAAACTGCTGCGCGGACGTCAGCCGCGCAGTGCCCAACCCGCGCCGGCGCCGATCTTCACCGCATCGCCCGAGCCGTGCTCGCCTGGTCCGCTCGGTGCAGTGTGATTCAGATTTGACAGTGTCAAATAACTGCATTGTTAATTCATTGTTTTAACTATAGTTATAGGGCTCAGATCTCCCCCGCCCGCAGGCAGGCGACCCACGCATCACCGCTGGGCTCCAGCGCGGGTACCGTCGCCACGCAGGCGGGCACCGCGTAGGCGCAGCGGGTCCGGAACACGCAGCCCGAGGGCGGTGACACGGCGGAGGGCAGTTCCCCGCCCAGCCCCTGGCGGTCGCGCGAACGCTCGATGCGCGGGTCCGGCACCGGCGCGGCCGCCATCAGCGCTCGGGTGTAGGGGTGGCGGGGCCGGGTGAACAATTCATTCGCCGGCGCGACCTCCATCACCCGACCGAGGTACATCACCATCACCCGCTGGCTGACCTGGCGGATCACCGCCAGGTCGTGACCGATGAAAATCAGCGAGAGGTCCAGCAGGCGCCGCAGTTCCAGCAGCAGCTTCAGGATCTGCGCGCGCACGGAGACGTCCAGCGCGCTGACCGCCTCGTCGCAGATCACCAGCCGTGGCCGGGTGATCAGCGCCCGCGCAATCGCGACGCGCTGGCACTGGCCGCCGGAGAACTGATGCGGATAGCGGTGCATGTGCGACGGGTCGAGGCCGACGCGGCTCAGCATTTCGGCAACCTGGTTGGTCCGCTCGCCATCGCTCATGCTCGGCTCGAACGTTTCCAGCGGCTCAGCGACGATGTCGCGCACGGTCATGCGCGGGTTGAGCGAGGCCAGCGGATCCTGGAACACGATCTGCAGGTCGCGCCGCAGGGCATCGAGTTCCGGGCGCGACATCGACACCAGGTTGCGACCGAGAAAGCTCACCTGCCCGGCAGCGATCGGCACCAGGCGCAGAACTGCGCGCCCGAGCGTGGACTTGCCGCAACCGGATTCACCGACCACCCCGAGCACTTCGCCGGCCGCCAGTTCGAAGCTGACGCCGGAGAGTGCCCGCAGCCGGGCACGCCGCGCCAGCAGGGCGCCCTCCGCCACCCCGAACTCCACCTGAAGATCGCTGACCCGAAGCAGTGGATTGGCCGCAGCCTGAGTGCGCCCGGGTGTGCGTGGCGCGGGCAGTGCGCCCGGTCGGTCCAGCCGCGGCACGGCGGCGAGCAGCGTGCGCGTGTAAGCGTCCCGCGGCGCGAAGTAGATTTGCTCCGCCGTGCCTTCTTCACGGCACGCTCCCCGCTGCATCACCAGGACCCGGTCCGCGAGCCCGGCGACGACGGAAAAATCGTGGCTGATCAGGATGATGGCGGTGCCGTAGCGCGTGCGCAGCTCCTTCATCAGGGCGAGGATCTGCGCCTGTACCGTCACGTCGAGCGCGGTGGTCGGTTCATCGGCGATCAGCAGCGCAGGCCGGCACGACAGCGCCGCCGCGATCATCACGCGCTGGCGCATGCCACCGGAGAGCTCGTGCGGATACATGCGCAAACGCCGCGCCGGTTCCGGGATCTCGACCGCCTCGAGCAGCGCCATGCATTCGCGCTCGGCCTCGGCGGCGGACAGGCGCCGGTGCTCGCGCAGCACGAGGGCCATCTGCCGCCCGATCGTGACGTAGGGGTTCAGCGAGGTCATCGGATCCTGGAACACCATGGCAATGCGTGCGCCGCGCACCCGGTTGAGCCCGGGCTCATCGAGCGCCAGCAGATCCCGGCCCTCGAACAGCGCGCGGCCGCTCGCCCGACCGTTGTCGGCCAGCAGGCCGAGCAGCGCGAGCACGGCCTGGCTCTTGCCCGAGCCGGACTCGCCGACGATGCCGAGCGTTTCTCCGGCGGCCACCTGGAAATCCAGCGCGCGCACGGCGTGCACCTCGCCACCGGGCGTGGCGAAGCGTATGTCGAGCCCGTGCACCGCCAGCAGGGGCGCGTTCACGGCTGGCTCCGGTCGCGGGGGTCCAGCGCATCACGGAGCCCGTCGCCGAGGAAATTGAAGCAGAACAGCGTCAGCGCCAGGAACAGCGAGGGGAACACGATCATCCACCATGCCGTCTCCAGTTCCTGCGCGCCCTCGTTGACCAGCGCGCCCCAGGAGGTCATCGGCTCCTGCACGCCCAACCCGAGGAAGCTCAGGAAGGACTCGACGAGGATCACGTGCGGGATGGTCAGCGTGACGTAGACCACCACGACGCCGAGCAGGTTCGGCACGATGTGCCGGCGGATGATGCGCGCGGTCGGCACGCCGCCGGCCCGCGCCGCCTCGACGAACTCGCGGTTCCTGAGCGACAGCGTCTGGCCGCGCACGATACGCGCCATGTCGAGCCAGTTGATGGCGCCGATGGCGACGAAGATCAGCACGATGTTGCGGCCGAACAGCACCATCAGCAGGATCACCAGGAACATGAATGGCAGCGCATACAGGATGTCGACGGCGCGCATCATCAGCTGATCCACGCGGCCGCCCGCGTAGCCCGCGATGGCGCCGTAGGTCACGCCGATCAGCAGGCTGACCGCAGTCGCCACCAGTGCCACTGCCAGCGACACGCGCCCGCCCGCCAGTGTGCGCGCCAGCAGGTCGCGGCCGAGCGAATCGGTGCCGAGCAGGTGGGCGGTTGCGAGCGAGGGCGGCATGGCGATGTTGTCCCAGTCCGTCTGCTCGAAGTCGTAGGGCAGCAGTGCAGGGCCGATCAGCACGATGAGCGCCACCGCGACCAGTATCCAGAAGGAAACGACGGCGGCCCGGTTCTGGCGTAATGCAGACCAGGCGTCCGACCACAGGCCGCGCGCGGTCTCGTCGTGGCCGGTTGCACTCATGGGACGTGGCGGATGCGCGGATCGAGCACGCCGTAAACGAGGTCGACGATGAAGTTGAACACCAGGATCAGGGTGCCGTAGAACACCACCACCCCCATCACCAGCGTGTAGTCACGGTTCAGCGCTCCCGTGACGAAGAACCGGCCGATGCCGGGCAGGCCGAAGATCTGCTCGACGACGACGGAGCCCGTGATCACCGCCGCCGTCGCGGGACCGAGGTAGGAGACCACCGGCAGCAGCGCGGGTTTCAGCGCATGGCGCAGGACGATCGTCGGCAGCGGCAGGCCCTGCGCCCGCGCGGTACGGATGAAGGCACTGCGCAGCACCTCGACCATGCTGCCGCGGGTGAGCCGCGCGATGTAGGCGATCTGCGGCAGTGCCAGCGTGACCACCGGCATGACGAGGTGGCGCCAGCCGCCGACACCGCCGGCCGGCAGCCACTGGAGGATGACCGCAAACACGAGCACCAGCAGCGGTGCCGTGACGAAGTTCGGGATGGAAACGCCGGTCATCGCCGCGGCCATCACCGCGTGGTCGGCTGTCCGGTTCTGGCGCAGGGCCGCGAAACTCCCGGCGGCAACGCCGACCACGACCGCAAGCAGGATGGCGAGCGCACCGATGCGCAGCGACACCGGGAAGCCGGCCCAGATCAGTTCGGTGACCGTGAATTCGCGGTACTGGAACGATGGCCCGAAGTCGCCGCGCGCCACGTTGGCGAGGTAGCGCCCGAATTGCTGATACAGGGGTTCGTCGAGGTGATAGGCAGCGCGCAGGTTTGCCTCGATCTCCGGCGGCAACTGGCGCTCGGCGTCGAAGGGGCCGCCGGGCGCTGCGCGAATCAGGAAAAACGCCAACGCCACGAGCACGAGCAGCGTCGGGATGCCGGTGAGCAGGCGCTGCAGCGCGAACCTCAGCATGGCCGCACCGCCAGCCGGACCCGCCATTGCCCGATGGGCCTTGCACGACCCGGGTGCGGCGCGATGCCGGGAGGGATCGCGCCGCACCCCGCCGTCCGGCATTCGCTCATGGGGATATTCGCTGTCATCGGCGTCGGTCGGGCTCCGGCGTTCCTCAATGCTTGAGGATGTAGAGGTCCTGGCTGCGGTGATGATCCATGATGTTCGAGGTAAAGCCGCCCACCCAAGGCTTCACCAGCCGTTTGGAGACGTAGAAGTACAGCGGAATCAGCGGCATGTCCGCGAGCAGTTGCCGCTCGGCTGCTTCGAGCAACTCGCGGCGACGCTGCGGGTCGGCTGTCGCGGCGGCCGCGTCGATCAACGCGTCGTAAGCGGCGCTTCTGTAGCCCGGATCGTTCTGCCCGTTCTTCGAATGCAGGAGCTGTGAAAAGCTGTAGGCATCGTTGTAGTCGCCGATCCAGCCGGAACGGAACACCTGCGTGATGAGCTTGCGCTTGCGATTCTCGATGAACACCTTCCATTCCTGGTTGATCATCCGCGTGCGCACGCCGAGCGTCTGCTTCCACATGGCGGCGACCGCACCGGCCACCCGCTTGTGGTTCTGGTCGGTGTTGTAGAGCAGCTCGACGACCAGCGGGTTGGCCTCCGAGTAACCGGCCTCGCGGTACAGGCGTTGCGCCTCGGCGTTGCGCTGCTCCTGCGTCCAGCCCGCCCACTCCGGTTGCTGGCCCGTGTACCCGGTCACCGGCGGCACGAAACCGTACGCCGCGATCTCACCGGCACCGGCCACCCGCTGGGTGAGGATCTCCCGGTCTACTGCCATGGACAGCGCCAGGCGCAGCTTGAGGTTGTCCTTGAACGGCGGGCGCGTGTTGTTGAAGCCGAAGTAGTAGACGCCGAGGTAGGGCGCGATGACGAGTTCCTGCGGCAGGATTTCGCGCAGCAGCTTCACCTGGCGAAACGGCACGGTCCAGGTGATGTCGAGTTCGCCGGCACGGAAGCGGTTCACCTCGGCATCCTGGTTCTCGGTGGGGTAGTACCGGACCTCGTCGATGATCGTGCCGGCGTTGTCCCAGTAATGCGCATTGCGCTCCAGGCGGATGTGCGATTGCACCGCCCACTCCGTGAGCCGGTAGGCACCGTTGCCCACCAGCTTGCCGGGGCGCGCGAACTGCGCGCCGAACTCCTCGAGCGTGGCGCGATGCACCGGGTAAGCGGTCGCGTGCGTGAGCAGCCCGGGCAGGTAGGGTGTCGGCCCCTGCAGCCGGATCTCCAGCGTGTGCTCGTCGAGCGCCCGGACGCCGAGTGCCGCCGGCGGCAGTTTGCCGGCAACGACGGCCTCGGCGTTGACGATCGGGTAGAGAATGCTCGCGTACTCGTTCAGCGTGGCCGGATCGCAACTGCGGCGCAGGCCGAACTCGAAATCAAACGCGGTGACCGGATCGCCATTGCTCCAGCGGCCATCGCGGCGCAGGTGGAAGGTCCAGGTGAGTCCGTCGGCGCTCGACTCCCAGCGCTCGGCGGCCCCGGGCACGATACTGCCGTCGGGCCCCTCCGCGGTCAGCCCCTCGAATAGATCACGCAGGATGTTGGCGGCAGTCACGCTCTCGGCACGATGCGGGTCGAGCGATTCGGGTTCGGCCCCGTTGCCGATGCGCAGCAGCTGTTGCTCAGCAAGCTCCCGGCCTGTGGCGCCCCCGATCCGCACGGCGGACGCAGCCGAATTCGGCGCATCGGCGGGTCCGCCACAAGCGGCGAGGAGGCCGGCCAGGAACCACGTCGCCAGCGCGGACCCGCGCGCACGACTCAAGCCGCCACCGCGTTCGTACACCGTCGCCGCCTGCGCCCGGCGCGCAGCAGGCAGGTCGATATCCCTCATGCCGTGCGCAACCGTCGCTTCTTCAGGTGCACGAGCAACATCGAGATCGCGGCCGGGGTCATGCCCGAGATGCGCGAGGCCTGCGCCAGGTCGGCCGGCCGCAGCGCGGTGAGCTTCTGGCGGATTTCATGCGACAGGCCGCGCACCGCGCTGTAGTCGATGTCTTCGGGCAGCGGCGTACCGGCATTCCGGCGGCTGCGTTCGATCTCCTGTTCCTGGCGCTGCAGGTAGCCGTCGTAACGCGCCTGGATTTCCACCTGCTGCTCGATCTGTGCCGCAAGTTCGTCCGTCTCCCCGGCCGCGCGCGGCCGCGCGCCAACCAGCGCGCTCAGTCCAGCGTGGCTCATCTCCGGCCGGCGCAGCAGCTCCAGCGCCCGCTGCTCGCGCCGCAGCGGCGTGCGCAGGCCCGCGGCGGCATCGAGCGAATCCGGGCGGATCACGATCGCTCCGAGG
This sequence comes from Nevskiales bacterium, assembly GCA_011526045.1. Taxonomy (GTDB): domain Bacteria; phylum Pseudomonadota; class Gammaproteobacteria; order Steroidobacterales; genus QUBU01. The sequence continues at coordinate 181,588 of WYBE01000067.1, read as the reverse complement.
CGCGAGTTTTCGCGCGCGATGGCCTCGCGCTTGGTCTCGAACAGCTGCCAGCGCAGATCATCCACCAACCCCAGCTCCCGGCCGATCGGGGTCAGGCGCAGGTCGGCGTTGTCCTCCCGCAGCAGCAAGCGGTACTCCGCGCGACTGGTGAACATCCGGTAGGGCTCGGCCACGCCGCGCGTGATGAGATCGTCCACCAGCACGCCCATGTAAGCCTGTTCGCGGCCCGGCGACCAGCCCGGCCGCCCCAGCGCCGCGCAGGCGGCATTGAGCCCGGCGACGATGCCCTGCGCCGCCGCTTCCTCGTAGCCGGTGGTGCCGTTCACCTGGCCGGCGAAGTACAGGCCGCCCAGCGCCCGGGTCTCGAGCGTTGGGCGCAGGTCGCGCGGGTCGAAGAAGTCGTACTCGATCGCGTAACCCGGTCGCGTGATCCGCGCCGCCTCGAAGCCGGGGATGGTCCGGACGAACGCCGCCTGCACGTCGTACGGCAAGCTGGTCGAGATGCCGTTCGGGTAGAGCTCGCTCGCCTCGAGCCCCTCCGGCTCGACGAAGATCTGGTGCGAGTCGCGTGCCGCGAAACGCACCACCTTGTCCTCGATGGACGGGCAATAGCGCGGCCCGACGCCCTCGATGACGCCGGTGTACATCGGCGAGCGGTCGAGCGCGCCGCGGATGATGTCGTGGGTGGCGGCCGTGGTGCGGGTGATGTGGCAGGGCACCTGGCGCGGATGCTCCGCCCGCCGGCCGATGAACGAGAACACCGGCGTCGGTGCGTCGCCCGGCTGCAGGTGCATCACGCCGAAATCCACGCTGCGCGCGTCGATGCGCGGCGGCGTGCCGGTCTTCAGGCGCCCGACGCGCAGCCGCAGTTCCCGCAGGCAGTCGGCCAGCGCAACCGACGCCGGATCGCCGGCCCGGCCACCGCTGCTCTGGTCCAGCCCGACGTGGATGCGCCCGCGCAGGAATGTCCCGGCGGTGAGCACCACGGCGCGGGCGTGCAGTTCAAGGCCGAGTTCCGTCCGGACGCCGGTCACGCGCCCGCCCTCTATAAGGAGCGCGGCGACGCTGCCCTGGAACAGGGCCAGGTGCGGCTGTGCATCGAGCAGGGCGCGCACCGCCTGCCGGTAGAGGGCGCGATCGGCCTGCGCGCGGGTCGCGCGCACGGCCGGGCCCTTGCTGGCGTTCAGCACCCGGAAATGGATGCCGGCGCGATCCGCCGCACGCGCCATGATGCCGCCGAGCGCGTCGATCTCGCGGGCGAGGTGGCCCTTGCCGATGCCGCCGATCGCCGGGTTACAGCTCATCTGGCCGATGGTCTCGAGATTCTGCGTCAGCAGCAGGGTCTGCGCGCCGAGCCGCGCGGCCGCGGCTGCGGCCTCGGTGCCGGCATGGCCGCCGCCGATCACGATGATGTCGAATTGCAGCCCGCTCTTCATGGGCGCGCATTGTATAGCGGCCGTCTCGCGACCCGAGGGCGGCGCGGCGTTCACCATAACCGGCGCGGCGCAGCATCCTGCGACGCCTGTCACAGTCGGCCGCAGACGGATTCTGCGAACCTTGTCGCACTCGATCCGCACGCGGTGCGGTCGGGCCATATTCCAAGAAGAACAACAACGCATGGCAGACGACGGCCAATCTCCTCCCGCCGATGGCGGCCGCGAACACGCGGCCATTGCGCCTGACTGGTCCTGGCACGGTGTGCTACCGACGGCCGCCTTCTATCTCGCCTGGGGCGGACTCGCGCTGCTGAGCCATCTCGCCGGACGCACCACGCTGGCGCCCACCGCCGCCGCACTGCTGCTCGGCGCGATCCTCGTCACGAACCTGCTCCTCGCCCTGCTCAACGCACCGGCTGCCCGCGCGGGAGTCGATGCCGCCATCGCCACCGGCCAGGCGGGACTCGCCATCGCCTGGACCACCGTCTACGCCGTGCTCGCCGAAGGCCCCGGCGAACTCGTCCCGGGCATGTATCTCACCGCGGTGCTCGTCGCCTTCACACGCGCGCCGTCCGAGCGGCTGCAGCAGCTGGCGCTGGCCGCAGGCGGCGGCTATGCCATGTCCGTGGTCGTGCGCCTGCTCGCCGGCGGTGCCGTCGACGGGCTGTGGGGCGAACTGCTGCAGTGTGCCGGTGTCATCGGCATGTTGTTCATCCTCGTGCGGCGGGCGCGGCAGTTGGAACTCGGGCAGCTCGAGCTCGCGGCGCAGGTCAACCGCCTGCAGCAGGAAGTCCGGCGCGTCTCGCGCAACGCGGAACGCGACCATCTGACGAAGTCCTTCAGCCGGCAGTACATCATGGAGGCGCTGTTGCGCGAGAAGGCGCGCGCGGATCGCACCGGGCGCGGGTTCAGCATCTGCATCTTCGACCTCGACCGCTTCAAGTCGCTGAATGACTCGCACGGGCATGTCGTGGGCGACCGCGTGCTCGCGGTGTTCGCCGAGCGCGCCCGCCGGGCGCTGCGCGCCATGGATTCCATCAACCCGACCCGCTACCGCCGGGCACTCGGCCGGCTGGGCGGCGAGGAGTTCGTCGCGGTACTGCCCGGCACCGATGTCGCGGGCGCATTGCGTTGCGCCGAGCGGGTCCGGGAAGCCGTGGCTCGGCACCCCGTCGGCAGCACGCTCGCGATCACCGTATCCGCCGGTGTGGCCGAGTACCGCCCCGGCGAGAGCATCCCGGAACTGCTGACCCGCGCCGATCAGGCGATGTACGCCGCCAAACGCAGTGGCCGCAACCGCGTGCGCGTCAGTGCCGTGCGCCCGCCGAAAGACCAGCCCGGCGGGCCGTCGAGGCCGAACCTGCGCGTCGTGCGCTGACCTGCGCTGAGTCCTGCCGAACCGCCGGCTCCTGCCCGGCACCCTCCTCGCCGGCACTCGTCAACGCCGGCAGCATCTCCGCGTTGGTTATCGTGGGTACCGCGACGACCGGACAGGAGTCGACATGCCGCATCGACCGATTGCAGGGAGCCCGCCGTGGGACTGCCGGATCGCCCTGCTCTGGCTGCTCGCGCTCGCACTCGCCGCCTGTGGCGGCGGTGGTGGGGGCCCGGCAAGTCCGCCGTCACCGCCACCGGAGCTCACCGCCATCGCCCTGTCGCCCGCCACCCTGGCGCTCGCACCCGACGCCGCGGCGACGCTCGAGGTCGTCGGCACCTACAGCGACGGCTCCACCGGCGTGCTCGCGGCCGCGGGCGAGGTGTTTGCGAGCGCGGACAGCGCCGTCGCGACCGTCAGCGCCGCGGGTGTCGTGACCGCCGCCCGCGGAGCCGTCAACGGCGCCACGGTCGCCATCAGCGCCCGCGACACCGCCTCGAACCTGGCCACCGGGGCGGCCGGCGCGACGATCGTCACCATCGCCGCCGCCAGCCAGGGCCCGCCCACGCCCGGCAGCGCCGCCGCCGTGACGCAGACCGCCACCGGCAACGCCCGGTGCACCGCCATCCAGCCGTTCTACTGGGAGATCGGCAACGGCGCGGCCGCACTCGCGAGCGGCAGCTCGACCGCGGCGGGCGGCACGGCGGTGACCGCCGCCACGCGCTGGCCGATCGCCTCGGCCTCGAAGTGGATCTACGGCATGTATGTCGTCCAGCGCCGCGGCGGCGCCGCCAACCTCACCGCCGACGACATCCGCTTCCTCAACTTCACCAGCGGTTACACCTACATGGATACCTCGACCAGCAGCGCCACCTGCACGGCACCGCCGAGCGGCGCCAACAGCATCAACCATTGCCTGACGCTGCCCTCGTCCACGCCCGGCAAGACCTTCGCCGACCACGACCCCGCCACCGATGGCCTGTTCGACTACAACTCCGGCCACGAGGAAAACCACGCCGGCTTCTTCCAGCCGGAGATCAACGACCTCGACACCGCGGAGCTCGGCCCCGCCATCGTCGCCGGCCTCGGCGTCGGCGGCGTCAGCCTCGAGTACTTCCAGCCGCTGCTCGCCGGCGGCATCGCCGCGCGGGCCAGCGACTACGCCCTGCTGCTGCGCGCCGTCGTCGGCGGCCAGCTCCACATGCGCGACGCACTCGGCACCCACGCCGTCTGCGCCTGGGCCATCGGGCCCGGCTGCGACGCCGTGCACAGCCCCGCCGTGACCGTGCAGTGGCACTACGCCATGGCCCACTGGGTCGAGGACGACCCGCAGGACGGCGACGGCGCCTACAGCAGCCCCGGCGCCTTCGGCTTCTACCCCTGGATCGACGCCCGCAAGCGCTACTACGGCGTCATCTCCCGCTTCGCGCTGGCCAACGGCGACATCCAGCAGGGCCTCGCCTCCGCCCAATGCGGCAGCGCGCTGCGCGCGGCGTGGGAGACGGGGGTGGTGCAGTAGGGGGTTGCAAGGAGGATGCCGCCCCTCCGGCCACCAGAAAAGAACTCTCGCCTTCCGTTCTTGTTGAACGCTGCCCATCATATGGAGCCGTTCTGGCCCCATGTGAAAGGCAGCCATCGGGATGGCGATCGTCGCGGTGCACGACGTGCAGAAGATGCCCGGCACCACCTACGCTACCGCCAACAGCCTGGTGTCCCGGCTGGTGAAGCTCGGCGTGCTCAGCGAGATGACCGGCTATGCGCGCAACCGCCGCTTCCGCTGTGCGCCCAACATCAACCTGTTCAACTGAGCCATGCCCCTCAAGAAATCCGACCTCTACTCCTCCCTCTGGGCCTCCTGCGATGAACTGCGTGGCGGCATGGATGCCAGCCAGTACAAGGACTACGTCCTGTTCATGCTGTTCATCAAATACATCAGCGACAAGTACGGCGCGAGCCGCGACTTCGCCCCGCCGGTCACGATCCCGAAGGGCGCGAGCTTCGCCGACATGGTGGCGCTCAAGGGCAAGGCCGACATCGGCGACAAGATCAACACCCAGGTCATCCAGCCGCTGATCGAGGCCAACGCGCGCCTTGCGCGCAGCGACTTTCCGGACTTCAACGATCCGAACAAGCTCGGCGACGGCAAGGAGATGGTCGATCGGCTCACCAACCTGATCGGCATCTTCCAGAAACCCGAACTCGATTTCTCGGGCAACCGCGCCGAGCACGACGACATCCTGGGCGACGCCTACGAATACCTGATGCGCCACTTCGCCTCGCAAAGTGGCAAGAGCAAGGGCCAGTTCTACACGCCCTCCGAAGTGAGCCGCGTCATCGCGCAGGTGATCGGCATCGCGCCCGGGAACACCCGCGCCGCCACCACCGCCTACGACCCGACCTGCGGCTCGGGCTCGCTGCTCTTGAAGGTGGCTGCGCAGGCCGGCCGGCAGATCACGCTCGAAGGCCAGGAGAAGGACGTGACCACGGCGGGCCTCGCCCGCATGAACATGATCCTGCACGACTTCCCCACCGCCAACATCCTCACGGGCAACACGTTGGCCGCGCCCAAGTTCAAGGATGGCGAGCAGTTGCGCACCTACGACTACGTGGTCGCCAATCCGCCCTTCTCCGACAAGACCTGGAGCACCGGCCTCACCCTCGGCGAGAGCGGCGCGGGCGATGCGTTCCAGCGTTTCGCCTGGGGCGTGCCGCCCGCTAAACAGGGCGATTACGCCTATCTCCTGCACATCATCCGTTCGATGAAGAGCAGCGGCAAAGCGGCCTGCATCCTGCCGCACGGCGTGCTGTTTCGCGGCAACGCCGAAGCCGTGATCCGCCGCGAGCTGCTGCGATCGGGGATCTTGAAGGGCATCATCGGGCTGCCGGCCAACCTCTTCTATGGCACCGGCATCCCCGCCTGCATCCTCGTGCTCGACAAGGAGAACGCCGCCGCGCGCAAGGGCGTGTTCCTGATCGATGCGAGCAAAGGTTTCATCAAGGACGGCCCCAAGAACCGCCTGCGCGAGCAGGACATCCACCGCATCGTGGATACCTTCACGCGCCAGCGCGACGTGCCGCGCTATGCGCGCATGGTGCCGCTGGACGAAATCGCGGATGCGAAGAACGACTACAACCTCAACCTGCCGCGCTACATCGACAGTACCGAACCCGAAGACCTGCAAGATATCGACGGCCACCTGAACGGCGGTATCCCCGAGCGCGACCTCGATGCGCTGGCCGACTACTGGCGCGTGCTCCCCGGCCTGCGCGCCGCGCTGTTCGAGCCGCTGCGCCCCGGCTACGCGCAACTCAAGCTCCCGCTGCCCGAAGTGCGGCCGACCATCCTCGGTCACGCCGAGTTCAGCGCCTTCAACCAGAGCGTGACCGCGCTCTTCGACGGCTGGCGCGCCGCCGCCACGCAGCAGCTCAGCGCCTTCGGCCAGGACGGCCACCCCAAGGCGCTGATCGCAGCGCTGTCCGAAGCGCTGCTCGCCGCCTTCAAGACCGCACCGCTGCTCGATGCCTACGATGTCTATCAGCAGCTGATGGACTACTGGGCCGAGATCCTGCAGGACGACGCCTATCTCATCGCCGCCGACGGCTGGGTGGCCAGGCCTGCGCGCATCATCGAGACCGACAAGAAGGGCAAGTCCAGGGACAAGGGCTGGAGCTGCGAGCTGATTCCCAAGCCCATCATCATTGCGCGCCATTTCGCCAAGGAGGAGGCGGCCCTCGATGCCGCACAGGCCGAATGCGAAGCCGCCACCGCGAGCCTCGCCGAGCTGGAGGAAGAACACGGCGGCGAGGAAGGCGCGCTCGGTGCGCTCGATAAGATCGCCAAGGCCGAGGTCAACGCCCGGCTCAAGGAGATCCGAAGCGACGCAGACGCGAAGGACGAAGCCGCGGTGCTCAAGCGCTGGCTGCAACTCTCCGAGAGCGAAACCGCAACCAGGCGCGCCGTGAAGGAACAGGAGGCTGCGCTCGATCGGCTTGCCCATGACAAGTACCCCACGCTCAGCGAAGCGCAGATCAAGACGCTGGTGATCGACGACAAGTGGATGGCCCACCTCGCCGCCGAGGTGCAGGGCGAACTGGAGCGGGTCTCGCAGACCCTGACCGGCCGCATCCGCGAGCTGGCCGAACGCTACGCCACGCCATTGCCCCAGCTCACCGAGGAAGTGGCGACGCTCGCCGCGCGGGTGGAGAAACACCTCAAGAAGATGGGGGCGTCGCTATGACTCCATGGCAAACCGTGTGCCTAGGCGATGCAGTCACCTTCCAACGTGGGTTCGATCTCCCGCACTGGGCGCGGCGAAATGGGAGTGTCCCCATCGTGAGTTCAGCCGGGGTCACAGATCACCACGACGCGTCCATGGTTGATCCTCCCGGAGTTGTAACAGGCCGATATGGGACGATCGGCGAGTTGTTCTATCTCGACGAACCGTTCTGGCCCTTGAACACAACGTTGTATGTGCGTGACTTCCACGGGAACGATCCGAAGTTCATTTGTTTTCTGCTGCAGCGGTTCGACTTTGCGACCTTCAGTGGGAAGAGTGGCGTGCCCGGCGTCAACCGCAATGACCTTCACGCTGAGGTCGTCTGCCTCCCCGCTAACGTTGCCGAGCAACGCGCCATCGCGGCGGCGTTGGGCGATGTGGATGCGCTGCTGGGCGGGCTGGACCGGCTCATCGCCAAGAAGCGCGACCTCAAGCAGGCCGCCATGCAGCAACTCCTCACCGGCCAGACCCGGCTCCCCGGCTTCCGCGGGGAGTGGGAGGTGAAGCGGTTGGGGGAGATTGCCGAAGTGAAGACTGGTCCATTTGGATCCTCACTCCACGAAAGGGACTACGTCGATGTCGGCACGCCGATCATTACAGTCGAGCATCTTGGCGAGTTTGGCGTGGATCATGTAAACCTCCCACTGGTCTCAGAGAGTGATCGGCGCAGGTTGTCGGCTTACTCGCTTATTGAAGGGGACATTGTCTTCAGTCGGGTTGGCTCCATCGATCGGAATGCGCTTATCCGGTCATCAGAGGTGGGTTGGCTATTCTCGGGCAGGTTGTTGCGCGTGCGCCCAGACATGTTGCGCGTGCACGCTGCATTCTTGAGCTACCAGTTCCACGGCGAGGCTTTCAAGACATCGGTGCGCGGTGTGGCCGTGGGCCAGACTATGGCCTCGTTAAACACTCAGATTCTGGGTGGGCTCAGCGTTGTGCTGCCTTCACTAGCCGAGCAAACCGCCATCGCCACCGTCCTCTCCGACATGGACACCGAACTCGCCGCTCTCGAATCCCGCCGCGACAAGACCCGCGCGCTCAAGCAGGGGATGATGCAGGAGCTGCTCACCGGAAGGACGCGCCTCATATGAAGATTTCCACCCTCCTCGACCACATCGACAGCGGCCACATGGCGCTGCCCGAGTTCCAGCGCGGCTACGTCTGGAACCGTGACCAGGTGCGCGGGCTGTTCGATTCGCTCTACCGCCGTCATCCGGTCGGCGGCCTCCTGGTCTGGGCGACGCAGTCGCAGACCGCCACCCATCGCGGCGACGGCACGCTGGCCGCGGGCGTGGTGAAGCTGTTGCTCGATGGCCAGCAGCGCATGACCTCGCTCTACGGCGTGGTGCGCGGCAGGCCGCCGAAGTTCTTCGACGGCAACGCGCAGGCCTTCACGGGGCTGCGCTTCCATCTCGAGGGCGAGAGCTTCGAGTTCTACCAGCCGGTGAAGATGAAGGACGACCCGCTGTGGATCGACGTGACCGAGCTCATGGGCAAGGGTACGGCCGGGTTGGGCGCATTCGTCACGCGCCTCACCGCGCAGCCCGAACTCGCGCCCAAGGTGGGCGAGTACGTGGGGCGCCTGAGCCGCCTGCTCGCCATCACCGAGGTGGACCTGCACATCGAGGAGGTCACCGGGGCCGACAAGTCGCTCGACGTGGTGGTGGACATCTTCAACCGCGTCAACAGTGGCGGCACCAAACTTTCCAAGGGTGATCTGGCGCTGGCAAAGATCTGCGCCGAATGGCCCGAAGGCCGCGAGGCCATGAAGGCCAAGTTGAAGGAGTGGGCGAAGTCGGACTTCCACTTCAGCCTCGACTGGCTGCTGCGCTCGGTGAACACGGTACTGACCGGCGAGGCCAAGTTCCTGCACCTGCACGAGAAGAGCGCGGCGCAGGTGCAGGATGCGCTCGCGCGGGCCACCAAGCACATCGACACCAGCCTGAACCTGATCAGCGGCCGGCTGGGGCTGGACCACGACCGCGTGTTCTTCGGCCGCTTCGGCGTGCCGGTGATGGCGCGCTACCTCGATCAGCGCCAACAGGCCAGGCTGCCGCAGATGAGCGAGAAGGAGCGCGACAAGCTGCTCTTCTGGTTCGTGCAGGCGGCGATGTGGGGGCGCTTCTCCGGTTCCACCGAGTCGTTCATCGACCAGGACCTCGCCGCGCTCGAAGGTGAGGGCGATGGCCTGGAACGGCTGCTCGAACAGCTGCGCCTGTGGCACGGCAGCCTGCGCGCCGAGCCGGGGCACTTCATCGGCTGGAGTCTGGGCGCGCGCTTCTATCCCGTGCTTTATCTGCTTACACGCATGGGCGCGGCGCGCGACTGGGGCACCGGGCTGCCGCTCAAGGCGAGCCTGCTCGGCAGAATGAGTCGCCTCGAAGTGCACCACATCTTCCCCAAAGCCCAGCTCTACAAGCGCAAGCACCCGCGCCCCGAGGTGAATGCACTCGCCAACTTCTGCTTCCTCACCAAGGACACCAACCTCGACATCACCGACCGGCTGCCGGAGGAATACTTCCCGAAGGTGGAAGCGGCGCATCCCGGCGCGCTCGCCTCGCAATGGATTCCGACCGATCCGGCGCTGTGGAAGATCGAGCGTTTCGGCGATTTTCTCGAAGCGCGCAAGCTGCTGCTGTCGGCCGAGCTCAACCGCCGCATGGAGGATCTCCTGCACGGCGACAATCGCTGGCTCGCCGGGCCGGTGAGCGCAGCGCCGGCTGCCGTTGCGGTTGGCGGCGGCATCACCAGTGAAGAGGAAGAGGCCGAAATCGAGGCCCTCAACGACTGGGTGGAAGCGCAGGGCCTGCCGCGCGGCGTCGTCTCCTACGACTTCGCCGATCCGCAGTCCGGTGAGCAGCGGGCGGTGTTCGACCTCGCCTGGCCGGGCGGATTGCAGGAGGCCTTGAGCCAGCCGGTCGCGGTGCTGCTCGACGAGGACGCCGCCACGATCCGCATGGCCGGCGAGGCGGGATTCCGCTGCTTCACTGAGGCGAAGTCATTCAAGCGTTACGTCGTGGCCGAGGTGCTTGCGGAGGGTGCCCACGCCTGAGCGATCCATCCGCGAACTCCGCTCGGCGACGGTGACGTTGTCCGCATCTGCCAACCGGCAATCAGCCGCTTGTGGAATAGGCAATTGGACGCTCGCGCCGGGAGGGTGGGGTTGGTCGGGTTCCGATCAGCGGGAGGCCCGGTCGGCCACTTTCATTTTCCTTGAAAAACCAAAATCCAAAGTTAGAATTGCCCGGAAATGGGCACTCCTCGCACCGCCTACCTCCAGACGATCCGCGCGCGTCTGCGCGACAACCCGATCGTGTCGCTGCTTGGGCCGCGTCAGGCGGGCAAGACGACCCTTGCCCGGATGTTCGCGGACGAAGCCGATGGGCCGGTGCACTTCTTCGATCTCGAATCCCCGGCCGACCTGGCCCGGCTCGCCAATCCGGAACTGGTGCTGCGGCCGCTCACCGGCCTCGTGATCCTGGACGAGGTGCAGCGCCGGCCCGATCTGTTCCCGCTGCTGCGGGTGCTCGCGGATCGTCCGGGCAATCCGGCGCGCTTCCTGATTCTGGGCAGCGCCTCGCCGGCGCTGATCAAGGAGGGCAGCGAGAGCCTCGCGGGCCGGGTGGCGTTCATCGATGTCACGGGTTTTTCGCTGGCGGAACTGGGTGCCGACGCGTTGCCCCGCCTGTGGTGGCGCGGCGGGTTTCCGCGCGCGCTGCTCGCAGCCGATGACACGGCTACGCGCCAGTGGCTCGAGGATTTCCGTCGCACCGTCCTCGAGCGCGACATTCCCCAGCTCGGCATCCAGGTGCCCGCGGCGACGTTGGGCCGCTTCTGGACCATGGTGGCGCACTACCACGGGCAGGTCATCAACCTGGCGGAACTGGCGCGCGCCCTGGGCTCGTCCGAGCCGACGGCGCGGCGCTATCTGGACATCCTCGCCGGCACCTACGTGGTGCGCCAGCTGCCACCCTGGTTCGAGAACCTCAAGAAGCGCCAGGTTCGCTCGCCCAAGGTGTACGTGCGCGACTCGGGGCTGTTGCACGCGCTGCTCGGCATCCCGGATGCACCGGCCCTCGAGTCCCACCCGAAGCTGGGGGCGTCGTGGGAAGGTTTCTGCCTGGAACAGATCCTGAGCGTGAGCGGCGATCGCGATGCGTATTTCTGGGGCACGCACGGCGGCGCCGAGCTCGATCTGCTGCTGCGGCACGCGGGACGCCGCATTGGTGTCGAGTTCAAGTTCTCGGATCAACCGGCCACCACCCGATCGATGCGCATCGCCCAGCAGGATCTCGGGCTCGATCATCTCTATGTCGTTCATCCGGGCGAGCACGAGTTCGCGCTGGATGATTCGATCACCGCCATCCCGTTGCCGGGGATCCTGCAGATCCTTGGAAAGGAACCCGGCCATGCCTGAACGCCCCCGCTCCGAACGCTGCACGCAGAACCGCGTCGTCGCGCTGTGCACCGAGAGGACGTTGCCGACATGACGCCTCTGCGCATCTTCCTCAGCAGCGTGCAGAAAGAGTTCGCCGTCGAGAGAGCCGCCCTGCGCGACTACCTGCGGGGCGATGCGTTGATGCGCCGGTTCTTCGAGGTGTTCCTGTTCGAGGAAGTCCCGGCTGCCGACCAGCGCGCCGATGCGCTCTATCTCGACGAGGTGGACCGCTGCGACCTGTACCTCGGCCTCTTCGGCGACGAGTACGGATTCGAAGACGCCGAGGGAGTCTCGCCCACTCAGCGCGAGTTTGCGCAAGCCACCGAACGCCACAAGCCACGCCTCGTGTTCGTGAAAGGAGCGAACGACGCTGGCAAACACCCGAAGATGCAGACGCTCATTCAGCAGGCAGGAGGTGAGTTGATCCGTCGCCGGTTCGGGACCACGCCGGAACTGGTTGCGGCGGTGTATGCCGCGCTCGTGCGCGTGCTGGAAGAGCGGGAGCTCATCCGCTTCACCCCCTTCGACGCCACCTTCTGTCGGAATGCCACGCTCGACGACCTCGATGCAGACAAGATTTCACGTTTCCTCGGGCTTGCACGACGTGGCCGAAGTCTCCCGTTGCCGGAGAACGCGCCGCCCCCGGAGGTGCTGGCCCATCTCAACCTGGTCGACGATGGGCGACCCACGCATGCCGCGGTGCTGCTGTTCGGGAAATCTCCGCAGCGATTTCTTCCCACCTCCGAAGTGAAGTGCGCGCACTTCCACGGCTTCGAGGTCGCGAAGCCCATTCCGTCCTATCAGGTCTACAAGGGCACGGTGTTCGAGCTCGTCGACCAGGCCAGGGACTTCGTACTATCGAAGATCGATCTGTGGGTTGGCACGCGGGCCGAGAGCCCGCAGGTACCGACGGCCTATGAAATTCCGCAGGAGGTGGTGGCCGAGGCCATCGTGAATGCCGTCTGCCACCGCGACTACACGAGCAACGCCAGTGTGCAGGTGATGCTGTTCAAGGATCGCCTGGAAGTCTGGAACCCCGGAATGCTGCCGCCGACCCTCACACTGGAAGGGTTGATGGGGCCGCATCCCTCCGTACCCGCCAACCCCCTCATCGCCGAGCCCATGTACCTGGCCAAGTACATTGAACGCATGGGTACCGGCATCCGGGACATGATCGACCGCTGTCGGACGGCCGGGCTTGCGGAGCCCGAAATCCGGGTCGCGGACGGCCTGTGGGTCTTGACGATCCGGCGGAAGGCGACTGGCGCAGCTGCCGAGCCAAACGAGGGCCCACCAGTCACCCCACCAGTCACCCCACCAGTCGCCCCACCAGTCGCCGTGCTGATCCGGCTGATCGGTGCGGCCGGAGAGCTGGGCAGTGCGGAAATCCGCCACCGCCTGGGTCTAAAGGACAGGGCGCATCTGCGTGACCGGTACGTGAACCCGGCCTTGGCGGGTGGCTGGATCGAAATGACCCTCCCGGACAAGCCGAACAGTCGTCTGCAGCGCTACCGGCTGACTCAGGAAGGGATCGCGATTCTGCAGATGCTGGGCGACCAGAACGGAGCAAGGCGATGACTGAACAGCCCCGCTCCGAACGCAACACGCAGAACCGCGTCGTCGCGTTGTTCACGGACACGGCGCGGCCCGATGGCCTGGGCTACCGTTACCTCGGCGAATGGAGCGCCCGCGAGGGCAACCGCGCCATCGAGACGGCGCTGCTGCGCGAGAATCTCGCTGCGCGTGGCTACTCGCCGGCGCACATCGCGGCGGCGATCCAGAAGCTGGAAACCGCCGCCGACTCGACCGGCATCACGCTCTATCAGGCGAGCCTGCGCACCTACCAGCTGCTGCGCTACGGCGTGCCGGTGCAGATCGCGGCGGGGCAGGCGCACGAGACGGTGCACCTGATCGACTGGGACAACCCCGAGCGCAACGACTTCGCGCTGGCCGAGGAGGTGACGCTCAAGGGTGGCGCGCAGGGATCGCATGAGCGGCGGCCCGACATCGTGCTCTATCTCAACGGGCTCGCCATCGCGGTGATCGAACTCAAGCGCAGCTCGGTGGAGGTGGCCGACGGCGTGCGCCAGCTCATCACCAATCAGGAAGAGATCTTCCACAAGGGCTTCTTCAGCACCGTGCAGCTGCTGCTGGCCGGCAGTGATTCGCAGGGGCTGCGCTACGGCACCACCGGCACGCCGGAGCAGTTCTTCGTCGAATGGAAGGACGAGAGCCCACCCGCCGCAGGCCAGCCGCCCGTGGCCGGGGCCTTGCTCGATCGGCCGCTGGCGCAGCTGTGCAACAAGGCGCGACTGCTCGATCTCATTCGCCACTTCATCCTCTTCGACGCCGGGCAGAAGAAGGTGCCGCGCCCGCACCAGTTCTTCGGCGTGAAGGCCGCGCAGGAGCGCATCGCGCGGCACGAAGGCGGCGTCATCTGGCACACGCAGGGCAGCGGCAAAAGCATCCTCATGGTGCTGATCGCCCAGTGGCTGCTGGAGCACGACCCCGAGGCGCGCGTCCTCGTCGTCACCGACCGCGACGAGCTCGACAAGCAGATCGAAGGCGTGATGAAGAACGCCGGTGTCATCGGTGCCGACTCGCCTTCACCGCGCATCACGTCGCGGCGCGAGTTCGTGGAGAAGCTGGGGTCGGCGACGCCGCGCCTCTTGTGCGCGCTGGTGCACAAGTTCGATCCGGCCGACCTCCAGGGCGAGCCACCGCCGCTCGCCGGGCGCTTCTACGTGTTCGTGGACGAGTGCCACCGCACCCAGGGCGGCGACATGAACCGGCAGATGAAGCGCTGGCTGGCGAGCGCCATCTTCGTCGGCTTCACCGGCACGCCGCTCCTGCGTCGCGACAAGCCGATGACGCGCGATGTGTTCGGCACCTACATCCACACCTACAAGTTCCACGAGGGCGTGGCCGACGGCGTGATCCTCGACTTGAAATACGAGGCCCGCGATGTGCCGCAGCGGCTGACCTCGCAGGCGGCCATCGACCACTGGTTTGAGCACAAGACGCGGAACCTGAACAACTTCCAGAAGTCCGTCTTGCGCAAGTGCTGGGCGACGATGGAGAAGTTGATGAGCGCCGGCGAGCGCAAGCAGCGCATCATCGCCAGCATCATCGAAGACTTCAACCTGAAGCCGCGCCTGAACAACGACCGCGGCACGGCGATCCTGGTCGCGGCGTCCATCTACGACGCCTGCCACTACTATCGCCTCTTTCAGAACACGTCGTTCGGGCCGTTCTGCGGGATCGTCACCTCCTACGAACCCAACCACAACGCCATCTCGCGCGAGCCGGCGAACAGCGACGAGCGCTACAAGTTCGATACCTACACCCGGGACGTGCTGAAGTACGGCCAGACGACCAAGCAATACGAGGACGAGGTCAAGCGCCGCTTCATCGAGGAGCCGGCCAACCTGAAGCTGCTGATCGTGGTGAGCAAGCTGCTCACCGGCTTCGATGCGCCGAGCTGCAGCTACATCTATCTCGACAACGAACTGCGCGACCACAATCTGTTCCAGGCGATTTGCCGCACCAATCGCCTCGACGGCGCAGACAAGGACTACGGCCACATCGTCGACTTCAAGGAGCTGTTCGGTGAGGTGCAGGAGGCCCTCGCGGTCTACAGCTCGGACGAGATCGATATCGACGAGGGCGGCGGCGGGGACAACAACGTCCGGCTGAAGGACTGGCTCGCCGAAGGCCGGAAAAACCTCGACGCCGCGCGCGAGGCGCTGCGTTACCTGTGCGAGCCGGTGCCCGCATCGGCCCATGGGCCGCGCGAGGTGGAACAGTATCTGCACTATTTCTGCGGCGACGCCGCCAACCCCGATGCGCTCGCCGAAACCGAGCCGCTGCGGGTGTCGTACTACAAGGCCGTGGCGCTGCTGGCGCGGGCGTATGCCGAGCTGGCGCAGAATCTGACCGAAGCGGGCTACAGCGACATCGAGGCCGATGCGCTGCGCAGGGAAGTGGAGTTCCACACTGAGATCCGCGCCGCCATCAAGAAGCACTCGGGTGAAGAGCTGGACATCAAGCCGTTTGAGGCGGACATGCGCCACCTCATCAACACCTACATCCAGGCCGATGCGGCGGCGGGGCTGGGCCAGCTCGGCGATCTCTCGCTGGTCGAGCTCATCGTCGAAACCGGTATCCACGACGCCATCGCCCGGAAGCTCAACGAGAAGGGCAAGCTTTCCCGCAACGCGATCGCCGAAGGCATCATCAACAACGTCCGCAAGACCATCATCCGGGAGCAGCTCACCGACCCGCGCTTCTACGAGCAAATGTCGCTGCTGCTCGACGACCTGATCCAGCAGAACCGTGCCGATGCGGCGGCCTACGAGGAATTCCTGCGGAAGGCCGAAGCGCTGGTGAAGCGGCTGGCGGCGAAGCACCCGCAGGCCGGCATTCCCCCGGCCTTGCACGGCAAGCATGAAGCCACCGTGATCTACAACAACCTGCCGCGGATCCTTGCGCTGGGTGCCACGCCAGCCATAGCCGACGAGCCGAAGGCTGTCGCGGACGAGAAGCGCCTCAAGCTGGCCCTCGACATCGACCGCACGATGCGCGAGCAAGCACCGGCGGGCTGGAAGGGTCACCAGGCGCGCGAAGCGCAGGTGCTCAACGCGCTCTTCCCGCTGCTCGACCGCAACCGCGCGGCGACGCAGGCGCTCTTCGAACTCATCAAGCACCAGCCAGGATACGGATGAGCGAGACGATCCGCCTCGGCGAAATCGCCATCACCGTCACGCGCAAGGACATCAAGCATGTCCATCTCTCGGTGCATCCGCCGAAGGGGCGGGTCACGCTGGTGGTGCCGACCGGTACGCGTCTGGATGTGGCCCGCGCCTATGCGGCCTCGAAACTCGGCTGGATCCGCGACCAGCAGACGCGGCTGCGCGCGCAGGCGCGGGAGACGCCGCGGCGGTTCGTCACGCGCGAGAGTCACCACGTCTGGGGCAAGCGCTACTTGCTGTCCGTGATCGAACGCGAGCAGAAGCCGTCCGTGACGCTGGATCACCGGCGCATCACGCTCACCGTACGGCCCGGCAGTGATCGGGCCAGGCGCGAGGCCGTGATGCACGACTGGCACAAGCGCCTGCTGCACGAGGCCGTGCCCCGGCTGATCCGCCAGTGGGAGCCGCGCCTCGAGGTCAAGGTGGCTGCGTACTTTTTGCAGCGCATGAAGACGAAGTGGGGCGGCTGCAATCACCGCGCCGGAACGATTCGGCTCAACACCGAGCTGGTGAAGAAGCCCAGGGATCTGCTGGAGTACGTGGTGGTGCACGAGATGGTGCACCTGATCGCGTCGACCCACAGCGAGCGCTTCGTGGCGCTGCTGAACGAGCACTATCCAACGTGGCGCGAGGCCCGGGCGGAGTTGAACGAACTGCCGCTGGGCGCGGAAGTCTGGAATCGGGGTCAGATTGCTTTTTTCAGCCCGACTGTTGACCCTCGCGGGCCTGCAGGCAATGAAAATGCAGTCTGACCCCGATTTACAGACCCCTATTCACAGGAAGCGCCCCTACTTCCCGATACAAAACGATCCGAAAATCCGTCCCAGCAGATCGTCGCTGCTGAACTCGCCGGTGATTTCGGCGAGTGCGTTCTGCACCTGCAGCAGTTCCTCGGCCATCAATTCGCCGGCGTGGCGCTCCTCGAGCACCTGGCGGGCGGCGTCGAAGTGTGCGCGCGCCCGTGCGAGGGCGTCGAGATGCCGGCGCCTGGCGGTGATGGTGCCCTCGCCGCCGGGCTGGTAGCCGGCAACCGCGCGCAGCCGTGATCGCAGCGCCGGGAGACCGGCGCCGGTGGTGGCGACGAGGTTGATCGCGGCCGCGTCGCCACTCGCCGGGCCGGGCGCCTCGCCGGTGAGGTCGACTTTGTTCCGGATCAGGGTGTAGCCGAGGCCGGCTGGCAGCTCGGCGAGGAGCGCGGCGACCGACGCCGGATCGGCCGCACTGGCATCGACGACGACGAGCGCATGGTCGGCCCGGCCGAGCTCGGCCCGCGCGCGGCTGACACCTTCGGTCTCCACGACGTCGTCGGTGGCCCGCAGGCCGGCGGTGTCGAGCACGTGGATCGGCAGGCCGTCGATGTCGAGCTGCTCGCGCAGCACGTCGCGGGTGGTGCCGGGCACCGCAGTCACGATCGCAGCGTCGTAGCCGGCGAGCGCGTTGAGGAGGCTCGACTTGCCGGCGTTGGGCCGCCCGGCGATGACCACCTGGAGCCCGTCGCGCAGCAGGCAGCCCTGGCGCGCGGTGGCCTGCAGGGCATCGAAGTGCGCAGCGACCTCCGCCAGCCGCGTGCGCAGCTCGTCGGCGTTGAGGAAGTCGATGTCCTCGTCGGGAAAGTCGATGGCGGCCTCCACCCAGGTGCGCAGCACCGTCACCTGCTCGTTCAGCGCCAGCACGGCGGCGGAGAAATCCCCGCGCAGCGAGCGTTGCGCGGCGCGGGCGGCGGCCCGGGAGCCGGCATCGATGAGATCCGCGATGGCCTCGGCCTGGGCGAGGTCGAGCTTGTCGTTGAGAAAAGCGCGCTCGGTGAACTCACCCGGCCGCGCGAGGCGGGCACCGAGGGCGACGATGCGCTCGATGAGCGCATCGATGAGCACCGGGCCGCCGTGCGCGTGCAGCTCGAGGACCTGCTCGCCGGTGAATGAATGCGGAGCCGGGAAATAAAGTGCGAGGCCGAGGTCGAGGGCCTCGCCCGAGGCGTCGCGAAACGCGGTAAGCGTGGCGTGCCGCGCGACGGGCAGCGTCCCCGTCAGGGCGATGGCGAGTTCCGGCACGGCAGGCCCCGAGATCCGCACCACGGCCACGCCGCCGCGACCCGCCGGCGTGGCACAGGCCACGATGGTATCGGTAGCCGCCGGGAGGTCCGTTTCAGGCATGGCCGGCCACGGGCCCTGCGGCGCTACGCCCTACTCGACCGCGAGCTTGCGGTTGATGTTCCACTGCTGGGCGATGGACAGCACCGAATTGGTGAACCAGTACAGCACGAGGCCGGCGGGGAAGAAGGCGAACATGCCGGCGAACAGCATCGGCATCCATTTCATGATCTTCGCCTGCATCGGGTCGGGCGGCGCCGGGTTCAGGGAGGTCTGGAACCACATCGCGGCGGCCATGAGCAGCGGCAGAATGAAAAACGGATCGCGTGCGGACAGATCGGTGATCCACAGGGCGAAAGGCGCCTGACGCATCTCCACGCTCTCGAGCAGCACCCAGTAGAAGGCGATGAAGAACGGGATCTGGATCAGCATCGGCAGGCAGCCGGCCGCGGGGTTCACCTTCTCGCGCTTGTAGAGGTCCATCAGCGCCTGGCTCAACTGCTGGCGGTCGTCCTTGTATCGCTCCTGCAGCGCAGTCATCCGTGGCTGCAGCTTGCGCATGCGGGCCATGGAGCGCCCGCTGGTCTCGGTGAGCTTGTAGAACACGAGCTTGATGAGGAAGGTGGCGATGATGATCGACCAGCCCCAGTTCCCGACGATATTGTGGATCTGCTGCAGCAGCCAGAACAGCGGCTGCGCAAGGATCGTCAGCCTGCCGTAATCCACGGTGAGCTTGAGGCCGTCGGCCACCTCCTCGAGCTGCGCCTGCAGCTTCGGGCCGACGAACAGTTTCGCGTTGAGCGTTTCCTCGGCGCCGGGCGCCACCGTAGTGAGCGGCCCGATGGCGGTCAGTGTGTAGATGCCACCCTGGGCAGCAGCTTCGTAGGAATACTCCTGGTCGGCAGGCGGCACCACCGCGGCGAGAAAATGATGCTGGATCGACGCCAGCCAGCCATCTGGCAGTTTCTGCCGGAACGGTTCCTTGGCGATGTCGCCGACGTCGAGCTTTTCGTACTTTTTCCCGTCGTAGGTCACCGGCCCGGTGAACGAGTAGGAATCCACATTGAAATAGGAGCGCTCCGGCGGGTGGTGCAGGCGCTCGATCTGCAGGTAGCTTGCGGCCGTATACGGTTCGGTGCCGAGGTTGCGGACGCGATATTCGAGCCCGATGTCGTAGTGGCCGCGGCGGAAGTGGTAGATCTTGTCCACGGCCACCTGCCCGGGCGCCTCCCAGGTAAAGGTCACCGCCAGATCGTCGTCGCCGTCGCCGAGCGCGTACTCGCTCTGCGCGGTGTGCATCGGCGTCAGGTGATTCGGCTCGGGCATGCCATCGGCCGTGCGCAAGCCGGTGTGAAAAAGAAACAGGTCAGCGGCATCCGGGTTGAGCAGCACCACCGGCACATCTGGCTGATCTTTATGAACCGGATACTTCGGCAGGCTGACGCGCATCAGGTCGCCGCCCAGCGGATCGAGCTCGACATCCAGCACATCAGTACGAACATGTACCGGCGCGCGCTTTGGCATGTCGATCGGTTGGGCCGCCGCGTCCGGCGTCGTCGCTGCGGCTGATGGCTGTTGCGGCAAGGCCGGCAAACGGGCGGCGGGGTCCTGGGTCGGTTCAGGTGCCGCCTTCTCGACTGCATCGGCAAACGTTCGCGGTGGGGCGTAATCGAGTTGCCAGGCCTGGAAGCAGGCCCACGCGAGCACGGCGACCGTGAACCAGAGGCCGAGCCGAAGATTGTCGATCGCTGCTTTCAATGTGCTCGTGCCTCAGGTGCGTTGGCCGGCGTGTCGAAGGCGTGCCCAGTGCTGCGTCAGGCTCTCGAAAATTGCCGGGTTGCCGGCCTCTCTTGCCGCACCGCTGACGATCACCACGATGTCGAATCCCTCGAGTCCACGCCCTGCATGGCGAAAACTCTCCCGGATCAGCCGGCGGATGCGGTTACGCGCCACCGCCGTGCGCACGCGTCGCGCCGAAATGGTAATGCCAAGACGTGCACAGGCCAGGCCGGAGGGACGATACAGCACGGTGAAAAGCCGATCGGCGGAACGCCGTCCCCCTGCGAACACATGCTCGAATTCAGCTGCGCGCGTGAGTTTCTGTCGGCTGGAGGAACGCGCGGTGGGATTCAGTTCAGCGCATCCGCGAAGCGATCAGGGCGTCAGCTTCGCGCGACCTTTGGCGCGGCGTCGTTTCAGGATCAGTCGGCCACCCTTGGTCGCCATCCGGGCGCGAAACCCGTGGGTTCTCACGCGCTTGATCTTGCTCGGTTGGTAAGTGCGCTTCATGGCGAAAAAAGCCTTCGAAAAACAACATGATGGGGCCGATACGCGAGGGCGGAAGGTTACCGGCAGGCCGCTGTACTGTCAATGCTCGGGCTGCTGTGGATAACCGCGGATCACCGGGATAGACTTCCGGTCCCTTCGCTTCCCGACGACAACAATCAACGACCGAGGGGTCAACGTGGTGACTTCCCTGTGGAGCGGCTGCCTCCGCCAACTGCAGTCCGACCTCTCCGAAACCGACTTCAACACCTGGATACGTCCGTTGCAGGCGGTCGAAGACGAGCAGACGCTGCGACTGCTGGCGCCGAACCGGTTCGTGGTCGATTGGGTTGCCGATCGCTGCCTCGGGCGCATCCGTGAAGTGGTTGCCCGCGAGACGGAGCCTGCGCGAGCAGCGCAGGTCGTGTTGATGGTGGGCACCCGCGACGTGCTGCCCGACCCGACGCGCACAACCGTCCGGGTGGCGCCGGCCGCCTCCCAGCCGGCCCGCCTCGGGAGCAAGCTCAACCCGGGCTACACGTTCGAGCGCTTTGTCGAGGGCAAGAGCAACCAGTTGGCGCGGGCGGCCGCCTCCCAGGTCGCGCGAAATCCGGGCAACGCCTACAACCCCCTGTTCATCTATGGTGGAGTCGGTCTCGGCAAGACCCACCTCATGCAGAGCATCGGCCACGCGATCCTGGCCGAGCGGCCGACGGCCAGCGTGGCTTACGTGCATTCCGAGCAGTTCGTGCAGGACATGGTTGCGGCTTTGCGGCACAACACCATCAGCGAGTTCAAGAAGGCCTATCGTTCGCTCGATGCGCTGCTGATCGACGACATCCAGTTCTTCGCCGGGAAGGACCACTCCCAGGAAGAATTCTTCCATACTTTCAATTCGTTACTGGAGGGCCAGCGCCAGGTGGTGCTGACCTGCGACCGCTATCCCAAGGAGGTCACCGGCCTTGAAGAGCGGCTCAAGTCGCGCTTCGGCTGGGGGCTGACGGTGGCCGTAGAACCGCCGGAAATGGAAACCAGCGCGGCGATCCTGATTACCAAGGCGGCGGCGGAGAACGTCGAGCTCCCGGAAGAAGTGGCCTTCTTCATGGCACAGCGGATCCGCTCCAATGTGCGCGAGCTCGAGGGTGCCCTGCGCCGTGTCATCGCGAATTCCACGTTCACCGGGCGGACAATCGACCTCGAGTTCGCACGCGAAGCACTCCGCGACCTGCTCGCTTTGCAGGAGCGCCTGGTCACCGTCGAGAACATCCAGAAAACAGTGGCCGAATATTTCAAGATTCGCGTGGCGGATCTACTGTCGCAGCGGCGAAGCCGCTCGATTGCGCGGCCGCGGCAGATCGCCATGACCTTGTCGAAGGAATTGACGCGCCACAGCCTGCCGGAGATCGGTGATGCATTCGGCGGCCGCGATCACACCACGGTGCTGCACGCCTGCCGGCGCATTCACCTGCTGCGCGAATCCGATCGCCGGGTGCAGGAGGATTACCAGAACCTGCTGCGGACCTTAACGGGCTGACTGTGAGGAAATCAGCCGGGAAACCCTGACTTTTCTGTGGATAATTCCCGACGGCCGGTCGATGAACAGGATGCACACAGGGCTGATGGAGATGATCAACCAGGTCATCCATGGCCGAGGTGTGGCAGAAGCACGGGAAAATCGGCGCAAACCGCAGTTATCCCCGTCGCACCGGGTCGCTTATAGTCATCATCATTTTAAGTATCGTCTTTTTGAATTGATTCTTTTCGGGCGGGTTGTGTACCAACGAGGCTTACAGGAATGAAGTTCTCCATATCGCGTGAAGCGTTGTTGAAGCCATTGCAGGCAGTCATCGGTGTGGTCGAGCGGCGGCAGACGATGCCCATCCTGTCGAATGTGCTGCTGGTGGCGAAAAACGGCGCACTGTCCGTGACCGGTACGGATCTCGAAGTCGAGTTGATCGCGGACGCCGAGGTCGACAAGGTCGATGTGCCCGGTGAAATCACCGTGCCGGGACGCAAGCTGCTCGAAATCACTCGCGCCCTGGCAGCTGGCGCGCGAATCACCATAGGCCTCGAGGGCGATCGCCTGGTGATCAAATCGGGGCGCAGCCGGTTTGTGCTGTCGACGCTGCCGGCGGCCGAGTTTCCCCAGGTGGAAAAAATCGATGCCAGCTCGCGTCTGCGCCTGTCGCAGGCCGCCGTCGCCAGGTTGCTCGATAAGACGCAGTTTTCCATGGCACAGCAGGATGTGCGTTATTACCTGAACGGCTTGCTGCTCGAAACTTCGAAGAAGCGTCTACGGGCCGTGGCAACTGACGGTCACCGTTTGGCGCTGGCTGAAATATCTATTGATAATCAAGATGTTACAGCAGGTCAGGTGATCGTACCGCGCAAGGGCGTGCTCGAGCTCCACCGCCTCCTCGGGGGTGGCGAGGACGTGGAGCTGGCTATCGGTTCGAACCATATTCGAGCAACGCTCGATGGTATCCGGTTCACGTCCAAGTTGATTGACGGCCGGTTTCCCGACTACGAACGCGTCATACCGAGCGAAAAAGCCACGACGCTTACGGCGGACCGCGAATCGCTCCGGAGCGCCTTGCAGCGCGCGGCCATTCTTTCCAACGAGAAGTATCGCGGTGTGCGCCTGGAAATCGGCAAAGGCACTTTGCAGATCCAGGCGAACAATCCCGATCAGGAAGAGGCCCGCGATGAAATCGAAGTCAGTTACGACGGCGATGCCATCGAGATCGGGTTCAATGTGACCTATCTGCTCGATGCCATGGCCGCCGTTGACGGCGAGCAGGTGGAGATAGATTTCGTCGATGCGAACAGCAGTTGCCTGATTCGCTCGGATAAGGCCAGTCACGCCAAGTACGTCGTGATGCCGATGCGACTCTGAGTCGCGGGAATTTGGGGGATCCAGTTACGCCGCCGGCGATCCTGTCGGAGCTTCGCGTGGCGCACTTCCGCTGCATCGGCAGCGCCGAGCTCACGTTCGATCCAAGAATCAACCTGTTCACGGGCGGCAATGCCGCCGGCAAGACGTCGTTCCTGGAAGCCATATACCTGCTCGGTCGCGGCCGGTCATTTCGAGCGGCAGACAATCGGGTATTGATCCAGTCGGGTCAGCCCAGCGCGGAGATCGGTGGCAAGGTCCAGGATGCTACCGGATCCCGCCAGGTTGGCGTCCGGGTGGCGCCGGGCGGCCTGGAGATCCATATTCAAGGTACGAGCGGCGGTACGGTGGCCGAGTTGGCGTCGGCCCTGCCGGTGCAAGCGATCCACGCCGATATTGGCAGCCTGGTGCAGGGACCACCGGAGAGTCGCCGACGGATTCTCGACTGGGGCGTGTTCCACGTGGAACATTCCTACCTGGATTCCTGGCGGCGGTTCCGCCGAACCCTGGCACAACGGAATTCGGCCCTGCGGGAAGGGGCAGCGGACGCGGTGGTGGCCGCCTGGGACGAGGCAATCGCAGAAGCGGCGGCGGCTGTGGATCGATTACGCCGCCAGCACCTGGAGATATTGCAGCCCGTGGTGGAAGAACTGGGTCGGCAATTGCTGGATGCACCCGTTTTCCTGAATTACCTGCCGGGCTGGGCTGGAGACGCTCCGCTGCAGGCGGCCTTGCTGGCCAACCGGGAGGGCGACCGGCAGGCTGGTTATACACGCATCGGGCCGCACCGGGCGGACCTGCGCCTGGACGTTGCCGGCGAGGCGTCGCGCTGGCGGGCATCACGGGGCCAACAGAAGTTGCTGGGCGCGGCGTTGGTCCTGGCGCAGTCCATGACGGTTACCCGGCAGTTGCAGCGGCCTATCGCACTGCTTGTCGATGAACCGGCAGCAGATCTCGATGCCGGGCGGCTCAGGGAGTTTCTTCGGCTGATCCTGGCGATCCCGGCGCAGGTGTTCTTTGCCTCGATCACCCGGGAGGGGTTCGATCCTGCAATGGCCGGGGCCATGTTCCACGTGGAACACGGCGAAGCTAATGCTTTGTTATAATTGGTTAATTCTGGACGGCGAGAGCAATTATGTCTGAACCCAGCGATTATAAAGCCGATACAATCAAGGTGTTACGCGGCCTTGATGCGGTGCGAAAACGCCCTGGCATGTATATCGGTGACACCGACGACGGCACGGGCCTGCACCACATGGTGTTCGAAGTCGTCGACAACTCGATCGACGAAGCGCTGGCTGGGTTCTGCACGGAAGTTTCGGTGACCGTGCACGCTGATGATTCCGTCACCGTCGGCGACAACGGCCGCGGCATTCCGGTCGATATTCACCCGGAGGAGGGCCGCTCGGCGGCTGAGGTCGCCATGACCGTGCTGCACTCCGGCGGCAAGTTCGACCAGAACTCCTACAAGGTGTCCGGCGGCTTGCACGGCGTGGGCGTTTCCGTCGTCAACGCGCTGTCGGAAACATTGCACCTGATCATCCATCGCGACGGCGCGACGCATGAGCAGCGTTACCGCCTCGGCGATCCGGAGGCACCGCTTGCCCGGATCGGCTCAACGACGAAAACCGGCACGATTGTTCGTTTCAAGCCGAGTCCGCAGATTTTCTCGAACACCGAGTTCCACTTCGACATCCTCGCCAAGCGCCTGCGCGAACTGTCGTTTCTCAATCCCGGCATCCGCATCCAGCTGACCGATGAGCGCGACGGTCGCGCCGAGACGTTCAAGTTCGAAGGCGGCATCCGCGCCTTCGTCGAGCATCTGAACCGCAACAAGACCCCGATACACCCGACCGTGATCTTCATTTCGCGCCAGCAGGACGGCGTGCTGGTGGAGGCGGCGTTGCAGTGGAACGATGGTTACCAGGAGAACATGTTCTGCTTTACGAACAACATTCCACAGAAGGACGGCGGTACGCACCTGGTCGGCTTTCGCAGCGCGCTCACGCGCACGTTAAATGGCTACATCGAGCGCGAGCTGAACGGCAAGAAAGACAAGTTGCCGACCACCGGTGACGATGCCCGCGAGGGCCTGATGGCCGTGCTTTCGGTCAAGCTGCCGGACCCGAAGTTTTCCTCGCAGACCAAGGACAAGCTGGTTTCGTCGGAGGTCAAAGGCATCGTCGAGTCGGTACTCGGCGAGCATCTCGAGG
The DNA here is from genome assembly GCA_011526045.1 of Nevskiales bacterium. Taxonomy (GTDB): domain Bacteria; phylum Pseudomonadota; class Gammaproteobacteria; order Steroidobacterales; genus QUBU01. The sequence goes on along the minus strand of WYBE01000067.1, from coordinate 155,850 downwards.
CATTTCTGCTCGAGCATCCGCCGGAAGCGAAGATCATCGTCGCGAAGATCATCGACGCTGCCCGCGCCAGGGAAGCAGCGCGCAAGGCACGCGAACTGACGCGTCGCAAGGGCGCCCTCGATATCGCGGGCCTGCCGGGCAAGCTTGCCGATTGCCAGGAGAAGGATCCGGCACTCTCGGAAATCTTCCTGGTCGAGGGCGATTCCGCGGGAGGTTCCGCCAAGCAGGGCCGGGATCGGCGCACACAGGCCGTGTTGCCCCTGAAGGGCAAGATTCTCAACGTCGAGAAGGCGCGATTCGATCGCATGCTGGCGAGCGACGAGATCGGAACCCTGATCACGGCGCTTGGTTGCGGGATCGGTCGCGATGATTTCGACCCCGGCAAGCTCCGCTATCACCGCATCATCATCATGACTGACGCGGATGTGGACGGTTCGCACATCCGCACGCTGTTGCTGACGTTCTTCTACCGCCAGATGCACGAGCTGATCGAGCGAGGCCACATCTATATCGCCCAGCCGCCGCTCTACAAGGTGAAGCGCGGCAAGCAGGAGCACTACGTCAAGGACGAAAACGAACTCAATGCCTACCTGGTCAAAGTCGCGCTCGAAGGTGCGGCATTGCACGTCAGCGCCGATGCGCCGCCGATCCAGGGCCCGGCACTGGCAGCGCTGGCAGAGAAATTCGTGCGCGTGATGGCCGTAATCCAGCGACTGGGGCGGCGTTATGACGCGCACGTCCTCGAGCAGATGGTTTACGCGCCGACCGTGACGCAGGCGCAATTCGAGGATACGGCGTGGATGTCGAAGTGGATTGCCGATCTCGATGTATCGCTGCGCGCGCAACTCAATGGCGAAGGCGCGCGCTATCGGCTTTCACCCATCGCCGCTGAAGGAGCGCCGGGCGGTATTCGCGTGCAGCGTGATCGCCACGGGATCGAAGAGGTGAGCGATATGTCCTTCCGCTTTTTCGAGTCTTCCGAGTACGCGCAGCTGGCAGAGCTCGGGCGCAGTCTCGATGGGCTGGTTGGCGAAGGCGCCTATATGAGCCGCGACCAGGAGCGCCAGGACGTCTCCAGTTTCCGCCAGGCGATGGAGTGGCTCATGGAGGAGGCGCGCAAGGGCCAGTCCATTCAACGCTACAAGGGCCTGGGCGAGATGAACCCGGAACAGCTCTGGGAGACCACGGTGAATCCGCAGACCCGCCGCCTGATGCAGGTGCGTATCGAGGATGGCTACGCGGCCAACGAAATCTTCACCACGCTGATGGGTGACCAGGTGGAACCGCGGCGCGACTTCATCGAGCGCAATGCACTGACGGTGGCCAACCTGGACGTCTGACGGCCCGCACTCGGGCCTACTTGCAGCGAGGAGCCGTGCGGCGCGCTTGCCCCCGTCAATCGACCGCGCGTCTCGGCATAACGGCAGAGCGCACGATCAGGGAGCGGTGTCAGCGCGCAGGTCGGCAACCTTCGTCTCCACCCAGCGCTGCAGTTCTTCGTTGACCTCGCGGACGTCACGACCGGCGGGATCCACCGGGGCGCCAATGCAGAATCGCACCGTTCCGGGCCGCTTGCGCAGCCCGCGGCGCGGCCAGAAATCACCTGCGTTGTGTGCGACCGGTACCAGCAGCCGGTTTGCCTTCTGCGCAAGCAGCGGTCCGCTGAGACCATAGCGGCGAGTCTCGCCGGGCGGCATGCGCGTGCCCTCCGGAAAGATCACCACCCAATGACCGCGATTGAGCCGGTCCTTGCCCTGCTCGACGACCTGGCCAACGGCGGCACGCCCCGCCGCGCGGTTGATCGCGATCGGGCGCAAGGCAGCGAGCGCCCAGCCGAAGAAAGGCGCCCAGGTGAGTTCGCGTTTCAGCACCCAGCACTGATTCGGAAACAGCAGCAGTTGCACGATAGTTTCGTAGGCCGAGGAGTGCTTCATCAGCACCACGGAGTTCTGTGCCGGGAGATTCTCGGCGCCTTCCACGACATAGCGCAGGCCACACACCCAGTCAGCGAGCGCGGTGACCAGCTTCGCCCAGGCGACGGCCACCCGGTAACTTGCCCGGTACCCGAACGGACGAACCAGCAATAGCACGAGCCCGTACGGGACGACGGTAGCGAACAACAAGCCGGTGTAGAGGATCGAGCGAAGCATCAGGCCGACCCGATAAGCGCGGTGACGGCGGCAGAGAGGTCATCGAAAACCTCCAGCCGCTCGGTGCCGGCGAGTCGTGCTTCCGTGTCCCGGCCGTTGCCGGTGCGCACCAGTATGGCGCGTGCCCCGATCGCCTGCGCTGCGCGCAGGTCGCGCTCGGAATCGCCGATCACCGGCTGACCGGCGAGCTTGCAACCGGCGGCCGCCTCGATCTGGTGCATGAGCCCCGGCAACGGCTTGCGGCAGGCGCAGCCGGCGGCCGGCGCGTGCGGGCAGACGAAAATACCGACAAGCGCACCACCCGCAGATTCGATGGCGGTCACCATCTTGCGATGGATGGCAGCGAGCGTGGCCGCATCGAACAGGCCGCGACCGAGGCCCGACTGGTTCGTTGCGATTGCCACCGGCACGCCGGCGCGGTGCAGCCTCGCGATCGCCTCGAGGGAGCCGGGCAGCGGTTGCCACTCCGCGGCGCTGCGAATGAAGTCCGGTGACTCGCGATTGATGACGCCGTCCCGATCGACGACCACGAGGGCGGGCAGCGACGCGGGTGCATTCATTCTGCCGGACCTGGCCTTACGGCGCGGGCAGGCAGGAGAGATCGGCAACGTCGAGGAACAGGCGGCGCAGCTGCTGCAGCAGGGCCAGCCGGTTGCGCCGTCGTGCCGTGTCGTCGGTCATCACCATGACTGACGTGAAAAATGCGTCCACCGGGTCCCGCAGCGTCGCGAGGTGGCGCAACACCTCGCCGTACCGGCGTGAGGCCAGTGCGGCGCGGTGCATCGGCAGGATCCCGTCCAGCGTCTCCTGCAGACGATGTTCCTCGCGGGCATCGAACAATGCGGGATCGGCTTGTTCCGGTACGGTGTCCTGGACACCTTTGAGGATGTTGGCAATGCGCTTGTTTGCGATCGCGAGACTGCCGGCCTCGGCCATCGACAGGAAAGACCGCACAGCCTGCATGCGGGCGTGGAAATCGAGCGGTGAGGCGGGCGCGCGGACCCGCACCGATTCGAACATCTCGGCGCTGACCTCGTCGCGGGCAAAGCCGGGCGCCTGGCCGTCGAAGTACCAGGCACGCAGGCGCTCGATGATGAAGTCGTAGAGTTCTGCGGTCAGCGCGGCGGGTTCGGCCACCTTCACCGGCTGGACGGCGATTGCACGCTCCAGTGTCTGTGGCAGCGCAAGCTCGATGCGCGATTCGATCAGCATGCGTACCAGGCCGAGAGCTGCCCGACGCAATCCGAACGGATCCTTGGTGCCGCTCGGGCGCTTGCCGAGCGCAAACACGCCACAGAGCGTATCGAGCCGGTCGGCCAGCGCCAGGCATTGCCCGGCACTGCTGCCCGGCAGGCGATCGCCGGCAAACCGGGGCCAATACTGCTCTTCGATGGCGACGGCCACGTTCTCTTTCTCGCCGCTGCGGAGCGCGTAGTGATAGCCCATGCGCCCCTGCAACTCGGGAAACTCCCTGACCAGGTCGGTCAGCAGGTCGGTCTTGGCGAGCAGGGCAGCCCGCTCGACAGTGGCTGCATCAGCGTTGAGCGTCCCGGCCAGCGCCGTCCCGATCTCAGCCATGCGCCGGGATTTGTCTCGCAGGCTGCCGAGGCCGCGCTGGAAGACAACGTCTGCCAACGCCGGTTCACGTGCCGCAAGCGGTTTTGCGAGGTCTTTCTGCCAGAAAAATGCCGCATCGGAGAGCCGCGGCTTGACGACGCGCTCGTTGCCCCGGCGCACCTGTTCGGGGTGATCGCTGCGCAGGTTGCTGATCGCGATGAATGCCGGCAGCAGCCGGCCGCCGGCCCCGCGCACCGGGAAGTAGCGCTGGTGCCCCTGCAGGGTGGCGATGAGCACCTCCTCGGGCAGATCGAGAAAGCTCGCGTCGAATCGCCCGGTAATGGCCGTAGGCCATTCGACCAGGGCAGTGACCTCGTCGACCACCGCATCCTCGAGCACGACCTCGCCGTCGAGTGCGCGCCCTGCCGCCGCGGCGATGCTGCGGACACGTTCGCGGCGTTCGGCGAACCCCGGCAGGACGCAGCCGGCGTCCTTCAGCGTGGCTTCGTAGTCGCCCGGCGAGCGCAGTTCCAGGAGGCCTGCCGACAGAAACCGGTGGCCGCGGGTCCGGTTGCCGGCGTTCATGCCGAGAATCCGGCTCGGCACTACCTGATTGCCCAGCATCATCACCAGCCAGTGGACCGGGCGGACGAACTCGACGTCGTGACTGCCCCAGCGCATGCGTCGCGGCACCGGCAGCTCCGCCAACGCTTCGGCGACCATGCCCGGCAACAACTCAGTGGCGGGCCGGCCCGGCACCTCGCCGCGAAATACCAGCCAGGCGCCGGCGGGGGTATCGAGCCGGTCGAGTGCCTGAACCGCGACGCCGCAGTTCTCAGCGAAGGCGGTGGCCGCGCGCGTAGGCTGCCCCTTCGCATCAAATGCAACTTTCAGCGGCGGGCCGCGTTTCTCCACGCTCTGGGACTGCTGCTCGAGTTGCACCTCACCAATGAGCAGCGCGAGTCGCCGAGGAGTCGCGAACGAGCGTCCGGCATTGCCACCGAGACCGGCGGCGCGAATCCGGCTACGCACACCCTCGGCGAAGGCGGCCTCCAGGCTCTGCAGCGCCTTCGGCGGCAGTTCCTCCGTGCCGATCTCGACCAGAAAATCCGCCGTTACCGGCATTGCGTCTTGCTCCGTAGGGACCGGCTCACGCCGCGGTTCGCGCGGCGTTGCCCATCGGAAAGCCAAGCGCCTCGCGGCTGGCGAAATACGCCTGCGCAACCAGCCGCGAAAGCTCGCGCACGCGCAGGATGAAGCGCTGGCGCTCGCTAACGGAAATGGCCTGCCGGGCGTCGAGCAGGTTGAAGCAGTGCGAGGCCTCGAGAATCTGCTCGTAGGCTGGCAGCGTCAGTTTCAGTTCGATCAGTCCGTTGCATATGCGTTCTGCATCGTCGAAGCGGCGGAACAGGGTGGCGGTGTCGGCACACTCGAAGTTGTAACGCGACATCTCCACCTCGTTCTGGTGGAACACGTCGCCGTAGGTCACCGTGCCGGCAGGCCCTTGCGCCCAGACGAGGTCGAAGACGCTCTCGGCATTCTGCAGGTACATCGCAATCCGTTCGAGGCCGTAGGTGATCTCGCCGGTCACCGGCCGGCAGTCCAGCCCGCCAACCTGCTGGAAGTAGGTGAACTGCGTCACCTCCATGCCGTTCAGCCATACCTCCCAGCCGAGGCCCCAGGCGCCGAGCGTCGGGGACTCCCAGTTGTCCTCGACGAAGCGGATATCGTGTACGCGCGGATCGACACCAAGCGCGCCCAGCGATTCGAGATAGAGGTCCTGGATGTCGTCCGGTGACGGTTTGAGTGCGACCTGGAACTGGTAGTAATGCTGCAGCCGGTTCGGGTTCTCACCGTAACGGCCATCCGTCGGCCGGCGACTCGGCTGAACGTAGGCGGCGTTCCACGGTTCAGGCCCTATGGCGCGCAGGAAGGTTGCCGAGTGGAACGTACCGGCTCCCATCGGCATGTCATAGGGTTGCAGCACGACACAGCCTTTCCCGGCCCAGAAATGCTGCAAAGCCAAAATCAAGTCCTGGAATGTCGCCGGACTGCTGCGGTCGGCCATGCTAAAAAACCCCGGAAAATCAGGCGCGCAAGTATAGCCTTGTTTCCGCGAGCGACGACCGGTACCGCCCAGGTCAACGCTTTTTGCGATGCGCGCACTGTATCAGTGCCTGACCTGCCAGCGCTGCACTATAATGGCGCGGATCCCATTGGCGGCATTGAGTAATTTTTTTAGAAATCAGCTACTTATAGCGGCCACCGTGCTGGCATACATCGTGCACTGCTTTGGCACCTGCCCTCGGGTTCCGAGAGCGGGCTGGTAACACCGCTACAGCGGGCGAGTCGGTCGCCCTGAGCTGCGGCGGAACCCCGGGCAGCCAGGCCGACTGCTCGCCGCTGATTCACGGGATCCATGCCTGCCGCATCCCGTAAAGGCGCGGTGCACGGCCGGCGTTCGGTGCCGTAAACGACAACCTGCAAAGTTCGACACCTGGAGGATGTGCAATGAAGCCCGCTGAAGTTCTCAACCTGATCAAGGAAAAGGAGGCGAAGTTCGTTGACCTGCGGTTTACCGACTCTCGCGGCAAGGAACAGCACGTAACCGTGCCTGCAAGCATCGTCGACGAGTCCTTGTTCGAGGACGGCAAGATGTTCGATGGCTCTTCGATCGCCGGCTGGAAGGGCATCAATGAGTCGGACATGGTGCTGATGCCGGACCCGGCCACCGCGAAGCTCGATGTATTCACCGAGGACGCGACGATCAACATCAGCTGCAATGTGCTCGAGCCTTCGACGATGCAGCCCTATTCGCGCTGCCCGCGGTCGCTCGCACTGCGCGCCGAGGAGTACCTCAAGTCGACCGGCATCGCCGACCAGGCGTACTTCGGGCCGGAGAACGAATTTTTCGTCTTCGATGACGTTCGCTACGGGTCCACGATCAATGGCAGTTTCTACAACGTGGATTCCGCCGAGGCCTCGTGGAACTCCAACCGTGCCGAAAAAGACGGCGGCAACATCGGGCACCGCCCGGGAGTCAAAGGCGGCTATTTCCCGGTGCCGCCGGTGGATTCGCTGCATGACATTCGTTCCGCCATGTGCCTGGCACTGGAGCAGATGGGCATATCGGTGGAAGTGCACCACCATGAGGTGGCAACTGCCGGGCAGTGCGAGATCGGCGTGAAGTTCGGCCACCTGGTGCAGAAGGCCGACGAAGTCCAGTTGCTGAAATACGTGGTGCAGAACGTTGCCCACAGCTATGGCAAAACGGCCACCTTCATGCCGAAGCCGCTGGTCGGCGACAACGGCAGCGGCATGCACGTGCATCAGTCGCTCGCGAAGGGCGGCAAGAACGTGTTTTCCGGCGACAAGTATGGCGGGCTGTCCGATACGGCGCTGTTCTACATCGGCGGCATTCTCAGGCACGCGAAGGCGCTGAATGCATTTACGAATCCGAGCACCAACAGCTACAAGCGGCTGGTCCCCGGTTTCGAGGCGCCGGTGATGCTGGCCTACTCGGCGCGCAACCGTTCCGCTTCGATCCGTGTGCCCTTCATTTCAAACCCGAAGGGCCGGCGAATCGAGATCCGGTTCCCGGACAGCACGGCGAATCCCTACTTCGCCTTTGCCGCGATGTTGATGGCGGGACTCGACGGGATCCGGAACAAGATCCACCCGGGCGAGGCCATGGACAAGGATCTCTACAACCTGCCGCCGGAGGAGGAGAAGAAGATCCCGCAGGTGTCCTTCTCGCTCGAGCAGTCCTTGAACGAAATGGACAAGGATCGCGAGTTTCTCAAGGCGGGTGATGTATTCACCGATGACCTCATTGACGGGTACATCGATCTGAAGATGCAGGACGTTACGCGGGTGCGCATGACGACCCACCCGCTGGAATTCGAGCTGTATTACAGCCTCTAGGGCTGGCCGTGCCGCGGGGCTTTACTTAAAGCCCCGCGGCGCAGTGGCCCGATTCCGGGCCGGACGGTATGCTTGGCCGATGCGCACCGTGCTGTTATGTGCTGTTCTGCTTGCCACACCGGCCATGGCCGTCGACGTCTATCGATGGGTCGACGCAGACGGTCAGACCCACTTCTCGGACCAATGGCGACCGGGCGCCGAGAAGATCCGCATTGAGACGAGCCCGGGTTTCAGCATGCCGCAGCCGGCACCGCGTGCGACGCAGCCGGCCAGGGGACAGACTCCCGTCGCGGCCGCGGGCCGGGCGTACGAGTCCCTCGAGATAGAAAGCCCCACCCAGGAGGAGGTGCTTTGGAACATCGAAGGTCAGCTCCGCGTGTCCCTGAGGGTGGTTCCCGCCCTGCAGCCGGGCCACGACCTTCGCCTGTACCTGAACGGCCAGCTGCAGGATATTCCGGCGGGCAGCACGGAGCTGCAGCTGAAGGACGTCTTTCGCGGGGTACATACGCTGAAGGCGGAAGTCGTGAACGAAGCCGGCACCGTGCTGATTTCGAGCCCGACGAGGTCATTCGCGGTACGACAGACCTCGATCGCGAACCCGGTGAACGCGGCCCCACCCACCGTCAACCCGACGCGTCCGACCCCACGCTGAGCGCCACGGCGCCGCTCACCGCGGAGGCGATTCTCGACGGCCTGACGACGGCAGTTGCAGTCGTTACTCCGGACGGTTACGTCTGTCATCTCAACACCGGAGCGGAGCTGCTGCTTGGCGTCAGCAGCAACCAGGCGCGTGACCGCCATCTGCCGACCTTGATGCCGGAACTCGCGCCGCTGGCCACGCTGATCGAACGCGCCTGTGCATCGGGCCAGACCTACGGTCACGAGTTCGATCTGCGCCGGGCGTACCAGCGGGGCGAGCCGCTGCAGGTGACCGGTCGGGCAACACCCGTTCGCTTCGAGCGCGGCCTGCTGGTCATTCTGGAGCTCATCGATGCAACGCGATGGCGCCATATCGAACGCGAGCGGGCGCTCATCACGCAACACGATGCGAGTCGCCGCGTCATCTACCAGCTGGCGCACGAGATCCGCAATCCGCTCGGCGGGTTGCGTGGAGCGGCGCAGTTGCTCGAGCGCCAGCTCGCCACCGACGAACTGCGCGAGTACACCCGCATCATCATCGGCGAGGCGGACCGGCTTGCCTCGCTGACGGACAACCTGCTCGGCCCGGCGCGAAGCCTGCGGCGCACACCGGAGAACATCCACGAGATACTGGAGCGCGTGCGCGCGCTGCTGGAACACGAAGCGCCGGCCGACGTGCAGATCGTGCGCGACTACGATCCAAGCCTGCCGGCAATCTCGGTCGACCGCGACCAGATGCTCCAGGCCCTGCTCAACATCGCGCGTAATGCGGTGCAGGCGATCGGCCAGGAGGCCGGCAAGCCGGGCCGGGTCACGCTGCGCACGCGCGCGCTGACCAACTGGACCATTGGCGACCGTCGCCACAAGGCCATCGCCAATATTGAGGTCGAGGATGATGGCCCCGGCGTCGATCCGGAGCTCGGAGACTCGATCTTCTATCCGCTGGTTTCCGGTCGCGCCGGCGGCACCGGACTCGGCCTGCCACTGGCGCAGGAAATCCTGAGCCGCCACGGCGGGCTGATCGAGTACCGTTCGCGTCCCGGGCAGACGGTTTTCATGCTGCGACTGCCGCTCGAGGCCGACGCGGCCGAGAGTCCGGCGTGAACGCGCAGCCGTTGAACGTCTGGGTGGTGGATGACGATGCTGCCGTGCGCTGGGTGCTCGACAAGGCACTGCAGGGCGCCGGCATGGTCACACGCACCTTCGAGCATGCGGAGCCGTTCTTCGCCGCGCTGCGCGAGCAGCGCCCCGACGTCGTGGTGACCGACGTGCGCATGCCGGGCACGGACGGGCTCGAGCTGATGCGCCGCATCGAGTCGAGCGCGCTGTCGCTGCCGGTCATCGTGATCACGGCACACTCCGATCTCGAAAGCGCGGTGGCGGCGTATCGTGGCGGGGCGTTCGAGTATCTGCCGAAGCCCTTCGACGTGGACGAGGCTGTGGCGCTGGTGTGGCGCGCCGCCCGCAGCGCCAGCCGCGTGCCAGCCAACGATGCGGTGCACGGCGCGGTAATTCCCCAGATGATTGGCCAGGCGCCGGCCATGCAGGAAGTGTTTCGCACCATCGGGCGGCTGTCGCGATCGGCGATGAACGTGCTTATCACCGGAGAGTCCGGCACCGGCAAGGAGCTGGTGGCCCGTGCCCTGCACCAGCACAGCCCGCGCGCCAACAAGCCGTTCGTGGCGCTGAATACGACCGCGATCGCTTCCGAGCTGCTCGAGTCCGAGCTGTTCGGCCACGAGCGCGGTGCCTTCACCGGCGCGGACAGCCGGCGCATCGGACGCTTCGAGCAGGCCCACACAGGCACGCTGTTCCTGGACGAAATTGGTGATATGTCGAGCGCGCTGCAGACGCGGCTGCTGCGGGTGCTCGCCGAGGGCGAGTTCTACCGGGTCGGCGGCCAACACCCGATCCGCGTGGACGTGCGCGTGATCGCGGCCACCAACCAGGACCTGGGCGTGGCGGTGCGCGAGGGGCGCTTTCGCGAGGACCTGATGCACCGGCTCAACGTGATTCACATCGTCACCCCGCCGCTGCGCGAACGACGCGAGGATATTCCGCTGCTGCTCACCCACTACCTGCGCGAGGCGGCGCGCGAACTGGGCGTGGAGCCGAAGGCCGTGGCGCCGGAGGCGCTGGCGGTGCTGCGGGGATTCGACTGGCCCGGCAACGTGCGCCAGCTCGTGAACGCCTGCCGGCGCCTGACGGTGACTGCCCCCGGCCCGGAGATTCAGTCCGCCGACATTCCCGGGGATTTCGGCGGCCGGGGCGAGACGCTGGCCGGGTCGCCCGACTGGTCGAGCGGGCTGGCGCGCTGGGCCGAGCAGCAACTGGAGCGCAGCGGCGGCCAGCCGCTGCTCAGCACCGCGCTGCCCGAGTTCGAAAAAGCGCTGATCCGGACCGCGCTGGCGCGCGCGCGCGGTCAGCGCCAGGAAGCCGCGAAGCTGCTCGGCTGGGGCCGCAACACACTCAGCCGCAAGATCCGCGAATTGAACCTGGACCTCTGACTCCGGCGCGATTCGCGCGGGTGCTGTGGCCCCAAAGCGGGGAACCGCAAGTTTCGGAGTGTGGTGCCATTGGTGTCCGGGGCATCCTAGACTTCCCGGATGACGAGGAAGCGCCGCCACATGTCCACCCCCTCCCGCTCCGCTAATCCGTCGGCGGCCATGGCGGCCACCGTGCACACCCTGATGCGCGAGATCGAGGCCGATCCGTCGCGCCCACTGCAACTTGCCGATCTCGCCCGCCGCTCGGGTTACAGCGCCGCCCATCTGCAACGCAGCTTCACCGCAGTTGCCGGCTCGAGCCCGAAGGCGTTTCAGACCGCCGCGCGCCTGCGGCTGGTGAAGCGCTCGCTACGCTCGCCCGGCTCGGTGACAGACGCCATCAACACGGCGGGTTTCGGTTCCAGCAGCCGGCTCTACGAAAAAACGGAGGCGGCATTCGGCATGACGCCCACCCAGTACCGGCGCGGCGGCGCCGGGCTCAGCATTCGCTGGGCCACCGGAGAAACGCCGCGCGGTCGCGTGCTGATCGGCGCCACCGACCGCGGCATCTGCTGGCTCGCTTTCGGCTCATCCCAGGGAGCGCTACTCGAGGAACTGCGACGCGAATTCCCGGCGGCGCACCTCGAGCCGATGCCGCGCGCGAGCCGCCCGGTGTTCCGGCGCTGGATGACGGCGCTCAATGACCATCTCGCCGGCAAGCTACGGCACTTCGACCTGCCACTCGATCTGCATGGCTCCGCGTTCCAGCTCCTGGTATGGCGCTATCTGCGCACCATCCCGCACGGCGCGGTGGCGAGTTACGCCGAGGTGGCGGCCGGCATCGACCGGCCGCAGGCAGCTCGCGCCGTAGCCCGCGCCTGCGCGGGCAATCGCGTGGCGGTACTCGTTCCCTGCCACCGGGTGGTGCGCGGGGACGGCAATCTGTCCGGGTATCACTGGGGCAAAGCGCGCAAGCGGGCGCTGCTCGAAGCGGAACGAAGCTCGCGGACTGACGCCGGCCGGCAGCGGCCCGCAAACCGGGCACCCGCAAATGCCCGATGAATCGCCCGGTGCAGCGTTCGGCCCCGGCGTGCCGGGCGCGAGCATCTCGTGGTAACGGTTCAGGCCCGCGCAGACCGCAGCGCGTTTCAGCCGCAGTTGACGGGCGCGGCCGGCTCGGCCGACAGCGTGCCGACCAGTTCGGCGAGGCGGGCAATGCGGTGGCGCTCGAGATACGCGACCAGCCCCGCGTTGATCTTCCGGCACACCAGCGGGTCGTAGAACAGCGCGGTACCGATGCCGATCGCGCTGGCACCGGCAATGATGAACTCGAGTGCATCTTTGGCGCTGACGATGCCGCCCTGACCGATGATGGGGATCTGGTGATCCCGGGCCACCTGGTACACCTGCCAGGTCTTCAGCAAGGCGATGGGACGGATTGCAGGGCCGGAGAGCCCGCCCTGGACGTTGGCGAGCACCGGGCGGCGGGTTTCGGTGTCCACGGCCATGCCCATCACGGTGTTGATCACTGCGAGCGCATCGGCGCCCGCCTCGATGCACTGCCGGGCGTTCTCCTGGATATCGGTCTGGTTCGGCGAGAGCTTCGCGATCAGCGGCTTCTTCGTCGCCCGCCGGCAAGCAGCCACCACACGCGCGGATGCCTCCGGAAAATTGCCGAAGGAGACGCCGCCTTCCTTGACGTTCGGACAGGAGATGTTGATCTCTATCGCGCTGATCGGGGAATCATCGAAGCGGCGACAGACCTCCGCATACTCGTCGATCGTCGACCCGCAGGCATTGGCAAAAAAGCGGGTCTCGCCAGCATCCAGCGCGGGGAGAATCTCGCGCACCACCGTATCGACGCCCGGATTCTGCAGGCCAATGGCGTTGAGCATGCCGGCGGGAGTCTCCCAGACGCGATGGGGTTCGTTGCCGAGCCGGGCATGAAGCGTGGTGCCCTTGAGCACGATGGCGCCGACATCGCGGTTGGAGAAGCCGGCAATGCGGGTATATTCCTCGCCGAAACCGACGCAGCCGGACAGCAGCACGATGGGCGAGGCGAGGCGCAGGCCACAGAATTCGGTGGCAAGGCGCGGGTCCGGAGCGGTGTCGGGCGATGAGGTCAACGCACAAACCTATGTTCGACCTGATTCTCTACCAGCCGGAAATCCCGCCCAACACCGGTAACATCATACGCCTGTGCGCCAATACCGGGACGCGGTTGCACCTGGTACGCCCGCTCGGCTTCACGCTGGAGGACCGGCAGTTGCGTCGCGCGGGCCTCGATTATCACGAGATGGCGAACGTGGTCGAGCACGACAGCCTCGACGAATGCCTCGCGGGCCTCGCCGGCAGGCGGCTGTTCGCGCTGTCGACCCGCGGCCTCACCAGTTACGCGGATGTCGCATTCCTTCGTGGCGACGTGTTCCTCATGGGCCCGGAAACCAGCGGCCTGCCTGCGGAGTTGCTGCGCAGTGTGCCGGGCCGACAGCGGCTGCGCATTCCCATGCGGGCCGGCAATCGCAGCCTGAACCTCTCCAATGCCGCTGCGGTCCTGATCTACGAGGCCTGGCGCCAGGTGGGATTTGCCTGAGGCCGCCGGGCGTCAGGCTTCCGGCTTCAGGGCCCGGCTCATGAGCGCCATCACGGCCTCCTGCGGCGAGAGCTCCTCGTAGAGGATGCGGTAGACCTGCTGGCAGATCGGCATGTCCACGCCCCGGCGCTGCGCCACCTGCCATACCGCGCGCGCACCGTAGATGCCCTCGCAGACGAAGCCGATCTCGCGTGCGGCCTCCTCGCGCGTGCGCCCGGCCGCGATCAGCAGCCCCGCACGACGGTTGCGCGACTGGTTGTCGGTGCAGGTGAGCACGAGATCGCCCATGCCGGAGAGGCCCATGAAGGTCTCCGCGCGCGCGCCGAGCGACACGCCAAGCCGCGTCATCTCGGCGAGTCCGCGGTTGATGAGCGCGATGCGGGCGTTGGCGCCGAATTTCAATCCGTCCGCAATCCCGGTCGCGATTGCCAGCACGTTCTTGACGGCACCGCCGACCTCCACTCCCACCATGTCGAGCGAGGTGTACGCGCGAAAGCTGTGGCTGGAGATGCGTGCGGCAAGGTCCGCGGCAAATGCCGCATTGTTGGCGGCCACGGTCATCGCTGCGGGAAGGCCGGCGGCAACCTCGCCGGCGAATGTCGGCCCGGACAATACGGCGAGCGCGACTCGCTCGCCAAGCAGTTCGCCCGCAATCTCATGGGGGAGTTTGCCGCTTTGTTGCTCGAAGCCCTTGGTGGCCCAGGCGACCCGGCTTTCCGGGCGCAGCAGGCCGCCAATCGCGGCAATGGTTTCCCGGAAGGCCCGGCTCGGCACGCAGATCAGGAGATCGCGGTGTGCAGCAACCGCCCGGGCGATGTCGGCCTCGATCCGCAGGTTGTCCGGAAACGGCACCGCCGGCAGGTATTGCTGGTTCATGCGGGTCGCTGACATCTCGTGCAATAGCGCCCGGTCGCGGCCCCACAAGGCGGTGGTGCCGTTCGCGCGGGCGAGCTGCACGGCGAGCGCGGTGCCCCAGGAGCCGGACCCGAGGACGACGATCGAGCCGGCCTTGGCAGCGGCACTCATTGGCGGAGGTCAGACGCGGTAGCGTCGGTCCTCATGGTGTCGGCGGTCTCAGGCAACGGGGTGCAACAGCGCATCGAGCTCGCCGGCCCGGTCGAGCGCCGAAAGATCGTCGAAACCGCCGATGTGTCGGTCCCCGATGAAAATCTGCGGCACCGTGCGACGACCGGTGCGTTGCACCATTTCATCGCTCAGCGCCTGGTCACGGGAGACATCGACTTCCCGAAAGGCGACGCCCTTCTCGCGCAGCAGTGACTTGGCCGCTACGCAGTAGGGGCAGAGCGGCTTCGCGAAAATGACAATCTCGGGCGGCCCGTGCATGCACGTCTCAGGTCGCGCCCGCGTCGGTCCGGGACCGTTTCGTCACCACGGGCAGCTTCTCGTGCGTCCAGGCGGCGAGGCCGCCTTCCAGCGCCCAGGCCTGTTCGAAACCGGCGGCGCGCAGGGTGCCGACCAGGCGCGCGCTGCCGGAACCGTTGTCGCAGACCAGCAGCACCGGCCGCTTTTTCTTCAGCCGGGTTGCCGCGTTGGCTGCGAGGTCGGCCGGCGCCAGGTTCAGTGCGTCGACGATATGGCCGCTCGCGAAACGGTCAGTGTCGCGCACGTCCACCACAGTGGCGCCCTGGTTGATGAGCTCGATGGCCCGCGTCGGGGCCACCGACAGCCCGGCGCGGCTGCGCAGCCGTATCTCGTAAACGACGGTCGCGATGATCGCGGCTACGGTTGCGCCGACCAGCAGCGGGTGACGCAGGCAGAATTCGATGAACTGAGCCATGAAGCACGACGGCGACTTGAGTGGGCGCGAATTATACCTGCTTCGCACAGCCCGCCCGTGCCGGAGTGGGGGGCCGGCGGCGCGGGTAGTGAGTCGCCGCTCGATCCCCTACACTGCACGCGTCATGAGGCTGCGATTCACGCGATGGGGCACGCCTGTGGCGGCTGTCGCGATGACGCTGGCCGCCCTCGGCGCCGATGCGGCCGCCAAGCGCGAGGCCGAGACCGCCCGCGAACTCGGTACCCTGCAGAAG
Organism: Nevskiales bacterium; assembly: GCA_011526045.1. Classification (GTDB taxonomy): domain Bacteria; phylum Pseudomonadota; class Gammaproteobacteria; order Steroidobacterales; genus QUBU01. Next base: position 140,450 of record WYBE01000067.1, on the reverse strand, counting down.
AACATCACCCGGCTCGAGCAGGAAATCGCGCGCGACGCCAAGGCGAAGCCGACGGCCGGCAAAGCGCTGCGGGAGGCGGAGCTGGCCGAAGCGGACGCACGCCGCGCATTGCGCGAGATCCGCGCGAAGCAGGCCGCTGGGCGCCAGCGCGAACGCGAGCTGCGCGCTGACATCAGCCGCTCCGAAGCCGGGATCGCCAGTCACCGTGCCGCGCTCGAGAGCCAGCTGCGGCTTGCCTATGTCGCCGGGCGCGAGGAATGGGTGCGTCTCGCGCTGACCGAGCGCGATCCCGCGGCGCTGGCCCGGCGCGTCACCTATTACCGCTACGTCACTGGCGAGCGCGCCCGGTTGCTCGGCGAGATGCAGCAGGAGATGGTGGCGCTCGAGAAGGCGGCTACGGCGCTGCAGCGCGAACTCGCGGAACTGGCAGGTCTCGGCCAGCGTCAGGAAGCGCGGGTGAAGGAAGTCTCGGCCGCGCGCGCGGTGCGGGCGAGTGCCTTGCAGACCATGGAACGGGATCTCGGCTCACGCCGCCAGAAGCTCGAGCGGCTGCGTCGCGAGGCGCGGTCGTTGCAGGAACTGGTGGAGCGCCTCGCGCGCGCGAACCGCGTGCGCCCGCCACCCGCCGAAAAATCCCCGGCGACACCGCCGCCGTTACAGGTGAAGGACCTGCCGCTGCGAGGGCGCATGGTGGTGCGCTATGGCCAGCCGCGCGCCGACGGTTTGCTGCGCTGGGACGGGCTGGTGCTTGCCGCGCCGGCGGGCACCGAAGTGCGCGCGGTGCGGGCCGGCCGGGTCGCCTACGCCGACTGGCTGCCCGGCATGGGCCTCCTCATGGTTCTCGATCACGGCAACGGCTACATGAGCCTGTACGGACACAACCAGGATCTGCTGCGCAAGGCGGGTGACCAGGTCCGGCAGGGTGAAGTCCTGTCCCGCGTCGGCGACAGCGGTGGCCAGGGCAACCCGGGCCTGTATTTCGAACTGCGGCGCAATGGCAAACCGGTGGACCCCAAAGGCTGGGTGCGCTGATCGGTCACAAAGTGCGGCAACCGCCGTGTGCTACTCTCCGGGCCATGGATCTGATCGGCTGTCCCGCCTGATGGCCCGCTTCCCACGAAATGCACCCTGGCTGGCGCTGTGTGGCGCTGCCATCGGCGTCGTCGTGTCCGTTGCAGGGCCTGTGCTTGCGGGTCGCAGCACCGCGAGCGACAGCCTGCCATGGGACGACGTGCGCCTGCTCACAGAGGTGCTCGAGCGCGTCAAGCAGGAGTATGTCGAACCCGTCGACGACCACCAGCTGCTGGAAAGCGCCGTGCGCGGCATGATCACCACCCTCGATCCGCATTCGCAGTTGCTCGATGCGGACGAGTACGAGGAGGTCCGCATCAGCACAGCCGGCAATTACTCCGGCGTGGGGCTCGAGGTGAACCTGCGCAACGGCCAGGTGCTCGTCGTCGCGCCGATCGAGGGTGCTGCGGCGGAAAAAGCCGGGATCCGCAGCGGGGACGTCATCGTGAGCATAGACGGCCTGCTGATCACCGAGGACAACATCAATTTCGCGGTCGGCCGGCTGCGCGGACCGCCGGGCACGCCGGTCAACGTCACCGTATCGAGGCCCGGCGAGGCGAAGACGCTGAGCTTCGACCTGGTACGCAACCATGTGCAGGTGCACAGCGTTCGCGCGGACCTGCTCGAGCCCGGCTATGCCTATGTCCGCATCAGCCAGTTCAGCGACACGACCGGCAGCGATCTGCGCCAGGCGCTTGCCGGCATGCGCGAGCGGCCCGGAGGCGCGGAGTTGCGCGGCCTGGTCCTGGATTTACGCAACAATCCCGGCGGGGTCCTCGAGGCGGCGGTGGAAGTGAGTGACGACTTTCTGCCCGCGGGGCTCATCGTCAGTGCGAGCGGCCGGGGCAGCGATTCGAACTTCCGCCACGAGGCACAGGCCGGTGACCTGATGGCCGGCGCGCCAATCGTCGTGCTGGTGAACGGCGGTTCGGCTTCCGCATCCGAGATCGTCGCCGGCGCACTGCAGGACAACCATCGGGCCACCATCATGGGCAGCCAGACCTTCGGCAAGGGTTCCGTGCAGACGGTCATGCCCCTGTCCGACGGGCGCGCCATCAAGCTGACGACTTCGCGTTACTACACGCCGTCCGGGCACTCCATCAATGGTGCCGGCATCGTCCCGGACATCCTCCTGGAGTCCGAGCCGCCCGGGGCCGAAACGAACGGCGGCGCGGGCTTTGGGGCACCAGGCGATGTGCCGGTCAGCCGCGCCCTGGCAGAGCTCAAGGCCGGCAGCGGGTCGACCGCCCGGAACAGCGCCGAATAACGGCCATTTGCCGAACTGCCAAGCCGGTCGCGGTTCGTTCGCCGCGGCTTCGGCACCATCCGCAATATGTCAAAACCCGTGGGCCGCGCTTTGGAGCGCCCCGCCGGGCCGGATGATCGGGTGCGAATGTTCGTGCGCAGCGCCATCGAAACGGATGTCGGAGACGGCGCAGCTTTTCGCCGTGTGCAGCGCAGCCTCGCGCGCATCGACGGGCTGCTGGTCGCGCTTGCGCTGTTGTATGTCGTCGTCATGCCGCAGGCGGTATCGCATCGCGGGCCGTATCTTGCGGCCATTGCGGTCTTCGCCGTCGTGTCGGGCGCGCTGCGCTTTGCAGCCGTTGGCGCTGCGTCTCCACGCCGGGCGCGGTTTGCCGGAGCCTGCGTGATGGTGCTGGTCATCACCGCCATTCTCGCCTCGGCAGAGGGTGCGCGCGGGTCGATCGCCGGTTTTTATGTCCTCCCCGTGATCACCGTTGCGCTGACGATGGGCGGCACCGCGAGCGCCCTGGTGCTGGCGGTGGTGGTGGCATGCCGTCTCGCGCTCGACTACTTCGGCGGAGCGCAGGCAGCGCTGACGCCCGCCTACGGGCTTGCGCTGTTCGTGGAGCTCCTGCCGTTGATGCTGGTGGCGTTCCTGGCGGCCACGCTGGTCGAGCACGCGGATGAGATTCAGGAGCAGCTGCGATCGATGGCCGAGCGTGACGACCTGACGGGTGTCCTCAACCTGGAAGCATTCACGAAACTCGTCGAAGAGGAGCTGCGCAGCGCCGATCAGCGGGGCACGGCGCTCGCCCTGCTGCTGGTCGATGTCGAGGGCCTGAAATCCGCCAACGAGCGGTACGGCCACGAGGCCGGCAACCGGGCGCTGAAGGCACTGGCACAGGCTCTGCAGCGAAGCTGCCGGTCGGTAGACCTGGTGGCGCGCTACGGCGGCGATGAGTTCGTGATGTACCTGTCGGGCGCCGGCGCTGCGGTTGCCCGGGTGGTTGCGAACCGCGTCCGGCACAACGTCGCGACGACCACGCTGGAGTTCGGCGGAAAACTGCACCGCCTGACCGTGGGCGTCGGTGTGGCGGTATTTCCGGCCGACGGCCGGCAATTGCGCGATCTGCTCAACAAGGCCGCCGCGACCCTGGAGAGCGACAAGAATAGCCGCAGACCGCTACCGCCGGTTGCCTCGCGCGCCGGCGGTTAGCGGGTTGATGCAAAGCTGCTTGCTGCGCCGGACGCCGTCAGCCGCGCACCAGCGCATCGCGTATGCGCCGCGCATGTTCCTCGAGTGTGGCCGCGTCGGCCATGCGGCGGCCGTGGCTGCGTAGCGGGCGCTCGGCATGACGCGGCAGCACATGCAGGTGAAAATGGAACACCGTCTGGCCCGCGGCAGCGCCGTTGAACTGCATCAGCGTGACGCCGTCGGCAGCGAACGCCGCACGCACGGCACGCGCGATCTTCTGGCCCGTCCGGATAACGGCGGCCGCGGCGCCCGGATCGAGGTCGAAGATGTTCTCGGCCGGCGACTTCGGCAGGACCAGGGTGTGACCGTCGGCCTGCGGCATCACATCCATGATGGCCAGCGTGTGCTCGTCCTCGTACACGCGAAAGGCGGGTATTTCGCCGCGCAGGATCTTCGCGAAAATGTTGTCGGGATCGTATGCCACGGCTCTCCGGGGGCGGGCGCGCAGAACCGCTGCCGCCTCGGGTTAGGATAGGTTTGGCGGCCGGGCGAGACAAGCGCGCCGGCCGCGGCACCGTTCAGCAGCCCGCACCGGAAAAAACGCCATGACCGATCTTGCCGTCGATGCCAACCAGTGTTTCGTCTGCGGACCGGGCAATCCCCTCGGGCTGCGACTGCGATTCCGCATGGAGGAGGAAGTCTGCCGCACGGAGTTTACCCCCGGGCCCTTCCACTGTGGCTATGAGCGGCTCGTGCACGGCGGCATCATCTTCAGCGCACTCGACGACGTCATGGCCAACTGGCTGTTCCTGCAAGGCATGCGCGGTCATACCGCGCGCTGCGAGGTACGCTATCGCGAGCCGCTGGAACTCGGCCAGTCGCTGCGGCTGGAAGGCCGGCTGCTCAAGCGCAAGGGGCCGCTGGCGATGCTCAGTGGCAAGGCCGTGCGCACGGACGACCACGCGCTGGTGGCCGAAGCCGAGGGCACCTTCATGATCGTCGGCCGGATCGGCGCGGGCTGATCCGGATTCTGCGCCTGCGCGGGACCACCGCGTCAGCCCACGGTGACCGACCTCGGCCTTGCCGCCGGGAGGAACACCCCAGCGGCTCTTATTGCATGTGCGGGGGTGGCGACTCGTAGATCGCGATGTCGTAGATGCCCGTACCCTGGCGCAGATGCTTGGTGCCCTTCTGGTATTCGTCCCCCTTGAGATAGGCCAGCAGTTGCTCCATGGTCGGAAACTCGACGATGATCATGGACTTGCCTGGCATCTTGTCGCCTTCCATGACTTCTACGGGCTTGCTGCGCACGATGTACTTGCCGCCGTGCTTGTGCAGGAGGTCGGCTGACTTCTGCGCGTACTCCTTCAGGGCCGGCGTCATGTTGGTGAATTCGCACAACGAGACAATGTAGGCAGGCATGACGGATCTCCACTGGTTGCGATCTGGGCTTTTCTGATGGCTGCCGCCATCCTGCCAGCGATCGGCTGATAAGCCAAAACGCCCGGAGCGGGTGCGGTCACCGGCGCGCGATCCGGTACAACAGCACCGCGGTGAGCAGCACGGCCGCGAGTCCCGCAAGAGCGCCGGGACGAAACGCCGCAGGGACGGCGAACACCTCGGTGCTGCCGGTCAGGACGATGGGAATGGCGAGCAGAATTCCGACCAGCGCTTCGCCGGTGATCAGTCCCGCCGCGAACAACGTCCCGGAACCGGCGCCGGAGTCCTCCCTGCCAGTCTGTCGCTGCACGGCCCAGGCGATCAGGCCACCGACGAAAATCGGCGTATTTACTTCCAGCGGCAGGTAGATGCCCACAGCCACCGCCAGGACCGGCGCACGAAACGACGCGCCGCGACGCCGCAGCCACTCGTCCGCAATGACGATCGCAACGCCAATCGCCGCACCCGTCCCAACCATGACCCAGGGCAGCCCGCCGCCGAACACGCCCTGCGCCACCGAGGCCATCAGGGTCGCCTGTGGCGCCACCAGCGGATTCGGGTGTTCCGGCGTCGGCACGCCGATGCCGTAGGCACCGAGGAGCAGATTCAGCACCGGCGCCATCACGAACACCGACACCAGCACGCCACCGGCGAGCGCGAGTTGCTGTTTCCAGGGAGTGGCACCGACCAGTTCGCCGGTCTTCAGATCCTGCAGCAGGTCGCCCCCGAGCGAGGCCGCGCAGCAGACCACTGCGCCAATCATGATCGCAGCCGCCGGGCCGCGCGTGTCGTTGCCGAGCAGCGCGAGCAGCAGCAACGAGGACAACAGCATGGTGGCCATCGTGACGCCCGAAATCGGGTTGTTCGAGGATCCAACCAGGCCCGCCATGTAGGCGGCGACGGATGAGAACAGGAAGGACGCGACCAGCATCGTCACAGCCATGGCGGCAGCAATGCCGTAACTCGTCACGATCTGCTGGTAGAGACCGAAGATCGGGAAGACACAGGCGATGATGCCGGCGAGCACCCAGGGCATGGGCAGATCGCGCTCGGCCAGGGCGGTCACTCCCTGGTTTGAGCGGCGGAACTGCCGCAGGCCGCTGTGCACGCCGGAGGCGAGCGAGTGACGGATCGCCACCAGGGCCCATAACCCGCCGACCAGCATCGCACCGACCCCCAGGTAGCGGATCTTGCGCGACCAGATCTCATAGGCGAGGTCGGCGGCCGGGATCCCGGCGGCGAGCGCCGGCGCGAGTGCCGGGTCACCAGGCGCGAACCATGCTGCGTAGATCGGTATGGCGATGTTCCAGGAGAGCATGCTGCCGAGGAAGACCAGAATGGCGACATTCAAACCGACGATGTAGCCGATGCCGAGCAGCGCCGGCGACAGATTGGCACCGGCGTAGACGAGACCGTTTCCGATGAACCCGGCAACCTGCGCGGTGCCGGGCCAAAGCCGCAGGCCGGTTTCGCAGAACTTGATCGCGGCCCCGAGCAGGCCCGAAGCGACGAGCGCTCGCAGTGCCCCGCCCGCACGTTCGCCAGCCCGCAACACCTCGGCGACCGCAGTGCCCTCGGGGAATTTCAGCCGCTGCTCGACGATCAGTGCCCGACGCAGGGGAATCGTCAGCAGTACGCCGAGCATGCCGCCGATGAGGGCGATCGCGGTGACCCACAGGTACGGAAAGCGCTCCCATACCCCGAGCAGCACCATCGCGGGCAACGTGAAGATGGCCGCCGCGGCGATGGCTTCGCCGGCTGAGGCCTGGGTCATGACCATGGTGTTCTCGCGGATCCCGCCGTGGCCGAGCAGCCGCAGCACTCCCATGGAGATCACCGCCGAGGGGATGCAGGCCGAGACCGTCATGCCAGCAAACAGCCCGAGGTAGGCGTTGGCAGCGCCGAGCAGCACGGCGAGCACGCCGCCGAGCACGAGTGCACGCAGTGTCAGCTCGCGTTGAAGCTCCATTCGCGGCCTCCCCTCGGGCCGTCAATCGGCAGACATGCGCAACCGGAAGCAGTCGGTACGGCGATCAGCAGGCCTGGCGTGGCACATCGACCGGCGTGCACCACGCAGAGCGTACGCGGGCGGTGCCTCAATTCCGCAGCCTGCTGAAACGACTCGAACGCGGACCAGGCAGATGGCCTGCGTCGGCCGCATTCATGCGGCGCTCTTGCCGGTGCTGCTGTCGTCGGCTGTCGCCGGGTAGAGCGTTCGCGCCAGCACCAGGCCGGCCTCGAAGAGCAGATACATGGGCACTGCCAGCATGATCTGGGAAACGACATCCGGCGGCGTGAGCACGGCGGCAACGATGAACGCGCCGAGAAACACATAGGCGCGCTGGCGCGCCAGGGTCTCGGCCGACACGATCCCGGTGCCGATCAGCAGTACCGTAGCGATTGGCACCTCGAAGGCAGCGCCGAAGGAGAAAGAAGTCAGCAGCGCAAAGTCGAGATAGCTCGCGATGTCGGTCATCATGGTCACGCCCTCGGGCGTCGTCGCGGCGAGAAACCGGAACACCGTCGGAAACACCAGGAAATAGGCAAACGCCGCACCGATGTAGAAAAGGATCACGCTGCTCACGAGCAGCGGCACCGCAAAACGCCGCTCCTTGCGGTAGAGGCCGGGCGCGACGAATGCCCAGGTCTGGTAGATCACCACGGGCATGGCGATGAAGAGAGCGACAAAGAAAGTCGTCTTGATCGGTGTCACGAAGGGCGATGCCACCTGAGTGGCGATCATGGTGGCGCCTTCCGGCAACTGCGCGATCAGGGGCTGCGCCACCACGGAAAAGATCCTGCGGGCGAAGGGCGCCAGGATCGCGAACACCACCAGTACCGCGGCGACGGCCCGCAGCAGGCGGTCGCGCAGCTCGGTCAGGTGGGTGAGGAGCGGCGCTTCTTCGAGCACCTCGTCCTCGCGCTCATCGCCGGGGTTTGCCATGGGCGTAGGCCGGATTGCGAATCAGGGCTGGCTGTTGCCCGTGGGTGCCGCCGACCGCGGCTCGCCGGCATCGCCGGGGTGCTCGTCGACGGTCGGTGCGTCCGCTTTCAGGTCGTCCACCCCCGGCCGGCTCCAGGCGGAGCTGGCCGTGGGCCGGGGCGCCGGCGGCGGATCCATGATGCGACGCGGATCCACCGCGTTCATCTCGTCCTGCAACTGGTTGCCCAGCATGCGGGCCATACGGCGCGCCTTGCCGGCCCACTGCCCGATCTGGGTGGCTACACGCGGCAGCCGTTCGGGCCCGAGGACGAGCAGCCCGATGACGAAGATGACCACGAGCTCCCAGAAGCCGACGTCAAACATGGCCCGCTCAACCAGACTTCTTGCCGGCGGCCTCTTTCTGGTTCTCGTCGAACGTCGAGTCAGCCTGCTTCTTCAGCTTTTTCTGGGGCGCCTCGTCATCCTCGGCGTCGGCATCCGCCATGGCCTTGCGGAAGCCCTTCACCGCGGTGCCGAGATCCGTCCCGATGGACCCGAGCCGCTTGGTACCGAAAATGACCACGGCGATCAGCAGCACGATCAGCCAGTGCCAGATGCTCAATGAACCCATGTCACTTACTCCATGAAGGACGGGCGATCCATGCCCGGGAAGTTGCAGTCAATGATACGGCATATCCCGCAAAGGCCCCGTGCACGGCTGCATCACCGGGCGCTGGAACCTGTTGCAGGGCGGCGCTGCACCGGCCTGCGGCTCACGCCTGCGCAGCCTCCGGAGCGACGCGCAGCCAGAAGGTCACCGGTCCGTCGTTGACCAGGCTGACTGCCATGTTGGCGCCGAAACGTCCCATGCTGACTCGCGGAAAACGCGTGGCCATCTCGCGCATCAGCAGCTCGAACAGCTCCCGACCGGCGGCGGGTTCGGCGGCGGCGCTGAAGCTCGGACGATTGCCCCGGTCCGTGGTGGCGGCCAGCGTGAACTGGGGCACCAGCAATACGCTGCCCTGCGCCTCGCGCACATCGCGGTTCATGCGTCCGCCTTCGTCCTCGAAAACCCGGTAGGCCAGCAGGCGTTCGGCCAGTCGCTGCGCCTGAGCCGCGGCATCGCCCTTCTCCACCGCGACCAGCACCAGCAAGCCGCCGCCGATCACTGCGATGGTCTCACCAGCCACGGTGACGCTCGCCGAGGAGACGCGCTGCAGGAGTCCGATCATCCGTCAAGGATACGTCGGACGCCCGCCGGATGCCGTGAACTGAGGGAGTCTCCCGGCTCCATAGGGCGGAATACTCAAGTCCGCTCAGGCGCCCGAAACCAGCGGGTCATGCGCGGAGCCAGCACCGAGGTCAGCCACTTTCACGCAGCGGGGCCCGGGACTCGCGATCTCCTTGCCCACTACTGGTTGGAGCCGTTCAGCTTCGGGAGCAATCAGCAGCAACAATCATGAAGTGGGAAAAAATAGCCAAATGCACCCGTAAAATGTACTAGAAACCTGAATATATTTAGACACTGTCAAAATAGTCATCACTTGTGACGCGTTTATTTGTTCGACTGTGGGCAAAGTGATCAAGCCGTTGGTCGCGCCCGCTCAGCGCGCTGGCTGCGCGCACCCAGCCCGCACCAAGGTGGCTCAGCAGTGGCCAGCCATCCGCGAATGCGCCGGTGTCTCTGGCAGAATGCGCGGCGATGCCGCTCGTCGCCGTACCCTGGCCATCGCGCCTTGGCCTCGCCTTGCTGCTCGCCGCTCTCGTCGCCTGCCGGCCGTCGGCGCCGGGGGGCGACCCCGGGCCGGGCAAGCGCGCTGCCGTAAAGACCTATCGCCACTCGCTCGATTCGGCACCCTCCAGCCTCGACCCGGTGCAGGCGTCGAACGTCTACGCCAACCATGTCGTCGTCAATGCCTACGACACGCTCTACGCCTACAAGTATCTGGCGCGTCCGTACCAGCTCAAGCCGAACCTTGCCGATGGCTGGCCGGAGATTTCCGACGATCTGCTCACCTACACGATTCGCCTGAAGCGCGGTGTGCTGTTTCAGGACGACGCAGCGTTCCCCGGTAACAAGGGTCGCGAAGTCGTGGCGCAAGACGTGGTCTATTCGCTGAAGCGCCAGTTCGATCCGAGGAACCGGCCCCAGGGAGCCTGGTTCTGGCAGGGGCGCATCGTCGGGCTCGACGAGTGGAAGGAGGCGGGATCCGATTATGCGCAGGAGGTGGCGGGATTGCGTGCCCTCGATAGCCACACCCTGCAGATACGCCTGACGCGTCCGTATCCGCAGTTGCTCGATACGCTGGCGCAGGGTTTTTCCGCGGTCGTGCCCCGCGAGGCGGTGGAGTACTACGGCCGCGAGCTCGGGACGCACCCGGTCGGCTCCGGTCCGTTCAAGGTCGTGTCCTACGATTCGGCGCGAGTCGTCATGGAGCGCCATCCCAGGTTTCGCCAGGAGCCGGTAGACATCTGGGAGGAAGGCTATGACCCGGCGACCCAGCGCTACACCGGCGTGGAGCGCATCCAGGGACGGTCGCCCCCGTTTGTGGACCGGTTGATCATCGATTTCGCCAATGACGACGCCTCCCGCTGGAACTCTTTCACCAAGGGCAACGAAATCCAGCTCTCGCTCCTGCCGGTAGAAAAGGCCGAGGAGGTTCTGGAGTCCCGCCGTCCCTTGCGACTGAAGCCGGAATTCGCGGAGAAGTATCAGGCCTATTCCGGGCCCGAGGCAGGCTTCGTTTTCGAGGCCTTCAACTTCGCATTTCCGGAGCTCGGCTATAACCCGGACCCGGAGCGCGAGCGGCGCAACAAGGCGCTGCGCTGCGCCATCATCAAGGCCTGGGATTGGCAGGCCCGCAACGAGAGCTGGTACTTCGGACTCGCCACGGTCTTCCCGGGCATCATCCCGCCGGTAGTGCCCGAGTTCGACCCGAATCTGCCGAAGGACAGCATCACGCACGACGCGGCCGGTGCCCGCAGGCTGCTTGCGGACAACGGCTGGACGGCAGAGAACCTGCCGGTGCTCACCTACGGACAGGCCGCCGGTGTGCGCCCGCGGATGTTCTACGAGCAGTTTCGTGCGTGGCTGAAGGAGATCGGATACCCGCCGGAAAAAGTGGTGCTGAAGAGCTATGGGACTTTCGGCGATCTCAGCCGGGCCTGGAAACAAAGCGAGCTGCCCATCGTCGCCAAGGGTTGGGGTCTCGACTATCCGGACGCGGAAAACACCCTGCAGCTGTTCTATGGACCAAACGGTTCGCCCGGCTCGAACGATTCGAACTACCGCAATCCCGAGTTTGACCGTCTCTACGAACAGGCCTCCGTGATGCTACCCTCGCCGGAGCGGACAGCGCTTTACCGCCGCATGAACGAGATGCTCATCGATGATTGTGTCGGCATGATGTCGCTGTCGCGCAATCGCATCTACCTGTGGCACAGGAACGTGGTGGCGGTGCCGGATCGCGAGATCGTCGGTGGTTTCTCCCTCCGTTACGTGGACGTGCTCCCCCCGGGTGAAAGCGCGCGTCCCGCCGGGCTCGAACCGGCCACCTGAATGGAAATCCTGCAGTACGGACTGCGCAAGCTCCTGGCCGGGGTGCCGCTGATCATCGGCGTGACGTTGCTCAGTTTCACGCTGATGGTCCACTTCGGGCCGGACAAGACCTATGAGCTTCTCGGCAAGAACCCCACCCCGGCGCAGATCGCAGAAATCCGCCACGAACTGGGTTACGACCGGCCGTTCCTCACGCGCTACACCGAGTACCTGCGGCAGCTCGCGACCTTCGATCTCGGCAATTCCGATTCCACCGGCGAGAAAGTGACGGGGCTGCTCGCGCGCAGCGTGCCGATCTCGCTGGCGCTGGCGCTGCCGGGCTTCGTCCTCGGCAACCTGCTCGCCGTCATGCTGGCGCTGGTGGCGGCGTTCTACCGCAGTCGGTGGCCGGACAAGCTGATCATGGGGATGGCCGTGATCGGCATGAGCATCAGCTTCCTCATCGTGATCTTCGCCTTCCAGATCTGGTTCTGCACCAGTTTCGGGCTCGATCTGTTCCCGGTGCGTGGCTGGGCGGTGCACGGGCCGGCAGACTACCTCCGTTACGTCACTGTGCCGACCATGGCGATCGTTTTCGTTGCCCTCGGCTACAACACGCGGTTCTACCGCGCCGTCATCGTCGAGGAAATGAACCGCGACCATGTGCGCACGGCACGGGCGTTCGGCACCCCGCCGCTGCGGCTGCTATGTCGCAATATCCTCAAGAACTGCGCCATCCCCATCATCACCCGCGTCATGTTCTCGATTCCCTCGATCGTCATCGGTGGCTCGTTGCTCATCGAGACCGCGTTCGGCATTCCCGGTGTCGGCAAGATCACCTATGAAGCCATCGTGAGCGGAGATCAGCCGGTGCTGAAGGCCGTCGTCGGGCTGACCGCGGCGTTGTTCGTGATCACGTTGCTGGTGACCGACATCCTCTACCGGGCGGTCGACCCGCGGGTGTCGCTCGAGTGACCGGTTCCGGGCTACAGGACGGATGAGCGCCGTCGCCACGGCCGGCAACGCTCGCGCAGCACCGGGGCGCCGCGCCTCGCTCTGGAGCAAGGCGCTCGGGAAGTTCTGCCGCGACCGGACGGGGATGGCCGGGTTCGCGGTGGTGCTCGTGTATTTCCTCGCCGCGGTCGGTGTCTGGCTCGGCTGGTGGGCCACGGAATGGGCCGACATCAGCGGCGAGAAGTGGGGCCCGGTATCGGCGCAGCACTGGTTCGGGACCAACATCATCGGGCAGGACATCTTCCAGCGCGGTCTCTACAGCGTTGCCACTGCGTTCGAGGTTGGCCTGGTCGTGGCGGTGATGGTCGTGACGGTCGGCGCCCTGCTCGGTGCCGTGAGCGGTTACTTCGCCGCCACCTGGGTCGACGAGATCGTGCTGTGGCTCATGGGCGTGATCGATGCCATGCCGTTCTACCTGCTGGTTGCCGCGATTGCGTTCGCGCTCGCCGACTATCCGTATTCGATGCATGTCGCCATGATTTCGACGTTCTGGACCAGCACCGGCCGCTACGTGCGCGGCGAGGTCATCCGGCTGCGCGGCATGGAATTCGTCGAGGCGGCCCGGGCTATCGGTGTCGGCCAGCGCCTGGTGATCTTCCGACACATCCTGCCCAACACGCTGCACATCCTGCTGGTGCAGATGACGCTGTGTTTCGTCGACGCCATCAAGGCGGAGGTCGTCCTGTCGTTCCTTGGCCTCGGCGTGAAGGACGGCATGAGCTGGGGTCTGATGATCGCCGAGAGCACGCTGGAGTTTCTCGCCGGGCACTTCAACAACCTGATCGTCGCCTCGCTGATGTTGTTCATGCTGGTGTACGCCTTCAACATGTTCGCCGACGCGTTGCAGGACGCGCTCGACCCGAAGCTGGTGGCCTGAGGTGAGCAACGCGGTGCCGTTGCTGTCCGTGCGCGACCTGGCGGTGGAGTTTCGCACCATGGACGGCGTTGCACGCGCCGTCGACCGGATCAGCTTCGATGTCTTCCCGTCCGAGACGCTGGCGCTGGTAGGGGAGTCGGGCTGCGGCAAGACGGTGACGGGGCTTTCCCTGCTGCGCCTCGTGCCGAGTCCTCCGGGCCGCTACGCGGGCGGCGAGATCCGGCTCGAAGGCCGTGATCTGCTCCGGCTCGCGGAGAGCGAGATGCGCGCGATCCGTGGCCGCGACGTGGCGATGATCTTCCAGGAGCCCATGACCGCGCTGAACCCGGTTTTCACCATCGGCAGCCAGATGACCGACGTGCTCCGCCGCCACAAGGGGCTCTCACTGCGGCAGGCGAAGGAGGAAGCGGCCGGTCTGCTCGGCCGGGTCGGGATTCCCGAACCGGCGCGGCGACTCGGCGAGTATCCGCATCAGCTCTCCGGCGGGCAACGCCAGCGGGTGATGATTGCCATGGCGCTGTCCTGCCGGCCGAAGCTGCTGGTCGCAGACGAGCCGACCACGGCGCTCGACGTGACCACGCAGGCCCAGGTGCTCGAGGAGATTCGCGACCTGCAGCAGGAGCTGCGCATGGCGATGATCCTCGTCACGCACGATCTCGGCGTCGTGGCCGAAACCTGCGCGCGCGCCATCGTGATGTACTGCGGCGTCATCGTGGAGGTTGCCCGCACCGCGCGTCTGTTCGCGCAGCCGCGTCACCCCTATACCGCGGGACTGTTGAACGCGGTTCCCCGCATCCGCGCCGAGAAACTCCCCGCACTGCCGGTGATTCCCGGGCGCGTTGCCGACCTGCTGCACTTGCCCCCGGGATGCCGGTTCGCCGAGCGCTGCCCGCGCGTCACCGCCGAGTGCCGCGCGGTCGAGCCGCCGCTCACTGCCACCGGGGACGGCGGCCTGGTCGCCTGTTATCACCCCCATGGCTGATACCGGGCCTGATGATGGAGTGCTGCGGGGCGGTGCTGCCGATGGCACCGTGACCGGCACGGCCAGCGCGCCGCTCCTCGAGGTCCGCGACCTGAAGAAGCATTTTCCGGTCCGCGGCGGGTTGTTCCGCCGCGTCGTGGCCCAGGTCCGGGCCGTCGACGGTGTGAGTTTTGCCATCCGCCCGGGCCGTACGCTCGGCCTGGTCGGGGAATCCGGCTGCGGCAAGTCCACGCTCGGACGCGCCATCCTGCGCCTGCACGAGCCGAGCAGTGGCGAGGTGCGCCTGGAGGGCGAGGACATCACGGCATTGTCGCGACGGGAATTACGGCTGCGCCGGCGCCGCATGCAGATCGTGTTCCAGGACCCGTACGCGTCGCTCAATCCGCGCCGGACTGTCGGCCAGGCCATCCGGGAGCCGCTCGACGTCCACCGCATCGGGACGCGCGCCGAGCGCGCGCGCCGGGTCGAGGAACTGCTCGATGTGGTCGGCATGAGCCGCGCGGCGCAGGATCGCTATCCGCACGAGTTCTCCGGCGGCCAGCGCCAGCGGGTCGGCATCGCCCGGGCGCTCGCGCTGCACCCGGCGTTCATCGTCGCCGACGAGCCGGTCTCCGCGCTGGATGTTTCCGTGCAGAGCCAGGTGCTGAACCTGGTCGGGCGGCTGCAGCGCGAGCATGGCATCGCGTTCCTGTTCATTTCGCACGATTTGGCGGTCATCCAGCACGTGAGCGACGACATTGCCGTCATGTATCTCGGCAAGATCGTGGAAATGGCGCCCGCTGCCGCGATCTATCGCAACCCGCGGCATCCCTACACGAAGGCGCTGCTCTCCGCGGTGCCGGTGCCGGACCCCGCGCGCCGGCGCACGCGCATCGTCCTGCCCGGCGACATCCCTTCGCCGTCGAATCCGCCGCCGGGCTGTCCCTTCCATCCACGGTGCCCGGAGGCAATCGCGCGTTGCCGGAGCGACGTCCCGTCGCTGGCTGGCGTTGGCCGCCCGGCGGAGCGGCATCTCGCAGCCTGCCACGTAGCCGCCCAGGACAGACCGATCGCTTAGGACTGCAATCCCGCGAGGTGTTTCATCGCCGGCGTGCTCTGCTTCAGGATGAATTCCCGATCAAGGTGGCGCCCGACCGGAAAGTCGTATTCCCCGATTTTCCCGAAGCCATGGCGGGCGTAGAGACGCTGGGCGCCAAGGTTCTCCGACCACACACCGACGTACAGCGGGGTGTGTCCGTTCGCCCGGAGCCAGTCGAGCGCGACCTGTAGCAGGCGCGTGCCGAGGCCACGGCCCTGCGCCGAACGGTGCAGGTAGAGCTGACGGATCTCGCCCGCGCGCGGTTCACGGTCCGGCACCGGCAGCTTGCAGGGGCCGGCCACCACATAGCCGGTGGGGTGTTGCGCCGGGCCGGCGAGCCAGACGGCGACCCCGGGGTCCGCCAGCAACCGCGCGCAGGCCGCCCTCGAATACGTCGCCGCGAGAAACGCGGCGAGATCCTCCGGCGCATAGAGGTGCCCGAACGTCTCGATGAAGGTGGCCGCGCCGATTGCTGCGAGCACAGCGGCATCGGCAGTGTCGGCGCGGCGTATCGTCGGGCGGTCGGTGGCGTTCACTGCCGGGCCTCCGTCCCAAGATGCAGCCAGCCGGCGAGCCACCAGTCGTGCAGCAAGGCCAGCAGCGCTGCCGGGGCGCGCCGGCAGCTTGCGGCGTCGAGAACCCAGTGGTCGGACAGGGAGCGCAGCAACGGCCGCAGCGCGCGTTCGACCTCGAAGAGTTCGCCGTTCAGGGCTACACCCGGCTGCCCGAGCAGTATCCGGCTGCGCCGGTCGAGCCGCACGCCGCGACTGCTTGCGGCACGCGCAAAGCCTGCCGGTTTCAGGCTGCGTCGCGGCCGGTCGAATACCACCTGGCGCTTCGGTTCGGAGAGATACTCGAGCAGGAAGCGCTCGGTATGTGCGCGCGTTGGCCGCAGCCGGCCGAGCGCCTCGTGTGTGCGGGTCACCAGGGCGCGCGGTAACTCCCCCGGGTGGCGGACCGGGCGCTGGCCGGCGTCCTGGTAGCGGCCACGGACCGCAGCATGCTCGGCGAACGCCGCGAACCAGGGGTCGAGCAGCTCCTGCCAAACCGGGGTACGAAAGCCGATGGAGTAGGTGATGCACTCGCCCACCGCGATGCCGTCGTGGGCGACACCAGGAGGCAGGTACAACATGTCGCCTGGGTCGAGAACCCACTCGCGTTCCGGGTGGAAGTTCGCGAGCAGGGGCAACGCCGTGCCGGAGCGCAGGCGCTGGTCGCGCTGGTGCGAGATGCGCCACCGCCGCCGGCCGCAGGCCTGCAGCAGGAACACGTCGTAGTTGTCGACGTGCGGCCCGACACCGCCCCCGTCGGTCGCATAGCTCACCATGAGGTCGTCGAGCCGCGCGTCCGGGACGAAGCGGAAGCGGGCGAGCAACTCGCGTGCGCCGGCATCTGCCAGGTCCACCCCCTGGACCAGCAACGTCCAGCGCGACTGCGCCAGGGGTGGCAGTGAACGCCGCGGAAACGGGCCGTGGCGCAGTACCACGCGGCCGCGCTCCCGCAGCACCAGGCGAGACTCGACCTCCTCGTGGGCGGCGAGCTCGAACAGCCAGTCGCGCCCGAGCGGCGGCGCGAAACCGGGAAACGCAGCGCGCAGGAGCAGCGGCTTGCGCTGCCAGTATTCGCGCATGAAGCGGCGCGTACTGATCGCGCCCAGGGTCGTCAGCGTCCGCATCGGCGCATTCTAAGGCGCGGCCAGAGTCGGCCGGTGCGGGTCGCTATCCGCACCGCATTCGCCAGGGGTCGGCGCCCGAACGCCGTGCGCTTACGATCCGGCAGGGTGTCGACGCCGGAGCGCGCCTTGCCTACTTGATTTCGAGCAGTTCGACCTCGAACACCAGGGTCGCCCCGGGCGGTATCGCGCCGCCGGCGCCGCGGTCACCGTAGGCGATCGCCGCAGGGCAGACGAGCTTTGCGGTCTCGCCAACCTGCATGCGCTGGACGCCCTCGGTCCAGCACGGGATCACGCGGTCGAGGGCAAACTCGGCCGGTTCGCCCCGCTGGCGTGAACTATCGAATACCTGCCCATCCGTGAGCTTGCCTTCGTAGTGCACACGCACCGTGTCGGAGGACTTCGGGCGCTTGCCTGTGCCTGCGGTGAGCGTGCGGAAGACGAGACCGGTGTCGGTGGTGACGGCGCCGGCCTCGGCGGCAGCGGCCGCGAGAAACTCGGCGCCCTTCTTCTTCGTCTCCTCGGCGCCGGCGCTGATCCGCGCCTGAGCGATCTCCTGGAAACGCTGCTCGTACTTTTCTATCTCGATGGCCGGTTTCTTGCCGGTCAGGGTGTCGGAGAACCCGGTCCGAAAGACCTCGAGTTCTTCGGGCGTCAGGCGGATCTGCTTGGCCTGCTCGGCGACCTGGTGACCAACCGCCGCGCCGTACGCATAGATGGCCTTCTGATCCTCGCTCATCTCGGCCGCGGTGGCTTCGGTCGGACCCTGCTGGCAGCCCGCGGCGACCAGCGCGGCGGACATCAGCACGGTGAAACGGGTTCTGGCAGTCATGATCTGAAGGCCTCCGGCTCGTGACGGGGTGGCTCCCCGGCAATGGCAAAACAACCAAAAAAAACCGGAGCAGCAGGAGCTGCTCCGGTAACTTCGGATCGCGCCTGGCGCGACCACTGAAATAGTCCGTGTGTCTGCAGGTCTCAGTTGACCATGTTCTTGAGGGCCTTCAGCGGCAGGATGCGAACCTTCTTCGAGGCGGGCTTCGCCTTGAAGGTCATCTTTTCGCCGGTGAAAGGATTGGTGCCTTCCCGCTCCTTGGTGGCGGGCTTCTTGATGACCTTGAGCTTCATCAGCCCAGGGACGGTGAAAATCCCGTTGCTGCGGAGGCTCTTCTTGATGCATCCGCTCAGCGACTCAAGCACCGCGCTTGCTTGTTTGCGCGACAGCTTCGTGTCCTTGGCGATCTGGTTCAGGATGTCCGACTTCGTCGGTGCTTTTGCCATTTGTTGTACTCCTTCGGGAGGGTTCAAGAGTGAGAGTTCGGGTTACGGGGCGCAAGTATAAACACGGATTTGCTGTAGCCAAGCAAGAGTTGCGAAAAAATTCCCTGCGCCATTAGATGCTGGTTTTCCCGTGGTTTTGCAGTGTTCGATCAATGCCGCGTATTCGATTGAAACCGCGAGCCTTATCGGAGCGCAGGATCGTAATCACTGCGGCAGTGACGCACGCCCTGCCCGTGCCGCGAAAATCGACGGGTACGATCCTCGGTCGGCGGTGCTGGTGCGCCCGCGCGGCCCGTGCACAACCGGCGCGGATTCCTGGCGCTGCCGGCCAATCCGTCGGCGGACCGGCCCGCACGGGTGTGGTGCCTGTGCCCGGACCAGCCGCCGGGGCTGCATCAGCCGCGGACCTTGGCCCCCCCAACCAGGAGGGGCATTGCCGGCCGGCTACCCGGCCGGGAGCAGCGGCACCGGGTCGAGCACCCAGTTGCCTGAGGTGCGCCGGCCCGGGCAGGGCACGGCGAATGCGACTTTGCCCCGCCTGGCCTTCAGCGTATCGATGTCGATGCGCCAGCCCTTCTGGTCAAACTTCTTCAGCCACTCGCGATAGGTGACGATGGCCCGGTCTGAAGGCACCAGCACCTCCCGGGTCGTCGTGTCCGGGGTCTGTACCGGGTCGAGTTCACCGAGGATATCGATGTCCTCCTGTGCGACCACGAGGTTCACCTTGCCGATACGCTCGTCGTTGGCAGGATCGAGCATGAACGTGCGCATGTTGACGAAGAATATCCGCGTGCGTGTCTCGTCGATCGGCGCCTCGAAGAAGTACTGGTGGAACATGTTCTTCTCGGAGAAGCGGATCCAGGTAATCATCTGGTTCGGCCCGACGTGGCCGGAGCCGGCCGTGACCTCGTCCACCAGTGTTTCCTTGTCGTGCAACGCCTTGGTGCCCTTGTGCTCTTCCTTGTTCTCGAAGCGAATGAGGAACCTGCTGCCCCAGGGGACGTTCTCCACGGCCAGCGGCTTCTTGCGCAGGTCCGGATTCATGTTGGGCGACCCCTGGGCCGGGTGGACGAACTCGTTGTGTGACGGATCGAGGCCGTTCTCCATGGAGCGTTCGTAGTAGGCGGGTACCTCGAACACCGTGAGCCGGTTGGCGCGCCAGCCTGGCGCGTCGTATTCCTCGATCTCGTGCAGCGGTGGGCGCTCACTCTCGGGCAGGTCGCCGAGGAAGGCGAACACGATCCCGTACTTCTCTTGTACCGGGTAGCTGTCCACCTTCGCCCTGGCCGGAGGCGTCTCGTCGGGCAGGCTCGGTATGTGCGAGCACCGGCCGTCGCCGCTGAATCGCCAGCCGTGGTATGGACAAACGACGGTGTTGTCGCGCACCCAGCCTTTGCCGAGCGATCCGCCGCGGTGAGTGCACACGTCGTGCAACACGTGCGCCTTGCCCTTGTCGTCGCGGAAGGCGACGAAGCGCAGTCCCAGCACCCGCATGCGAAATGGTGTGTCGTTCTTGACGTCCTCGCTGCGCGCCATTGGGTACCAGAAATTGATGTACATCGCGTCTCTCCCGATTTTTCTGCGTCGCGCGGTCATTGCAGACCTGCACCACCGGCCCTGTCTTGACGTGGGTCAGTTGCGTCGCCGAACAGGCGCCCGCAGAGTGGACGTGGCGTCGAAAGAACGGAGCCGGCTCAGCGACGCCAGAAGGCGGGTGAGATCAGGACGAACAGCGTGAAGATCTCCAGGCGCCCCAGCAGCATGGCCAGCACGCATACCCACTTGTCGACGTCATTGATGGCGGTGAAGTTGGACACCACGTCGCCGAGACCGGGGCCGACATTGTTGATGCACGTGGCAATCGCGGAAAAGGCCGTGACCTGATCCACGCCCGTGGCGAGCAGAATCAGCATCAGCACGCTGAACAAGGTCACGTAGATCGCAAAAAATCCCCACACCGCATCGACCACCCGCTGCGGGATCACGCTGCCCCCTAAGCGCACCGGAATCTCGGCAGCCGGGTGAATGAGCCGGGCAACCTCGCGCGCGCCCTGCCGGTAGAGCAGCAACCAGCGCATGACTTTGATGCCGCCGGTGGTCGAACCGCCACAGCCGCCGATGAACATGATGAACACCAGCATCACGGGCAGGGTGCCGGGCCAGACCGAGAAGTCCGTTGTCGTGAAACCGGTCGTCGTCATGTTGGAGACGACGTGGAAGGTCGCGTCGAGTAACGCCCTCGGCAGATCGTCGTAGTGGCCGGTGACGAGCAGGTAAGTCGCGATGAACAGGCTCGATGCACCGAGAATGCCGAGATAGCCCTTGAACTCCGCATCACGCCAGTAGTTGCGCAGGCTGCGCGACTGGAACACCAGGAAGTGCAGGGTGAAGTTGGCGCCGGCGAGCACCATGAAGACGATCGCAATGCCGTTGATCAGGGGACTCTGGAAAAAGCCGAGGCTCGCGTCGTGCGTTGAGAAGCCCCCGGTTGCGAGCGTGGCAAAGCTGTGACAGATGGCGTCGAACAGGCTCATGCCGGCCAGCCAGAACGCCAGCGTGCAGGCAATCGTCAGGCCGAGGTATACGATCCACAGCGCCTTGGCGGTTTCCGTGATGCGCGGCGTCAGCTTGGCATCCTTGACCGCGCCGGGAGTCTCCGCGCGATAAAGCTGGGCGCCACCGACGCCCAGCATGGGCAGCACCGCGACCGCCAGCACGACGATGCCCATGCCCCCGAGCCAGTGGAGCTGGGCACGGTAGTACAGGATCGCCGGTGGCAGGGTGTCGAGGCCGACCAGGACTGTCGCGCCGGTCGTCGTCAGGCCGGAGACGGCTTCGAACACCGCGTCGGTGAGGCTCATGGCCGGGTGTTCGGCGAACACCAGCGGAGCGGCGCCGAACAAACCCAGCAGCGTCCAGAAACCGGCCACGACCAGGAAGCCGTCGCGCGTGCGCAGATCGCGGCTTTTGCCGCGCACGGGCGCCCAGATGGCCAGACCGGTCAGCAGCGTCACCAGGAACCCGGAGACGAATGCCGCCGCAGAGCCGTCCTGGTGCCAGGCGGAAACGAACACCGGCGGCAGCATGCTCAGGCTGAACAGCATCAGCAGCAGCCCGAGGATTTGCTGGACGACCTTGACGTGCATCGCTGGAACGGACTAACGGAAACGGCCGGAAAGCTGAAACAACCGTTCAACCTGCTCGACCTGCCGGCGGTCGGTGAGAAAAAGGATCACGTGATCATCGGACTGCACCACCGTGTCGTGGTGGACCTCCATCACCCGGTCGTGGCGGATGATGATGTTGAAACTGCAGCCAGGCGGCAGGCTGATCTGGTCGATGCGCCTGCCGACCACCCGGGAGTTCTCCGCCGTACCGTGCGCAATCGCCTCGATGGCCTCGGCGCGTCCGCGCCGCAGGGAGTGAACCCGCACCATGTCGCCGCGCCGGGCCAGAGCGAGGAGCGTGCCGATGGTGATCTGCTGCGGTGAAATGGCGACGTCGATCGTGCTCTTCTCCATCATCTCCGCGTAGGACGGCCGGTTGATGAGCGCCATCACTTTATTGCAACCGAGATCCTTGGCGAGCATCGCGGAGAGGATATTGGCTTCGTCGGCATTGGTTACGGAGACGAACACGTCAGCGGCGTCGATATTCTCCTCGAGCAGCAGTTCTTCGTCGGCGGCATCACCGCAGAGCACGATCGCCTTGCTGAGGCGCTCGGAGATGCGTCGCGCGCGTTCGCGATCCCGCTCGATCACCTTGACGTTGTTCGAATCCTCGAGCGCGGAGGCGAGGCGCAGCCCGATGTTGCCACCGCCGGCGATCACCACGCGGCGTGCCGGCGGCTCGAGCTTGCGCATCTCGGCCATCACCGCCCGGATATCGTCGCGGGCGGCAATGAAGAACACCTCATCGTGCTCCCGGATCAGCGTGTCGCCCTCGACCGGCACGCTCTGGCCGTCGCGGTAGATCGCTGCGATACGCACCTGGGCATCGGGTACGTGCGCACGCAGATCGCGGATGCGCTGGTTGACCAGCAGGCCGTCGCGGCGCGTGCGAATGCCGACGAGCCGGACGCGCCCATCGGCGAAATCCAGCACTTCGAAGGAGCCGCGGTACTGGATGAGCTGCTGGATGTACTGCGTCACCAGCTGCTCGGGGCTGATCCGCACATCGATGGGCATCGCCCCGGGCTTGAACAGCTCCGGCACCGCGATGTACTCGGCGGCGCGCACGCGGGCGATCTTCGTGTCGATGCCGAACAGGTTCTGCGCCACCTGGCAGGCGACCATGTTCACTTCGTCGCTGCTGGTGAGCGCGATGATCATGTCGGCGTCGGGTGCGCCGGCCCGTTCGAGCGTCGCCGGGTAGGCGGCGTGGCCGACCACTGTGCGTACGTCGAGCCGGTCCTGCAATTCGCGCAGCACAGCCGGGTCCTGATCGACGATGGTGACCTCGTTGGCCTCCTGTCGGGCGAGCTGGAAGGCGGCCGTGGATCCGACCTGGCCGGCGCCGAGGATGAGGATCTTCATGTGCCTGCAGGATTCTACATCAGCTCGAGATTGGCGTACGACATCACCAGCCACTTGGCTCCGCAACTCTCGAAGTTCACCTGCACCCGCGCGTGCGCGCCCGCCCCCTCGCAGTTGAGCACGATGCCTTCTCCGAACTTGCCATGGCGCACGCGTTGCCCGAGGCGCACGGGTGCTTCCGGGTCGCTCAAGGCCGCTGTCGCGGCCTGGCGGCGGAACACCGGCCTCGATACCCGGATACGCGGGCGCACCTCCTCGATCAGCCGCCCGGGGATCTCCCCGATGAACCGCGAGGGCTGACCGACACTGTCCACGCCGTGCAGCCGGCGCTGTTCGGCGCAGGTCAGGTAGAGCTCGCGCATGGCGCGGGTCGCACCCACGTAGCACAACCGTCGCTCCTCCTCGAGGCCATCCGGGTCTTCCAGCGTGCGCCGGTGCGGGAACAGCCCGTCCTCCATCCCGGCGATGAACACCACCGGGAACTCGAGGCCTTTGGCCGAGTGCATCGTCATGAGCTGGACGCAGTCGTCCCAGTCGTTGCCTTCCGTGTCGCCGGACTCCAATGCCGCGTGGGCGAGAAAGGCATCGAGCGCCGGCATGTCCTCGGCGTCTTCGGTCGTGTCGGCATCAAAGCTGCGGGCGGCGCTCACGAGTTCCTCGAGATTCTCGATGCGCGCCTCAGAGCGCTCGCGCACCTCCTTGCGAAAGTGCTCGATCAGGCCGGAGCGTGTGGTCACATGGTCCACCCGCTCGTGCAGCGGCAACTCGCGGCTGTCGCGGTCCATGGTGTCCACCAGCGCGAGAAACTCGAAGACCGCGCTGGCGGCGCGCCCGGTGAGCTGCCCGCCGGCGGCTGACTGTGCCGAGCGCCACAACGAGATCGCGTTGGCGCGGGCGTAGCCGCGGACCTCATCCATGGTGCGCGCGCCGATGCCGCGCGTGGGCAGGTTGACCACCCGTTCGAAGGAGGGATCGTCGTCGCGGTTGGCGAGCAGGCGCAGGTAAGCGAGGGCGTCCTTGATCTCCGCGCGCTCGAAGAAGCGCAGTCCGCCATAGACGCGATAGGGCATGCCGGCGTGGAGCAGCGCCTCTTCGAACGCTCGCGACTGGGCATTGGATCGGTACAGCACGGCATGATCCGCGCGGCGCTGGCCATCCGCCACCGCCGCACGAATCCGCTCGACGACGAACTGCGCCTCATCGCGTTCGTTGTAGGCGCTGAACAGCCGGATCGGCGCGCCGGCGCCGCTCTCGGTCCAAAGCTGCTTGCCGATGCGGCCGTTGTTATGGCCGATGAGCGCGTTGGCCGCCTCGAGTATGGTGCCGGTCGAGCGGTAGTTCTGTTCCAGCTTCACCATTCGCGCGCCGGGGAAATCCTGGCGGAAGCGGTTGAGGTGCTCGGTGCGCGCGCCGCGCCAGCGGTAGATCGACTGATCATCGTCACCAACGGCGAATGGAATGCCGGTTTCGCCCGCAAGCAGCCGCAGCCAATCGTACTGGATGGCGTTCGTGTCCTGGAACTCGTCCACCAGGATGTGCCGGAAGCGCCGGCGGTAGGTATCGAGCAGCTCCGGGTGGTTCTGCCACAGTTCCCGGGCGCGCAGCAGGAGTTCGGCAAAATCCACCAGCCCGGATCGCTCGCAGCTGTCCTGGTACATGCGGTAGAGGTGGATGAGCTGCCGGCGGTTGCCGTCGCCCTCGTCGCGCAGCTGGTCGGGGCGGCGTCCCTCGTCCTTCTGGCCGTTGATGAACCACTGGATCTCGCGCGGCACCCAGCTTGCCTCGTCGAGTTCCAGCCCTTTGAGGATGCGCCGGATGAGGCGCAGCTGGTCCTCGGAATCGAGAATCTGGAATCCCTGGGGAAGACCCGCTTCACGCCAGTGACGGCGCAGCAGCCGGTGCGCCAGCCCGTGAAAGGTGCCGACCCAGAGGTTGTCGACCGGAATACCGAGCAGCGCCTCGATGCGGCTGCGCATCTCGGCCGCCGCCTTGTTGGTGAAGGTGACCGCGAGGATGCCAAACGGCGAGACGTTCTCCACCTCGATCAGCCAGGCGATGCGATGCACCAGCACGCGTGTCTTGCCGCTGCCCGCTCCGGCGACCACCAGCACCGGGCCGGCGGGCGCGGTGACCGCTTCGCGCTGGGCGTCGTTCAGCGGCGCGAGAATGGGCGTGACGTCCATCGCGGCAGTCTAGCAGCGTAGCGCGGTGGCTATCGGTTGCCGGTCAGAACGCGCGCGCCGGCGAGCGCCGGTACGAGGCGGCGTGATTCAGGTTGATCACGGAGAGTAGCAGCAGCGCCGCGCCACCATTGTGCGCGGTCGCGACCCACAGCGGCAGCCCGAACCAGACGGTGCTGATGCCGAGGATCATCTGCAGGGTCACCGCCCCAAGCACCAGCCAGCCGGCGGCCACCACCGGGGCGGAATGCACGTGCCGGCGTGTCGCACGGCCGCCGACGATGATGAGCACGACAAGCGTCAACAGCGCGCCGAGCCGGTGGGTAAAGTGAATGGCGACCCTGGCGGTGGCGTCGAGTACGCCGCCTTCGTAGTTCACGCCAAGGCCGCGCCAGAGAATGAATGCCTCACTGAAATCGGCGCCGTCCGGCCACCATTCGCCCGTGCACCTGGGCAGGTCGGGACAGGCGAGCGCGGCGTAGTTGGAACTGGTCCAGCCGCCAAGCGCGATCTGCGCGGCGAGCACCGCGAGCGCAATCACCGCCGGCACAAAGGCGGCCCGCCCGGCGCGCACCGCCGATCGTGGCGGCTGGCGGGCTGCCTCCAGGATCAACCAGAAGGTCATGCTCAGCGTGGTGAGCCCGCCGATCAGGTGCGCCACGACGATCAACGGCTTCACCAGCAGCGTCACGGTCCACATGCCGAGCAGCCCCTGGAACACCACGGTCGCGAGCAGCACGAGCGGCAGGATCAGCGGCTGGCGCGGATCGCGTCGGTTGGCCACGGCGATGCCGGCGATACCGAGGATCGCCAGCCCCAGCGTGGTGGCGACATAGCGATGGATCATCTCGTTGCGGGCCTTGGTCGGGTCGAGCGGCCGGTCGGGGAACGCCGCCGCGGCCGACGCATGCTCGTGCGCTTCGTCGGGCACGGTGAGCTGCCCGTAGCAGCCCGGCCAATCCGGGCAGCCGAGGCCCGCATCCGTCAGGCGCACCCAGGCACCGAGCACGACGACGGTCAGTGCGAGCGTCACCGCCAGGTAGAGCAGTCTGCGGTACCAGTCGTACATGTGGTTTCTTCCCCGGGTCTGTCGTGAGCCGCGTCGGCGGCGATCAGCCAATTGTCGAGATTTTCAGCAGGCGCTGGAGGTCCGCGTGGATACCCTTCATCGGCGTGCCGGCCGGGTAGCGCATCACGAGATTGCCCAGCGGGTCGGCCAGGAGTAAGTCGCCCTCGCCGATATCACCTGCAATTGTGACAATTTCTGCCACTGCGTTGCCATCGGTAATGATTTTGATGCCGTCGTGCTCGGACTCGAGAAACGCGGTGTCGGGTGCGCCCGTGGTCACCACGAACAGGCGCTCGATGCGGTCGAGGTCGCGACCGAGCGCGCGGCGTACCTGCCGCATGGCGATCAGGGCCTGCCGGCACTCGGCCGGGCAGGCGCCCGGCCCGATATAAATGAGGGCCCACTTGCCCCGGGGCGCGTCCTCGCCCGGATTGCCGGTTGGGCCGAGCACCGCCACGGGGCGCGCCGGCCGGTACAGCACTCCGTGCTCGGTGGTGCCCTGCGGGCGCCACTGGAAGTTGCTGAAGTACAGCGCCATGGCGACGGCCATGGGGCCGAGAAAGACGATGGCGAGCAGCACGAGCGTGCGCCGTCCACGTTGTACCGGGTCGATCATGTGCGATCCGCGGGAGCGGTCCTGCGAAAACCAAGGGCCGCATAGATTACGACCACCGTTGCCGCCAGCGCGAACCACTGCACGGCATAGCCCAGGTGCTGCTGTGGCGCGAGCAGGACCGGGCGCCAGTCGCGCCGGAAACCGTCCGCAGCGTCCGGAGCGAGCAGGATCTGGTAATTGCGCACCGGGTAGCCGAGCGCGGCACTGATGTCCTGCGTGGTCGGGTACAGCAGGCGGCGTGGCCAGCCGGCCGCCTGCGCACCCTCGTCCGGTTCGAGGGCGAGCGCTGCCTGCGGCAGCGCATCGAGCATGCCGCGGATCGTGACTTCGCCGCTGTCGATCCCGATCTCGGGCAGGCGACTGCGGTCGGGGCTGGCGGCAACCCAGCCCCGGTTGACGAGGATGGCGCCGGTGCCGGTCAGGAGCGGCGTGAGCACCTCATAGCCGGCCCGACCGTCGCGAATCCGGGCGTCGAGCAGGACCTGGTGACTGGCGTCGAAGTGGCCGGTGGCCCGGACCGGCCGATAGCGCAGCGTGGCGATCGCTTCGGCATCGCGCGGTGCCGGCATCGGATGTGCCGCGGCAGCGCGGTCGAATGACTCGAGCAGCGCACGCTTCTCCGCGGCGCGGTTGAGCTGCCAGGAACCCGCGGCGAAGAACAGCGCAGCAAACAGCGCCGCGCCCAGGGTAGCCCACCAGGGGGGCCGCGTCCGCCGCGCGTGGCGGCCCGTCTCGTCCTCGCATCGTTCCATCAGCGGCGCATTGTGCCGCAAGACTGGCGGGATCAGGCAGAATGCCGGCGATGAAGTTCCTCATCGTGCTCGTCCTCCTCGGCATCCTGGCGAGCCTGGGGTCGGCGTTGTTCTACCTGATGCGCGACAAGGATGGCTCGTCACGGGTATTGCGGGCGCTGACCATCCGTATCGTGCTGTCCGTGATTCTTTTCCTGGTGCTGATGGCGGCTTGGTATGCAGGCCTGATCGAACCGAACGCCACGCCGCGTTAGCAGTTCTGCATCAACCTGTTGGTCGTTCGAGTCCAGGCGCAGGCTTACACGATCGGCAGCGATCCGGGCGCCGGGAGGCTCGCGCCGGCACACAGCATTTCGACGCCGAGCCATTGCTGCATGCCGAGACCAGGCGTCAGCTGACCGCGCGCGAGCTGGCCGAGCTGCGCAAGGTAGAGCACCTGCGGTGGCAACCAGCCAATCGACGCACAATAGCGCCGGTCCACCTGCGCACGGGCGAGCCGGCTCAGCACGAAACCGCGCGAAACGTTGCGGGATGCGCCATGCGCCATGAACCAGACGAGTGTCGCCCGCGCTGCCCGGCGCAGGCTTTTCCAGGCATCGGCGGGCGGCTGGTTGGGCTGGGAGAAAAACGGAATGTGGGCGTACCGGGGAAACTCGGTACGCAGCGTGGTCGCGTGCAGGGTGTAGTCGCCGACCAGCGTCACCGGCAGGCTGGCCATGAAGTCGAACAGGTCGTGGTCCAGGAACGGCGCGACGACGTGCACGCCGCGCTGCCAGACGCCGTATGGCAGGAGCGATACGGTGCGCCGCGTCCGGTTCCAGAACCAGAAGGCGGCCGTCGGGTTTGGTGCCGCCGCGAAGCGCTCACACTCGGCGGCGAATCTGTGGATCGCGCGTTCACGCGACAGCCGGTGCCTGAGATCGGCTGCCAGGTAGGCGAGGCGTTCCGAGGGCGGTCCAAGAAAATCCTCCGCGAGTGCGTCGAATCGACCGGCCATGAATGCTTCATGGCGCTCGCGGGTGACAATGCCGCGGCAGTCGGTGTACACGTCGCCTGCAAGGCCATCGAACACCGTGCGCACCTCGTTGCGCAGAAACTCACCCACCGGCAAGCCCCAGCCGTGCTCGATGGTGCAGAGGCTGGTCAGCCGGTTCTTCAGGCACTCGCGGTCGAGCCAGTGCTCGTCCTGGTCGACGACGACATGGTGGACGCTTGCGCCGGTGCAGACCTCGGCGGCCAGGTCGACGTCACGGCTGTGCGCGCCACGCACCACCCGGGCCGTGACGGCGAAGCGGGGTTTGCGCTCCGCACGGCACAATTCCAGCAGTATGTGCCTGGAATCCATGCCGCCGGACAGCGCGACGGCCGAGTCGTCGGCCAGCGCTACGCGGCGCTCGATAGCGCGGCGGAACAATGCGCCGTAGCGCCGGCAGGCTTCCTCGTGGCCGAGCTTTCCGGCGGCAACGCCGAGTCGAATCGCGCCGCGCGGGACTTCCTGTGTCCCGTCCCAGGCGTAGTCGGTGGCCGGGGGTAACGCCCGGATCGATTTGAAGGGTGTGTCGTCGCCGAGGAAGGTGCCGAGCCGGAGAAACACCGCCAGCCCATCCTCGTCGAATTCGGTCGGTGTGCCGATCGCGATCAGTCGTTCGATCGAGGTGGAAATCGCGAAGCCATCGTTGCGGATCGTGTAGTAGGTGGGAATCAACCCGTAACGGTCGTTGCGCACCTGCAGGCGGCGTCCGTCCCAGTGCCACTCGACATAGGCGCCGTCCGGCCGCTCGTCGCCCGTTGCAGGCACGCGGTGGCCGATGAACACCTGCGGCGAGCCACGGGTGACGAATCTGGCGCCGTCGCGCTCGACCGCGAAGAACTGCGCGTCGTTGAGGGCGCCGAGCACGGGCCGGCCCTCTGCCGGTCGCGGCATGTTGTCAGGCACCGCCGTCATCCGCCCCGTCGCTCCGATTGGCCGCTGATCCACCGGCAATAGTAGCCTCGATGCGGTCTGGCACCGTGACGATGGGCTCACAATTGGTTCATTGCCGCTCCGCGGGGACGGCGGCGAAGCTGTTGCGTTGATCCCGCGCGGTGGTGGCCCGCGGGGAGGCGGCCCGCCTACAGCCAGTACACGAAGATGAACAGTCCCAGCCAGACCACGTCCACAAAGTGCCAGTACCACGCGACTGCCTCGAAGGCGAAGTGCCGGTCGGGGGTGAAGTGGCCGCGCAGGCAGCGCAGCCAGATCACGACCAGCATGATGGCGCCGATGGTGACGTGCAGCCCGTGAAAGCCGGTCAGCATAAAGAACGTGGTGCCGTAGATGCCGCTTCCCAGGGTGAGGTTGAGCTCATTGAAGGCGTGCATGTATTCGTAGGCCTGGAAGCCGATGAAGATGAAACCGAGCAGGAAAGTCTGCATCAGGAACATCGACAGCTTGCCGCGCTGACCCGCCCGCAGGGCGTGGTGGGCCAGCGTGATGGTCACGCCGCTGGTGAGCAGGATGGCGGTGTTGAGCGCTGGGATGCCCCAGGCGGGCATCGAATCGAAGTGACCGCCGATATTTGCCGGGCCGTTTGACGGCCATTCGTTCTCGAAGCTTGGCCACAGCAGCAGGTTTGTCCACACGTCCGAACCCTGGCCGCCGAGCCAGGGCAGCGAAAACACCCGGGCGTAGAACAGCGCGCTGAAGAATACGGCGAAGAACATCACCTCGGAGAAGATGAACCAGCCCATGCCCATGCGGAATGAACGGTCCACCTGCAGGTTGTATTGCCCGCTTACGCTCTCGTCGATGACCTGGCCGAACCAGCGGAACATCATGTAGAAGAGCAGCAGGACGCCGCCGATCATCACCCACCCGCCGATGGGTGTCTCGTTCAGCCAGACGGAGAACCCGCCGAGCAGGAGAAACAGCGCGATCGATCCCAGGATCGGCCAGTGGGTGCCGTGCGGGATGTAGTACTTGTCCTGGGCATGAACGACCATGGCAATGTTTCCTTCAGGTGCTATCTGTTGCCGCCGCGGCGACCGACGTCTCGGCGGCCGGCATGACGAACATCGTGTATGAGAGGGTCAGGCGATCCACGTACTCGGGCAGGGCCGGATCGAGATAGAACTGCACGGTCAGTTCCCGGCTCTCCGACGGTCCGAACGGCTGCGTGCGGAAGCAGAAGCAGTCGGTCTTCTTGAGGTACTTCGCTCCCTGTCCGGGCGCAACGCTCGGGATGGCCTGGCCGGTGAGCGGCTGGTCGGTCACATTACGGGCGAAGAATTTCGCGACGTACAGCTTCCCGGGCCGGGCTTCGAGCTTGGCCACCTCCGGGCGAAACTCCCACGGCGCGGACTCGTTGACGCTCGCCACGAAGTCGACGATCACCACCCGGTCTTCGGCCACCGCCACCGGCATCGCTGCGGCGGTGTCGGCCGTGCGCCCGCCGATTCCGGTGAGATCACAGAGCAGCCCGTACATCGGTACCAGCAGGAAGCCGAAACCGAACATCGCCACCGCGAGCGCCGCCAGCCGCAAGGTCAGACTGCGGTTGCTGCGACGGGTTGGGACGGAACCGGTCACGGGTCAGGCGGCCAGGCGCAGAGCCTGTACGAGGAAGTAGCTGGCGTAGACCGCGAGCGCGAGCAGCGCGAGCAGCAGGGCGTTGCGCCGGACCCGGCGCTGCAGGCGTTCCTGCGCGTTCATTTGATCTCCGGTGCCTTCTCGAAGGTGTGGTAGGGCGCCGGCGAGGGCACGGTCCACTCCAGCCCGAACGGCCGGTCCCACACCTTCGCCGAAGCCTTCTCGCCACCACGCACGCATTTGATGACGATGTACACGAACAGCAGTTGCGAGAACCCGAAGCCGAAGGCGCCCACGCTGGACCACATGTTCCAGTCGGCAAACTGCGTCGCGTAGTCGGGGATGCGTCGCGGCATCCCGGCGAGCCCGAGGAAATGCTGCGGGAAGAACAGCAGGTTCACGAAAATGGTGGACAGCCAGAAATGCACCTTGCCGAGCTTCTCGTCGTACATGTGGCCAGTCCACTTCGGCAGCCAGTAGTAGGCGCCGCCGAGCGCCGCGAACAGCGCGCCGGGCACCATGACGTAGTGGAAGTGCGCCACGATGAAATAGGTGTCGTGATACTGAAAGTCCACCGGGGCCAGCGCCATCATCAGGCCCGAGAAGCCGCCGATGCTGAACATGAAGAGGAACCCGACCGCGAACAGCATCGGTGTCTCGAAGCTGATCGAGCCCCGCCACATCGTGGCAGTCCAGTTGAAGATCTTCACGCCGGTCGGCACGGCGATCAGCATGGTCGACATCATGAAGAACAGCGTACCGGCGAGCGGCATGCCGACCGTGAACATGTGGTGTGCCCAGACGATGAACGACAGAAAGCCGATGCTGGCGGTCGCAAACACCATGGACTCGTGGCCGAACAGCGGCTTGCGCGAGAACGTCGGGATGATGTGCGAGACGATGCCGAAGGCCGGCAGGATGATGATGTAGACCTCGGGGTGGCCGAAGAACCAGAAGATGTGCTGGAAGAGCACCGGATCACCGCCACCGGCGGCCTGGAAGAAGCTGGTGCCGAAGAACTGGTCGGTCAGCAGCATGGTGACCCCGCCGGCGAGCACCGGCATGACGCCGATCAGCAGATAGGCGGTGATCAGCCAGGTCCACACGAACAGCGGCATCTTCAGGAGCGTCATCCCGGGCGCACGCATGTTCAGGATCGTGACGATGATGTTGATCGACGCCATGATCGAGGAGATGCCGAGCAGGTGGACGGCGAAAATGGTGAACGGGAAGGAGTCACCGCCCTGCAGCGACAACGGCGGGTACATCGTCCAGCCGGCCGCCGGGCCGCCACCCGGCATGAACAGTGTCGAAAGCAGCATCGTGGCCGCGAACGGCAGCAGCCAGAACGACCAGTTGTTCAGGCGCGGCAGAGCCATGTCGGGAGCGCCGATCATCATCGGGATCATCCAGTTCGCGAAGCCTGCGAATGCCGGCATGATCATGCCGAACAGCATGACGAGCGCGTGAGTCGTGGTCATCTGGTTGAAGAAGGCCGGGTTCACGAACTGGATTCCCGGCTGGAACAGTTCGGCGCGGACGATGAGCGCCATGAGGCCGCCGACGAACAGCATCGTCAGCGCGAACACGAGGTACATCGTCCCGATGTCTTTGTGGTTCGTGGTCGTGATCCAGCGCATCAGGCCGCGGGCGGGGCCATGGTCGTGGTCATGATCGTGTGCGTGCTCGGTGGTGGCGCTCATGCGTATGCTCCCGTCCTGGCGCGGCCTCGCGGCCGTCGCTGAATTTCCCGTTGGTAGCCGGGGTGTCCTTACTGCGGTCCGTTCACGGCCGCAGAAGCCGTGGCGGCGACTGCGGGCGCGGCGTCGGCTTGCTGCGCGGCGAGCCAGGCGTCGAACTCTGCCTTCGGCAGGACCTCGACCACGATCGGCATGAAGCCATGATCCTTGCCGCAGAGCTCGGCGCACTGGCCGCGGTAGACACCGGGCTCGTCGACCTGGAACCAGCCCTCGTTGATGTATCCGGGAATGGCATCGCGCTTGATGCCGAAATCCAGCACCCACCAGGCGTGATTCACGTCGTTGGAGGTGAGCAGATAGCGGATCTTCACTCCGGCCGGCAGCACCAGCGGCCGGTCGACCTCGAGCAGGTAGTTCTCGACACTGGCCGGATCGATGCCCGAATCCTTCTGTCGTGCCACGTTGCTGGTGCGGGCGAGGCTACTGAAGAAGCTCACGCCCTCGTCGAGATACTCGTAGTTCCACTTCCACTGGTATCCCGTGATCTTGATGTTCATCTGCGCGCCACGGGTGTCTTCGATGAACACGAGCGTGCGGGCTGCCGGAATCGCCAGAGCGACGAGGACCATGACCGGAATCACGGTCCAGATGATCTCGGCGGTGGTGCTGTGGTCCCAGGTGGCCGGCTTCACGCCATCCTTCTTACGGAAGGCCACCATGGCGTAGATCATCACACCGAAGACCAGCACTCCGATGACGACACACACCCACAGGACCAGCATGTGCAGGTCGTAGATGCGCCGGCTGATTTCCGTTACGCCGGGTGGCAGGTTGAGCTGCCAGTCGGCATGGGCTGCGGACATTCCCAGCAGCGAAACAACGGTGGCGAGAATCCGGCCTGACAGCGATCGCAGCAATGACATCGGCAATATTCCTGAAAATTTCGCGGTCCGAACTACGTTTCTACAATTCTGCGAAGAGCGCCCGGCGCAGGCGGCAGCAGCTGCGCCAGCCGCGTGTTCAGGCGCCGCCGCTCGCTCTCGGTGAGGAAGGCGCCCACTTCGACCGCGCGACCCACCGGGCCGATCAGCAGACGACTCGGCCAGTTCGACGCCGGAGCCGCCTGCAGCTGCACCCGTGCCCAGGGCCTGGCGAAGCGATACTCCGCTCGCCGCCGTCCGGCGCATCGATTCACGACCACGTCGCGTTCATCGATACGGATGAACTCGCGATTGCGACCGCGGCGCAGGCTCGCGTGCAGCGCTGCGGCGAGCCCGAGCAGTTCCAGCCCCGCGAACAGCAGGACGGGCCAGAAACCGGCGACTGCAAAGGCACCCGCCACGACGAGCGTCACGGCCAGGATCGACAGGTAGAAGAGGGTCGCCGTGCCGGGCGTCAGGGAACAATTCGGACTGAGTTCAAACAGGTGCACCGGCCGCCGGCTCGCATTCTTGTCGTGCCCTGCCCTGATCGGAGGCACCCCTTCCGCAAGCGGGAGAAATGGTAATGGATGAGCACTGGTGGCGCAATCGTGGCTTGTTCGCGCCTCGAACGCGTCGCTCAGCGCCGTCGCATGATTTGCCCGAGCGGGACCGCAATGCCTCCGGTTGGATCGCGAAGGTTCGCCATCCGTTCGCCCGTCCACGCCTGGCCGAACACCACCTCGACCGTGACCGGCAAGGTTCCGGTCTCGTCGCGCAACCGGTCATAAGCCTGCGTCATGGCGCTCCAGCGTCCCGCCCCGGTCAGGGTGCGCCGGCGTCCCTCGCTCAGATCCGTTGCGCCCACATCGCGCAGGTCGGCCACCAGCCGATCCAGTCCGCGATAGGTAATGGTCAATTTCTCGATGTCGAGCACGGGCTCGGCGAATCCGGCGTGGATGAGTGCGTCGCCGAGATCATGCATGTCGATAAAACTGTGCGTATGGCTGTGGCTGTCCACCCGCGACCACGCCGTGCGCAGTTCCTGCAGGCTGTCCGGGCCAAGCGTCGCGAACGCAAACAACCCCGGGTACCGCAACACGCGCCGCGCCTCGGCCAGCACGGCCAGCGGGTCAGCGCACCACGGCAGCAGCATGTTTGCCACCGCGACGTCCGCGCAGGCGTCCGGCAGCGGCAGGAGCGCCGCATCGGCACATAGCCTGCTCCAGCCCTGCGGCGCGGCACCCAGCATGGCGGGCACCGCGTCGATCGCGATCAGGTGCGAGCCCGGGAATCGCGCTGCGAATGCGCCGCTGGCGGCGGGCGGTCCAGCGCCAAGATCGAGCACCGTGTGCGGCTCGAGTCGGACCGGGTCGAGGCGCTCGAGCAGCCGGGCGCGGATCTCGGCGTGCAGGAAATCCTTGCTGGCGTAGGTCGGAGCCGCCCGGTGGAAGGCTCTCAGTACCGCTGCCCGATCGGGTCCGCGCATGTCGAGGGCGCCTGTGGCCGCGTGCGCTTGCGGCCGTTCGGGTGCGGCATGCCGCTACGAGGCGACACGTGGTTCGCCGCGCAGACCGAGCCGCTCGAACAGGAGGCGGTCGCGGTCGGTGGCCGGGTTCGGGGTGGTGAGCAACTGCTCCCCGTAGAAAATGGAGTTGGCGCCGGCAAAGAAGCACAAGGCCTGCATCTCGTCACTCATGTCGGTGCGACCCGCCGACAACCGGATGTGGGACGCCGGCATGAGGATCCGAGCAACGGCGATGATCCGCACGAAATCCAGCGGGTCTACGGTTGCTGCGCCGTGCAGGGGAGTGCCCGGCACCTGGACCAGCTGGTTGATCGGCACGCTTTCAGGGTGCGCCGGCAGTGTGGCGAGCGTGTGCAGCAACTCGAGCCGGTCACGCAGTTCTTCGCCGAGGCCGATGATGCCGCCGCAGCAGACTTTCAGCCCGGCGTCGCGCACCGCACGCAGGGTATCGAGCCGGTCCGTGTAGCGGCGTGTGCTGACGATCTTCGGGTAATGACGCTCGGAGGTGTCGAGATTGTGGTTGTAGTAATCGAGGCCGGCGTCTTTCAGCAGCCGCGCCTGCTCCGGCGTCAGCATCCCGAGTGTCGCGCAGGTCTCGAGCCCGAGTTCGCTGACCTGGCGGATGATGGCGGCGAACTGCTCGAGCGGGCGCGACTTGGGGCTGCGCCAGGCGGCGCCCATGCAGAAACGCGTGGCGCCGCCGGCCTGTGCGCTGCGGGCGCGTTGCAGCACATCATCCGCATCGAGCATGTCCTCGCTCCCGACGCCAGTGTCGTAGCGCAGGCTCTGTGGACAATAGGCGCAGTCTTCGGGGCAGCCACCGGTCTTCACGCTGACCAGCGTGCTGATCTGCACCTGGTTCGGATCGAAAAACTCACGGTGCCGGCAGTGCGCCCGGAACAACAGGTCGTTGAACGGCAATCCGGCGATCCCGGCCACTTCGTCGAGGGTCCAGTCCCTGCGCAGGGCGTTGTCAGGCAAGCGGCGCTCCGCGAATGAATCCATGCAATCAGCCCTGATTTGCGGGTCGGACGGCGGCCCGCTGCCGGTCGAGAATGGCGCAGTATCGAAAAGCGGTTCCGGCACTGTCAACCTATGATCGCGTCCAGGGTCGACGCATTCCTCGCCTGCCTGGTCCCACGCCGCTGCGTGCTGTGCAACGAACCGGGTGTAGTTAATTCAATTTGTGGCGGTTGCCAGGCAGATCTGCCCTGGCTCGGGGCAGTCTGCCCGGGCTGCGGTGTCGGGCTGCCGTCCGGCACGGGCACCGGGCCCTGCGGGTGCTGCGGCACCCGCCTGCCTGGTCACGGCGCGGTGATTGCGCCGCTCACCTACGAGTTCCCGGTGGACCGGATGGTGACCGGTGCCAAGTTCCATCGCCAGCTCTACTTTGCACGTGCGCTCGGCGAGCTGCTCGGAGAGTTCCTGGCGCGTGAAGCCGGTGATCGTCCCCGGCCCGACGTGCTCGTGCCCGTGCCGTTACACCGTGGCCGACTGGCGCGCCGCGGCTACAACCAGGCACTGGAGATTGCCCGGCCGGTGGCGCGCAGGCTCGGGCTGCCGCTGTCCCCCCGCCTCGTCGAACGCATCCGCGGCACGCCCGAGCAGACCGGTCTGACGGCGCTGCAGCGGCGGCGCAATCTGCGCGGCGCTTTCCGCGCGAGCCCCGGTTGCCGGGGCGCACGGGTCGCGGTGCTCGACGACGTGATCACCACCGGCAGCACGGTGGCCGCGTTGGCTGGGGCGCTGCGCGCGGCCGGCGCTGTCTCGGTAGAGGTGTGGGCCCCCGCGCGTACACCGGGTCGCGGTGCCGGGGCGGCTCGCGCTGCTACGCCTGTCGGAAGGTGACGTCGAGCAGGATGCCGGCGAATACCGCCGCGCCAACCAGGTGGCTCTCGAGGAAGGCCTGAAAGCAGCGTGCCGGGTCGCGCCCGGCAATGAGGTGGCGCTGGCGCAGGAGCAACGCCGCAGCCGCCGGCAGGGAGCCGAAGTACCACGGTCCGAGCGCCGCGAGGTGTCCGACCAGCGCGAGCCCGAGCAGCAGCACGATCATCAGCAGGCTCACGATGAATACATCTGCGCTGCCGAAGAGTATCGCCGTGGATTTCACGCCGACACGCAGGTCATCGGCGCGGTCGGCCATCGCGTACATCGTGTCGTAGATCAGCGCCCAGACGACTACTGCCAGCCACATCAGCCAGGCGAGGCGTGGCACTGCGCCGGTTTCCGCTGCAAACGCCATCGGGATGCTCCAGCCGAATGCGGCGCCGAGTACCAGTTGCGGTGCCGCGATCACGCGCTTCATGAAGGGGTAGACGATGGTGAGCAGGCCGCCGACCACGGCCAGCACGCGTGCCAGCGGGTCGAGCATCAGCGCGAGGGCGATCGCGAGCAGCGACAAGGCGGTAAACAGGACCAGCGCCTCGGCGGGCGATACCCGGCCGGACGCCAGGGGCCGGTCGCGGGTGCGCGCCACGCGGGGATCGAAGTCGCGGTCCGCGTAATCGTTGATCACGCAACCGGCCGACCGCATGACGACGACGCCCAGGACCATCACCGCAAAGATCCGTGGTTGCGGCCGACCCTCGGCCGCAACCCACAGGCCCCACAGCGCCGGCCAGAGCAGCAGCCAGATGCCGATGGGGCGGTCCAGGCGCATGAGTCGCAGGTACTGCTGCAGGGAATCCAGCAGTCCGGCGGCAAGCGGCGGCGGTCGGGCATCCCGGGATGGCATGGGCGGGATCATACGTTGCCGTAGCGGCTGCCCTCACCTATCCAGCGGCGAATCAGGGACTCGACGGCCTGCGACGAGGACGCGAACAGCTCCCTGGCCATGTCCTGCACCGCTGGCAGCAGGGCGGCGTCGCGCGACAGGTCGGCGACGCGAAGTTGCAGCATGCCGGTCTGGCGCGTGCCGAGCACCTCACCGGGTCCGCGCAGTTCCAGGTCGCGCTGCGCAACCTCGAAGCCATCGCTGGTCTGGCGCAGTACCTCGAGGCGCTGGCGGGCGATTTCCGACAACGGGCTGTGGTAGACGAGCACGCAGCTCGATGCGCCGGTGCCCCGGCCCACGCGGCCGCGCAACTGGTGCAACTGCGCGAGCCCCATGCGCTCGGCGTTCTCGACGATCATGAGGGTTGCCTCCGGCACGTCCACGCCCACCTCGATCACGGTCGTGGCGACCAGCACCTGCACGGCGCCCGCGGCGAACGCGCGCATCACCTTGTCCTTCTCGTCCGGCTTCATGCGGCCGTGGACCAGGCCCACCGCGAGCTCCGGCAGGGCTTCGGCCAGCATGGCGTGTGTCGATTCGGCCGCCTGGTAGTCGAGCGCCTCGGAGTCTTCGATCAGCGGGCACACCCAGTAGGCGCGCTGGCCCGCACCGGCGGCCTCACGCACCCGTGCCACCAGCTCCGGCCGGCGCCGGTCCGGCAGTGCCACCGTCTGCACGGGCTGCCGCCCAGGCGGCAGTTCGCGGATCAGCGAGGTGTCGAGGTCCGCGTACATCGTCATCGCCAGGGTGCGCGGGATGGGGGTGGCCGTCATCACCAGCTGGTGTGGACGCGTGTCGCCGGCCGCGCCCTTCTGCATCAGCGCCAGGCGCTGGTGGACACCGAAGCGGTGCTGCTCGTCGACCACCAGCAGCGCCAGGCTGCGGTACTCGAGGCCCTCCTGGAACAGGGCGTGCGTGCCGATGATCACCTGTCCGCGGCCGCTGCCGATGGCCTCGTAGGCGGCCTGTCGCTCGCGGCGCGACAGGCTGCCGCTCAGCCACACCGTGCCAATGCCGAGCGGCTCGAACCAGCGCTGGAAACTGCGCCGGTGCTGCTCGGTCAGCAGCTCCGTCGGCGCCATCACGGCGACCTGGTGGCCGTGTGCCACGGCCCGCAGGGCTGCAGCCGCCGCGACCACGGTCTTGCCACAGCCGACATCCCCCTGGACGAGCCGCATCATGGGGTGCGGCAGGGCGAGGTCGGCGTCGATCTCGGCGAGTGACTGGCGCTGGCCGGCAGTGAGCGTGAAGCCGAGCTGCCCGAAGAATTTCCGGCGCAGCGCGTCGGCCGGCGGCAGGGCGACCGCGCTCTCGCGCCGGCCATGTTCGCGCAGGCGTCGCAGGCTCAGGTGATGGGCGAGCAGCTCCTCGAGCGCGAGCCGCCGCTGACAGGGATGCGTGCCCGCGGCGAGCTGCGCGAGATCGGCGCCGGGTGGCGGCCGGTGCAGGTACGCGAGGGCATCGCGCAGTGCCGGATAGCCCGCGGTAGCGGCCGCCGGCAGCCAGTCGGGCAGCAGCGGCAAGAACCGGTCGAGCGCCTGTGCGATCAGGTTGCGCAGCCGAAACTGCTGCAGGCCCTCGGTGGTGGGATAGACCGGGGTGAGCGACTGCTCGAGCGCAACCGGCTCCTCGGCGGCGAGCACGCGATACTCCGGGTGCACCATCTCCAGCCCACCCGGCCCGACCCGGGCCTCGCCGAAGCACACCAGGCGCCTCCCCCGCGCCAGGCCCTCCTGCTGAGCCTTGCTGAAATAGAAGAATCGCAGGGTGATCTGCCCGGTGCCGTCCGCAAGCCGGCACAGCAGGCTGCGCCGGCGCCGGTACACCACTTCGCTGAGTGCAACCTCACCCCGCACCACCACGCGCCGCCCGGGCACCACCGCGCCGAGCGGCGTGAGCCGGGTGCGATCCTCGTAGCGCTGCGGCAGCAGGAATAGCAGGTCCACAGGGCGATGGACGCCAAGGCGTTGCAGGCGCTCGCGCAGCGAGTTGCCGACACCGCGCAGCGCGGTCAGTTCCTCCGGTATCGTCTCCGGCACGTTCCGGCCTCGCGCTCAGCCCGGAATGGCCGGCCGTCGCAGGACGCCGCTGCGTCTACGCCGGTCTAGCCGCAAAGGATGGCATCCGCCTCCACCGCGGCGCCGCGCGGCAGGGCGGCCACACCGATCGCCGCCCGCGCCGGAAACGGCTGCGGAAAATATTCCGCCATGATCTCGTTCACCGCCGCGAAATGGCCGAGGTCGGTGAGGAATACGTTGACCTTCACGGCGCTCTCCAGCCCGAGGCCGGCCGCTTCGGCGACTGCCGCGAGATTGCGAAATACCTGGTGGATCTGCGCGCGGATGTCGCCGGCGACCAATTCGCCCGTGGCCGGGTCGAGCGGTACCTGCCCGGACAGGTACACCATCCCGGCGGCCCGAACGGCCTGCGAGTACGTGCCGATGGCCGCGGGCGCCCGCGGCGTGTTGATCGCCTTTTTCGTCATGAGTGTTGCTCCATTGGCGCGGTTTCGTGTCAGGCGCAGGTCCGGGTCACCTTCTTGACCATCGGCATCGGCCTGATGCTCTTGATGACCTGCGCCAGGTGTTTGCGGTCTCTCACCAGGATGGAGAATATCAGCGCCGCCGTCTCCTCCATGCGCTCGTCCACCGAGACCTGCTCGATGTTCGAGCCTGCGTCGCCGATGCGGGCAGCTACGTCGGCCAGCACGCCGGGCTTGTTCTGCACATCGATACGGATTTCCACGGAGAAATCCCGCTCGATGCCGGGCTCCCAGTTCACCGGGATCCACTTGTGTGGCTGCTTGCGGTACTCGCTGAGGTTACCGCAGACGTTGCGATGGATGACCACGCCCCGGCCGGCGCTCAGGTAGCCCATGATGGCGTCGCCGGGGATCGGGTGGCAGCAGCGGGCGTAGCTGACCACCATGCCCTCCGTGCCGGCAATGGTGATCGGCGAGGGCCTGGCCGGAGCGTTGACCGCCTCGGGTTGCCCGGGCCCGGCTGCGGCACCCGCCTGCAGCATCGTGGCGACTACCGGCGCGAGACGCTCGCCGAGCCCGATCTGCTCGAACAGTTCGTTCGTGTTGTTGAGCCCGAGTTCGTCGAGCAGCGCCTGCATCTGCTCGCGACTGACCTTGCGGAGCGCAGAGCGGAAGTCGCGCAACGACTGGTCCAGCAGGCGCCGGCCGAGTTCGCGCGCCTCGCTCTGCTGCAGATTCTTCAGGAACTGGCGAATGGCAGACCGGGCCTTGGCGGATACGACGAAATTGACCCAGGCGGGGTTGGGCCGCGCGCTCTTGGCGGTGATGATCTCGACGGTCTCGCCGCTGTTCAGCGGGGTGCGCAACGGGACGAGGCGGCGGTCGATCTTGGCGGCTACGCAGCGGTTGCCCACATCCGTGTGAACGGCGTAGGCGAAGTCCACGCAGGTCGCCCCGCGCGGCAGGCGCAGGATGTCGCCCTTCGGCGTGAAGACGTACACCTTGTCGGGGAACAGGTCCACCTTCACGTGTTCGAGGAACTCTTCGGAGTTGGCGGCTGCCTGCATCTCGCTGATGCTCGCCAGCCACTCGCGCGCCCGCGCCTGCGGCTGCATTTCCTCACGCTCGGCGCCGGTTTCCTTGTACGCCCAGTGCGAGGCAATGCCGGACTCGGCGATGCGGTCCATCTGCTCGGTGCGGATCTGCACCTCTATCGGTATGCCGTTCGGCCCCAGTAGCACCGTGTGCAGTGACTGGTAGCCGTTCACGCGGGGGATCGCGACGTAGTCCTTGAACTTGCCCGGCATCGGCTTGTAGAGCTGGTGCACGATGCCGAGCGCGCGGTAGCAACTGTCGACATCGCTCATGATGAGGCGAAACGCGAACACGTCGGCGATCTCCGACAGCGACAGATGCTTGCGGATCATCTTGCGGTAGATGCTGTAGAGGTGCTTCTTGCGTCCTGCCACTTTGCCGTCGATGCCGGACTCGGTCAGCGCTTTCTGCAGGCGCTCTTCGATGCGCTTCAGGAACTGCCGCTGGTTGCCCTCCGCCCGGCGCACCGCCTTGTCGAGCACGCGGTAGCGGAACGGGTAGGCGTAGCGGAACCCGAGATCTTCCAGTTCCGTCTTGATCGTGTTGATGCCGAGCCGGTTGGCAATCGGTGCGTAGACGTCGAGCGTTTCGCGCGCAATACGCTGGCGTTTTTCCGGCGGCATCGGGTCGAGCGTCTGCATGTTGTGGAGGCGATCGGCGAGCTTCACCAGGATGACGCGGATGTCCTCCACCATCGCCAGGACCATCTTGCGGAAGCTCTCGGCCTGCGCCTCCGCACGGCTGGTGAACGAGAGCTGGTCGAGCTTGCTCACGCCATCCACGAGCGCGGCCACCTCCACGCCGAACTGCTTCTGGATCTGTTCCTTGGCAGTGGGCGTGTCCTCGATCACGTCATGCAGGAGCGCGGCGGCGATGGTCTGGTAGTCGAGGCGCAGCTGGGCGAGGACGTTCGCCACCGCGACCGGGTGCGTGATGTAGGGCTCGCCGGACAGCCGCTTCTGCCCTTCGTGGGCGCTGGCGGCGAAATCGTAGGCCGCGGTGATCTGCTCGAGTTGTTCCCGGGGCAGGTAATCCAGGCGCGCGAGCAGCTGCCGGAGGCCGAAATTCCGCCGGCCGACGAGCGGTAACCGGTTGAGCAGCAAGGCGCCGTAATCCATGCCCGGATTCTACTCCAGGGGTGCAGCCGGACCGGCTGCGTGGGCGGGCGGCGCGCGCCCTGCCAGTGGACTTAATGCGCGATCAGATCAGGTCGGAGTCGTCGTTCATGTTGATCGGCGGGCCGGCCAGCAGGTCGTCGGCCTGCTCGGTTGCGAAGAGGTCGGCGGGCGTCGGGTCGGCCTCGGCGAGGATATCCGGCCCGACCAGGCCGGCGGCAATCTCGCGCAGCGCGAGCACCGTTGGCTTGTCGTTCTCCCAGTCGAGGTGGTTGGGGGCGCCATTGGCCAGGCGTCGGGCGCGCTTGGCGGCGACCATGACGAGCTCGAAAATGTTCTCGACGTTGCCGAGGCAATCTTCGACGGTAATTCGGGCCATCGGGAGGTTCCGGGAGTAACGGGGCCGCAAAGGCTAACCGGAGGCGCTGCCCGGCGCAACCCGCCGTCGGGTCGTCCCCTCGCAAGCCTTTTCGGGCTTGCTCTGTAGGAGCGGGGCAAGCCGCGATTCCCTAGGATCGCCCCTTGCCGTTGCAGGAGCGGCGTCAGCCGCGATTCGCCACGATCGCCTCGAGCCGTTGCCGCAGCGCCGGATTGCCGGCCGCGCAGGCGGCGCCTGCTCCTTTTATGACGGTCTGCACCGCGGCAAGCGCGGCCGGCACATCGTCGTTGATGACGACATGATCGAATTCGGTCCAGTGCTCCATGTCGGCCCGGGCTTCGGACAGCCGCCGGCGAATCACCGCGTCGTCGTCCGTTGCCCGACCGCGCAGCCGGCGCTCGAGCTCGGCGAGCGACGGCGGCATGATGAAGATCAGCACGCTCTGCGGCATGCGCGCGCGCACCTGTCGTGCGCCCTGCCAGTCGATGTCGAGGATCACGTTGTGCCCGGCGCTGGTATGCCGCTCGATCTGCGCTCTCCCCGTGCCGTAGTAGTTGCCGAACACCTGTGCGTGCTCGAGCAACTCACCGCCTGCAATCATCGCCTCGAACCGGTCACGGTCGACGAAGAAGTAATCCCGGCCATCCAGCTCACCGCTGCGCGCCGCCCGGGTCGTGAAGGAAACGGAAAAGCGCAGGCCCGGGTCGGCATCGAGAAGCGCGCGCGTAAGCGTGGTCTTGCCGGCGCCCGACGGGGCACTGATGACGAAAAGCTTTCCGCGCGGCATCGTCACTCGGCGTTCAGCGGCCGTTGGTGCGGTGCACTTGCGCGTGTTCGATTATCAGAGAGTAACGGCATCACCTGGTCTCGTCAGCAAAGCTTCCAGCTACCGGCGAAGCTGCTTCACGCGGCGTTCAGGTAGTCTCCGACCCGCAAGCAGTTTACCCAACGTATTGAGCAAACTGGTGCAGGACTTCATCGCCCATGCTTTCCCCGCAAATGAGCCCGGTCAATATCCTCACACCAGAACCTGTGTTCTCATTCCACTGACTGCTCCGGAGGGTCAAGCATGGCGTCTCCCCCACGACCACAACCTGTAGCCCTGCGCATCGAACTGCTGGACGTTGAGCCGCTCGTCTGGCGGCGGGTGCTGGTCTCC
Organism: Nevskiales bacterium; assembly: GCA_011526045.1. GTDB lineage: Bacteria > Pseudomonadota > Gammaproteobacteria > Steroidobacterales > QUBU01. Next base: position 96,266 of record WYBE01000067.1, on the reverse strand, counting down.
AATCAATGGACGTTCGCGAGCCTGCACCACTACCTGCAGTGGGTGATGGGCTGGACGGATTCGCACGCGCACGAATTCCACGTCGGCGAGGGAGTGGTCGCGCCGGAATGGTGGATTCACGAAATCAGCCTCGACCGGGATAGCCGCGATTACCGCGATGAGCGTCGGATCTCGGTTGCCGCAGTCGTTTCCGATCTGGGTGTCCGCGGCGAGTTCGAGTACCACTACGACATGGGCGATGGCTGGCAGCATCGGCTCGTGTTCGAGTCCGTGCCGCCCAACGCGGCAACTCAGGATCTGACTCTGCCGGTGTGCCTGGCCGGTGAGAACGCCTGTCCGCCGGAAGACGTTGGTGGCCCGCACGGCTACGCGCTGTTCCTGGAGATTCTCGGCGATCGCGCACATGAGCAGCATGAAGACATGGCGCGGTGGATCGGCGGCGTGTTCGACCCGAAGGGCTTCGACCTGAACCGGCTCAACAGGGACTTCAAGGGCGCGAGGAAGCGCCGGCGCTGAGGGGGACGCCCCTGCTGGCGCTGCGCCCGGCATCGAACAGCCGCTTTACACGGCACGCGAGCGCTCTGCATTGGCGGCTGTCGTTGCGCCGGTGATTCCTGCGGCTCAGTCCGAACATCGAGCAGGCACGATCAAGTCCCCGGTTGCCAGTTGCTGTGCAGCGCGAGCCGCCACATGAGCCGCTTGCCGGTGTAGTCGGAGTTCGGGCTGTGCTGCAAGGCGCGGTTGTCCCAGAGCATCAGTGACCCTGGGCGATAGCGAAAACGCGCGCAGAAGACATCCTTGACCGAGTGTCGCTTGAGCATGCCGAGGATGGCCTCGCTTTCGGCGTGCGTGAGGTCCCTGATCGCCGTCGTCCACGCACAGTTGAGGTAGAGCATCTTGCGGCCGGTCTCCGGGTGGCGGCATACCAGCGGGTGCTCGATCTGCGGGTAGCGCTCGCGCATGGCCTTCAACACCTCGATCGCCTTCACGGTCGCGGTGGAGCCGTGGCCGGAGTTCAGCGCGTACTGGAGCACGTCGTGTACGCCGACCTTGTCGTCGAGGAAGGCCTGCATTGCCGGCGAAAGTGTCTCGTATGAAAGATAGTTGCTGGCGAAGAGCGTGTCGCCGCCGTGGGCGGGCACGTCGACCGCGTAGAGCATCGCACCGAGGCTCGGGTTTGTCTGGTAGCTGTGGTCGGCGTGCCAGCCGAGGTTCTGGGTCGAGAGAATCTTCGAGTCCTTTGGTGCGCCGCGCAGGTAATACACGCCGGGCACGTCGGCCTTGTGCGGCAGGAAGGGCTCGACTTCGAGCTCACCGAAGCGCCGTCCGAAGGCGGCGAACTGCTCCTGCGTGAGCTTCTGGTCGTGGAACATGACGGCGGAGTGGTCGAGGAAGGCCTGGTGGATCTGGCGGAAGGTCGGCTCATCGAGCGTCGCGAGGTTGACGCCGTAGATCTCGCAGCCGAGGGCGCCGGTCAACGGGCGAACCTCGAGGGTCGGGGTTTCCTGGCGGGCGAAAGCAGTGGTCATGCGCGGTCCTCCTTGTCCGGGCCGTGTTCGTCGCGATGGGCGGGCGGGTGCAGCGGCGCCCCGGGGCGGGGGGCCGCGAACCATTCATTCGCGGGTTATCCTACCGTTGTCATGTTGACATGACAATAGAACCATGGACATCGGCCGAGGGTCGCGGGCGACAGGCGATGGGCGTGAAGCCCGCGCGTATGACGAGTGGCTGAATGCCGTGGAGCCCTACTCCACGTTCTGCACCTGCTCGGGGGGAGAAGTAGTAGGGTTTTTAGTAGGGTTTTGATTCACTTGGAGTTTGGTCGGTATCGCGTTGATCTAGCTACAGGCCTAGCTACAGCAGGCGAGGCGCCACCTCACGTGCTATCAGGCACGACGGACTTCCCGCCGCGCTGCCATCAGTGCCTGCGACAGCGCGGTATTCGGCTTGAAGGGTCTGCGGATGGCTGCGCTTAGAAGCGCGAAATCCCGCTCGCCGAGCACGATGCGGGTTTCATGGCTGAAGCTAGTCCAAGCGGCGGGTACGGCTGCAACGCTCATGGCGTCTCCGAAGGGAAAACCCGCCCTGGTGCGCTTCCAAGGAGAGGCGTGGCGGGTGCTGTTGGGCGCCATATTAGCTCCGCGGAGGGCGCCAAGCCTGCGGAATTTGGGGTGCACGCGCACCGACCAATCCACCTGACATTTCAAGGTAGTACACTCCCCGTCGACTTCCCTAGACGCATGGAGCACGATTTTCGACGTGGCCAGGAAAGACGACATCCGCGACCAACCGGCCTACACGCTGGCCGAGGCTGCCCGCTACCTGAAGGTGGCACCGGCTACGCTGCGCTCGTGGGTCATCGGCCGCCCTTACCCGACGGGAAAGGGACCGGCTCACTTCAAGCCCCTGATCCTTCCGGCCAGCAATCCTCCGCCGATGCTGTCGTTCTGGAACCTGATCGAGGCGCATGTGCTGCGTTCGCTGCGCACGGATCACGGTGTGAAGATGGATGCGCTGCGCCGGGCCATCCAATTCGCCCAACAGTCGCTGAAGGTTGATCGTCTGCTGCTGAGCCCGGAGCTACGAACCGACGCCGGCAAGCTGCTGCTGGCACGCTATGGTGAACTGATCGAACTGTCGGCCTCCGGTCAGGTGGCTATGCGCAGGATGTTCAACGAACACCTGGCACGAGTTGAATGGGACAGTTGGCAGTTCCCGGTCAAACTCTACCCCGTCACTGCCGAAACCCTTTCTGCCGCGCGCCCCATCGCCATCGATGCACAGGTAGCCTTCGGCCGACCGGTCATCACCAAGCGCGGGATCACCACCGGCACCATTGCCGATCGCATCGACGCAGGCGAGACCGTGGATGACCTTGCAGCAGACTACGATCTCACCGTCGATGAGATTGAGGAGGCCGTGCTCTACGAGCGGGCTGCGTGAGCCCGGTCTATTTCACGGATCGGGACCTCGGCAAGAAGTTTCCGGAGATCCTTCGTGCCGCCGGTTTGTCGGTGGAGCGGCACGCGGATCATTTTCTACACGACACGCCGGATGAAGTGTGGCTGCGGGAGATCGGCAGGAAGGGATGGGTTGCCGTTACGCATGACGGTCGAATTCGCTACAAGCCGAATGAGAAAAACGCGGTCGTCGAGAACAACGTAGTGCTGCTCGTGGTTGTGGGACACGCACCATTTCCTGAATTGGCTTCAGCGTTCGTGGCGACGGAGCCGAAAATCCGCGCCTTCATTGCTGCGCACAAGCCGCCCTACATAGCCAAGGTCTACAGGCCGCCGGCCACCGCTGCGACGATGGGCCATGCCACACCGGGGCGAATAGAACTGTGGTATCCGCCGGCTAAGTAGATGCCCATGCGCGGTGGCGTTCAACGCGCCCCGTCAGCCACCCCTGCACCTCCGCCTCCACCCATCCCACGGCGCGCGCCCCGATGCGCACCCGGCAGGGAAAGCGGCGCTGGGCTTCGAGCTGGTAGATCATCGAGCGCCCGAGGCCAGTGACTTTGCAGACCTGCGGCAGGCGCAGGATCTGCAAACACAGTGCAGATGACAGTGAGTGATTGACCTCGCCGCAAGCTACTCGACGTTCTGCACCTGCTCGCGCATCTGTTCGATCAGGACCTTGAGATCCACGGCCTGCCGCGTCGTCTCGGCGTCCGCCGACTTCGAGGCGAGCGTATTGGCTTCGCGGTTGAATTCCTGCAGCAGGAAATCGAGCCGCCTTCCGGCAGCTTCGTCTCCCCTCGCCATGGCGGCGCGGAACTCGGTGACATGGCTGCGCAGCCGGTCGAGTTCCTCGCTGACGTCGAGCTTCTGCGCGATGAGCACGATTTCCTGTTCGAGCCGCCCGGGCTCGATGCTGGCGGCGAGACTGCGCACGCGCTCATCGAGCTTGTCTCGGATCGAAGCGAGGACGATGGGCAAGCGCTGTTCGACCGCGGCAACGCGCGTGAGGATTTCTGTGCACCGCGTCTCCAGCATCTCCCGCAGCCGTGAGCCTTCACGTTCGCGGCTGGCGGCGAGCTCGCTGACCGCGCGCGTGAGTCCATCGAGCGCGAGCGGAAACACCGGCTCGAGGCTCGCTTCCGGTTCGCGGAGCACGCCCGGCCAGCGCAGGATGTCCACGGGGTCGATCGGCGCGGCGTTGCCTGCGACGGTGGCGAGATGGCGCGCGTGTCCGATGAGTTCGCGCGCATAGTCGAGGTCGAGCTGGCCCTGCGTGTGCTCCAGTGCGCCCGTTCGCAACGTCAGGCTGGCGTCGAGCTTTCCCCGCCGGACGCCCCCGGCGATGATCTGGCGGGCCGCCGGTTCGATGGCGCGAAAACCCTCCGGCAGCCGGATCTGGGTTTCGAGATATCGGTGGTTGACGGAGCGCAGCTCCCAGAGCAGCGGCCCCACCGGCGATTGCGTCTCGGTGCGGGCAAAGCCCGTCATGCTTCTGATCATGGATCCTGGGAGCCTGTCGGTGGGTGGTAGCGGGCGCGGGTTGCGTGCCTGTCGCGCAAACTGTCAACAATCAGGTGCGGGGTGCTGCTCGCGCAGCTTACACTCTAACCGTGGCACGCTGGCCGAATCGCGACAGCGGGTCAAGAGTTTCGTCCGGCGGGACCGCTGGCGGCCGGGCCGCTCGCGTGCACGCCATGTCAGGGGATCGAGTTGCAGGTCGAGCTGGCAGAACTGAGCCTGATCGGCGATCGGGAAGAGAACCAGGACCGCGTTGCAATCGCCCGCAGCGCCTCCTCGGTGCTGCTCGTGGCCATTGACGGCATGGGCGGGCATGCCGATGGAGCGAAGGCAGCGGGGGTCGCCGCGCAGGTGCTCGCCGAGGCGTTCCGGCGCGCGACGCAGCCGATCTTCGATCCGCAGGGATTTTTGCACCTTGCCATCGGCAAGGCACATGCGCAGCTCGTGCAGCTTGGCGGAGGGCTGCGCATCGAGGCCCGGCCTCGCGCCACCTGCGCGCTGTGCCTCGTCCAGGACGGCGCGGCCTACTGGGCCCATGTGGGCGACAGCAGGATCTATCAATTGCGCCAGGGTCGGGTCCACGAGCGCACCCGCGACCACAGCCACGTTGAACTGCTGTTGCAGGAGGGGCTGATCACCGAGGAGGAGATCAGCGATCACCCGATGCGGAATTTCGTCGAGTGCTGCCTCGGCGGCAATTTCGCGCTGCCGGGGATGAGTGTCGGCCCGCCGCGGCGGCTGCAACCGGGTGACCTGCTGCTGGTCTGTACCGACGGCTTCTGGGTCGGCCTGGAGGACAACGCGATTGCGATGCTCTCCACGGCGGAGCAGGCGCTCGGCGCAGGGCTGCGCCGGCTCGCTGAGCAGGCCGTACGCAGCAACAGTCCTTTCAGCGATAACACCTCGGCGGCCGCGCTGCGCTGGCTCGGGTAAGGGACGGAGCGCTGGTGGCCATGAAAAGACCGAGCGGGCGTCGCCCGGACGAGTTGCGCGCGATCCGCTTCGAGCCGGGGTTCACCCGCCATGCGGAGGGGTCGGTGCTGGCCGAGTTCGGCGCTACACGCGTCCTGTGCACCGCCAGCGTGGAGGACGGTGTACCGCACTTTCTGCGCGGCCAGGGGCGCGGCTGGATCACCGCCGAATACGGCATGCTCCCGCGTGCGACGCATTCGCGCACCGCGCGGGAGGCAGCCCGTGGGCGCCAGAGCGGCCGTACCCAGGAAATCCAGCGCCTGATCGGCCGGTCGTTGCGTGCCACCGCGGACCTGAAGGCGCTCGGCGAGCGCACGGTTACGCTCGACTGCGATGTCCTGCAGGCCGATGGCGGTACCCGTACGGCTGCGATTTCCGGCGCCTGGGTCGCGTTGACGCTGGCGGTGGAGTCGCTGGTGCGCGATGGCGATCTGTCGCGCCATCCGCTGCATGGGCAGGTCGCTGCGGTATCGGTCGGAATATTCAGCGCCACGCCGGTCCTCGATCTCGACTATGCCGAGGACGGCCAGGCGGAAACCGACATGAACGTCGTCATGAACGACGCCGGCGCGTTCATCGAACTGCAGGGCACGGCCGAGGGCCACGCTTTTCGTCGTGATGAGCTCGACCAGATGCTGGGGCTGGCTGCGGCCGGCATCGGACAGATCATGGCCGTGCAGCGCGACATCCTCGATGAATGGCGCTCCGCCCAGCGCTGAACCGGCCGCGCGCGTCGTGGTGCTGGCGACCGGTAATGCCGGCAAAGCGCGCGAGATCCGCGCATTGCTCGGAGCAGCCTGGGAAGTCCTGCTGCAGAGCGACCTCGGAGTACCGGCGATTGCGGAAACCGGCACGAGCTTTGCGGAGAACGCCGTACTGAAAGCGCGCCATGCCGCCGTGGCTACGGGGCGGCCGGCGATCGGCGATGATTCGGGCCTCGAGGTGGACGCGCTCGGCGGTGCGCCAGGGATTTTTTCCGCGCGTTACGCGGGCCCGCAAGCCAGCGATGCAGACAACGTGGCGCGCCTGCTCGAGGAGCTGGCGGGCGTGCCCGCGGTACGGCGCGGTGCCCGGTTTCGCTGCGTGCTGGCCTATCTGCGCGGGCCCGACGATGCCGCACCAGTCATCACGGAGGGGGTTTGGGAGGGGCGTATCGCCGCAGCCCCACGCGGCCGGGAAGGCTTCGGCTACGACCCCGTCTTCGAGGACCCGGCGCTTGGGCGCACGGCTGCGGAACTGGATTCCGCCATCAAGAATGAGCGCAGCCACCGCGGCCAGGCGTTACGCAGGCTCGCGGCGACGCTTGCCGGCCGGGGCTGAAGTCGGCGCAACCCGCGAGTGCTTATGCACAGGGGCCGGGCTCTCGGCAGATTTCAGCCAGATAAGCGCCTGATCGTCAGTCGTTGCCTCCAGATCGTATTGTAACTCGATGATTGTCAATGTCTTTTGTAATTTGGCCATTTATTGCGCAATTTGACGGAAATGTGCCAGCAACGGCCTCGGCTGCATTCCAACAGCGGTGTTTGCACAGACTTATCCACAGATTTTGTGGATAAGGGGCGGCACCGCGTTGCGCTTGCCACTGCGCCGACGACTGGCTATTCTCTGCGCCCTTTTTCGGCGCATAGCAGTCCCCGGAGTGAGCGGTCATGAAATCTGAAATCCATCCGCCCTATCAGGAAATCAAGGTGCTGTGCAGCTGTGGCAACGAGTTCACGACACGCTCGACACGCAAAGAGGAACTGCACATCGAAGTGTGTGCCTCCTGCCACCCCTTCTTCACCGGCAAGCAGAAGATCGTGGACAGCGGCGGCCGGGTGGACAAGTTCCGCAAGAAGTACAAGATGGGCTGACGGCGCTCGGCCGTCATTGCCCTGATACCCCGGTCGAGGCGCGCGACCCTGTGCCTTGCGCCCACTGCGGTTTACCGCAGCGATCATGGCCACCCGCTCGGCGCTTACCTATAATGACCCGCCGTTCGGGCCGGGCGGCGCATTAGCTAAAGTCACCGGCTCCTGACGTTCCAGCAGCACGAGCATCAGGCAGATCCCGACCGTCGCCTGCAGCTGGCAGGTGGCGCACGCGGGCGCCGGAACTTCGTGCGGCCCAGGACCATTGACAGCCGGGTGGGCAAATGAGCGGAAAAAAATACGTACTGACGGACCCCGTCACCGGAAAGCAGATGGACCTGCCCGTACGCGGCGGTACCGTCGGACCGGATGTCATCGACATCCGGCCGCTCTATGCCGAAACCGGCGCGTTCACCTACGACCCCGGATTCGGCTCGACGGCGAGTTGCGAGAGCAAGATCACCTACATCGACGGCGACCAGGGCGTGCTGATGTACCGCGGCTACCCGGTCGAGCAGCTCGCCGAGAAGAGTTCCTTCATGGAGGTCTGCTACCTGCTGCTGCACGGGGATCTGCCGAGCGCGGAGCAGCTCGAGCAGTTCACCCACACCGTAACGACGCACACGATGATCAACGAGACCATCCTGCGTCTGTTCAACGGCTTTCACTACGACGCGCACCCGATGGCGATGGTGGCCGGCGTGGTCGGCTCGATGTCGGCGTTCTACCACGACACGACCGACATCATGAATCCGCGTCACCGCGACATCTTCGCCCACCGCATCATCGCCAAGCTTCCGACGATCGCGGCGGCGGCCTACAAGCACACCGTCGGGCAGCCGTTCACCTACCCGCGCAACGATCTCGACTATTGTTCGAACCTGCTGCACATGTTTTTCGCCGTTCCGGCGGCCGATTACCACGTGGACCCGGTGGCAGCGCAGGCGCTCGATTTGCTGTTCATCCTGCACGCGGACCACGAGCAGAACTGCAGCACCTCGACGGTGCGCCTTGCGGGCAGCTCACAGGCCAATCCCTATTCGGCGATCGCCGCCGGCATCTCGGCCCTGTGGGGCCCTGCACACGGCGGGGCGAACGAGGCGGTGCTGCAGATGCTCGAGCAGATCGGCACGCCGGAGAATATCCCGCGGTTCATCGCGCGCGCCAAGGACAAGAACGACACGTTCCGGCTGATGGGCTTCGGCCACCGTGTTTACAAGAACTACGATCCGCGTGCCCGGATCATCCGGACGATGACGCACAAGGTGCTCAAGCAGCTCGGCAAATCCGATCCGATGCTCGATGTGGCGATGCGCCTGGAAGAAATCGCCCTGAAGGACCCCTATTTCATCGAGAAGAAGCTCTACCCCAATGTCGATTTCTATTCCGGCATCATCTACAAGGCGCTCGGGATACCGACTTCGATGTTTACCGTGATGTTTGCCATCGGCCGCACGGTGGGCTGGTGCGCCCACTGGCGCGAGATGATCACCGATGCTGACGGCCGCATTGGCCGGCCGCGCCAGCTCTATACCGGGCCTGCCCGGCGCGAGTACACCGAGATCGGCAAGCGCTGAACGCGTGAGCGGCGCCAGCCGCGACCTGCACGGCGGTCAACGGAGCGATGTAGGAGCGGCGCCAGCCGCGACCTGTACAGCGGTCAACGGAGCAATGTAGGAGCGGCGCAAGTCGCGACCTGCACAGCGGTAAGCGGAGCAATGTAGGAGCGGTGCCAGCCGCGACCTGCACGGCGGTCAACGGAGCGATGTAGGAGCGGCGCCAGCCGCGACCGTTACCGCGGCGAACGATGCGCCCTCAGTCGAGCAGCGCCTCCACGTCCTTCGCGGTGGCCCTGCGCACGGGCCGCCCGTCGACTGCCGAGAGCGGAGCGTTGCCGCGCCCGCGCTCCGGGAATACGACGACCGTGAACTCGACGTTCTCGCGCAGGAAGCGGTAGCCGGGGAACGACTCGGTCTGGTCGCGCCGCACTCGCAGTCGTTGCTCGAAGGCGCGATTCGGTAGCCCGAGGCCATCGAGCGCCACGCCGATGGCCTCGGCTTCGTCACTGAACGCGTGCAGTTCCACGACACTGTGCTCGGTTGCGTTGCCGGCGAGCACCGGGCCGACCAGGCGCGGCGAGAACGATGCGAGCGCATGCATGGCCGCGAGCGCGGCGCGCCGCTGCTGGCGGAGCAATTCCTCGTGGCTGTCGCCCGCGAAGATCCGGTGGCGCTCGGCCAGCGCGGAATCGATTTCGGCATTGCTGGGCAGCGCGCCGTGATCCTGCAGCCCGAGCCGCTGACCGGCCTTTTCCTTCGCTCCGCGGAAACTCGTCACGCCATGCTCCTGCATGAGGCGGGCGGCTTCCTGCGCGATGGCGCTGCGCCGGTGGTCGGGATGGTCGCGCTTGCGTCGTGGCACGGGTCAGAAGATATCAGCCTCGAAATCGGCCTGTCGCGCCGGGCTGCCGTCCGGGCCAACCGCCGGGGCGGCCCGCTCGAGGGCGGCGAGATCGCCGGGGCGCAGAAATTCAAAGATGGCGCTGCCGTCCCCGGCACTCGCAAGCTGCCCGGTGACAGGCGAAATCTTCGCCGTAATCAATCCCGGCGGCTGCGGGATGGGCGCTTCGGGCGTGTTTCGCAGCGCCTGGGCCATGAAATACTTCCACATCGGCAGCGCGGTCCGGCCACCTTCCTCCCGTGCGCCGAGGGAGCGCTCCTGGTCGAAGCCGATCCAGGCGGTGGCGACCAGTTCGCCGTTGAAGCCGCTGAACCAGGCGTCACGTCGATCGTTTGATGTGCCGGTCTTGCCGGCGATATCGCTGCGGCCGAGATCCCTGGCGCCACGTCCCGTGCCGCGCCGGATGACGTCACGCATCATGTCGTACATCAGGAACGCGTTCTCCGGGCTGATGACGCGGGGGGCGAGGTTCACATCCCGGTACATGAGCGGGGTTTCCGCCAGTGTCGGCCGCCAGGCGGCGCCGTGCGCCATCATCTCCTCGACGCTGGCGTAGAGGGGCACTTCGTCATTGGTGGCGGCTGCCGCCACTGGTGCCGTTCCATCCAGTGGCATGGCAGCGCGCAATTGCCCGGGGTCCACCGCGAAGGTCGTGGCAGGACCGGTGGCGGCCTCGCCTGGCAGCGGCGGCTCCACCGGTGTACAGCTATCGCAGGCGCGCGGCGGGTTCGCCTCGTAGACGACCGTACCCGCGGCGTCTTCGACACGATCGAGAATGAAATGCCCCACCCGCCGTCCACCGTTGGCGAATACCGCATAACCGGCAGCCATGTCCCAGGGTGAGGCGCCGCCGCTGCCGAGCGCCAGCGAGAGGTTGCGCGGCAGTGCGGTGTCGTCGAAGCCGAACGCCCTGATGTGGCGCACGGCGTCGTCGATGCCCGTGCCCATCAGGATACGCACGGACACGAGATTCAGGGATCTCACCAGCGCCTCGCGCAGGCGGGTGGGGCCGCTGAACTCGCGCGAGTAGTTCTCCGGTCGCCACACGTCCTCGAGTTCGCTGTCGCCAAAGACCAGCGGGGCGTCGTTGATGACGCTGGCGGTGGAAAAACCGTGCTCCAGGCCCGCCGAGTAGATGAACGGCTTGAACGACGAACCCGGTTGCCGCCGGGCCTGGACCGCGCGGTTGTAGCGGCTCTCGAAGAAATCGAAGCCGCCGACGAGCGCGGCGGTGGCGCCGTCCCTGGGATCGAGCGCAACGATCGCGCCCTGCGCCTGCGGCATCTGCGCGAGCAGCCAGCCGCGGTTGGTGGTGCGCAGCAGGTGCACGACGTCGCCCGGGGCGAGCACCTCGGCGACGGTTGCCGGTGCCGGCCCGAGGCTGTCCTCGCCGAGATACTTCCGCCAGCGCAGCCCCGTCCAGGGCACGGTCAGCCGACCGAGATCGCGCACGAAGAAATCCGCGGAGTTGTCGGCGTTCAACGCGAGCACCACGGCCGGGTGCAGGTCCGCGTCACCCGGCAGCGGTGCGAGTACCGCGGCCAGCCCCAGGTCACGCGCCGGGCCCGGCTCCGCGGTGAGTTTCGCCAGCACATTGCGCTGGAGCGGTCCGCGATAGCCGTGGCGGCGGTCGTACTCGTAGAGCGCGGTTTCCAGCGCCTGATTGGCGGCCAGCTGCAGGCGGCTGTCCACGGTCGCAATCGCCTTGAAACCGTCGGTGTAGGCTGCCGGACCGAAGCGCTCGATCATTTCGGCGCGAACCATCTCCGCGACGTAGGGCGCCTGGAGTTCCACGCGAGGTCCATGCAGCCTCGATTCGATCGGTGCCGCCATGGCCGCCTCGTATTGCGCCTCGTCGATGTAGTCGAGGTCGAGCATTCGCCCGAGGACATAGGCGCGCCGCTGCGCCGACCGGGCCGGCCCGCTGACCGGGTTGAGCTGGGACGGCGCCTTGGGGATCGCGGCGATCGTGGCTGCCTCGGCGAGCGTGATCTCGCCGAGCGATTTGCCGAAATACACTTCAGCCGCTGCCGCCACCCCGTAGGCGCGCTGACCGAGGAAGATCTTGTTCAAGTACAGGGAGAGGATCTCGGTCTTGGTGAACTCCTGCTCGATCTGCAGCGCGAGGATCAACTCCTTCGCCTTGCGCACGAAGCTGCGCTCGGCGGACAGAAAGTAAGCTCGCGCCAGTTGCTGGGTGATCGTGCTGCCGCCCTGGCTGCGTTCGCCGGTCAGCGCAAGGTTCACGGCGGCGCGCGTAATGCCCTGGTAGTCGAAGCCCGGATGCTCGAAGAAGCGGTCGTCCTCGGCGGCGAGAAACGCCTTCACGACGACGTCGGGAATCTCCTCGAAACGCACCGGCGTGCGCCGTTGTTCGCCGATCTGCCCGAGCAGCAGCCCGTCGCGCGAGTAGATGCGCAGAGGCGTCTGCAGCTTGACCTCGCGGATGACTTCGGCCGAGGGCAGGCCGGGCGCCAGAAAGTAGTAGGCCGCGCTGGCGACCGCGCCGGCGAGAACCAAAAGGGTAAATATGAGCGCGCCGGCCGCGGTCAGCAGGCGAAGTACCAACTGCATCGCAAAATCCCGCGGTAGTCCCTTGCCTCAGGGTGGGCGATTATGCATCCTGTCGGCGGTTTTTGGGCAAACCCACTGAAAGGTGGGGACGCAAAGCCACCGGTCTACGGGAGTTCATGGGACCGCAGCGACAGGAACACCACCTGCCGATGTTGGTCCGGACCTACGACAGCGGGGCTGCCAGGCTACCGGCGTCCGTCGCCAGTGACGCGTCGCGGCCTGCACCCTCCTGTCTGCCTGCGAACTGCCGCGACCAGGGCCGGTGCCCATCAGCCGGAGTACTGACGTTGCCTTGGGGCCGGTTTTCGGAACGTTTGTAGGCGAGTCGTGAATTGCATCACGCGCGGTTTGTAAGCGCCCTGTTATATGGTTAAATTGGGTTTCTTAGGTGGGGCCCGGTTTTCCTTGCGCAAGTTGCCGAGATAGAAGGGAAAAGACGTGCTTTTTTCGTCGCGATCTAAACCCGTGATCGGACTTGACATTACGACCTCGTCGATCAAGCTGATCGAACTGTCAGGGTCGCTCCGGAACTGCCGGGCCGAGTATTACGCGGCCGAGCCGACTCCGCCGAATGCGATCAACGAGAAGACCATCGTCGATGCGGCCGCGGTCGGTGAAGCGATTCGCCGCGCGGTGAAGCGCTCGGCCACGAAGACCCGCGAAGTGGCGATCGGCATCAGCGGCGACGCCGCCATCACCAAGATCATCCAGTTGCAGAAGTCGCTCGGCGAAAGCCAGCTCGAAGCGCAGGTAGAGATCCAGGCCGATCAGTACATCCCGTTCCCGATGGAGGAAGTCAGTTACGACTTCCAGGTGATGGGCGAGTCGAAGGCCGACCCCGACATGCTCGATGTGCTGCTGGTGGCCACGCGCACGGAGAACGTCGACCAGCGCAGGGCCGCAGTCGAGGCCGCGGGCCTCGTAGCGCGCGTGGTGGACGTGGAGGCCTTCGCGCTGGAGAACGCCTGCCAGCTCATGGCGCACCAGATGCCCGACGGCGGCATGGGACATCTCATCGCGGTCGTCGATTTCGGCGCCAGCAACACCGCGTTCAGCGTGCTGCAGGACATGCGGGTCGTGTATACCCGCGATTTCTCTTTCGGTGGTCAGCAGCTCACCGAGGAGATCATGCGCACCTACGGCCTGTCGCTCGAAGACGCCGGGCGCGCCAAGAAGGAAGGCGGCCTGCCGAGCAATTACGCTCCGGAGGTGCTCGACCCGTTCATCGACGACATGACCCAGCAGGTGAGTCGGTCGCTGCAGTTCTTCCTCGCCTCGGGCAGCGGCCGCGAACAGCCGGACCAGATCCTGATATGCGGCGGCTGCGCCAACATCCCCGGTGTCGCCGACGTCATCTCGAGCAAGGTCGGGATCCCGACGGAGATCGGTGATCCGCTCGGCCAGATGAAGATCTCCACCCGCGCAAAATCCCAGGGCGTGCGCAAGGACGCCACGGCCCTGTTGACCGCATGTGGGCTGGCGCTACGGAGTTTCGACTGAAATGCCTCGCATAAACCTATTGCCCTGGCGTGCGGAGCTGCGCAAGGCGCGACGCAACCAGTTTTTCATCGGGCTGGGCGGTGCCGTCGTTGCCGCCGCGGTCGTGGTCCTGCTCGCCAACGTGGTGATGGGCGCCATCATCGACAACCAGCGCGAGCGCAACCAGCTGCTCAAGTCGGAAATCGACGCGCTGGACCAGCGCATCGCGGAGATCGTCGATCTCGAGGCGAAGAAGGACAGCCTGCTCGCCCGCATGGAGATCATCGAACAGCTGCAGCGAAGCCGCCCGGAGATCGTGCATGTGTTCGACCAGCTGGTCCGCACCCTGCCGGATGGCGTTGCGCTGACCAGTGTGAAGCAGACCGGCTCGCGGCTGGAGATCACCGGAACCGCGGAATCGAATACGCGCGTGTCGGCGCTGATGCGCAACATCGACAAGTCGGGCTGGCTGCGCGAACCGGATCTCGAGGTGGTTGAAGTCAAGCCGCAGGGCGGCCGGGGCAAGGTCGATGCGAGCACGCCGCGCGCGAGCGAATTCAAGGTGCTCGCGAAGCAGGCCTCGGTGGTTGACGAGGAGAGTGGCAAGTGAACTTCCTCCAGCAACTGCGTCAGCTAGATTTCAACGACATCGGCCGCTGGCCGTTCGTGTTCCATATCTTCTTCGTCGGCCTGTTCTTCGCGCTGGCCGCGATCGTCGGCTTCTACCTGATCGTGTGGCAGAACCGGATGCCGCTGCTGGAGAAGGCCGAGAAGGAGGAGCTGGAATTGCGGTCCTCGTTCGAGCAGAAGCAGCGCAAGGCCGCGAACCTGAGCGCGTACAAGGCGCAGCTTGCGGAAATCGAGCGCTCCTTCGGCACGATGCTGCGCCAGTTGCCGGGCAAGACGGAGATCCCGAACCTGCTGGTCGATATTTCCCAGACCGGTCTCGGTGCCGGCCTGCAGGAGGAGTTGTTCCAACCGCTCGACGAAGTGCGGCGCGACTTCTACGCGGAGAAGCCGATCAAGATCCGGCTCAAGGGTTCGTACCATGAGTTCGGGCGTTTCGTGAGCGACATCGCGGCTCTGCCCCGCATCGTGACGCTGCACGATATCGAGATCGCTCCGGCCGGCCCGGATGCCGGTCCCGACGAGCTCGTGCTGAATGTCACGGCCAAGACCTATCGCTACCTCGACGAGGCCGAGGCCAGCGGGGACGCTGCCGGCGGCAAGGCGACCGGCGGCAAAGCGCCTGGTGGCAAGGCGGGCTCGCGTGCGCCGGCCAAGGGCGCCAAACCGGGCGCCGGGAAGGCGGGGTAAGACGATGAAAGCACGAATCAGCGATGTCTTGCGCTGCCTGGCGGTTGCCGTGCTGGCCGCTGCGGCCACAGCGTGCGGCGGCAGCCACGACGACCTCCTCGATTACATCGACGAGGTGAAGGCACGCCCGGGCGGACGCATCGAGCCGTTGCCCCAGATCAAGCCGTACGAGACTTTCACCTACGAAGCGCAAACGCTGCGCTCGCCGTTTACAGCGGACTCACCGAAGGGTCGTTCCGCGGCAGGTCCGCGGCCGGAGGCAAACCGGCCGAAAGAGTACCTGGAGCAGTTCCCGCTCGACACGCTGAAGATGGTCGGGACACTGCAGCGCGACAACTCGCGCTATGCGCTGCTGCAGACACAGGATGGACTGGTGCACCGCGTGGTGCCGGGCAACTTCGTCGGCCAGAACGACGGCCGCGTGACCCAGGTGACCGACGGCGAAGTGCAGGTCGATGAACTGGTGCCGGATGGCATCGGCGGTTTCTACAAGCGTTCGGCAACGATCGGCTTGTCCGACTGATGCCCCCAACGGGAGAGCGTGGGAGTAATTTACGATGATCACGGCTAGGGCAACGAGAATTTTCCCGGCGCATGCCGCCTGCGGGCGCGTGCATGCGATCACGGGTGGCACGCTGAGGCGATCGTTCGCCGCGATGGTCGTGACCATGGTCGCGGCGACGCTGGCCGGGGGGCTCGCCACACGCGCCTACGCGCAGGCGCCGGCGCTGCAACTGGAGGACATCCAGGTGCAGACCATGCCTGGGAACAAGCTCGAACTCGAACTGAAGCTCTCGGGCCCGGCTCCGGCACCGCTGAGTTTCACCATCGACAACCCGGCCCGCATTTCACTCGATCTCGCCAATACCAGCATCGGCTTGCCCGCGCGTCGTCGCGAGGTCAACACCGGCCCGTTGTCCACGATCCTCGCCGCCGAGTCCGGCGGGCGTACCCGCGTGGTGCTGAACCTCGATTCCATGGTGCCGTACGAGACGCGCGTCAGCGGCAACAGCGTCTTCGTCACGCTCGGTGGCACGGGCAGCGGCGCGACCTTTGCCGCAGCGCCGGCGGCAGCAGCCGCGCCGGCGCCGGCGGCAGCAGCCGCGCCTGCCGGCGGGCGCAGCATCCAGAACGTCGATTTCCGCCGGGGCGAGAAGGGCGGCGGGCGGGTTGTGGTCAACCTGTCGGATCCCGGAACGCCGGTGGACGTGCGTCGTGAAGGGGACGAAGTGGTGCTGGTATTCGCCGACACGCAGCTGCCGGACAACCTGCTCAAGCGCCTCGACGTCACGGATTTCGCCACGCCCGTAAACACCGTGAGCGTCATGCGGGCCGGCAACGACGCGCGCATCGTCGTCGCTGCCCGCGGCGTCTTCGAGGAACTCGCCTACCAGTCCGACCAGGTGTTCACGGTCGAAGTCCAGCCGGTGATCAAGGACGAGGCGAAGAAGGAAGCCACGCTGTTCAGCGCAGACAAGAGTTACAGCGGCGAGCGTCTTACGCTGAACTTCCAGGACATCGAAACACGCGCGGTGCTGCAGCTGCTCGCCGACGTAAGCGGCCGCAATATCGTGGTTTCCGACACCGTGCAGGGCAACGTCACCTTGCGCCTGCAGAGCGTGCCCTGGGACCAGGCGCTCGACATCGTGCTCGCGACCAAGGGCCTCGACAAGCGCCAGAACGGTAACGTCATGATCATTGCGCCGGCCGACGAGATTGCGGCGCGCGAGAAGGCCGATCTCGAGGCCCGCAAGGAGATCAAGGAACTCGAGCCCCTGCTTTCGGAGTTCCTGCAGGTCAATTACGCCAAGGCGAGCGACCTGGCGGATCTCATCAAGGGCAAGTCGAAGAACTCGATGTTGTCGGATCGCGGTTCGGTGGCGCTCGACGAACGCACCAACACGCTGCTGGTGCAGGACACCGCGGATCGTATCGCCGACATCCGCCGGCTGGTCACGACGCTCGACATCCCGGTGCGCCAGGTGCTGATCGAGTCGCGCATCGTCATCGTGCGCGACGACTTCAGCCGTGATCTCGGCGTGCGGTGGGGTGTCACTGCGGTCAAGGATCGCAGCGACGGGCTGCTCGCGGTGAGCGGCAACGCCAGCGGCACGGACACCATCGTGCAGTCAGGCATCGACAACATCAACAACAACGGCACGCCGTTCCCGGTTGAAGTGCCGTCGCTCGACGACCGGTTCAACGTCAATCTGCCGGTGGCGAGTCCGGCCGGCCAGCTTGCGGTCGCGTTGCTCGACGATGATTTCCTCGTGGATCTCGAACTCTCGGCGCTGCAGGCCGAGGGCCGCGGCGAGGTGATCTCCTCACCGCGCGTGATCACGGCGAACCAGAAGGAAGCGTTCATCAAGCAGGGTGTCGAGATTCCCTACCAGGAAGCGGCGTCCAGTGGCGCGACGACCACCCAGTTCAAGGAAGCGGTGCTCTCGCTCACCGTCACCCCGCAGATCACGCCGGACAACCGCATCATCATGGATCTGAAGGTCACCAAGGACAGCGTCGGTCAGGTGATCACCAACGAACGCGGCGGCCAGGTGCCGAGTATCGATACCCGCTCGGTGGAAACACAGGTGCTTGTCGACAACGGCCAGACGGTCGTGCTCGGCGGCATCTATGAAACCGAACAGGGCGACGACCTGCGCAAGGTGCCGTTCCTCGGTGACATTCCGCTGGTGGGATACCTGTTCCGCTCCACTAACCGGGTATCGAACAAGTCGGAGCTGCTCATTTTCGTCACGCCAAAAATACTAAAAGAAGGCTCGAGCATTTACTGAAGGGAGCCCCGCAGGGGCCACGGCATAGGATCCGCAAGTCATGAAGAAACTGCGTAGTATTTTGGTGTTGATGGCGGCAGCGTTCGCGCTCGCATCCTGCGGGAGCGACGACAACACGATCCTGAGCCCGGGCGGCGGTGCCGGAGCGGGCACGGCGGTCGGGTCGGTGCAGATCGTCGCGAATTCGATGCAACTGCCCTCGGATCAGACCGGCGCCTCCAAGGTCGCGCTGACCGTCATTGTGCGCGACGCCAACAACAATGCGATTGCGAACGCACCCGTGTCGATGAGCGTGACGTCCGGCCAGATACTTCCGCCGGCACCCACGGACGCCAGCGGTACGACTACTGCGGAGCTGAGCAACGGCCTCGATCCGACCAACCGCACGATTACGGTTTCCGCAACGGCCGGCGCTTCGGCGACGTCGTCCGGTGTCACTTCGACCATCAATATCAACGTCGTCGGTACGACTCTCGTGGTCACCGGCCCCACCGCGCTGGCACTGAACAACTCGGGCCAGTACACCGCGGTCCTCAAGGATTCCGAGGGCGCGGGCATCGCCGGGCAGACGATTACCTTCACATCGGCGAACGGCAATGCGGTGGCGCCACCGAGCGCAGTGACCAGTTCCTCGGGCAATGCCGCGACGACCCTGACCGCCGGTAATGGCGGCACCGGCAACAGCGACACCCTGACCGCGGCGGCCCTCGGTCTTTCGGCGACCTTCAGCGTCAGCATCTCCGGTGACGCCTTCGGGTTCATCGCGCCGGCAGCCGGGGCCGAAGTGAACCTCAATGTCCCGCAGGTGGTCCAGGTGCGCTGGCTGCAGAACGGTTCGCCGGTGGCCGACGGCAGCGCGGTCCAGTTCTCCAGCACGCGTGGCACCGTTTCCGGGGTCACGACGACCTCCGGCGGTGTCGCGCAGGCAACGGTGACCAGCACGACGGCGGGCAGCGCAGTGATCACGGCCCGCGACCCGGCGACGAACACGACCGCGACGCTGAACCTGGAGTTCGTGGCCACCGTGCCGGCGACGCTGGATCTGCAGGCCTCTCCCTTCACGGTGCCTGCCGGCGCACAAAGCTCCCTGACGGCCGTGGTGCGTGACGCTAATCAGCAGTTGGTCAAGAACGCCTCGGTCCAGTTCCAGATCGTCAGCGATACCAGCGGCAGCCCAGGCGTGTCGCCCGGTACGGATCTCACCGACAGCCTCGGCACCGCGCAGAGTGTCTACACGGCTGGCTCCAACGCGACGGCCCAGAACGGCGTCGTCATCCGCGCCTATATCGGACCTGCCGGGGCGCCGATCGCGGAGGATACGGTGCAGTTGACGGTGGCTCAGCAAGCCCTGTTCATTTCGCTCGGTACCGGTAACGACATTTTCGAGCCGACCACCGCGACGTTCGCGAAGGAGTGGAACATCATCGTCACCGACGCCGTCGGTAACGCAGTGGCCAACAAGCCCGTGCAGGTCAGCCTGAATTCGACCGAGTATCGCAAGGGCGCGCTCCTGCTCGTGAGCGGCTCGGGTTGGTCCAGCGGCGGCGAGGGCGTGAACTACGCTCGCTGTCCGGACGAGGACGTCAACCGAAATGGCATCCTCGACCTGGGGGAGGACCTGAACTCCAGCGGTCGTCTCGAGGCCGGCAACGTGGCGACCGTCGCCGCGGTGCCGAGCAACGCGGCGGCGAGCAATCCCTGTGCTGCGGCCGGTGCCGGTGGCACCTCGGCACAGGTCACGACCAACACCCAGGGTCTGGCGCGCGTGTGCGTGATCTATCCGCAGGACCACAATCTGTGGGTCATGGCGCGGATCGAAGCCAAGGCCAGCGTTTCTGGCACCGAGTTCGCCCGCTCGCAAACCTTCCTGCTCGATGCGAAAGCCGAAGACCTGAATAACGAGAACGCATCTCCGCCCGGAGTCTTCAGCCCGTTCGGAACCGTTCCCGATTGTTCCAACACCGACTGATCGTCGGTTGGCAGGCCATCTGACAGAGCCGGCCTTCGGGCCGGCTCTTCGTTTTGCTGTGTCAGCTCCGGCATCTTTGACACGAGCGGCAGGGGCGTCGGTTCGCGACTTGCGTCGCTCCTACAATGGCGAGCCTGACCCGCAGCGGTGACTAATGCCCTGTAGGAGCGGCGCCAGCCGCGACCATCGCAGCGGTGACCATGGCAATGCAGGAGCAGCGCCAGCCGCGTCCATTCCGGTGGGTAAGCAGCAGTAGTCATGTCCGGCACGTTTCCACCGGGTGCCGCCGCAACGCTCCCGCTACAATCCGGCGCATGGAAGCCACCACCAGCATTTTTCTGGTCGGGCCGATGGGTGCCGGCAAGTCGGCGGTCGGGCGCAAGCTCGCCGAGGAGCTCGGCCTGGAGTTCCTCGACAGCGACGAGGTGATCGAGGCCCGCACCGGGGTGGATATTCCCTACATCTTCGAGCGCGAGGGCGAGGCGGGTTTCCGCGCGCGCGAGCGGCAGGTGCTCGATGAGCTCACGCAGCGCTCCCGTATCGTGCTGGCCACCGGCGGCGGCGCGGTCCAGGACTCCGTCAACCGCAGGCACCTGGCCGCGCGCGGGCGGGTCATCTATCTGCATGCCTCCGTGGATCAGCAGCTACGGCGCACGCGCGGCGGCGCCGAGCGGCCGATGCTCAAGGGTGGCGACCCGCGGGAGATCCTCGAAGCGCTGATGGCTGTGCGCGAGCCGCAGTACCGGGAGATCGCCGACCTGACGGTGGAGACCGACAGCCGGCGCATCAGCGCTGTTACGCGGGAGATCCGCCGCCGCCTCGCCGAGCCGGGAACGAACGAAACGTAACGCCACGGTTTCCGTTCGCGCGGAAAGCGGCATCGGACGGGGGGCGTGGAGGGCGAGCGCAGCAGGAGCGGGAGCGAGCCCGAGGCCGATGCGAGCCGCGACAGGGATGTCGCGGCGAGATTCCCCCGGCCGATGCCGCTTTCCGGGCGGTTGCGCGGATGCTGCGTTACCATTCTTGCCATGATGACCATCACCGTCGATCTCGGTGAGCGCGGCTACCCGATCTATATCGGCAGCGGGTTGCTCGGCCGTGCGGGACTCCTCGACGCGCACCTGCGCGGCCGTGATGCGCTGATCGTGACCAACACCACGGTT
Organism: Nevskiales bacterium; assembly: GCA_011526045.1. Taxonomy (GTDB): domain Bacteria; phylum Pseudomonadota; class Gammaproteobacteria; order Steroidobacterales; genus QUBU01. Next base: position 75,209 of record WYBE01000067.1, on the reverse strand, counting down.
GGCCCGCTCTACGAGGGGCGGTTGCGCGGCATGCTGACCAGGGGGCGGGTCAGCTCCGTGACCCTTCCCGATGGCGAGGCACACAAGAATCTCGTCACCACCGAAACCGTGCTCGACGCGCTCGTCGGTCATCGCATCGCGCGCGATGGCGTTGTGCTCGCGCTGGGCGGCGGGGTTGTCGGCGACATCGCCGGATTCGCGGCCGCGATCTACCAGCGGGGCATCGACTTCATCCAGGTGCCCACGACACTGCTGGCCCAGGTGGACTCCTCGGTTGGTGGCAAAACTGGTGTCAATCACCCGGGCGGCAAGAACCTGGTCGGCGCGTTCCACCAGCCGCTGTGTGTACTCTCCGATTCCGACACCCTGCACACGCTGCCCGACCGGGAGCTGTCGGCCGGCCTGGCCGAGGTGGCGAAATGCGCGCTGATCGCGGATGGGCGGTTCTGCGCCTGGCTCGAGGAACATGCCGGGGCGCTGCTCGCGCGCGAGGCCGGTGCCATGCACCAGGTGATTCGCCGTTCCTGCGAGCTGAAGGCCGAGATCGTGGCGGGCGACGAGCGTGAGCGCGGCCGCCGGGCGCTGCTCAACTTCGGCCATACCTTCGGCCACGCAATCGAGGTCTGTGCCGGCTACGGCGAGTGGCTGCACGGCGAGGCGGTGGCGGCCGGCATGGCCATGGCGGCACGCTTCTCGCATCGCCTCGGGCTGCTGCCGGCGCCAGACGTCGGGCGCGTCACCGGCCTGCTGCAGCAGCTGAAACTCCCCGTGCAGCCGCCCAGGGTGCATCCGGAGGAGTTCCTCGCCGCGATGGCGATGGACAAGAAAGTGCTCGCCGGCCAGATCCGGCTGGTACTGCTGCCGGTGATCGGCAACGCGCGCGTGACGGCCGAGTTCCCGATCCAGGAATTGCAGGGCTTCGTGCGTGCCGAAGTCGCGTCGTAAGGGGAAAGACGCCTTTCGCCCCGTGACGCTGCTGGCCGGGGCGGTGCAACGGGCGTGTGGAGCCGCACGCAGCAGGATGCGGCGCGCGGGCGCAACCCGAGCGCGCCCAGGCCATGGACGGCCGTAGCAAGCGCCCCGGCGCAGCGTCCCCGCGAGCTACCACCGCGCGGGATCAACCCATCGACTCCGTCGCGACGCCGCCCCGTCCGCGCAGGTCGGCGCAGAACCAAAGAAAACTGCCTGAGCCTGTTCCTGCCGTCAGCGGGCACAGGGTGACGGTCCCCGCGCACCCCTGCGCGGCGAGCGAAGCGACCAGTCGCGGGCGTCGTTACCCTGAGTCGCCGCATCCCTACCGCGGGATGTTCCAGCGCGATCGCGACCGCATCGTGCACTGCGCCGCGTTTCGCCGGCTCGTGTACAAGACGCAGGTGTTCGTCAACCACGAGGGCGACCTGTACCGCACGCGCCTGACGCACTCGCTGGAAGTCGCGCAGATCGCGCGCACCGTGGCTGCCGGCCTTGGCCTGGAGCCGCATCTCACCGAGGCGATCTGCCTGGCACACGATCTCGGCCACACGCCTTTCGGCCACTCCGGACAGGAGGCACTCAACCGCTGCATGAGGCCCTGGGGCGGCTTCGAGCACAACCTGCAGTCGCTGCGCGTCGTCGACGAAATCGAACAGCGCTACCTGGCGTTTCCCGGCCTGAATCTGACCTTCGAAACCCGCGAGGGCATTCTCAAGCACTGCTCGCAGGCGAATGCAGTGCAGCTCGGCGAGCTGGGGCGACGCTTCATCGAGCGGCGCCAGCCGAGTCTCGAGGCGCAGCTTGCCAACGTCGCCGACGAGATCGCCTACAGCAATCACGACATGGACGACGGATTGCGGGCGGGCCTGCTGCGCATCGTGGACCTGGAGGAGGTCGCGCTCTTCCGGCGCCATTTTTCGCGGCTTCGGGCCGCGCACCGGCGCGGCGGCCGCCGCATCCTGATCCACGAGACCGTGCGGCGGATGATCGATCATGTCGTCACGGATCTCATCGAGACCAGCCGCTGCAACATCGCGGGCGCAGCCGCCGCGTCGCTCGAGGCGGTGCGCGCCCGGCGCCAGCCGCTGATTGGGCTGAGCGGGGAGGTCCGGCGGGAGCACGAGGAGCTGAAGGCCTTTCTGCGCCAGCGCCTGTACCGGCACGAACGGGTGGTGGCGATGAACCGCCGCGCCAGGTCCATTCTCGCGGCGTTGTTCGAGCGTTATCTCGATGACCCGAAAGCCATGCCGAAGGAGCACGCCACCCGCGCGCTCGCCTGGCAGCGCCGCGACGGGCAGGCGGGCCGGGCCCGGGCCGTTGCCGACTACGTTTCCGGCATGACCGACCGCTACGCGGTGTCCGCCTACCGGCGCCTGGTGGATCCGCACCTGGAGTGGTGAGTGTCAACAGGTGACTGTCCCCCGGTGTCCGGCTAGCATCGGCAGCCCCGCTGCCCCGATCAGCGTCGAGCCGGATTGCACCCGAGTGACCAGCCACACCACGATCGATGTCCGCGATCGCCTGATATTCGCGATGGACGTGCCCGACCCGACGCAGGCGCGGCAACTCGCCGGGCGCCTCGGCGACGCGGTGCGCTTCTACAAGCTCGGCCTGGAGCTCATGACCTCCGGTGGCTATTTCGAGTTGCTCGACTGGCTGGTCGCGCGCGGCAACAAGGTGTTCGCCGACCTGAAGTTTTTCGATGTGCCGGCCACGGTCGGGGCGGCAGTACGCGGGCTCGCCCGGCACGGGGCGACGTTTGCGACGGTTCACGGCAACCAGGCCATCATGGAAGCGGCTGCCGCCGCGAAGGGCGAATTGAAGATTCTCGCGGTCACGGTGCTTACCAGCCTCGACCGCGGCGATCTCGACGACCTCGGCTTCGCCTGCGACGTCGAGAAACTCGTGCTGTCCCGCGCCCGCCGCGCGCTCGAGGCGGGCTGCGATGGCGTGGTTGCTTCCGGGCTCGAGTTACCGGCGCTGCGCCGCGCGGTGGACCGGCGCCTGTTGGTGGTGACTCCCGGCATACGCCCGGTCGAGAACCGGCCAACGGACGACCAGAAGCGCGTCGTCACCGTGGAACAGGCCTTTCGCGACGGCGCGGACCACATCGTGGTCGGGCGGCCGATCCGCGATGCCACCGACCCGCGCAAAGCGGCGGAAGCCATCCAGGATACGATCGCCGCGGCCTGCGCAGCGTGAAGCGCGTGGCGGGCGGCCACGATATCTCGAGAACAACCGGGGAGACTGAATCATGATTCTGCTGACAGGCGCGACCGGCAAGACCGGCAGCGAGACCGCCAGGGCGCTCGCGGCGAAGGGCGCGAAAGTGCGGGCGCTGGTACGCAACGCCGAGAAAGCGACGGCGTTGAAAGCGGCCGGCATCGAACTCGCGTCCGGCGATGTAACCGATCCTGCCAGCGTCACGCGCGCAATGGCCGATGTCGAGCGATTGCTGATCCTGTTGCCGAACAGCCAGCGCCAGCTCGAACTCGAAAAACAGCTCGTCGACCTGGCGAGGCAGGCCGGTGTGCGTCACATCGTCAAGATGTCTTCGATGGAGGCCGTTGCCGCGGCGCGCTCGCCCATTCCGCGGGCGCATTGGGCGGCCGAGGAATACATCCGCGCCTCCGGCCTGGCGTGGACCATGATCAAGCCCAATTTCTTCATGCAGAACCTGCTCGGAAGCGCGAAATCGATCAAGGAGAGCAAGTCGTTTTCGCTGCCGATGGGTGATGGCAGGACAGCCATGGCCGACGCCCGCGACATCGGTGCCGTCACGGCCGAGGCGCTCGCTGGCACCGGCCACGAAGGCAAGGGCTACGAGATCACGGGGCCGGAGCTGCTCAGCTTTCACCAGGTTGCCGAGCGGTTCAGCGAGGTACTGGGGACGACGATCCGCTACGTCCCGGCCGACCCCGCCGCGTATCTCGCGATCCTCAAGCGGGTGCTGCCCAACGAATGGCACGCCAACGCGGTTTCAGAACTCTTCCGCGAAATCGCCGAGGGCGAAGCTCCGCACGTCACCGACACGTTCACGCGCCTGATGGGGCGCAAGCCGATCTCGCTCGCGCAGTTCCTTCGCGATCACAGCGGGGCGTTCCGGTAGGCCGGCATCCTGCAGGAGGCACTTCAGTGCCGACCCGAAGTCGCGCGCAGCTGCTTCTCGATCACCGGCCATGCGTTCTCCAGCAGCCGCGCCTGGCCGGCGGCATTCGGATGGATGCCGTCCGGCTGCATGAAGCGCGGGTTCAGCGCCACACCGTCCATGAAAAAATCGATCAGCGCGACACCGTGTCTGGCGGCCAACTCCGCGTACATCGCCTCGAACGCGGAGGTGTAACGCTCCCCGTAATTGGGGGGCATTTTCAGGCCGGCGAGCACCACGCGGGCTTGCGCCTGCTGTGCGAGACGGATCATCTCGGCCATGTTGTCGCGGATCACCGGGATGGGCGTGCCGCGCAGCCCGTCGTTGCCGCCGAGCTCGATCACCACGACGGCCGGCCGATGCAGCTGCAGGGCCCGCGGCAGACGCCCGACACCGCCGGTGGTGGTGTCGCCGGTGATGCTGGCATTCACTACGCGATACCCGTACCCTTCGGCCTCCAGCCGGTCCTGCAACAGCGCGACCCAGCCCTGTCCGGGTTCCAGGCCAAAACCGGCGCTCAGGCTATCGCCGATCACCAGCAACGTCCGCCCGGCGTCCGCGGCGAACGCGCTCTGGCAGGCGGCCATCAGTATCAGGACAGCCAGCTTGGTGATAAAGGAAGGCAAGGTCGATCAGGTCGTGCTGCGGGCTTCAGGGCTCGGCAAACAGGTTAGCAGCCCGGAAGGGCCGCTGACCATTCTCGACGACGTCGACCTCGAGATACGCGCCGGTGAAAGCGTTGCGCTGGTGGGCCCTTCCGGAGCCGGCAAGACCACGCTGCTCGCGCTGCTGGCCGGCCTCGACCGGCCTTCCAGTGGTGCCGTATGGCTATGCGGCGAGGACCTCACGGCGCTCGATGAAGACGGTCGCGCGCGGCTGCGCGGCAAGAGCGTCGGCTTCGTGTTCCAGTCGTTTCACCTTGTTCCATCCCTGACCGCGATCGAGAACGTCATGCTGCCGCTGGAGCTTGCCGGCGATGCGCAGGTCCGCGAGCGCGCGCGCGAGGCACTCGCCTCGGTCGGCCTCGAACGGCGCCTGTCGCACTACCCGAAACAGCTCTCCGGCGGCGAAAAGCAACGGGTTGCCATCGCCCGCGCCTTCGTGCGGCGGCCACAGGTGCTGTTTGCGGACGAGCCGACCGGCAACCTCGACACGGCAAGCGGCGCGCGCGTCGCTGACCTGCTCTTCGGACTGAACCGGCAGGCCGGGACCACGCTGGTGCTGGTCACCCACGAGCGCTCGCTCGCCGGGCGCTGCGACCGCATCGTGGAGATCGACGGCGGCCGGCTGGTGTCATGAACGCCTGGTCGTTCGCGCTGCGCGCCCTCGTTCGCGACCTGCGCTCGGGCGAGCTTACCGTGCTGGTGGCGGCGATCACGGTGGCAGTTACCGCGATTACCGCGGTCGGCTTCTTCACCGATCGCGTCGGCGGGGTGATCCGCGCGCAGGCCAGCGCGATCCTCGCTGCTGACCTCGTTTTGCGGTCGCCGGCGCCGATCGAGCCGGCTTTTCTGGACGAGGCGCAATCGCTCGGGCTGCGCACGGCCGAGGCGGTCGCGTTTCCCTCCGTGGTGCTCACCGGCGAGGAGCAAAGCTCGCTCGCGACCATCGAGGGCGTCACCGAGGGCTATCCCTTGCGCGGCGAACTCAAGATCTCCACCGAGATGTTCGGCGCGACGACGGTCGCCAGCGGCATTCCGGCGCTCGGTGAGGCCTGGGCAGAGCCCGGGCTGCTCGGCAAGCTCGGCGCGGAAGTCGGTGCCGTGGTGCAGGTGGGCACGCGTGACCTGAAGATCACCCGTGTGCTCGAGTACCAGCCGGACCAGAATCCGGGCTTCGCGAATCTCGCGCCGTCGCTGCTCGTCAACATCGCCGATGTCGCGCTCATGGACGTGCTGCGACCCGGCAGCCGCGCGACCTTCCGGCAGCTCTTCGCGGGCGAGGGTGCGGCGTTACGCGAGTTCCGCCAGCGCATTGCACCGCGCCTCGACAGCGAAACCGCAATTCGCGACCAGAAGGATGCCGGCGAGCAGATCAACGAGGCGATCGATCGCGCGCAACGCTTCCTTGCGCTCGCCTCGCTCGTCACGGTGGTGCTGGCCGCGGTCGCCACGGCCATGGCGGCGCGGCTGTACGCATTCCGCCACCTCGATACGGTCGCCTTGATGAAAAGTCTCGGCGCCACGCAGTCCTTCATCGAGCGCAGCACGCTCGCACAGCTTGCCGCGATCATCCTCGGCACCACGCTCGTCGGTTCGGCGCTCGGCTTCGGAGCCCAGGCGGTGCTCGCGCGGCTGTCCGAGGGGGTGCTCGACATGGAGTTGCCGCTGCCGACGGTCAGGCCGGCCTGGCTCGGCGCACTGACTTCGGCGACGGTGGCGCTCGGTTTTGCACTGCCGCACCTGTGGCAGCTCAGGCGCACTTCTCCGATCCGCGTGCTGCGCCGCGATCTGCCGCCGCCGGCGCTGTCCACGGTCGCGACCTACGCGCTCGCCGCCGCCGCACTGGCCGGCATGATCTACGCGATCGTCCGCGACCTGGCCCTGGTGGGCGTCGTGGCCGGCGGCCTCGCCGGCCTGGCGTTGATCGCAGGTGCCGCAGGCTGGGGGCTGGTGGCGCTGGTCACGCGTTTTCGCGGAGCGGCGGGCGTCGCCTGGCGCTACGGGCTTGCGAACATCTCGCGGCGCGGCGCGGAGAGCATCGTGCAGATCGTCGGGTTTGGCCTGGGGCTGATGGTGCTGCTGCTGCTCACGGTGGTGCGCGGCGACCTGCTGGAGGCGTGGCGGCGCACGATTCCTCCGGACGCGCCGAATTACTTCCTCATCAACATCGCCCCGGCGACCTGGCCCGAGATGTCGCGCTTCATCCGCGAGAAAATCGGCAGCGAGCCCACATCCCTGCCGTTCATCCGCGGGCGACTCACGGCGATCGACGGTCGGCCGGTGGCCGACATGACCTTCGCCGACCGGCAGGGCGCCAATTTCGTGCGCCGCGAACAGAACATCACCTGGACCGGAGCGCTCCCGGAGAGCAATCGTATCGTCAGCGGCGAGTGGTGGGGTGAAAGCCACGAGGGCTCGCCGCAGATTTCGATCGAGGAGGACGTGGCTCGCGGGCTCGGCGTGCAGGTCGGCGACAGCATGTCGTTCAACGTCGGCGGCGAGGAGTTCGTTGCGCCCGTCACGAGTATCCGCCGCATCGAGTGGGAGTCTTTCGCCCCTAACTTCTACCTGATGCTCTCGCCCGGGCTGGCTGCCGAACTGCCGCAGACCTACATTGCGAGTTTTCACGTACCGCCCGAGAGGCGACGGCTGCTGAACGAGCTGGTGCGCGCCTTTCCGGGTGTAACCGTCTTCGACCTGGAGGCGATCCTCGCTCAGGTGCGCATGGTGGTGGACCGCGCCTCGCTGGCCGTGCAGTACGTGTTCCTGTTCACGCTGCTCGCGGGCGTCATGGTGTTGCTCGCCGCGGTTCAGGTGACGCGCGACGAGCGGCGTTTCGAAAGCGCGATCCTGCATGCGCTGGGCGCCGATCGCCGCACCATCCTGCAAGGGGTAGCCGTGGAGTTCACGGCACTCGGGGGCCTGGCCGGCGCGCTCGGTGCACTCGGCGCGACCGTCATCGGCCTGGTGCTGGCGCAACGCGTGTTCGACCTCGATTATGTCGTGAGCCCGATCCTGTGGCCGGCGGGGTTGCTCGTCGGCAGCGTTCTCGTCGGGCTGACCGGCACGCTCGCCACCCGCAAGGCGGTGAACGAGCCGCCGGTCAGCGTGCTGCGCGACGCCTGAGAGTCCCGCGCAACCCGATATACTCGGCCCGATGGCGAGGGGGCGTCGCAAAGTCCTGTCTTGTGGCGCGGTGGTCCTGCGGCAGACGCCGCAGGGCTGGCGATTCCTGTTGCTGCGCGCCTTCAACCACTGGGATTTCCCGAAAGGGCTGGTGGAGGAGGACGAAGAGCCGAAACAGGCGGCGCTGCGCGAGGTGTGCGAGGAAACCACTCTCGATGATCTCGTCTTTCCCTGGGGCGAGGAGTATTTCGAGACCGGCCCCTACAGCCGCGGCAAGGTCGCGCGGTACTACCTGGCCGAGACCCGCCGCACGGATGTCGCCATCCTGCCGAATCCAAAGACCGGCAGTGCCGAGCACATGGAATTCCGTTGGTGCTCGCTCGCGGAGGCCCGCCGGCTCGCGGCACCGCGCGTCCGGGAGGTGATCGGCTGGGCAGCGACGAAAATCGACACCGCCGCAGCCTCAGCCGAGTAAGGCAGGCGCGGAGCGGGTCAGCGAGTGGCTATGTGGGGCGTTGTCGGTGTGGCTGAGCATCGGTCCCTCTGGCAATCCACGACGCTTAACGTGTACAGGCGCGAAACGTGATCGGCCTGGGCTGGAAGCGCTCGCCGTTGATTTCCAGTGTTGGCAGTTGCAGCGTGAATTCGGGTACCTGTGGCAGTCCGGTCGGTGGAAACTCCGTGTCGGCATGCGGCAGGTACCAGGGGGTCACAACTTCGGGAGGCAGATCGGGATCTGTGAAACCCTGCAGCGCGCTCTCCGGGGGGAAGCGCGATCCGCCGCGACCGGTGAAGTGATTTATTCGCAGCCGTCGCGGCTCTGGCCATGTCGGGCTTGTCAGGACGATCTCCGGTTTCTCGGTCCGAACCGTCACTGCGGTGGGCACGAGGATATTCACGTAGAGCAGGATTGTGCCGTTGAGCTTGTCTTTCATCGGCCGCGCGACGAGGCTCACCCCATGCGGTGCCTTGATTCCTTTTGCGTTTGACCAGCTAGTGCAGTAACCACCCACCTGGTGCGGCAGCAATCCCGAGTCGCTCACAGGCGATGGCCAGCCCACACAGGCGGCCTGGATAGCGACAACAGCGAGGAGCAGGAATCCACGCCCAGCCAGTCGGCTCATCCCGGCTCGATTGGTCACCATGGCCCGAGCCAGTCGATACGGTTGTAGCAGTCTTCTTCGCCGCCGGCAAAACGCCAGTCGGTTACCCGCCGCGATTCGCGGTCCACGACATATACCCAGCGGCAACGGCCCATGTCCTCGCGCGCGATCAGGTATTCATCCGTGCTGTCACCCACGGTCGTCTTCTGAATCGCATCGCTCCAGCCGCACCACCAACTGTCCGGATCCATGAATAAACGGCCTACACAGCGGTCGCGATCTTCACGAAAGCCTTTGGCAAGGTCTTCGGTCGAGGCGCAACCGGCTGCTGCTACAGCGATCAAGCCAAGCATGGCAGCGCGATGCGATGATCTAGTCATGCATGGCGCCGTAGGCGTAGGACGGGATGACGGAGGCTGCTGCGAACGGTGAAGCGACCAGCACGTTGGCTGCGTTCAACAACTCGAAGCCGGACCAGCGGTTCGCCGAATTGCCGAGTGCATCGTAGAGGACGGGGCTGTTCAGGAAATCGTGCGGGCCAGCGAAAGTCTCGACGAGACCATCAAGGAACGAGCCGGGAGCGTAGTCCACGCCGAGGAATCTTCCGGCCTGGCCCTGAATGCCGCCGAGCGGGCCCCATTGGCACGGCCAACGGCAGCCACCGAGCTTGAAGCCGTCCCCGCGAAAACCGGCACTCAGGCCGCTGGCATTCCTGCCTGCGGTGTTCAGCAGCGATTGCCTTACCATCGCCTCGCGCATCTCCAGCGCCGCCCAGGTGAGCGACGACAGGCTGCCGCTGGTGACGAAGCCGTTCAGGAACTCTCCGCCCTGCATTTCGGCCGACACTCCGCCGACGGTGGCTTCCGCAAGTACGCGACCGGTACTGTAGCCGCCGCCGGCTGCTGCGCCAATCCCGGCCATGGCTCCGCCGGTGAGGGCGCCGGCGGCTATTCCCCGCAGGTCGCCTGAGGCAATCGCTCCGGCGACTGCCCCGCCAGCAACTCCGCCGGCGATGGCGCTCGATGTTCCGGCCGCGCCCAGCGCGCCGGAGGCGGCAATGCCGTCGGCGGTGAGGAATGCGGGACCGGAGATGGAGATCGAAGAGGTCTGTGCGGCGTAGGCCCACGAGGAGACGGCGCCGGCCGTGTAGTACGCCGCAATGGCTGCACCGATTGGCCGGCCCCAGCGCCGGACGACACGTCTGCCGGTCGATCCGACGTGACGGACGGCGCGGCGCACCGCCTTGCGCAGCTTGCTCAGGAAGTAGCCGCTTGGATCGGCAAACGTTGCCGGGTTGTTGATCACGTAGCTGTAGGGGTTGAGCCCCTGAGGGTTTCCCAGGCCCGGCACGACGGGATCGGGCGAGATCATGCGCCCGATCTCCGGATCGTGCAGCCGCCCGTTCATGTGCACCAGGCCTGCCAGGTCGAGGTGTTCGTGGCCGGTGAATCCGCGCTCGGTCCAGTGCGTATCGTTCGGACGCGCATCGATCGTGTCGGCGCTCCAGTTCGTGTTACGCCGCTTGCCCCAGACGTCGAAGCTCAGGCTCATGGTTTCGCTGCCGGTGCCGGCCGCACGCGCAAGGCGGTCGACGCTGCCGAGATGGTCGTGTAGCACGTAGTAGGCCTCGAGGCCGCCCGAGCTGGTCTCGACCTGGCTGTAGACCGCCCGTCCGTAGGCAAACACGTTGGAGCGGTAGCGCTTCACCGATCCTTCGGTCTCGACTTCGAAATGCGGCCCGACGTAGTGGATGGTCTTCGACCTGGTGCCCGCCTTCAGGTCCTGGCGCGTGCGGCGGCGATCCGGCCCGTAGCTGAGTCGGGTGTAGTAGGCACCGGCGCCGATCTGCCGGGGCTGGTTGTACGACGTCCAGGTGATCGGCGAGCCGCTGCGACTCGTCATATTGCCATTGGCATCGTACTCGAAGCTCAGCACTCCTCGCGGGCCGCCGCCGATTGCCATGACTGCGCGCGGATGCTCGGCGCCATAGGTGTAGTTGCCGACGTCCGACTTCGTGCGGATGTTGCCGTCCGGCCGGTAGACCATCGTCAGTGTCGGGGCGCCATTCAGCGTCGTCCCGGTCAGGCGATTGAGCTCATCGTAGGCGAATCGTTCTTCGGCCGGCGGATTCGCCCCGACGTTGCGCCGGGCGAGCAGGTTGCCGATGCGGTCCCACTCGTACTCATAGTTTTGCAGGTTGTCCGGCTGCGCCACGGAGCCGGACAGGATCGCGCTGAGAAGGCCGGTGGCCCGATCGTAGAAGTTTTGTTCCACGTAGGCCGTGGCACCGAACACCGCCGCCACCTCCCGGCCCGAGGCGTCCATGCCGGTCAATGCGTAAATGCGGTTCGCCGCGACCGTTTCGTCGAAGATCCGCACCATGTGCCCGCGAGAGTAGCGGAAACCGAACTTCGGCCGCCAGCCGACGGTGGACGGGTAGATCATGGAAGTGAGGTTGCCGTCGGCGTCGTACGCGTAATCGGTCTGGTAACTGCTGTCGTCGATCACCGTCGTGACCTGGCGGGTCCGGCCGAGGTTGTCGTAGGCGTAGCTCTCGCGAAAACCGGCGGGTCCGCTCTCGCCCGGGCCCTCGACCTGCTGCAGCCGGCCCTGCGCCGCGCCCACGCTGCTGACGTAGGTCCAGCGCGTCGTACCCTCCGGCTCGGCGCGACGCACGATGCGGCCGAGCTGGTCGTATTCGAGGGTCATGGTCTGCGGCGGGTTCCGGCCATCGCTCTGCTGCACCAGTTCGCCGAAGGCGTTGTAGGCGAAGTTGCGCGTGCCGTAGTCGGGATGGTTGACCTGCACCAGCCGCCCTTGCTCGTCATGAACGAACCAGCTCGAATTCCAGCCGGGGTCGACGACCGCCTCAATCTGGCCGGACAGGCTGTAGGAGTAGCCGGTATTGGTGCCGAGCGGTGGTATGACGATCTTGACCCGTCCATCGGCGCCGTGGATCGTGCGGGTCGCGCGCATCTCCGCGTCGCGGGTGGTCACGTTCAGGCCTGAATAGGTAATCGTGGTCATCGCTCCGGACGGATTCTGTTCGCTGACCGGCCGGTCGATCGATTTCACCCGTCCCAGTGCGTCGTAGCGGTAACGCGTCCAGTACACGCTGTCCGCCTGGTCGTCGCGATATGGAAGCGACTCGCCGGTCACGCGGCCGAGTGCGTCGTATTCGAAGAGTTGATGGCTGGTGCGATTGAGCGGCAGCGCGGACGAGCGGCCGACCATTCGCCCGGATGCATCGTGCTGGGTCTCCGTCCAGTAGCCGTCGGAGCGCAGCGCGCGAATGCTGTACCGCGCGCGGGGAGCGAAGCAGGGCCCGCAGTTGCTGTGTGACACCTGTGTGTTGCCCGCCGGACGCGTCTCGCCCGTCGGGCGGCCGAACTCGTCGAAGGTCCACGATGTCGTGCCTGCGGGAACCGTCCGGCTCTTTTCCAGGCCCAGCGCATCGTGCCAGCTGTGCGTGGTGGTCAGGCTTGGCTGGCCGGTGATGACCTGTGCTTCCTCCGACGGACGCGTTGCGTCGCCCGTGTAGCTGAACAGCGTCTGGCGGGGCGCGAGCAGCCCGGCTCCATCGGCGCGGGTGAGCGATACCAGCCTGCCCGTCGTATCGTAGGCATAGGTGGTCCGCAGCTGTTGCGCGGGGTTACTCGCGGGGCCGGAAGTTTCGGTAACGGTCCGGCAGTGGCCTGCGCCATAGCTGAACTGTGTCGTGTGGGCTTCCGAGTAGCTGCCCGTCATGCCGCGGCTGATGTCGATGCGGTTCGGGAACCCGAGGCATCCGTATGCGATCCGCAGGCTGTCGTCGAGTGTCAGTTCGCGGACCGTGCTGTAGACCGCGCCCGCCTCCTGGGGCGAGCTGACCGCAACCTGCTCGCGTGTCACGGCGCCGTGGTTGAAGTTCCAGCTGAGCGTTCGCTGTGTGCTGCGCACGAGGTTGCCCCGCAGGCTCCCGTCGGCATCCACTTCATAGGCCTCGTTCAGGTCCGAGGCGAGATGCACGAAATGCGTGTCGGCCGCAGGCTCCGGCGCCGCGGTGGAGGATGCCGCCCAGGACGGGTCGTACATGGAGACCTTGTCGGATCCGTTCCAGACGGTCACCCGCTCCGGCCGGCCGATGAACGGGAAGTCCTGCCGGTAGCTGGTTTCGGTGGTGATGCCGCGTGAATCCACCATCCGGATGCTCTGGAAGCCGAGCAGGCCACGGCCGAGGGAGTCCGCGCGCAGGTTGGTGTAACTCAGCGTGACTGAATGACGGCTGCCGTCGCCGGCGTCTGCATCCCATTGACTGAGCACCACCAGCGCACCGCCGGGCAGAAGCCGGGAGCCCATCGGGGCCGGTCCCTCGACGATGCCGTAGCCGCTCCACCCCGACAGTGGCCGGTAGCTGAACTCCAGCCGGTTGCCGAGACCGTCGGTCAGTTCGCGCAGCACACCGGCGCGATAGGCCGGCGTGCCGTCGGCGCGGGACTCACGCTGGTGCGGCAGGAACCGCCAGCCGCCAAATGCCCGCACCAGGAGATCGGTATTGCCGTCGCCATCGCGATCCGTGCCGATGATGCTCGTCGCGGGATTGCTACTCGGTGCGATGACCTCGGCGTAGCGCTGCGTCGGGCTGAAGCACTCGCCATCAGAGCGATAAACCCGCCAGCCCTGGCCACTGGGTTGCAGCAGGTCGGCGCGCCCGTCGCCTTCGTAGTCCACCACGGTAGCGCGGTCGCCGCCAGGCGCGCTCAACGGATCGCTGCAGGCGGCGGCGACGAGGCCGCTCGTCGTGCCGCTGGCCGTGCCGCGGCTGATGTACGACCGCCAGTAAAGACCGTCCCGGAGCAGCACGTCGGAGAGACCGTCGCCGTTCATGTCGAGCACGATCACGTCGTCGTCGGTCACCGTGCCACCGAGAGTCGCGATGGGCTGCGCGTCGAAGCCGCTGCCGTTCGACAAATAAGCTTCCGCCACCAGCTTGCCCGCGGCGTCCAGCGAACGGGCGACCAGCAGATCCTCGCGGCCGTCACCGTCGAAGTCTGCGCTCGCCAGCCAGCCGGCCGTCCCCTGGGCCGGCGTGTAGGGCGCACGCGCGTTACCGATGCCGGCCGGCACTTCCTGGGCGAAGCCCCTGCCGTGGTTGCGCCGAAGCCAGGCCGTGCCATCGCGCAGGTAGACGACGTCGTCGAAGCCGTCGGCGTCGATGTCGAGCGCGATGGGGATGCCGTTGCCCGCCGACTTGACGCCGGTATCGCGAGCGGTGAACCCGCTGCTGGTGCTTCCCGGCGCAAGATAGGCGACCCAGTCCGCGGTGTTGGTGGCGCGGGCGAGCAGGTCGGTAAAGCCGTCGCCGTTGTAATCGAGAGCGAGCCCGCTGCCATCGGCGCCGAGCGGCGCGGGGATCGCGACCGGCGGCCCGCTTTGTCCCGACTCGGGCTGCGCCGGCCACACGGCCCAGTAACCGTCGTTGTTTCCGAACAGGTCGGCAGCGCCATCGCCGTTGAAATCCCCGACGACGATGTGGTCGAGCGGCTGGTAGATCATGCTCCCGGCGTGGTCCCAGCCCGCGACCCCGTCGTCCCAGGCGAGCGTCGTCGGTGGCAGGCAATCGCGCGGCCCGCACTGCGTGATGCTGGCGAGTTGGCTGCGACTCGTTCCGGTCGCGGACGGGCTCTGATAAGACAGCGAGTACTGATGCACGCGCGTGAACGTGCCGGTGTCGCGGAACTGGTATTCGATGGCCGACAGCCGCTGCGACGACCGCCAGGGCGAGCCCCAGACATAGCCGCTGCGGATATCCTCCGCCGGGCGGGCGGAGTAATTGAAGAGGAGCCGGTAGTGCGCCTGCTCGGGTGACTCGCCGGCTTCGTAGGTCCAGTAGATCGCCGCGGGCCGATGCTCGCCCAGAGCCGCGTCCTCCGTGTACTCGAAGCCGATGCGCTGCTGGAAGCGGTCTTCGATCTCGTTCAATGCCCAGCCGCGCACTGCGCTCGTCCCGGGTGCTTTCACGCGCGAGTCCTCGTCGTTACCGTAGCGGTACACCAGCCCGTCGGGTCGCTGCAATTCGAACCAGGCCGGGCCGTTGCCCTGCTGCCCGCGGGCGATAACCCGTTCGAAGGAATGAAGTTCGCGCCGATACACCGCCCCGTCCGCGCCGTGCGTGCCGCTCAGGCGCACCAGCGGCTCGCCGTCCAGGCAAAGGCGATCCTGCGAGTCCAGGCGCACGCCCCGGACGAACCCGTCGAGTGCCCGTGTCAGCGGGCAACGCTCGATCTGCGACAAACCGGCAATCGTCCAGCCGGCACCGGCATGTCCGTTGCCGGCGCTGCTGTTGTAGACGAGGGCGATGCCCGGCTTGAGTCCGTTCGCGCCATCTGCCATTTCGATGGCGATGCTGTAGGTGGCGGCGCCGTTTGTCGCCGGCGCGAATGCCCCGGCAATGCTCCCGGGCAGCACAGCGCCGGTGACAACGCCCGCGTTGACGCAGACGAACGCGGCGAGCAGCAGGCGCAATCCCGCGCGCGGGCGGGTGGACGAACGCAATGCAAGGGAGTGACCGATCATGACAGCCTCCAGGTCTGGTCACCGGCAGCAGCCGCTCGACAGGCGGCGCGGTCGGGAGTGGCCATGGAAGCAGCGGCGGAGTCAGCGCACGAGACGCAAAAACGATGCGAATGCGCGGGAATCGATCAATCTGTGCGCAAAGACCGGAAATCCACTGGCGCACGTGCTGGGGCATAATCGCCCCGGGTTTCCGGGGTGCGTGCGACTGCCTGTGTCGGCAGGCGTCAGCACCACGGTTGGTCGCGATCGGTTTATCGGAGAAGTTGTGATGTCTTTGCGTTTTCGTTACCTGGCGTGGGCGCTGGTGCCCTGTCTCGCTCTCGGCCCGTATGCGTCGTCATCGGCTGCTGTCGAGCCGCGTTACACCTACGGCGAGATCGGCTATGTCAACGTGGATCTCGACCACGTCGATGCGGATGGCGACGGCTATGCCCTCGGAGGTTCCTATGCCCTTCACCGCAATATCCACCTCCTCGCCGGTTACCAGGACATCGGAGTCGGCGGCGGACGTGATGCCGACGCGCTCTCTCTTGGTGCCGGATTGAATTTTCCGCTGCGACCCGGCCTGGACGGCATTGGCCGCCTGTACTGGATCGACAGCGAGATCGACATGCGGTCGGGCAATCGCAGCGACACCGGGTGGGGCGTGGAGGCCGGCTTCCGCACCATGATCGATCCCAAGCTCGAGCTGAACGGCTTCCTGCGCCGCCTCGATATCTACAGCGAGAAGGAAACCACGGTGGTGATGGGCGGGCTCTACGGGCTGACCAGTAATTTCGCCGTCGGCGGCGAACTGGAGCTCTCCGGCGACGTCACCGCGTTTTTCCTCAAGGCGCGGCTGTACTTCAACCCGCCGCGACAGATGCGGTAACGGTCTGAGCGCAGCGCCGATCGGAGCCGTCGGCCGCGATCACGGTACCGGTCGCGACTGACGTCCGCTCCTGCCGGGTGCGGCCCAACCGCTGCGTTGAACGAAGCACCGTAGGAGCGGCGCGAGCCGCGACCACCGCAGCGCCGAAGAACCAAAAAAAAGCCCCGCGTAAGCGGGGCTTGGTCATCGTAGCCGGAGCAGGCGTTGTACCGGGTTGCGCTTGGGGGGGAAGGGGGGATCTGCGCCCGGTAAGGGGGGATTCAACGCCTGTCCGGCTCCTTTTTCGATGAGCGGTGAAATTGTCGCGAGTTACAGGAGGACCGCCAGGGTCAGGACCGGGAACATCAGGGCAACCAGCCCGGTGGTGAAGCCCTCGAGTTTCTCGAAGAAGCGCAGGTTGCTCAGTTTGTTCATCGCCGTTCTCCCGTTTTCCCGATTTCTTTCGACGGTGCCAATGTAGCCTCGCCAGGTTGCGATTTCCTTTCACTGCCGTAACACTTTGTAGCAATTTGTAACTCGCGCGGAATGCAGTGTTTTCAGGCGTTTTTGCCGGCTTCGGGCCGTATTGCCAGTGCGGCCCGCAGCCCCGCGCGGCCGGCACGCTGCGGTGCCGCGACATGGGTGCGCGATTGGCGGAGTGAACAAAGGAAGGGTCTGCGACGATGAAACGGGCATTGAAATATCTGGTGGTCGGGCTGGTGGTGATTGCAGTCGCTGCCTGGGTCGGGCTGTGGGCCTGGGGCAAGAGCCGTCACGCCGCAGCGGGCCCGGCGGCACTCGCCGCGCTGGCGAGCGATGCCGCGGTCACGGTCGAGCAGGGTGAGTTCCTCGTCTTTCGCCCGAGCGCAGGTGAATCGCATCTCGGCGTGATCTTCTATCCGGGTGCCAACTGCGACGTGCGCGGCTACGCACCGATCCTGCGCAGTCTCGCTGCGGCGGGTTACTTCGTGGTGGCCGTACCCATGCCGCTCGAGTTCGCGTTCCTCGGCCCGAACCGTGCGCGCGACGTGCAGGACGCATTCCCCCGGGTGCGGCGCTGGGCCATGATCGGCCATTCGCTCGGCGGTGCCATGGCGGCCAACTTCACGTTCCACAATCCCGATCGCGTGGCGGGCATCGTGTTCTGGGATTCGTATCCGCCATCGAACGCAAGCCTGGCGCAGTTCCCCCGGCCGGTCTGGCAGATCCACCGGGCGACGCCGGACGGTGCTGCGCCTCCAGCGCTCGCGGCCGAGCGCCACCTGTTTCCGGCCGCCAGCCACTGGGTGCCGATCCCCGGTGGCATACACATGTACTTTGGCGACTTCGTCGGCGGCGGCTTCGTGGAGGACTGGGAGCCGACCATCAGCCGCGACGAGCAGATCGGACGCGTGACGGCGGCGACGCTTGAAGCCCTGCAGGAGATCGCCGCGGCAGGGTCAGACGCGGGCGGAAAGAAACGCGCCCCTGGTGCGGGCGAAGATGACGGTCAGGAACTGCGCCCCGACCAGCCAGTGACCGCCGGCATCGTCGTCTTCGACGCGGACGTTCGTCACTTCGATGACCGCGTTGCAGACATCGCTGTCGAGCTTCACGATCGCGCGTGGCGCGAGCTGCCCGGCAGTGACGAAACTGATGCCGTTTGGCGAAACATCGCGTGACTCGGCCGGGCAGCCGTTTGGCTGCGGCCAGGTTGTGTAGAGCCGCAAGGGATAGTGGCGCGGCAGGCGGTCGATGGCGCGCTGCCCGTGCCCGGAGAGCCGGCGCAGGGTCGAGCGGTGCAGCGGGCTGCCGCAGCGCCCGCAAACGGCGTCGGGATCCCGGTCCGCGGCGCAGCGATGCGGCGCGAGACAGAACAGGCAGTGCCCGTGCTCGCCGTGCGTTGTTCCTGGCGGCGGCTGGCCGGCGCCGGCTGCGGCCGACCGGTGCAGCCCGGCGAGGAATGCGCGGTCGTAGCGCGCGCGTTTCTGCGGGTTGCTGAGCACCGCGTAGGCCTCGTTGATGATGGCGGCGTTCCAGTGGTCGCCGCCGAGATCAGGGTGGGCCTTCAGCCGCTGCATCAGCGTGCGGTAGCTCGCGCGGATGATCTCCGCCGGCGCGCCGGGCTGGACCTGCAAAATGCGGTAGTAATTGCGCCGGTTCTCCATGCATCGGCCAGCCTAGCGCAGGCCGGCCGGCGGATTCTGTGGCGCCCGTCGCGGTTCTCAGGCCTGCTGACTGGCGGTGCGCGCCTGATGGTCGGCCTGGGTCTGGTTGAAGGCGAGGCGAAACCAGCCCGCGCCGACGCCGCCGGCGACGAAGTTCGCGCAGGCCGCGGCGATGAATATGCCGATGAGCCCGAAGAAATGCGCCAGTATCCAGGCGAGAGGTGCGTACACCATGACGGTTCGCGCCAGTGAGACGAACATCGCGGCCATCGGCCGGCCGAGCGCATTGAGCGCGCCATTGACCGCCATCGAACAGCCGAGTGCCATGTAACTGATCGGCACGATGTGCAGGTACAGCAGCGCGGCTTCGCGGGCGCCGGGTTCGAGCCCGAAGGCGTTGGCGAGCAGGCCGGATCCGGCGAACAAAAGCACCGCGATGCAGACGCCGTACACGAGCGCGAAGCGGTAGGCGAAGGTCATGCCCTCGCGCACCCGGTCGAGCTTGCCGGCGCCGAAATTCTGGCCGACAAACGGCGTCATCGCTGCGGAGAGCGCCATCGTCGCCATCAGCGTGAGTCCTTCCACGCGCGCGGCCATGCCGAAGCCCGCGACCGCATCCTGCCCGTAGCGCGCGACCTGGCTGGTGATGAACGCGGTGGTCAGGGGTGCGGCCAGGTTGCTGGCAAGCGTTGGCAGGCCGACGTGCAGGATCCGCCGCCAGGAGTCGCCGATCAGTTCGGGCTGGAAATTCCGCAGGCTGACGAGGCGCTCCCGGTGCATGACGAAGTACACCGAGGCGCCCAGGGTTACTGCGTTGGAGATAACGCCCCCGAGTGCCGCCCCTTCGATCTCCATGCGCGGGAAGCCGAACCAGCCGAAGATCAGGATCGGATCGATGATGATGTTGAGCACCGCCGAGGTGGTCATGATCAGAGCCGGCCGCTTGGCGTCGCCGGAGGCACGCAGCACCGAGTTGGCAATCATCGGGGCCACCAGGAAGATGCCGCCCCAGTAGTAGATCCGCATGTAGCGGTGGATCAGGGGCAGCGTGGACTCGTCGGCACCGAGCAGCCGAAAGAGCGGGTCGATGGTCGCCAGCCCGATGACCATGACGACCGCGGCGCTGGCGACCGCGAGCGCCATGGCGTGACCGGTGATGCGGCGGACTTCGTCGCGCTGGCCTGCGCCGAACAGGCGCGCGGCGATCGTGGAGGTGCCGGTGCCGAGCGATATCGCCACCGCACCGATGAGGAAGCTCACGGGGAAGGTGAAGCTGACCGCGGCGAGCTGGTCGGTGCTGATCCGCGCGATGAAGAACGCGGCGGCGAGGTTGTTGGTGACGATCGCGATCATGCCGAGCATCATCGGGATCATCAGCGAGAAGATGCTCTTGCTGATCGCGCCTTGCGCGAGCCGGGCGCCTTTTCCTGCTGGCTTCATTCCTGTTCCTGGGGCTGCTCAGTGCCGGCGACCGGGGATGGCTGAGGGGTCTGGCGAGGATGCCCGGCAGCGCGCGGGGCATTGCTGCGTCGCGTAAGCCGGGCGCCGCAGTATAGGCAAGTCGGACATTTAAATCCGCTCAGCCTGCGGTCGGCGGGCTCTGCGGGCGCAGCTGGTAGCCGAGGCCGGGCACGCTTTCGATGACGGCGCCGAGCCCGGCCTCCCCCTCGAGCTTGCCACGCAGCCGGTGCACCAGTTGGCTGAGCACATGGCGGTCGCCACCGCTGCGACGGCCCCAGACATGGGCCATCAGCCGGTCGGCATGCACGGTTTCCCCCACGTGCGCGAACAGGAGCTGCAGCAGGGAGAACTCCAGGCGTGTCAGGCGGACTTCGCCGCGGCCGTCGGCATGCAGGGTCAGAGTG
Source organism: Nevskiales bacterium (assembly GCA_011526045.1). Lineage (GTDB taxonomy): Bacteria > Pseudomonadota > Gammaproteobacteria > Steroidobacterales > QUBU01. The sequence continues at coordinate 54,781 of WYBE01000067.1, read as the reverse complement.
CCTGGATCGAGGCGCAGGCCGTTGACCCTGAGCGGCTCAGCGTTTTCGAGCCGGGTCCGTCGCAGCAAGGCCTTGATGCGGGTCACCAGGATCTTCGGACTGAAGGGTTTCGTCAGGTAGTCGTCCGCGCCGAGTTCCAGTGCCCGCACGATATCCGCCTCCTCGTCGCGCACGCTGAGCATGAGGATCGGCACCTGCGACTCCGCCCGGATACGCAGGCAGACGTCAAACCCCAGGCCGTCCGGCAGGTTCACGTCGAGCAGCACGAGGCCGAGCCGCTCCCGGCGAAAGGCCGTGATCGCTGCTGCGACGCCCGTCGCCTGCACGACTTCGAAGCCCTCCTGCTCGAGCATCAACCGGATCACGACCAGCAGGTCCGGATCGTCATCGACCAGCAGCACCTTCATGTGGTGGCCTCGAGCGGCAGGCGGATCGAGCAGCGGGTTCGCCCCGCGGCGGTTCGCTGCAGGCTGACGGTGCCGTGATGACGCTCGACGATGGATTTCACGATCCACAGTCCGAGCCCCAGTCCGGGCGCGCCCGGCTCGCCGCCGAACGAGCGCTGGAACGGCTGGAACGCCGCCGGCCGGTCGTCATCGGCGATACCCGGGCCTTCATCCTCGACCCAGGCCGTGAGGGCGGCGCCGGCGGCGGCGGCGCCGACGTGAACCGCGGAAGCCTCCGGCGCGAACTTGATCGCGTTGGCGAGCAGGTTTACGAACACCTGCATCAGCCGGATCTCGTCGCCCACGATGTTTGGCAGCTCCGGCGGGAGTTCGAGCACCACCCGCTGCCGGCGCTGGTCAAGCAGCGGCTTCATCAGGGAAGTGGCTTCGGTAATGACGTCTGCGAGCGACACTGATTGGTGACGGATCGCGAACTGGCCCGCATCGATACGCACGCTTTCGAGCAGGTTGTCGATGAGCTGCATCAGGCGCAGCCAGCCGCGCTGGATGTTGTGGATCAGCTGTTCGCGTTCGCCGCGGCTCATCGTCTCCAGCCGGTCGTGCAGCAACTCGATGGAGGCGAGCTGCGCGGCGAGCGGCGTGCGGAACTCGTGCGAGATATTCGCGAGCACGCTGTCGCGCGCGCGTCGCGCAGCCTCGAGTTCTGTCTCGTCGCGCAGCACCTGCACCTGTTGTCCGTCGGCAGGCGTCGCGCTGACGACGACGATCGACCGCAGGTCGCCGCGCGGCCCGCGTATCTTCTCGACGGCCGTGCCGGTTCTCGTGTCGCTGGTGCGTGCGGCGAGGATCGGGCAGGAGTTTTCGCAGGGTCGCCGGCCGTTGACCGGCTCCGGGTCGAGGACGTCGCCGCAGAACCGCCCGATGATCGCCTCTGGTGCACGGCCGAGCACGGCAGCCACCTGCGGGTTCGCATACCGGATGCGCCGTTCCATGTCCACGGCGTAGACGCCCTCCACGATCCCGGCCAGCACGGCATTCGCCTGCGCTTCGCGCTGGTGCAGTTCGCTGGTGAGACCCACCAGGCTGCGACGCATGTTCTCCATGTCGGCACCGAGGGTGGCGACCTCCGGCACGCCTGCAACCGGCACCGACGTTGTCAGGTCGCCTCGGCCGATGCGGCTCGCTGCCCGGCCGAGACGGGCGACCGGGCGCACCAGCCAGCGCCCATAGAGCACGCCAGCCAGGCCGGCCACGCTGATGACTCCGAGCGTCGTCACGCCGAGCCGTGCGATGAGGTCGGTGACGAGGGCGTCCATGGAGCGTGCTTCGATGCCGACATCTATGAAGGTGGTGATCTCGTCGGTCGCGAGCTGTATCGGCATCGACGCGGCATAGATGAGCCCGGGCGTGTTGAGGCGCTCGGCCACCGGGCGCCGCGCGGTGGCGGCGCGTATATGCAGATTGGTCCAGGCATCGGCCGCTTGCGGGCGCCGGCTGAGCCGGATGGTGGCGCGCGATTGCTCGGTCACGGCGACGAGGGCGGATTCTTCGATGCGTTTGAGCGTGATCGTGCGCAAGCGCTCGTCGAGACCCCGCACACGGGCCGCCGCCCCCAGCCAGAGGCCCTGGTCCGTGTTCCCGGTTATCACAAACCGCCGGCGGTCGCCGGTCATGGCGGCGAGTGCCGCATCCCAGGGCAGGGTGGGGTCGGAGACGCCGACCATGCGGTTTCCGTCGCTGACTGCGCAGCCATCCACGCCACTGGTTTCCGCGCAGAAGTTGCGCAGGTACGCGACCAGCCCGGCGGGCTGCCCGCCGAGCAGGATCTGGTGCAGCCCGGACAGCCGGCCGAGCAATCGCGCCGAGTCCGCGGCCGAGCGATGGGCCCGGTCCACGAAGCCATGCGCGGAGGCGACGGCGAGCTGGGCCTGCGCGAGCCCTTCGCGCTCGGCGAACTCCTGCAGCAGGTCCACGGAACGCAGCGTGACCGCCATCACGGCGATGGCGACGATGAGGATGCTGCCCCAGCCCAGCCAGGCAACGAGACTGATGGGTCGAAAGCGTCTCATTTCATCGCTTTGTGATTGTCTTTTGTCAAATCAAGCCGACTTGTGACCGAGTTGTGACTGGTCCTGCGGCCCGACGGATTGATAAGTTCCAAGGCGAAGGCTGCGTGGTGATGCAGCCGAATAAAAAAACGGGCGATACAACAGATAGCGCTCATTGCGACAACTCTACAACACACGAACTCAGCCAACCCTGGGGGGACTGAAATGAAACGTTCGATCTTCGGCATTGCCGCGCTCGTGTTCCTGGCCAGCGCAGGGGCGCAAGCCGCGCAATATCACATCCTCAACACTTCGGTCTTGAATGACGTCCGCCGCGTCGGCGGGGCGAACATACCGGAGATCGCCCAGTTTTCGACCTGTATTCCACCCTCGGTCTGCAGCGGCAGCCTCAATCCGCTGGACCCGACGAGCTGGCCGCTGCTGGATGCGACCATCGCGACCTACCCGTACGCTGATCCGGCCAATCCCAGCATTCCGGTCGGCATCGAGCTGAACGACATCAACGTGTACGGCAGCATCTCGGTGGTTGCCGGTAGCGTGACCGCTGCCACCATCAAGCAGTGCGACAACACCCCGGGCAGCGGCTCGAAGGGCTTTTGCAGCCATATCGATCCCCTGAGCTTCGGGACGTTCCAGACGGCCACCACGACCAGTGACCTGGTCTCGGGCGACGTGAGCCTGATGAACTGCGATCACATCTCCGGCGGCTCCGCCAATGCCAAGTGCGTGCTGAGTAACGCGCTGGTGTGGACCTACAACCCCGTCACCAATCAGCTCAACCACCAGGCCGGCGGCGGGACCGCGCTGACGAGCTCCAGCATCGCCACCTGCGTGGTGGTCGCCGGCGGGCCCACCGGCAGTTGCCGGCAGCTCGCGGCCTGGATCGACGCCAGTGGCGAGATCGGCGGCGGCAGCGGCGGCAGTATCGCCAGCTCGGTGTGGAACTGGAACGGCATGGCGGCGAACTACATCGTCCGCGACGGCCAGACCACGCCGTGGCACACGGCGACGGGCACCTCGAGCACCGGCGGCCTGCAGGTCTCCGGCGCCGCCGGCCATGCGGGCGTCGTCTGGGATCTGAGCGGCTTCGTGGACGGCGTCGGCGGCATCATCACCGCGCGCGTCGTGTCCGATGCCCTGAGCGGCGGCAATGCCACGGGCACCTCCGCGCTCTACACCCTGCAGGTCGCGGCAGTGCCGGTACCGGCAGCCGTGTGGCTGTTCGCTTCGGGTCTCGGCCTGCTCGGCTGGCTGCGCCGCCGCGGCGCGGCCGCCTGATGCGCTGAAGCTGTATCGATTAGTACGACGCCCGAGCGACCGCTGATCCAGCGTCAAGGCGCGTCGTCCTCCAGAGCCCCGCTTCGGCGGGGCTTTTTTTTTGGTTCATCGCCGATCTGCGGGCATGCAGGGGCTCGCTGGTGGACGATGCGGTGGTCCCGGCCCCGGCGGTTCCCGGACTCTGCCAGTCACCGGGCCTCGCCGCCGGCTGGCCCTGCGGGTGCCCTCGCAGGCGTGCTCGCTGCGGAGTGCGCGCCACTCGACATCCTTGTCTCGGGGGCGCGCAGCAGCGGCATCCCTGCCGCTGCCTCTGCGAGCTTAGCCTTGCTCGCGACGCCTGCTCGGCCAGCCGGCTGATGGGCTCGGCCCGATGACAGGCAGAGTCGCATCAGCCGGCGGAGCCCATAGCGACGAGCACATGGACGTGCGAGGAGCGGCACGCGCCGAGGGCGGGACCACCGCTTCATCCACCGCTCGGCGCCTGCGCCGCTGCTACGCTCCGGTGGGTGGCCGGGTTACCGCGGCTGCGTATGCCCTGCGCGGCGAGAATGGCGAGCACGCGCTCGCGATAGGCGTCCCCGAAGTACGGGCAGTCGTTGTGGCCGCAGTCGTACCAGTCGAAGCGGACGTTCGGCAGCGCCGCGATGCGCTCGCCGTGGCGCGCCGGGATCACTTCGTCGTGACGGCCCTGGGCCGCCAGCACCGGCCCGCCGAAGCGCCGGATCGCCGCGAGGTTGTCCCAGCGGTCGCGCACGAGGAAGCCCGGCAGCCAGCGCTCGTGCGCGAACTGCGTAGTCGAGGCAAACCCTGATTGCAGCACGACGGCGGCGACCGGCCGGGCCGCGGCCACGGCGAGGCTGGGGCCGGAGCCGAGCGAGCGGCCGAGCACGACGATGCCTGCGGGATCCACCTCCTCGCGCGCCGCAAGCCAGTCGAAGGCGACGAGCCAGCTCGCGTCGATCGTCGCCTGTGACGGTGAGCCCGCCGAGCGGCCGTAACCCGGATACTCGACCAACAGCACGTGAAAGCCCGCGTCGCGCCAGGGCTCGAACGGTTCGAAGTTGTACTCGATGAGCTCCGCGTTGCCGTGGGCGAAGAGGATCGCCGGCGACCGGCTGCCGTCGGGCGCCGTCGCGTGCAGCAGCACTGCGTCCACCACGCCGAACGGCAATGTGAGCGCCACGCGCTCGGCCTGCGGCGGCAGCGGCACTTCGCCGGGAGCCGGAATGAGTCCGGTCGGAAACGCCATGCTGCGCTGGCTGAAGAACAGCAGCGCCGCATAGGCGAGGTACACAAGCGCGACTATGACGACAACAGCGGCGAGGCGGAGCATGGCGTGGGGGTTCCGGTTCACATGACAGGCGAAGCGATCGTTGACCAATCGCTGCAGCGGAGAATGACTCCGGACGACGACAGAGGGCGTGGTGAATCGGACGGTATGGCGGGCCGACGGCGCAGCACGGCGAGCGCGGTGCGTCCTACCGCTCCACGCCGGCGATCGAGAGCACCTTGATCTCGAGATAATCCTCGATGCCGTATTTCGAGCCCTCACGGCCGATGCCGGATTCCTTCACGCCGCCGAAGGGGGCGACTTCCGTCGAGATCAGGCCGGTGTTCAGTCCGACCATGCCGTATTCGAGCGCCTCGGCGACACGGAAGCTGCGGCCGAGGTCACGCGTATAGAGGTAGGCCGCGAGCCCGAACTCGGTATCGTTGGCCAAGCGGATCGCCTCGTCCTCGCTCCCGAAGCGGAACAGCGGCGCTACCGGCCCGAAGGTTTCCTCGCGCGCGATCTGCATCGCCGGCGTGACGCCGGTGAGCACGGTCGGCTGAAAGAATGTGCCGCCGAGTGCGTGGCGGCGGCCGCCGGCGAGGACGGTGGCGCCGCCGGCGACCGCATCGGCAATATGCGCCTCGACCTTCTCGACGGCGCGCGCGCTGATCAGCGGCCCCTGGTCGGTTTCGCCTTTCAGGCCATCGCCGACCCGCAGCGCGGCAACCGCGGCGGCGAGTCGCCGCGCGAACTCCTCGTATATGCCGGCCTGGACCAGGAGCCGATTGGCGCACACGCAGGTCTGGCCCGAGTTGCGGTACTTGCTCGCCATCGCGCCCGCGACGGCGGCGTCGAGGTCGGCGTCGTCGAAAACGATGAACGGTGCGTTGCCGCCGAGTTCCATCGAAACCTTCTTGACCGTCCCGGCACACTGCGCGAGCAGCAGCTTGCCGGTGGCGGTCGAGCCGGTGAACGTCAGCTTGCGCACCAGCGGGCTGGCGGTGAGCTCGCGGCCGATTTCCGGCCCCGGACCCGTGACTACATTGAATACCCCGGCCGGGACCCCGGCGCGCTCCGCGAGTTCGGCCAGTGCCAGCGCGGAAAGCGGCGTTTCCAGCGCCGGCTTCGCCACCACGGTGCAACCGGCGGCCAGCGCCGGGCCGAGCTTGCGCGCGATCATGGCGGAGGGGAAGTTCCAGGGCGTGATGGCGGCCACGACACCGACCGGCTGTTTCAGCACGAGAATGCGCCGGTCCGGCACATGGCCCGGGATGACGTCGCCGTAGACACGACGCGCTTCTTCCGCGAACCATTCGATGAAAGCGGCGGCGTAGCCGATTTCGCCGCGCGCTTCGGCGAGCGGCTTGCCCTGTTCGGCGGTCATGATGATCGCGAGATCGTCACGGTGTTCGAGCATCAGCGCATGCAGGCGCCGGAGTAACGCGGCGCGCTCGGCCGCAGTTCGCGCGCGCCAGGCGGGGAAGGCGGCGTGTGCTGATTCGATCGCGTAGCGGGTGTCGGCCGCATCCATCGAGGGCACGTGGCCGAGCGTCTCGCCGGTGGCGGGATTGTGCACGGCGACGCTGCCACCCGCAGCGGCCGTGATCCACGCGCCGTTCACGTAACAGCGCTGGCGCAGGAGATTCGGATCGGCGAGACGCATGTCCGGCGGTTCCTTGCTGCGGGCCTTTGCTCTGCGGGAGGTGTCGCATACCTATAATAGCCGCTCCTCCGAGGAGCGATTCATCGTGAAATTCGCCAGTTTTCGCCTGCGCGGCGTACCGGGCTACGGCCTGGTGACCGCTGATGGGCTGCGCCCGGTGGGCAGCCCCTTTGCCGCTCGTTACCCGGACCTGCGCGCGGTAATTGCCGCAGGCGAGTTGCCGGCGGCCGGCGCCTCGGCGCTGGCCAGCGCGCAGCGGCCCGACCCCGCGTGGCTGGTCATGGAGCCGGTCATTCCGAACCCGGGCAAGATCCTGTGCGTGGGCGTGAACTACCTCGAGCATATCCGTGAGATGGGGCGCGAGCCGCCGGACTACCCGGTGATATTCGTCCGCCATCCGGGCAGCCTGGTCGGCGACGGCGAGCCGATCGTGCGCCCGTCCGTGTCCACGCAGTACGACTTCGAGGGCGAGTTCGCGTTCGTGATCGGTCGCAACGCCCGCTACGTGCCGAAGGAGCGGGCCCTCGATTACATCGCCGGTTATGCCTGTTTCATGGACGGCTCCGTGCGCGACTTCCAGCGCCAGACCTCGCAGTTCACCGCGGGCAAGAACTTTCCGCGCAGCGGCGCGTTCGGCCCGCACCTGGTCACCACCGACGAGATCCCAGACCCGGCGGCGCTGCGGCTCGTCACCCGCTTGAACGGCCAGGTGATGCAGGCCGCGCCGATTGCCGATATGCGCTTCGGCGTCGCCGACCTTGTCGCCTACTGTTCCACCTTCACCGAGCTCGAGCCCGGGGACGTCATCACCACCGGCACGCCGAGCGGCGTGGGTTTCGCCCGCCAGCCACCCGTGTGGCTGAGCCCGGGCGATACGCTGGAAGTGGAGGTGAGCGGCATCGGCGTGCTGCGCAATGCGGTAATCGCCGAGGAGCCGTGATCCCGGCAGCAATGAACGAAGCGCCGCAGGAGCGGCGCAAGCCGCGACCACCGTAGCGTCGATCGGAGCTGTCCGCCTCGGCCACGAGGCCGGTCGCGACTGACGTCGCTCCTACCGGGTGCGGCCCAACCGCTGCGTTGAACGAAGCACCGTAGGAGCGGCGCGAGCCGCGACCACCGTAGCGCCGATCGGAGCTGTCCGCCTCCGCCACGAGGCCGGTCGCGACTGACGTCGCTCCTACAGGGCGCTGACCAACGATGCCGGTGAACGAAGCGCCGTAGGAGCGGCGCAAGCCGCGACCACCGCAGCGCCGATCGGAGCTGTCCGCCTCCGCCACGAGGCCGGTCGCGACTGACGTCGCTCCTACCGGGTGCGGCCCAACCGCTGCGTTGAACGAAGCACCGTAGGAGCGGCGCGAGCCGCGACCACCGCAGCGCCGATCGGAGCTGTCCGCCTCCGCCACGAGGCCGGTCGCGACTGACGTCGCTCCTACCTGGCGCGGCCCAACCGCTGCGTTGAACGAAGCGCCACAGGAGCGGCGCGAGCCGCGACCACCGCAGCGCCGATCGGAGCTGTCCGCCTCGGCCACGAGGCCGGTCGCGACTGACGTCGCTCCTACAGGGTGCTGTCCAACCGCTGCGCTGAACGAAGCGCCGTCGGAGCGGCGCGAGCCGCGACCACCGCAGCGCCGATCGGAGCGGTCCGCCTCGGCCACGAGGCCGGTCGCGACTGACGTTGCTCCTACCTGGCGCGGCCCAACCGCTGCGTTGAACGAAGCACCACAGGGGCGGCGCAAGCCGCGCCGGGTCTCACCGCCTGCCGTCGCTGTGCGATACTGCGCCGGGGTCGGTGCGGGTGGATCCGGGAGGGCGGCGTGAGTCTCATCATCATCGTGCTGCTGGTGGTGCTGGTTCTGTACCTGATCAGCATCTACAACCGTCTGGTCACTGCGCGCAACGGCGCAAAGAACGCCTTCGCGCAGATCAGCGTGCAGCTTACGCGTCGCCACGATCTGATTCCAAACCTGGTCGAGGTCGCGCGGGGCTATCTGCAGCACGAGCGCCAGACGCTGGAGGCGGTGATCGAGGCACGCAATGCGGCGGTGAGCGGGCTGAAGGCCGCGGCCGCAGATCCCGCCGACGTGGCCGCCGTCGGTGCACTGGCCGGCGTGGAGAACCAGCTCACGAGCGCGCTGGGTCGGCTGTTCGCGCTCGCCGAGGCCTACCCCGACCTCAAGGCGGATCGCACCATGATGCAGTTGTCCGAGGAACTGACCACCACCGAGAACAAGGTGGCTTTCGCGCGGCAGGCGTACAACGACGCGGTGCTCGGCTACAACAACTCCCGCGAGGTCTTCCCGAACAATTTCATCGCCTCGAACTTCGACTTCGCGCCTCTGCAGATGCTCGAGATCGATAGCGCCGCAAGAGCCGAAGTGCCGAAGATCAGCTTCGGCTGACAGCGCGGGGCGGGCCCGGTCCGGCAGCATGGATTTCTGGGCGCACCAGGCGGATGCCCGCCAGCGCAGCCGCTGGCTCGTCGTGCTGTTCGTGGCGGCGGTGCTGCTGATCGTGATCGCGGTCAACGCCGTGGTGCTCACCTTGTTCGCGCTCTTTGATAGCGGTGAGCTTGCCGACACCGCCTGGATGGCGCGACATCCGCGGGCGGTTGCAGTCACGACGCTGGTGGTACTCGCAGTCGTTGGGATCGCGAATCTCTACCGCACCATGTCGCTCTCCGCCGGCGGCGGGGTGGTCGCGCGCTCGCTCGGCGGGGTGCGTGTGAGCGCCGAAACGACCGAGCCGTTGCGCCGGCGCCTGCTCAACGTGGTCGAGGAAATGGCCATTGCTGCGGGTGTGCCGGTCCCCTCGGTGTACGTGCTGGAGCAGGAGGACGGTATCAACGCTTTTGCCGCCGGCCACACGGCGGCGAATGCCGCGATCGCCGTCACCCGCGGTGCGCTCGAGCAGCTCGACCGCGCGGAACTCCAGGGCGTGATCGGACACGAGTTCAGTCATGTGCTCAATGGCGACATGCGCCTGAACATCCGGCTCATGGGACTGCTGTTCGGGCTGCTGGTGATCGCGATTGCCGGACGTACCGTGACCTGGCATGCGCCGCGCCGCATCAGCGGGCGCCGTGGCGAAGGGGCGGGCCTCCTCGTGCTGGCCGGCCTTGCCGTCATGCTGCTCGGCTACATCGGGGTGTTCTTCGGCCGCCTGATCCAGGCCGCCGTCTCACGCCAGCGCGAGTTCCTTGCCGACGCCTCGTCCGTACAGTTCACGCGTGACACCGGCGGATTGTGCGATGCCCTGATCAAGATCGGCAGCCAGCAGGGCTCGCGCCTGCGGCACCCGGACACCGACGAGGTGGCGCACATGCTGTTCGCGCCGGGCATGACCCGCTGGTTCGCGACGCATCCGCCCCTGGCCGAGCGCATTCGCGCCCTCGACCCGTCATTCGACCCGGCCGCGTTCGACGACCTGCGCCTGGAGGTCACGCCGCAGCCGCTCGGTGTCGTACAGGTTGCGGCGCGCGACCGCGTCCCGGATTCGTTCGCCGATCCCCAGGTCCTGCGCCGGCAGTACCTGCGGCTGGACCCGCAGTCGGTTCCGGGCCGGGTCGCGAACCCCGGCGTGGCCGAGGTTCGTCGTGCTGCGGAACTGCGCGAGACGCTGCGTGCCGGGCAGTGGACGCCGGTCCCCGGGTCCGCGCGCGCGGCCGCTCGTCTGCTCGGCCTGGTGCTCTATCCGACGACGGAGATCCGCGACCTGCAACTCGCGAAGATTCGCATTCGCCTCGGCGCAGACATGGCCGGGTTGGTGAGCGAGGAGGCGGCGCAGACCGATCGGCTGCGGCCAGACGAACGGCTGCCGGTTCTCGCGGGGCTCGTCGCGCCGTTGCGGGAGCTCTCACCCGGGAAGCGGCATGCGATCCTCGAGTGCCTGGCGGAATCCTGTCGCGTGGATGGCGCCATTGCGATCTTCGAATACGCGCTGACCACGCTGGCACGGGTGTATCTCGAGGAGACCCTCGATCCGCGACGGCGGCCTGCCGCCGTGACGCTGGCGGGTGCACCGACGGAACTGCAAACGCTGTTCTCGACCATTGCGGCGCACGGTCACGCGGATGAAGCCGCGCGCGAGCGCGCGTATCGCTCTGGCATCGCGTTGCTGCAGCCCCAGCCTGCGCTGCCGGCATACCGGTTCGTGCCGGGCTGGGCGAACGCGCTCGATCGGGCGCTGCGCTGTCTCGACGGGCTGGCGCCGGCGCAGAAGCGACAACTCGTTGCGGCACTTGCCGCGACGATCGTTCACGACGGCGAGGTGACGATCGAGGAAGGCGAGCTGCTGCGCGTGGTTTGCGCGGTGCTGCACTGTCCGCTGCCGCCTCTGTGAAGCGTCAGAACTGCTGCGCGGACGTGATCCGCGGCGCCCGGTGACGTAGCCGGACCGGTGCCGACCGCATTTGCGGACCGCGCGGTGGTCGGGACTAAAGTCCCTCCCGGTGCGCAGGCGGCATCAATGAGGTCGCCCACCGCTACCGCGCACCGACCTTTAGTGTCCCGGGGTTTGAGCCGCAACACCCTCCTGCGTATCGAAGGCATTACCTGACCGGGGCCGCGGCCGGGAAGACCTCTGTGGTGCCGGGTCAGGGGCTTCGCGGCGGGCAGCCGTCATGGGCCCAGGCGGCGACGAAGCGGTCCCATTGTGCGTCCACCAGCGGGAACGCGCCCGGTGCGAGCTGCCTGAGCAGGTCGCGGTTGCGTTCCGGGTAGACGGCCGGTCCGCCCTCCCCGGGCCATTGCCGGGTGGCGTCGATCACGATCTTGCTCGTCTTCGGACGATTGGGCGAGCTCGGGTCGAGCGGCATGCCGTTGACGTCTTTCAGGATCTCGGCAGCCGGGTACGGCTGCCAGCGGGATCCCACGGTGTGCATGACTTCGGTGCGATCGAGCACGTCGATCTCCTTGTCCACCACCACGACGATCTTGTACAGGCCCACGATCTGCGCGATGCGCCGGCCGATCTCGAGCGCCTGGCCAGCCCTGGTCTTGTCGATGCTGGCGAACGCCCAGCCGTTGATCTCCACCGGGCCGTGCAGGTCGACGAGGCCGGGCAGCATCTTCTTCAGACGATACAGGGCGAAGGCCTCCATCGGGGCGGTGCAGAAGCCGCGGGTGACGCCGGTGAACTGATTGAGGATCCAGGGGTTCTTCCGGTGCGTGACACAGGTGACGCGCATCCAGAAGTTTTCGTCCTTCTTCAGTCCCAGGTAGCCGTACATCTCGCCGAAGGGGCCCTCCGGCAGCATCGGTTCCTGCAGGGGTACCTCACCCTCGATCACCATCTCCGCGTGCGCCGGGATCATGTGATCGTTGGTCTCGGATTTCACGACCTCGACCGGTTTGCCGCGCAAGCCGCCGGCCAGCGCGAGCTCGTCGTCGCGGATGCCCTTGGTGAGCGGCGAGCCGCTGATCATCCATACCATCGGGTCCTGGCCGAGCACGATGGAGACGCGGGCGATCTTCTCGCCGCGTTCCTTCTGCGCGTTGAACATCTTCCACGCGCGCTGGCCGGGCTCAGGGTTCACGCCGATCAGCCGTGGGCCGCGCAACTGGCAGCGGTAGGTGCCGAAGTTCAGGCCGAGCTCCGGGTCTTCGGTGAAGACCGAGCCGGTATTGATGTAACGCCCGGCATCGCCCGGATTGGACTGGATGAACGCAAACTTCGTGAGGTCGATTTGATCGCCGCGCAGGACGCGCTCCTTTACCGGCGCTTTGTCGCGCGCGATTGCGACCGGCGAGAGCTGCGGCAACCGGCCGCCGTTCTCATCGAGGATCTTGGTGAAATGGGCCATTGCCCGCCGGTAGGTGGCCGGCCCGTCGCCGGCCACCGGCTCGAGCCCGAAGAGCATCGCCTCGGTGTCCCAGTGGCCCTGGTTATTGATGATGAGCGGACCCTGGACCCACTGGCCGTCGATACGGACCTCATCGGCCATGACCGCGGGCGCGCCGTACCAGCCGAAGCGGTCCATCAGCCGGTAGGTGAGGGCGGTGGCCTCGTAGGCGTCCTGGTCGAGCCTCGGCAGGCGCATGAGCAGCCCGTGCCGCTCGAGCGCCCGCATCCAGTCGCGGAAGGTGTCGAACGGGAAGGCCTGGCCCTCGTCCCCGCGTGCCGCTGCAGACCCCCGCACGGGGCGTTCAGTGGCTTCGGCCAGTACCGGTGCGGTGACCGAGGCGGCTGCAAGACCGGCAGTCGCAGAGATGAACCTGCGGCGGTCGAGCGGTTGCTTGTCAGCTTCATGTCCCATCAGCGGCACTCCCCCAGATTGTTCAGCCAATGTAGCGGCGCAGGAATTCCAGGGTGCGTTTCAGGGCGAGCGAGGCGCTCTCGGCGTGAAACTCATGCCGTTCGTCGCAGTTGAAGCCGTGGCCTGCCTCGTCGTAGAGGTGAAACACGCCGCGCGGCCTGCCCGCCCGGATTGCTGCCACCGTTGCCGGCGGAATCAGCGGATCGAGTTTGCCGAAGTGATACATGACCGGACAGCGCGGCTGCAGCTCCAGCCACGTGGCGGTGTGGCGTCCGTAGTAGGACACCGCGGCGGCGATACCGCACTCGCAGGCTGCGAGATCCGCCAGTGCACCGCCCCAGCAGTAGCCGATGGCCCCGACCTTGCCGGCCTCGCGGACGGCTGCGACGGCTGTGCTGATGTCGCGCACGGTATTTGCGCGCTCGAGTGCCTGCATGGTGTCGCGCCCGGCCTCGAGCTGGTCGTAGCCGAGTTCCACGCCGGGTCGCACCCGATCAAAGAGCGCGGGCGCGATCGCGAGGTAGCCATCCGTCGCAAAGGAATCGGCAATGCGGCGGATGTGGCGGTTGACGCCGAAAATCTCCTGCAGCACCACCAGGCCACCGCGCGGTGCACCGGCGGGACGGGCCAGCCAGGCATCGAGCTCATGGCCATCGGCGGCTTTAAGCCGGATTGTTTCTCCCATGCTGACCTCGTTCGAGCGGTGGTACCCCGGTGCCGGTTGGCAGCGAGGCCGGGCCGCGACGACCGCCACGGCAACCGGCGTCTAGCATAGCCCGCCCCGACGCACCCTGCCGGGTCTGGGGCTTGCTCCGCGGCGGACCACCGCGGGTCTGGCTCCGGCCAACAGTCCGGGTGCACGGCGCCGCCACGCACGCGTCCGGACCCGCTGCTGGCACATGGCGCAGCGCCTGCTGTCGCTGCCGAATCGATTACCGCACTGCGAGATGCTCAAGCACCAGATTTGACGGTGAATTTACAAATACATATAAATCAATAAATTAAAATGACACTGTCAATAAACTGCATTATTAAAACATTCTCTTGCACCGCAAGAAAACCCGCGGCATAATGCGCGCTGGTTTCAGAGACCCAACACTGCATTCAGAGGAGAGCAGCATGACCGGTTACAACGACCAGATTCAGAAGTACATGGATTACCAGCGCGACGCGTTCGAGCCGTTCCGCGCGTTCAATGACGTTGCCGCACAGACCTTCGAGCGCCTGGCGCGCCAGAACTACGCCGTCCTTGGCGACTGCATTGAGTTCGCCGTGGAACAGGCCAAGCTGTCCGCCCACGTTTCCGACGTCAACGACTACGTCGGCCGGCAGATCGCCAGCTCCAAGGCGTTCGGCGAGAAACTCGTCAAGCGCACCCAGGAGTACGCCGAGATCGCCCGCGTCGCCCAGGATGCGACCGCCAACGTGGTGGCCGAGAAGCGCGCGCCGAAGAAGGCCGCCTGACGCCGCGGGACACTGGCGGCGGCCTGCTGCCAGCCCCGCAGGGAATGTAGTCCGGATCACTGGTCTGGATGCGGGAGTCGCGCCCGGGATGGCTCATGCCGGGTGCGACTCCCGCGCCATTTCTGGTCGATGAACGGCCTTATTCCCGAAGATCGACTCAAGATTCCGTATTTTGGCCGCAGGGCACAGGGAAGTGTCCTGCTCTGCCATTGGGCACCGGTACGGCCCGGCCAGATCGCGTGTCGGGCGTGTGACCGGGACAGACAAGCGCTTTTTTGCACCTGCACCAAGACCGGCCGGTCTTTGTTGCGAACGCAAAAAACCGGTTAGAATCCTGCAAGGCAAAAAGCAGCGGAGACTCCGGGTATGCCCAGGACCATCAAGAAATACGCCAACCGGCGTCTCTACGATACCCACGCCAGCAAGCACGTGACGCTCGAGGGCATACGCCAGCTCGTGGTGGACGGCGAGGAACTCGTGGTGGTCGACGACACCACCGGGCAGGACATCACGCGCAGCATTCTCCTGCAGGTGATCTCCGAGCAGGAGCAGGGCGGCCGGCCCATTCTCAGCGCCGGCATGCTCCGGCACATCATCCGCTTCTATGGGAA
Organism: Nevskiales bacterium; assembly: GCA_011526045.1. Lineage (GTDB taxonomy): Bacteria > Pseudomonadota > Gammaproteobacteria > Steroidobacterales > QUBU01. The sequence continues at coordinate 39,763 of WYBE01000067.1, read as the reverse complement.
TCCCATGCAGGAATTCATGGCCCAGTTTCTCGAGAGCAGCGTCGAGTCCTTCCTCAACCAGCAGAAGACCATGCAGGACCAGTTTCGCGACATGCTGGCCCGCACGCCAATGGCGACCATGCAGAACATGGCTGCCCAGAACCTCGGCGCCTGGGCGGACATGCAAAAAGCGTTCTTCGATGCGATGACCGCCAACCGCGCGAAGAAACCGTGAGCGCACCTGAGCCAGCCGTCAACCGAATCGCGAACCCGACATGAGCGCCAAACCGACCCCCGAACCGCCCCAGCCGGATTTCCAACGGATTGCCGAGGACATGAGGCAATTGATGCAGCGCAATCAGGAGATGTTCACTGCGGCGTTCAGCGCGCCGGGTGATGTGATGCGCAAGCTCGATCCCCTGAACGTCGGCGGCACCCTGGCCGAAGCCGGCAAGACCATGTACTTCGACCCGGCGAAGCTGATGCAGGCGAACATCGAGCTGTGGCAGCAGCACATGCAGCTCTGGCAGAGCGCCACGCAGCGCCTCATGGGGCAGGCGGCGGCACCGGTGGCCAAACCCGAGAAGGGCGACCGGCGCTTCCGCGACCCGGAATGGGACACCAACCCGCTCTTCGATTTCATCAAGCAGTCGTATCTCATTACGTCGCGCTGGCTTGTCGGCACGATGTCCGCAGTACAGGGCGTAGACGACAAGACCGCGCGAAAAATTGATTTCTACACGCGGCAGTTCGCCGATGCGTTCGCGCCCAGCAATTTCCCCTTGACCAACCCGGAGGTGCTGCGGGCGACGATCGAAAGCCAGGGCGAGAACCTGGCGCGTGGCTTCGAGAACTTCCGCCGCGACCTGGAGAAGGGCCAGGGGCAGTTGCAGATCACCATGACCGACCCGGGCGCATTCGAGCTCGGCCGCAACATCGCCGTGACGCCGGGCAAGGTGGTGTACCAGAACGACGTTTTGCAGCTCATCCAGTATTCCCCGACCACCGCCGAGGTCCATGAGCGGCCGTTGCTGATCGTCCCGCCCTGGATCAACAAGTACTACATCCTCGACCTGACTCCGGAGAAATCCTTCGTGCGCTGGGCGGTCGAGCGTGGCTATACCGTGTTCGTGGTCTCGTGGGTGAACCCCGACGCGCGCCTGGGCGCGAAGACCTTCGACGACTACCTGACCGAGGGTGTCCTCGGCGCGGTGGACGCCGTCACCCGGGCCACTGGCGTCAGCGAGATGAACGTGATCGGCTACTGCATCGGCGGTACCTTGCTCGCCGCGGCGCTCGCCTGTATGGCCGCGCGCGGCGACACGCGGATCCGTTCGGCCACGTTCTTTGCGACGCAGGTCGATTTCTCGGATCCCGGCGATCTGCAGGTCTTCATCGACGAGCAGCAGCTCGAGAATCTCGATCAGATGATGGAGGAAAAGGGCTATCTCGAAGGCCAGGCGATGTTCGCGACCTTCAACATGCTGCGGGCCAACGACCTTATCTGGTCCTTCTACGTCAACAACTACCTGCTCGGCAAAGACCCGGTTCCCTTCGATCTGCTGTACTGGAACGCGGATGCGACGCGCATGCCGCGCAACTGTCACCTGTTCTATCTGCGGGAGATGTACCTCAGGAACAGTCTGGTCAAGCCCGGGGCGCTGACCCTCGCCGGCGTGCCGGTCGACCTGACGAAGGTGACGATCCCCATTTACCTGCTCGCGTCGCGCGAGGATCACATCGCGCCCTATGCGTCGGTGTTCAAGGCCTGCCACCACTACAGTGGCCCGGTGCGCTTCGTGCTCGCCGGCTCCGGGCACATTGCAGGCGTGATCAACCCGCCGAGCCAGGGCAAGTATCAGCACTGGATCAACGAGAAGCACGCGGGGCAGGTGGGCGAGCTCGAAGACTGGCTCGGCGGCGCGACGGAGCATCCGGGGTCGTGGTGGCCCGACTGGGATGCCTGGCTTGCGCCGCAGTCCGGGCCGATGGTGCCCGCGCGCGTGCCCGGTGCCGGGGCGCTGCCGGCACTCGAGGATGCCCCCGGTTCGTACGTGACGGCGCGCAGCTCCTGACGTCGGGCGCCGCGCAGGCGGCGCCTGTTCAGCGCTCCGGCTTCTCCGTCCCGCCGGCATCCCCGTGCATGAGCCCGGCCAGCGTTTCCGCGCGGTGTCCTTGCCCGAACTGGCCTGATTTCAGCCGCGCGATGTAGTCGCGGTAGGCGGCCATCGCCTGATAGCCGAGGCACCACATCACCGGGATGTTCACCCAGAGCATGAGCGCGGTGCCGAAGCCGCTCAGGTTGTCGAGCTGGGTGTCCGTGCGCAGGAAGCCGGCAGTGGCGACCAACGGGAGCAGGCAGTAGAGCAGCTTGAACGGCGCGACCGCCTTCTCGCCGGCGAGGAACACCACGCCCTGCTCCGCGTAATAGCTGTAGGAGATCATCGTCGAGAGGGCGAACAGCCACACAGTGGCCGTGACCAGCCACTGGCCGAGGCCGGGGGTAACGGAATCGAACGCCTTCGCCGTGAGCGTCGCGCCAACGTAGTTGACGTAGAGACCGTCGTCGGCGAGCACGGGCCGGGTGGCGCTGGCAAGGCTGCTCCAGGAGATGCTCGCGCCGTCTGCGCTCGCGCTCACGGTACCCTGCAGGCGGTGCAGCTCGTTGCCGCTTGCCGCGTTCGGGCCAGCCTCGACGATCGCGAACACGCTCTCGCCGCCCAGCCAGCGTGCGCCGTCACGGGACGGCGCGGACATGGCTGGCAGGGTCCACTCACCTGCTGCAGTCTCGATGAGCTGCGGCCGCGGCTCGAGCACCGCCTCCGCCGGGCGCTTCCACACGCCGGTCGAGATGATGACCAGCGCGGTCATGGTGCAGACCACGATGGTGTCGATGAACGGCTCGAGCCCCGCGACCACCGCCTCGCGAACCGGCTCCGCGGTCCTGGCCGCGGAATGCGCGATCGGCGACGTGCCCTGGCCGGCTTCATTCGAGAAGAAAGCGCGCTTCAGGCCATAGAGGAAGGCATAGCCCATGGTGCCGCCGATGAATGCGCCCTGCGCCTCCAGTGGTGCGAAAGCGCCGCGGAAAATGAGCGCGAACATCCCGGGGATCTCCGCGGCCTGCAGCGCCAGCACGTAGATCGCACCGAGGACGTACATGGTGACCATCACCGGGGCTAGCCAGCCGGCGACCGCGCCGATGCGCCGGATGCCGCCGATGATGACCAGCGCCACGAGCACGGCGAGCACGATGCCCGAGAATATGCTCGGCACGCCGAAATAGCTCTGCGTGAGTTCGCCGACGTTCCAGGCCTGGAACATGTTGCCGCCGGTGATGACCATCACCAGCAGCGTGCAGCAGAACAATCCGCCGAGCGCCCGGCCGAGCGGGGCGAGGCGTGGTGACCGGTGCGCGAGCGCCTTCGCGATCACCCACATGCTGCCGCCGTGCGGATTGCCGGGGTCGTCGATATTGCGGTAGAGCATGGCCAGCGTGACTTCGGTGGTTTTCAGCGCCATGCCGATGAAGCCCACCACCCACATCCAGAAGACGGCGCCGGGGCCGCCAAGGCTGATCGCGATCGCGACGCCGCCAATGTTGCCGAGGCCGACGGTGGCCGACAGCGCGGCGGACAGCGCCTGGAAGTGGTTGATGGCGCCGGGGTCCCCGGGATTGTCGTAGGCGCCGCGGATCACGCGCACGCCGTGCGTGAGCGCGTGGTACTGGCAGAAGCGGCTCCAGATCGTGAAGAGCAGGCCCGTGGCGAGGAGCGCGAACAGCACGTAGTCGTGCCAGAGGATCGCGTTGGCCGCGGAAATCAGCCGGTCGAAGGTAGTCATTGGCCAGCGTCTCCCGGCTGCCTGACAGTTGCGGTCCGCTCACCCGCCATGGAACTCACGGTGCGGTTCAGCACTGAATCGTCGCGTGCGGAACGGCCGCCAATGGGTCGCCGGCTAGCGCTCGACAATCGCGGTGACTCCCATGCCGCCGGCGGTGCACACGGAGATCAGGCCGCGACCGGAACCCCGGTCCGCGAGTTGCCTGGCCAGTCCGCCAAGGATGCGTGCGCCGGTCGCGGCGAAGGGGTGGCCGATCGCGATGCTGCCGCCCTTCACGTTGAGCCGGCTGCGGTCGAGTGTGCCGAGCGGGCGGTCGCGCCCCAGACGGTCGCGGCAGAACTCCGCGCTTTCCCAGGCCTTCAGCGTGGCGAGCGTCTGTGCGGCGAAGGCCTCGTGGATCTCGTAGAGGTCGAAGTCGCCCAGTCCGAAGCCGGCGTGGCGCAACATCGTGGAGACCGCGTAGGCGGGCGCCATCAGCAGCCCCTCGGTCTTCACGAAATCCACGGCCGCGACCTGCCCGTAGCGCAGGTAGGCCTGCACCGGCAGCTTGTGCGCGGCGGCCCATTCCTCCGAGGCGAGCAACACCGCGGCCGCGCCATCGGTGAGCGGCGTGCTGTTGCCGGCGGTCATGGTGCCGGCGGCGCTCCTGTCGAAAGCGGGTTTGAGCCTGGCCAGTTTCTCGAGCGTGGTGTCGCGCCGGACGTTGTTGTCCTCGCTCGCGCCCTCCCAGGACATGACCAGATCCTTGTAGAAACCGGCGTCCCAGGCGCGCGCTGCGTTCTGGTGGCTGGCGAGCGCGAGTTCGTCCTGCGCCTGGCGCGTGATGCCCCATTTCTTGGTCGTGATCTCGTTGCTCTCTCCCATGGACAAACCGGTGCGCGGTTCCACCACCCCGGGCAGGACGGGCTTGAAATGACGTGGCCGCAGCCCGAGCCAGGGCAGGATGCGTTCGCTCATGGAGCGGCCGCGATGGCTGCGCATGAGGATCCGGCGGTAGTCGTCCGGGTAGACGACTGGCGAGTCGCTGATGGAATCGGTGCCGGCGGCAATACCCGAGTCGATCTGGCCGAGCGCGATCTTGTTACCGATGAGGATCGCCGCTTCGAGGCTGGTGCCACAGGCCCGCTGCAGGTCGAAAGCGGGTGTTTCTGCGGCGAGCCCGCTGCCGAGTACGCTCTCGCGCGCGAGGTTCCAGTCGCGCGAATGCTTGATCACCGCGCCGAGCGAGACATCGCCGAGGCGCTCGCCGCGCAGGCCGAAGCGGTCGACCATTCCGGCGAGCACGGCGGTCATCATGTCCTGGTTGGAGCGCTCGGCGTAATGCGTCTGGGCGCGACAGAAGGGGATGCGCAGGCTGCCGAGGATCGCGACACGGCGCGGGTTCTGGTAGTGCATCAGCTGTCCCCCTGGTGACGGTGGCTACTGGCCGAAGCTCGGCGCGTCGGCGGCGAGAAAAGCTTCTTCGTCCGGCGTATTGCGCCGGCCGAGGTGGCGGTTACGGTGCGGAAACCGACCGAAGCGCTCGACAATGTCGCGGTGCAACTCGGCAAACTGGGCGAAGGTGAGGAAGGTCTCGCGCAGGGTATCGGACACGCCTTCGGCCAGCGCGTTGTAGACGCGCACGGACTTGTCCTGCACGGCTGCGGACTCCGCATGCTGCAGCGGCATGAAAAAGAACACGCGCTGGATTGCCGGCAGCGAGCGGTAGGCGTTGTTCATCGAGCCCTCGACGCAGAGCCGAAGCGCCCGCTTGTCGCCGGCAAATGCGTGTGCCGTGCCGCGGTGGATGTTGCGGCAGAACTGGTCGAGCAGCAGGATCAGCGCGAGCCGCCCCTCCGCGGTGCCGGCCCAGTGATCGAGTTCTCCCTGCAAGGCCTGTTCGACCAGCCCACCGAATTCCTCGCGGATGCGCTGGTCGAACCCGGGGTTGGCGCTGAACCAGCGCTCCATGCGACTGTCGATCTGGGGCGTGTCCAGTTCCGTCGCGGAAAACCAGAAATCCAGTACTCGCCGGATCGCCTCATCCTGCATGGCGGGCAATCATCGACAAAATGGAGCCGGACTGCAATTTTCCGTTACGCCAGCACTTCACGCGGCTCAGCGCACGCCGCGCAGCGCGGCGAGCTTGAGCAGCCCGGCGACGCTCAGTGCATCGGTGATCTCGCCGCTCATGGCCATGCGCACGGCCTCGCCAAGCGGCAGGCGGCGGATGTCGATCTTCTCCGTGGAGTCGAACTGCGGGTCGCCCTCGGTGAGATCCTCGGCAGTGAACACGTAGCCCTCCTCGTCGGTGACGGAATTGCTGGTGTACGCGAACAGGATCTGCTCCCAGCGACGCGCGCTGAGGCCGGTTTCCTCCTTCAGTTCGCGCTGTGCGGATTCCAGCACGGGCAGCCGATGCGGTGCGCCGCCCATCGGGATCTCCCAGGAGTGCTGGTGGGTGCAGTAACGGTACTGGCCGACCAGCCAGGTATGGCCGCCTGCATCGATCGGGATGATGCCGACCGCCTTGTTGCGAAAGCTGACCCGGCCATACAGCGCGGGCCGTCCGGACGGGTCGAGGCAGTGCTCCTCCCACAACTCCAGCCAGGGGTTCGCATAGACCCTGCGCGTGGTCAACGTAGTCCAGGGGTTGTCGCGTCGGCTCATCGTGGTGTCCCGGAGACAGGTGCCGGATTCATTTTCGCAAGAAAACGGATTCGCCACCGTTCTCGTGCTCCAGCAGGCGCCGGTACCCGTAGTGCATGCCGAGGCCGCGTGCCGCCATGAACAGCATGAACGCGAGCCACAGGCCGTGGTTGCCGAGGCCGCGTGCTGCGTACCACGCCGGCAGGAACACCAGCAGCGCCGCCGCCAGCATGACGATGCGCATCTCGCGCGACCGGGTCGCACCGACGAACACCCCGTCGTACAGATAGCACCAGACGGAGACGAGCGGCGAGATCACCAGCCAGGGCAGGAACGTCCGTGCCGTTGCGCGTACCTCGGGAATGCCCGTGAGGAGATCGATCAGCGCGTGGCCGCCGGCTGCGTAGGCGAACGCGAACGCCGCAGCGAAGGCGACCGACCAGCGCAGGGTACGCCGCACCGCCTCCCGCAGGCCGGCGGCATCGCGCGCTCCCACCGCCTTGCCGGTCAGCGCCTCGGCAGCGTGGGCGATGCCGTCGAGCGCATAGGACAGCAGGTGCTGGAGATTCATCAGCAGGGCGTTTGCGGCGAGGACCAGATCCCCCATGCGCGCTCCCTGCGCGGTGATGAAGGCAATCACGAACATGAGCGAGAGCGTACGCAGGAGCAGGTTGCCGCTGATGTCAAAGAGGCGCCGGTAGCGGGCCGGGTCGAGGAGTGCGCCGCGTGGCCATGCGCCCGGGAATGCCGCGAGCTCACGACGCACGAACCACAGTCCGACCGCCAGTCCGACCAGTTCCGCCAGCACGGTCGCAAACGCCACGCCGCGCACCCGCATGCCGAGAACCAGCACGAAGAGCAGGTCGAGCGCGATGTTCGTGACGTTGGTTGCGAGCATGAGCGCCAGCGGGCCGCGGGCGTTCTGCATGCCGAGCAGCCAGCCGACCACGACGAAGTTTGTGAGTGAGGCCGGAGCACTCCAGATGCGCACCGCGAAATACTCGCGTGTCAATGCAGCCACTTCCGCGCCGGGTGCGAATGCCCGCAGTGAGACCTCGATGATCAGGGGCTGTGCGGCGACCATCACGACGGCGAGTAGCAGCGCGGTCAGCAGGCCCTGGCCGAGCGACTCGCGGACTGCGCCGCCGTCGGCGGCGCCGAAGGCCTGCGCCGTCACGCCGGTCGTGCCCATGCGCAGGAAGTTCAGGCCCATGAACAGCACGGTAAAGATGGTCGCGCCGGCGGCGACCGCCCCCATGTACCACGCCTGCTCGAGGTGCCCGACCACCGCGGTGTCCACCAGGCCGAGCAGCGGCGTAGTACTCCCGGCGAGGATCATCGGCGCAGCAATGCGCCACACGGCTTTGTTGCCGAAGGCGCCCTCGCGTTCGGTGGCGGTCGGGCTAGACACGCAGGCCGAGACGGCCGTAGAGCCCGGCCAGCAACCACAGGGGGCCGACCAGCAGGAAGCGCAGGTCACGAAGGAAAGACGGGCGCTTGCCTTCCGCGGCGTGCCCGATGAACTGCCCGATCCAGGCCAGCGCGAACACGATGCCGCTCGCCAGCCACAGCGGCCCGGGCAGTCGCGCGAGGGAGGCGACGAGCAACAGCGCCAGAATTGTGGCGACGGCCATGCCGGCGGCGAGTCGCGGCGACAGCCACAGGTACCAGCCGAGCGCACCGGCGACGAGGACACCCGACCAGTTCACGGCGGGCGCCACTGCCCGCCAGGCCTGCGGGACCGGCACGCAGGCCAGCAGTCCCAGCAGGCTGACGACGATCGCGGGCACGCACACCCGGTGCATCAGGCGGTTGAACGGGTGCTGGTGATCGGCAGCGTATCCGGCGAGCAACACGTCGACCTGGCGCATGGCCCGACGCTACGGTGTTCGCGTCAGCGCGGCAACCACGAGCGCGCCGCGCCAGGAGTGCGACGCGCTGGATTGCCGCCGAGGATGGTTTCTGCGATAAGGAGTCCCGTCCAACGGGGTGTTGTCACATGGAGGTTGAGCATGACCGTGCGCCATCCGATCGTTAAAGCCGCCGCGGCCGTCGTAATGTCGGCTCTTGTCGTCGGCTGCCAGTACATGCAAACCACGGATCCGTACACGGGCGAGCCGGAGATCAACAAGACCACCAAGGGTGCGGCGATCGGCGCTGCGACCGGTGTGGCGGTGGGCCTGATCACGGGCAATGACTCCGCCCAGCGCAAGAAGAAAGCGCTGATCTTCGGTGGTGCCGGCGCTCTCGCCGGAGGCGCGGTCGGCAACTACATGGATCGGCAGGACGCCGCGTTGCGCGCGCGGTTGCAGGGCACCGGTGTGAGCGTGACCCGCACCGGCCCGAATGGCGAGCACATCACGCTCAACATGCCCGGCAACGTGACCTTCGCGGTGAACAGCGCCGATATCAGCGCGTCGTTCTACCCGGTGCTCGACTCCGTTGCGCTTGTCCTCAAGGAGTTCGACAAGACGATGGTGGAGGTCGCGGGTCACACCGACAGCGACGGCAGCGATGCCTACAACCAGCAGCTGTCGGAGCGGCGGGCCAGCAGCGTGGTCTCATACCTGGTTTCGCGGCAGGTGCGCGGCGACCGTTTCCTGACCGTCGGTGCGGGTGAGACCCGCCCGATCGCGAGCAATTCGACCCCGGAAGGCAAGGCGCAGAACCGGCGCGTCGAAATCACGATCGTGCCGCTGACGAACTGAGGCAGGCGGGGCTTCGGCCCCGCCGACCACCCCGATGTCGGGTCGGCACTGAAGTGCCTCCTGCAGCGCGAGACGCTGCTGCGGGAGCGAGCGACACCATGCAGCAGGGGCTTTAGCCCCGATCACCCGCCGCTCAGGCGGCGACCGCCTCGCGCATCGCGCGCAGCGCCTGTTGCTCGATCTGGCGCACGCGCTCCGCGGAGATGCCGAAGCGCCCGGCAAGCTCCTGCAGCGTGGCCTTCGGCTCCGCCATCCAGCGCGCCCGGACGATCTCGCGACTGCGCTCGTCGAGCGCGAGCAGCGCCGACTGCAGCTGCCCGGTGACGCGCTGCTGCCAGTCGTCGGCTTCCAGTGTCTCGGCCGGATCTGCGTCTGGTGCCGGCAGGTATTGCGCCGGCGTGAAAGCGCCCTCGTCGTCCTCGCTCGGCACCGGGTCGTAGACGACATCGTGGCCGGCCAGGCGCTGCTCCATTTCCGTGACTTCGCCGGACGGCACGCCGAGGTCACGGGCAATGGCCTCGGTCTCCTCGCGCGACAGCCAGCCGAGGTTGCGCTTGGCGCTGCGCAGGTTGAAGAACAGCTTGCGCTGGGCCTTGGTGGTCGCAACCCGCACCAGCCGCCAGTTGCGCAGCACGAATTCGTGGATCTCGGCGCGGACCCAGTGCACGGCAAAAGAAACGAGCCGCACGCCCACGTCCGGGTCGAAGCGCTTCACCGCCTTCATCAGCCCGACGTTGCCTTCCTGGATCAGGTCGCCGAGCGGCAGCCCGTAGCCGAGGTAACCGCGCGCGATGTGGACCACGAAGCGCAGGTGCGAGAGCACCAGCTCGCGAGCGGAGTCGAGATCCTGCTCTCCGGCAAAGCGCCGGGCGAGCCGCTGCTCCTCGGCAGGGCTGAGAACCGGTATGGCGTTCACCGCCTGGATGTAGGCGTCGAGACTGCCAAGCGGCCCGGCAAGGGCCAGCGTACGTGCATTCGGGATCAGGGCTGTACTCATGGGCTTCGGGTGACCTCCACGGGCAATGCTAGCACTCACCGCATTAGAGTGCTAAGTACCTGTCCGGTTCCCGTCGCAACAGCCTTTTAAAACAATTGGTTAGACACGTGGCTCGATGGCCGAGAGGTGCCTGGCAACCGCGATCCAGGCGCCCGCCCAGCCGGCCAGCACGCCGCCGCCCAGCACCAGCAGCAGGGTGGCGGGGCGCAGGCCGAAGCCGGCGAACTCGCTGCCGTAGAGCGCCAGCAGTCGCTGCAGCGGCCCGCGCAGCAGCAGCAATGCGGCGAGCAGTACCAGTAACGCGACCGCACCGCCGAGGGCGCCGTACCACACGCCAATGTAGAGAAACGGACGCCGAACGAAGGCGTCGCTGGCACCGAGCAGCTTGGAGACTTCGATCTCGCGGCGCCGGTTCTGGATGTCGAGGCGGATCGTGTTGCCCACGATCACAATGACCGCACCGGCCAGCAGTGATGCCGTGAACCAGACCCCCCGCCGCACCAGGTCGAGGATCGCGGCGAGGCGCGACAACCACTGCGTATCGAGCTGCACGATGTCGACTTCGCTGCGTTGGCCGAGTTCTGCGCGCAACGCGTCCAGATCCGTCGTGGTGGCGCTGGTGGTGGGGCGTACCACCAGCGTATGTGGCAGGGGATTGCCCTCGAGGACTGCCAGCACCTTGCCGAATGCCGGGTCGTTGCGGAACTCGGTGAGCGCCTCGTCGGCGGGGATGATCTTCACAGCCTCGATGCCCGGTTTTTTGTCGAGCAGGCGGGCCAGTTCCTGCGCCTGGGTGAGCTTCGCACCCGGCTTGAGGTAGACGGAAAAATCGCGGATGTCCCGCCAGTTTCCGGCAAAGCGTTGCGCGCCCTGGACCAGCACCTGCAGGCTTGCGGGCAGCGCCAGCGCGATTCCGATCACCAGGACCGTCAGGCCGGTGGCAACCGGCTGGCGGCGCAGTTCGCCGAGCGCGCCGAGCGCATTCTGGAGGTGGCGGCGCAGCAGAGCCGTCATCGCGACCGTGCCCCGTGGCGCGGCTCGGGCGCAGCGCTGATGGCCTCTTCGTCGCGCACGATCTGGCCTTCGCTCAGCACGACATGCCGGCCGCCGATGCGGCTGGCGAGCGTGAGATCGTGCGTGGCAATCAGCATGGTGACGCCGACCTGGTTGAAGCGGCGGAACAGCTTCATGATCTCGAACGAGAGATCGGCGTCGAGATTTCCGGTCGGCTCATCGGCGATCAGCAGTCGCGGGCGCGCCACGACCGCGCGGGCGATGCCCACCCGCTGCTGCTCGCCCGCCGACAGCGTGGCGGGCGGATGGCGTTCCTTGGCGAGCAGGCCCACCTGGTCGAGTGCCGCGCGCACGCGCTTTTCGGCGTCGCGTCGCGTGAGGCCGGCGATCACCAGTGGCAGCGCCACGTTGTCGAACGTCGAACGATCCTCGAGCAGCTTGTGGTCCTGGAAGACCATGCCGATCTGGCTCCGGTAGGCCGGGATATCGCGTGTCGGCAGGCGGGCGATGTTGCGCCCGTCGACCAGCAGCTGGCCGCTCGTCGGGCGCTCGACCAGCGCGATGAGCTTCAGCACCGTGCTCTTGCCGGCACCGGAATGGCCCGTCAGGAAAATCATCTCGCCGGGGGTGATGTCGAGCGATACGTCGCGCAGCGCCTCGCGCCCGCCCTGGTACAGCTTCGTGATCCTGTCGAGCCGGATCATGGGATCGGCACCGCCTCTCAGCGGCCTGGCTCGACCAGCGCGGAGGCGAACTGCTCCGCGTCGAAGACATCGAGATCGGCGGCGTCTTCTCCGACCCCGACATAGCGGAACGGTACGTCGAGGCGGTCGGCGATGGTCAGCAGGACCCCGCCCTTGCCGCCGCCATCGAGCTTGGTCATCGTGATTCCGGTCAGCCCGATCGCCTCGTGGAACTGCAACGCCTGGTTGACGGCGTTCTGGCCGAGGCTCGCGTCGAGGACGAGCATCCGCTCGTGCGGGGCGGCGGGATCGAGCCGTGCGGCCACACGCACGACCTTGGCGAGTTCCTGCATCAGGCCGGCCTGGTTGTGCAGGCGCCCGGCCGTGTCGGCAAGCACGACATCGATGCCGCGTGCCTGGGCCGCCTGCAGCGCGTCGAATACCACGGCCGCGGAATCCGCGCCCGGCTGCTGGGCGATGACCGGCACGGCGTTGCGTTCGCCCCAGGTCTGCAATTGCTCGATCGCGGCGGCGCGAAAGGTGTCGCCGGCTGCGAGCATGACCTTGAGCCCCTCGGCCTTGTAGCGGCGCGCCAGCTTGCCGATGGTGGTGGTCTTGCCCGAGCCGTTCACGCCGATCATGAGCATCAGGAAGGGCCCGCCGCTGCGGGGAATCAGCAGCGGCTGCGCGCGCGGGCGCAGCAGCTCGGCGAGCGTCTCCCGGAGCGCAGCGCGGGCGCCGGCCGCATCCGTCACCGTGTCCCGCCCGAGGCGCTTGCGCAGTCCCGCGACGATGCGCTCGGCGGTCTCGATGCCGACGTCGGCGAGCAGCAACTGCTCTTCGAGCTCGGTGACGACACTCTCATCGAGCTTGCGCCCGGCGATCCAGTCGAGCGCCACGCCGAGACCGAGGCCCTGGTGGAGCTTCTGTTTCAGGCGCTGGAAGAACCCGGCGCGTGGTGCGCTCCGGGCGGCGGGCTGATCGACCATGGCCGGCATGTTAACCGTTCCCGCGCGGCCGATCACAGGCTGCGCGCTCGCGCTGCCTGCGGTTCTGCTGCAACATCGCGCCATGAAACGAAGCCACGCCAGGCCCGGGGAAGTGCGCATCATCGGCGGGGAATGGCGCGGCCGGCGCCTGCCCGTTCCCGCAGGGCCAGCGGTGCGCCCAACGGGCGATCGCGTGCGCGAAACGCTGTTCAACTGGCTGGCTCCGGTGATCGGCGGCATGCGTGGCCTCGACCTGTTCGCCGGCACCGGTGCGCTCGGGCTCGAAGCGCTGTCGCGGGGCGCCGCTGCCATGTGCTTCGTCGAGCGCGACCGGGCCGCGGCGCGCGCGATCGAGGAGAGCCTGCACCGGCTCGACTGCGACCGGGCGCGGGTGGTGGCCGGCGATGCGCTGCAGTTTCTCGCCGGGGCGCCGCGGGCCTTCGACCTGGTGTTCCTCGACCCGCCATTCGGCGAGGTGGCAGTCGGTGATTTGTGTAAACTCCTCGACGGCGGCTGGCTCTCCGGCAATGCACGCATCTACCTCGAGCTGCCGCGTGCCGGGTCACTGCCCGAGCTGCCGCAAGGCTGGCGGCTGCTGCGGGAGAAGACCGCAGGCCACGTGCGGTTTGCGCTCGCATCCGGTCCGCTGGCGTACGAACAGCACGCGGGCGACGCCGGGAGCTGACCGGGAAGAGGCAGTGACAGCGGGCTGCAGGAGACAGCGATCGTGCCAGTCGGCGCCATGTATCCGGGAACCTTCGACCCGATCACCAACGGCCACCACGAGCTGGTCCGCCGTGCAGCGCGGATCTTCGACCGGGTGGTGGTGGCCATCGCCGCAAGTCCGCAGAAAGCGCCGGTGTTTTCCCTCGATGAACGCATGAGTCTCGCGCGGACGGTGCTCGCCGACATCGCCAACGTGTCGGTGGACGGCTACAGCGGCCTGACTGTCGAGTACGCGAGCGCCAACCAGCTGCAGGTGGTGATCCGCGGGCTGCGGGCGGTCTCGGATTTCGAGTACGAGTTTCAGCTTGCGAGCATGAACCGGCACCTGCAGACGGAGGTGGAAACCATTTTCATGACGCCGGCGGAGCGTTACACATTTATCTCGTCGACGCTGGTGCGCGAGGTGGCCTCGCTCGGCGGCGACGTGACCGGCTTCGTGCATCCGGCGGTGGCGAAGGCGCTGCGCCGGCGCTTCGGTAACGGCTGAAGGGGAGCTGCGCATGATCCTTCCACGGACCCGGCTCGTGGTGCGCGTTCACGTCGCTCTCGTTGCGCTCCTCGTCTGCACGCTTGCGCAGGCGCGCCAGGCGCCGGCCTCCGCTGCGGTCGCGGCCGCGCATCCGCTTGCCATTGCCGCCGGCGAGGAGATCCTCGCTGCCGGCGGCAACGCATTCGATGCCGCGGTGGCGGTCAGCGCCACGCTGGCGGTGGTCGAGCCGTACGCGTCCGGGCTCGGCGGCGGCGCCTTCTGGTTGCTGCACGTTGCGAAAGGCGAGCGCAACGTGTTCGTGGACGCGCGCGAGGTCGCGCCCGGCGCGGCCCGCCCCGATATGTATCTCGATGCCGCCGGCAAGGTGGTGCCCGGCCTCTCGCTGAACGGACCGCTGGCAGCCGGCATTCCGGGTGAGCCGGCCGGGCTGGTGCACATCGCGAAGCGTTACGGCCGGCTGCCGCTTGCGCGCAGCCTCGCACCTGCGATCCGCATTGCCGAGGAGGGCGTGCCGGTGCATGCCCGCATGCAGCTCGGGCTGCGTTTCCGGCGTTCGGTAGCCAAGGACTCCCCGGCCTTCGAGGCGGTGTTTTACCCGGGTGGTGAAGTTCCGGCCGCCGGCAGCCGCATTCTCCAGCCGGATCTCGCTGCCACACTGCGGCGGCTGGCGGAGCAGGGCTTCGACGGTTTCTACCGTGGCGCTGTCGCCGAACGCCTCGTCGCGGGCGTCCGTGAGGCGGGTGGCATCTGGACGCTCGACGATCTGGCCGGCTACCGGGTGGTGGAACGTGAACCGGTGCGCGGCACCTACCGGGGCGCGACCATCATCTCGGCGCCGCTGCCATCGGCCGGCGGCATCGGCCTCGTCAACATGCTGAACATCGCCTCGGGCTTCGACCTGCCTGCGCTGGATGGCGCGACGCGCAAGCACGTGCTCATCGAGGCCATGCGTCGCGCCTACCGCGATCGCAGCCAGTACCTCGGCGACCCGGCATTCAGCGACCCGCCGGTGGAGCAGCTTCTGCACCTGTTCTACGCGGCCGGCCAGCGCGCGTCGATCCGGCTCGACCGGGCCACGCCGAGCGAGGCGCTGCCGTCCATGCTGCCCGACCGGAGCGAGGGCAGCGACACCACGCATTTCTCCGTGCTGGACCGGCAGGGCAACCGCGTCGCCGGGACGCTGTCGATCAATACCTGGTACGGCTCCGGGTTCATGGCGCCGGGCACAGGCGTGCTTCTCAATAACGAGATGGACGACTTCACCGTCAAGCCGGGCGTGCCGAACACGTTCGAGCTGATCGGCGCGCACGCCAACGCCATCGCGCCCGGCAAGCGCATGCTCTCGAGCATGAGCCCGACGTTCCTGGAGTCGGACCGCGGTGTCGCAATCCTCGGCACACCCGGTGGCAGCCGCATCATCACCATGGTGCTGCTCGCTTCGCTGGAATGGATCGACGGCGCCAGCGCGGCAGAGATGGTTGCGCTCAAGCGCTTCCATCACCAGTTCTTTCCCGACGTGGTGTCCTACGAGGAGGGCGCCCTGACTGCGGAGGAGATCAAGGCGCTGGAAGAACGCGGCCACCGGCTGGAGGTCAGCCGGCGCACGTTCGGCAACATGAACGTGGTGACCTGGGACTACGCCACCGGCAAGGTCGAAGCCGCGATGGACCCACGCAGCCTCGCGGCCGGCGAGGTGTACTGAAACCCGCGTCCCTACCGCTGACAGACCGGGCAGTAGTAGGTCGAGCGCTGCCCCTGCACGATGTGCAGGATCGGCGTTTCGCAGGCCGGGCAGGATAGCCCGGCGCGGCCATACACCCGCAGCTGCGGCTCGAAGCCGCCTGTTTTCCCGGTGGCGTGGCGGAAGTCCCGCAACGTGGTGCCGCCGAGGTGCAGTGCGTCACCCAGTACTGCGCGGATGCTGGTTGCGAGACGCGCCATGGCGGCGCGCGAGACGCGCCCGGCGGCCCGTCGCGGATCGATGCCGGCCCGGTAGAGCGCCTCGCTCGCATAGATGTTGCCGACGCCGACGACAATCGCGGCATTCATGATGAAGAGCTTCACGGCGACCTTACGGCCGCGCGCACGACGCCAGAGATAGTCGCCGCTGAATTCCGGTTCCAGCGGTTCCGGGCCGAGCGCGGCCAGCAGGGGGTGAGCGGCGGGGTCGGCCTCCGTCCAGAGCAGCGAACCGAAACGTCGCGGGTCGGTGAAGCGCACGCATTTGCCCGACTCGAGCACGAGGTCGTAATGATCGTGCCTGCCGGGTGCGGCCGCGGCCGGCAACACCTGCAGGCTGCCGGACATGCCGAGGTGCATCAACGCCGTGCCGCGCACGGTGCGCAGCAGCAGGTACTTGCCGCGGCGCTGCACGCGCTCGACGAGGCAGCCGGCGAGGTGCGTCTCCATGTCGTCCGGTATCGGCCAGCGCAGGCGCCGCTCGCGCACGAGGCACCCGGCGATCCGCCGCCGCTCGAG
Source organism: Nevskiales bacterium (assembly GCA_011526045.1). Lineage (GTDB taxonomy): Bacteria > Pseudomonadota > Gammaproteobacteria > Steroidobacterales > QUBU01. The sequence goes on along the minus strand of WYBE01000067.1, from coordinate 23,228 downwards.
CCACGGTGCGATGCCGCGGCGGGTGGTCTCCACTTCGGGCAACTCGGGCATCGCGCCTTTGTACCAGAGTGCGCGGGCAGGGCGCTCGCTCGCGGCCGCGCGCCGGCCTTGCCTTGGACGCCTGCGGGCGGTCCGCTATAGTTGGCTTCTGCCGCAGGCAGGACGGGGTCGAGTCAGGTGTTGAATTTCCTTGTAGATCATGCGGATGGATTGCTCGGCCTGTCACTCGGGGCGAAGGCTCTGGTGGCATTCGCGCTGGTCCAGGTCTCGATGATGGCGGTGACGCTGTACCTGCACCGCGATCAGGCCCACCGGGCGATCGAGTTGCACCCGGCCATCCGGCACTTCTTCCGCCTCTGGATCTGGCTCACCTCGGGCATGGTCACCCGCGAATGGGTGGCGGTGCACCGCAAGCACCACGCTTTTTGCGAGTCGGTGGATGATCCGCACAGCCCGGTGACCCATGGGCTGCGCACGATCCTCCTCCGTGGCGCGGAGGTCTACCGGGTCGAGACGGCGAACGAAGCGACGCTCGCCAAGTTCGGGCGCGGCACGCCCGAGGACTGGCTGGAGCGGCACGTGTACCGTCACGGCCTGGTCGGCATCTACACCACGCTGCTGATCAACGTCGTGTTGTTCGGCGCGCTCGGCATCACGATGTTCGCTCTGCAGATGCTGGCGATGCCGGTGTTCGCGGCCGGGGTGATCAATGGCCTCGGCCACGCGGTCGGTTACCGCAATTTCGAGACCGAGGACGCATCGACGAACCTGGTGCCGATCGCGGTGCTCATCGGTGGCGAAGAATTGCACAACAACCACCATGCGTTCCCCACATCGGCGCGCTTTTCGCTGCGCCGGGGGGAATTCGACATTGGCTGGTTCTACATCCGGGCGCTGGCCGCCGTCGGCCTGTGCCGCATTGCGCGCGTGGCGCCGCAGCCGCAGATTGCCTCCCAGCCGCGCGCGGTGGACATCGACACCCTGCGCGCCGTGCTGCAGAACCGTATGCACGTGCTGCGCGACTACAGCCGGCGCGTGACCATGCCGGTACTGCGCATGGAACGCCGCGCCCGCCGCGGTGACGTGCTGTTGCGCTCGGCCGCCGGGCTGTTGCGGCGCTGGCCCGGCAAGCTGGACGACGCCTCGCGGCAGCGCCTGGCCCGCATTCTCGACAGCAGCCCGATCCTGCACGCGGTGCACGAGCACCGCGCGCAGCTGATGCGCGTGTGGCAGCAGGCGAACGTTTCCAACGAGCGGCTGGTTGCCGATCTCAAGGAGTGGTGCGCGCGTGCGGAGGCGAGCGGCATCGCCGTGCTCGAAGAGTTTTCCGCGCGCCTGCGCGGGTATCTCCCGCAGCCGGTGTCGGTCTGACCGACCGGCTGACGCGCCCGCCCATCTCCTGACGTTCACCCCATCGGCCCGCAGGCGCACCCTGTGCCCGTTGCCGCGTCCCCGCCAGCAGCCCCCATTCGGCATCGGCAGAGCATCCCCGCAGACGAGCGATGAGCCACAAAAAAAACCCGCCTGGCGGCGGGCTCTTCGTTACTTGATCTTCGCTTCCTTGTAAGCCACGTGCTTACGGACCACCGGATCGAATTTCTTGACCTCCATCTTGTCGGGATGCAGGCGCTTGTTCTTGGTGGTCGTGTAGTAGTGGCCCGTATTGGCGGAAGAGACGAGCTTGATCTTGTCGCGTTTGCTGGCCATGGTCCTGTACTCAGACTTTCTCGCCGCGGGCACGCAGGTCGGCGACGACCTTGGCGATCCCGAGCTTGTCGATGGTGCGAAGTCCGCGGGTGCTCACCCGCAGCCGCACGAAGCGCTTCTCGCTCTCCAGCCAGAAACGGTGGGTGTGCAGGTTTGGCAGCCAGCGCCGCCGGGTCTTGTTGTTGGCGTGCGAGACGTTGTTCCCGTAGGACGGCCGCTTGCCGGTCACCTGGCAGACGCGCGACATGACGAACCTCTATCCAAATCAGTCGGTTAAAACCGCCGGCTGGCGGCGCGGGGGCGCTATTACACCAGCCCTGCGGGCCAAAGGCAAACCGGGCGGCGGGCGGGGACGGCGTGGCGGGCGTGTTGGAGGAAGGTCATCGCCGCACGCTGTTCGGCAATGGCCGCGCGTCCGGACGGCCTGCGCCGGGACGCTCGCTACGCACGTCCTGTGCTGCGCTCGCTCGGGTTCGGCTGCGGCTGCGGCTGCGCTCCTGCTGCGCCGGCCTCACACGCCCGTTACAGGCCGTCCGGACCCGCAGCCCGCGCCTGCGCTGTGCGTCCCGGCGCAGCGTCCCCGCAGATCGGTGCAGAACCAATGATCAGAGCAGGCCGCGGCTGGCGAGCGAGGTGCAGGCGCCGTCGCCGACGATGAAGTGATCGAGCAGCCGCACGTCGATGAGCTCGAGCGCCCCGCGGATGCGCCGGGTGATGAGCTGGTCGGCTTCGCTGGGTTCGGCGACGCCCGAGGGGTGGTTGTGCGCCAGGATCACCGCCGCGGCGTTGCGCCGGAGTGCCTGGCGCACCACTTCGCGCGGGTACACGGTGGTGTTGTCGATCGTCCCCTGGAACAGCTCGTCGAAGGCGAGGACGCGGTGGCGGTTGTCGAGAAACAGGCAGCAGAACACCTCGTGCGGGCGATCGCGCAGCCGCGCGATCAGGAACTCCCGGCTGTCGGCGGGCGAGCGGATGGCGCGGCCCGGAGCCAGCTTTTCCTGCAGGTAGCGGCAGCAGCATTCGCGGGCCGCCAGCAGTGCGGCCGCCTTGCCGGGCCCCATGCCGCGCTCGTCCTCGAGCTCGGACAGGCTCGCGTTGAGCACCCCGCGGATGCCGCCAAAACGCCCGAGCAGGGCGCGGGCGAGAGCGAGCGCCGAGAGCCCGCGCACACCGCGGCCGAGGACCAGCGCCAGCAACTCGGCGTCCGAGAGCTGCCCGGCACCGGCGTGGCGCAGCCGTTCGCGCGGCCGCTCGGTGGCCGGCCAGTCCCTGATCGAGTCCCCGCCCATCGCGATATTGTCGGGGCGCCAAAGGCGCGACCCAAGTCACGAATCCGGCGTCTGCGACGACAAAGCGCGGCGCCGGGTGGCGCTTTCTAGTAGGCTAGCGACGCAGTTCTGCGGTATCCCTCATGAGCCCACTGCACGGCAAGAAAATCCTCCTCGGCGTCACCGGCGGCGTGGCTGCCTATAAGAGTCCCGACCTCGTGCGGCGGCTGCGCGAGCAGGGGGCGGGCGTGCGGGTGGTCATGACGGCCAGTGCCGCGCGCATGGTGGCGCCGACGGTGTTCCAGGCCGTGTCGGGCGAAGCGGTGCGCAGCGATCTCTGGGATGAGTCGGCCGAGGCTGCCATGGGCCATATCGAGCTGGCCCGCTGGGCGGACTTCGTGGTGGTCGCGCCGACGACCGCACACACCATGGCCGCGCTCGCAGCCGGCTTCGCTGGCGACCTGCTCCAGACGCTCTGCCTTGCGACCCGCGCGCCGCTGCTGCTGGCACCGGCCATGAACCATGCGATGTGGGAGCATCCGGCAACGCGCGCCAACCGCAGCGTGCTGGCAGGACGCGGCGTGCGCTTCATCGGTCCCGCCGAGGGCGCGCAGGCCTGTGGCGAGACCGGGCCCGGCCGCATGGCCGAGCCGGCCGAGGTGGTCGCGGCCCTGCTCGGGTTCGCGCAGGCCGCGGCCGGCGCACTCGCCGGGACGCGGGTGCTGGTGACCGCCGGGCCGACCCGCGAGCCGATCGACCCGGTGCGGTTCGTCAGTAATCGCAGCTCCGGAAAAATGGGTTTCGCGGTGGCGAGCGCCGCCGTGGAGGCCGGCGCGCAGGTGACCCTGATCGCGGGCCCGGTGGCGCTCGCGACGCCGCCCGGCGTCGAGCGCATCGACGTCGAGACCGCGGCGCAGATGCACGAAGCAACGCTCGCGCGCGCCGCCGGCGTCGACATTTTCATCGGCGCGGCCGCCGTGTCCGATTACCGGCCGGACCCGGTGCCCGAGCAGAAGATCAAGAAGCGCAGCGAGACGCTGGCCCTGCACCTGGTGCGCTGCGCCGATGTGCTGGCCGCGGTATCGGCGCTGGACCGGCGTCCGTTCACCGTGGGCTTTGCGGCGGAGACCGAGCGGCTGGAGGCGCACGCGCTCGAGAAGCTGCAGAAGAAAGGCCTCGACATGATCATCGCGAACCTCGTCGGCGCCGGGCTCGGGTTCGATCGCGACGACAACAGCGCGGTGGTGTTCTGGCCCGGCGGCCAGGAGGACATCGCCCACACCTCGAAGGGCGAGATGGCCCGCCGGATCGTGGCGCTGATCGCCACCCGTTTCGACACCGGCCGGCGCGCGCCGACGCCGATCGGCCGGCCGCGTGCCGGTGCCACGCGCTCGTGAGCCGGCGCAGAATCCAGCTGCGGGTGCTCGACGGGCGCATCGGCAGGGAGTTTCCGCTGCCCGCCTGCGCCACCGACGGTTCGGCGGGAGTCGACCTGCGCGCCTGCATCGGCGAGAACCTGCTGCTGAAGGGCGGCCAGACCACGCTGGTGCCGACCGGTATCGCCGTGCACATCGCCGATGCGGGGCTCGCGGCCGTGATCCTGCCGCGCTCGGGTCTCGGCCACAAGAACGGGATCGTGCTCGGCAACCTCGTCGGCCTGATTGATTCCGACTACCAGGGCCAGATCATGGTCTCGTGCTGGAATCGCGGCACGGAGGCATTCATCATCGAACCGGGCGCGCGGCTCGCGCAGATGGTTTTCGTCCCGGTGGTGCAGGTGGATTTCGAGGTGGTCGACGAGTTTGTCGCCAGCGAGCGTGGCGCCGGCGGCTTCGGCCACACGGGCCACAGCTGAGCGTCTACTCCGCCGGTGCGGCGGCTTTCAGCGTGCGAAAGCGGTCGATGTCGGCGGCAAAGCGCCCTACCACGTCGTTCTTGCGCGTCTTCGTGTCGGTGAGATTCTTCTCGTACAGCATGATCGAGTCCATGGTGTTGGCGAGTTCCCGCGCCAGGCGCTCGTCGATCGGCGGAGCCTGCGGATCCGCGCTGTAGGGTTTGAACGCCGAGGCTTCCTGCTGGAGCTTGGACAGGATTTCGCGCAAGCCCGTGAGGTAGTTCTCCGTGACCTTGATCTGCGTGTCGATCAGCTCCAGGCGCCGGTCGCGCAACGCCTCGATTTCCTCGACCGTGAGATAGGTATCGAGCAGCACCTGGTCGCGCCGTGCCGCGAGCAGCGCCTGCTTGCGCTCGTCTTCGGCGCGCTTGGCGGCGGCCTTCTTGGCCGCGACCTCGTCCGCCGTGAGCGCAATGTCCTGGTTGGCGATCGGCACGCCATACTCGTTGAGCACCTGCCGGTCGCTCGCGGCGTATTCGGACGGAACATGGTCGCCGAAGTGCACGACCCCGTCCTTGTCCACCCACCGATAGGTCTTCTTGCCGGACTCGGCGACCGCGGGCAGGCCGGCCACCATGCCGGCGAGCGCCAGCGTCGCTGCAACAAGCATCGTCCTGTTGGATGTCGTGGTCACTGCGTTACGCCCACCAGCTCCCGCGCCCGGAAACTCGACAGATTATCCTGCGCCCCCGCCCCCGGGAACAGTGACGCAGTTCCGGGTTTTACGTTGCCGTCGCTGCACCGCGGCCTGCCACCCCGTAGCGCTGGCGATAGTCGCGCACCAGCGGCAGGAACTGCCCGAACTCCGTGCTTGCATCGAGGTGTTCGACCAGGTCGTCGAGGCCGATGATGCTCGCCACCGGCGCCTGGAGCGTCTGCTGCACCTCCTGCACCGCGGAGATTTCCCCGGCGCCCTTCTCCTGGCGGTCGAGGGCGAGCAGCACGCCCGCGACCGCGGCGCCGGCGCGGCGGATGATCTCCACCGATTCGCGCACGGCGGTGCCTGCGGTGATCACGTCGTCGACGATCAGCACCCGCCCGTGCACGGCAGCGCCGACGATCGTGCCGCCCTCGCCGTGGTCCTTCTCTTCCTTGCGGTTGAAGCAGAACGGCACATCGACTCCCTGGTGCTCGGCGAGCGCCGCTGCCGTGAGGGTCACCAGCGGAATGCCCTTGTAGGCGGGCCCGAACAGCATGTCGAAGCCGATGCCCGAGGCCACCGCGGCAGCCGCGTAGTAACGGCCGAGCTTCGCGGCCGCGTAGCCGGTATTGAACAGGCCGGAGTTGAAGAAGTACGGACTGATGCGGCCGGACTTGAGCTTGAACTGGCCGAAGCGCAGTGCGCCGATCTCGAGCGCGAGCTCGATGAATTCCGCCTTGTATGCCCGCATCGACACCCTCCAGCTGCTAGAGTATCGCGCAATTGGGGCCCGGCCCCAATCACCAATGCGCATCATCACACTGAACGTCAACGGCATCCGCTCGGCGGCCCGCAAGGGCCTGTTCCAGTGGCTGCCGCGCCAGCGTGCCGACATCGTCTGCCTGCAGGAGATCAAGGCGGGCGCGGAGCATCTCGGCGCGGCGCCGTTCACCTCGAAGGCGTTTTTCTCCTACTACGAGCCGGCCGTGAAGAAGGGCTACAGCGGCGTGGCGATCCTCGCCCGCGAGCACCCCGACGGGCTGGTGCGTGGCTTCGGCACGCGGGAGTTCGACTTCGAGGGCCGCTACATCGAGGTGCGTTTCGGCGACCTCAGCGTCGTATCGGTCTACATGCCTTCCGGTTCCGCCGGCGAGCACCGCCAGGCGTCGAAGTTCCGCTTCCTGGAGGCGTTCATGAAGCACCTGCAGAAGATCCGCCGCGACGGGCGCCGCTACATCCTCTGTGGTGACTGGAACATCGCCCATCGGGAAATCGACCTGAAGAACTGGCGATCGAACCAGAAGAACTCGGGCTTCCTGCCGGAGGAGCGCGCATGGCTCACCCGCGTGTTCGACGAGGCGGGCTTCGTGGATGCCTTCCGCGTCGTGGACCCGCGGCCGGAGCAGTACACCTGGTGGTCCAATCGCGGCCAGGCCTGGGCGAAGAACGTCGGCTGGCGCATCGACTACCAGGTCGTTTCCGCGCCACTCGCCGGCACGGTGCGCGAGGCGGCGATCTACAAGCGCAAGCGCTTCTCCGATCACGCGCCTCTCATCATGGACTATGACATCAGCCACTCCTGAGCCGGCGCCCCGGGGGCTTGCGGCGCTGCGGGTGTACCTGCACCGGCGGGTGCTCGCGATGCTGTTCCTGGGCTTCTCCGCCGGGCTGCCGCTGCCGCTCGTGTTCGCCACGCTCAGCGCCTGGCTGGCGACTGCCGGCATCAGCAAGGCGAGCATCGGCATGTTCGCCTGGCTCGGGATTACCTATTCGCTGAAGTTCGTGTGGGCGCCGCTGGTGGATCGCATGCCCCTGCCCGGGCTGACTGCCTGGCTCGGCCGACGGCGCAGCTGGATGCTCGTCGCGCAGCTCGGCGTCGCCGCGGCGCTGCTCGGCCTCGCCCGGCTCGACCCCGCCGACGGCCTCGCGTTCATCGCGTGGTTGTCGCTCGCGGTGGCCTTCTGTTCGGCCACCCAGGATATCGCTGTCGATGCCTGGCGCATCGAGGCTGCCGAGATGCGCATGCAGGGCGCGATGGCGGCGAGCTACCAGTTCGGCTACCGGCTGGCGATGCTCGCGGCAGGCGCCGGCGCGCTGTTCATTGCCGACCTCGTCTCCTGGCCGGCGGCCTACCGGAGCATGGCCGCGCTGATGCTGGTCGGGGTCGTCACGGTACTGTTCATCGCCGAGCCCGATGCGCAGCGGCCGCCTCCTGCGGCAGCGCTCGCCGCGCCCTGGCCGCAGCGGCTCGCGCAATGGTTCTCCACGGCGGTCATCGGGCCCTTCGCGGATTTTTTCCGCCGCAACGGTTCCTGGGCGCTGGTGCTGCTCGGCTTCATCGCCTGTTACCGCATCAGCGACCTGATCCTCGGCGTGATGGCCAACCCGTTCTACCTCGACGTCGGCTTCTCGCTCTCGCAGATCGCCGCGATCGCCAAGGTCTTCGGCTTCGCGATGACGATCGCGGGTGCCGCGCTCGGGGGTGTGGCGGTGGCGCGTTACGGCCCCGTGCGACCGCTCGTGGCCGGCGCGATTCTCGTCGCCACCACCAACCTGCTGTTTGCCGGGCTGGCATTCCACGGGCAGCCGGACCCGCGCTTCCTGGCGGCGACGATCTCCGCCGATAACCTCGCAGCCGGCTTCGCCGGGACGGTGTTCATCGCGTTTCTCTCGAGCCTGACCAGCATCGCCTACACGGCGACGCAGTACGCGCTGTTCTCCGCGCTCATGATGTTGCTCGGCAACTTCGTCGGGGGCTTCTCCGGGCGCGTGGTCGAGGCGACCGACTGGGTGACGTTCTTCCTCTACGCCTCGGCGATGGGCGTGCCGGCGATTCTGCTGTCGGTGGTGGTGGCGAGGCGGGCGCGGCCGGCGTGACCGACCCCTGGCCCGAGCGCGTCGCCTGCCGGCTCGAGCAGTTGCCCGACCCGGGCGTGCGGGAGTTCTTCGTGGGGGAGGGGGACTGGCCGTTTCGCGGCATCGTGGTCCGGCGCCACGGCGAGGTGCATGCCTACGCCAATGTCTGTCCGCACCAGCGCCATCCGCTCAATCTCGCCGAGGACGATTTCCTGGTGACGTTCGGCGGGCAGGGGCTCGCCCTGCGCTGTGCGTCGCATGGAGCGTTGTTCGTGCCGGAAACCGGCCTGTGCGTCGCCGGCCCCTGTTCCGGGCGTGCCCTGCGGCCGCTCGAGTGTCGCGTCGTCGGCGGCGAGGTGCTGGTGCGCGCGCCGGATCAATGGGCGGTGAACGAAGCGCCGTAGGAGCGGCGCGAGCCGCGACCACCGCGGCGCCGATCGGAGCCGTAAGACCCGACCCCGGCACCGGTCGCGACTGGCGTCGCTCCTACAAGGTTCCACCCGACCGCAGCGCTGAGCGAAGCGCCGTAGGAGCGGCGCAAGCCGCGACCGCCGCAGAGCCGGATTCAGTCCTGCCGGTCGAGATACTCCAGCGGGTCGTCGAAGTTTTCGTTCGGCCGGTCGGCGAGCTGCTCGAGCTCCTCTTCATCCACGTCCACCGAGCCGGTCCAGTCCTCCGGAGCCTCGGCCTCCTCGATCTCGAGCTCGTCCCAGGCGTCCTGATCGAGTTCCTCCACCGTGCCGTCGAAGTACTGGATCTCCACCGTCGCGTCGGTCTCGTCGCGCGCGACGACTTCGAACAGCTCACCGTTCTCGTGCCGGTACCAGTTGCCGATGGTCGGGGTGATTTCGGTCATTGTTATATTTCCGCTGGGTCAGGACCGTAACGGCGCGCCGCGCCCGGTTCATTTATAACTCAGGCCGGATGCCCGGTCGAGCGCCGCCAGCTGCTCTCGAAGATGGCGTGCCCGAGCTGCTCGCCGCGCCGCTCGAAGCGGGTCGGTCCGCCGGCACGCTGGCCCGGCGGCTGTGGCGTGAACGCCCGCTCGGCGGCCATCACCGCGGCGATGTGCTCGGCGTAGGGCGCCCAGTCGGTGGCGACATGGAAGAGCCCGCCCGGCGCGAGGCGCGCAGCGACGAGCTGCGCGAATTCCGGGGTCAGGATACGCCGCTTGTGGTGGCGCTTTTTTGGCCAGGGGTCGGGGAAAAGCAACAGCACGGCCTGCAGGCTGGCGGCGGGGATCTGCTCGCGCAGCACTTCCACCGCGTCATGACGGATGAGGCGGACATTGCCGAGACCGAGCCGTTCGATCTGCAGCAGGCAATGGCCGACTCCGGGTTCGTGTACCTCGATGCCGAGGAAATCGGTGTCCGGTTCGGTCCGGGCCATCTCGACCAATGTCCCGCCGTTGCCGAAGCCGATCTCGAGCACGCGCGGCGCGCGGCGGCCGAAGATCCGGTCGAGGTCGAGCGGCGCCGGGTGCCAATCGACCCCGAAGCGCGGCCACAGTTCGTCGAGCGCGCGCCGTTGCGCGCTCGTGATGCGGCCCGCGCGCAGCACGTAGCTGCGCACCGTGCGCTGGCTCGCCATCCCGTCAGAACCCCGTTGTGTCATGACCTCTGCCTGCCTGATCGCAAGTCGCAGTGTAATTCGCGCCCCGGCCGCCGGACCTGGGCCGGGGCCAGTCGGGGCGCAGGCCCCCGGGGCGGCATCGGGCCCGGCTTGCCGGCCCGCATTCGTCACACTTACACTTTCGGCCAATGCGGGTGTAGTTCAATGGTAGAACTGCAGCTTCCCAAGCTGCTAACGTGGGTTCGATTCCCATCACCCGCTCCAGCATTGTCGCCAACGCCTCCTGACGCGGCTGCGGCGATCCGATACCATGCCGGCGCCGCGATCCCGGCGTAAAGGTGCGGGCATGGAAGCAAAAGAACGCAACAAGGTCCTGGTGCTGCTCTTCGCGGGCGTCCTCATGGGGGCGCTCGACATCGCCATCGTGGGCCCGGCGCTGCCCGCCATCCAGGAGGAGTTCGCCGTCGGCAGCCGCCAGATGGCCTGGGTATTCAACATCTACGTGCTGTTCAGCCTGGTCAGCACGCCGCTGATGGCGAAGCTCTCCGACCGCTTCGGCCGGCGCAGCATCTACATCCTCGACGTCGCCCTGTTCGGCGCGGGCTCGCTGATGGTCGCGCTGGCGGACAGTTACGCGGTGCTGCTCGCCGGGCGCGCGGTGCAGGCGATCGGCGCAGGCGGCATCCTGCCGGTGGCCGCGGCGGTGATCGGCGACACCTTCCCCGTGGAAAAACGCGGCGGTGCGCTCGGCCTGATCGGCGCGGTGTTCGGCATGGCCTTCCTGATCGGGCCGATCCTCGCCGGGTTCATTCTCAAGTTCGCGAGCTGGCACTGGTTGTTCCTGATCAACCTGCCGATCGGGCTGCTGCTCATTCTCGCCGCCGCGCGCATGTTGCCGTCGACGCGGCCCGCGGAGCGCAAGCCGTTCGATCTCGCCGGAGTGCTGGTGCTATCGGTCCTGCTCAGTGCGCTCGCCTACGGCGTGACCGCGCTCGATCCCACGCGCCCGCTCCTCGGATTGATGGAGCCGGGCATCGGCGGCTACCTCCTCGTGGCCTTCGTGCTGGCCCCGGTGTTCTGGCGCCTGGAAAACAAGGCGGCCGATCCGGTCCTGCAGCCGCGGCTGTTCCGTTCGCGCCAGATGGTCATCGCGGGAATACTCGCCACCGGCACGGGCATGGCGGAGACCAGCGGCGTGTTCCTGCCGTCGATGGCGGTGACCGGGCTCGGCATGACTCCGTCGCAGGCGAGTTTCTGGATGATCCCCACCGTGATTGCGCTCATGATCGGCTCGCCGCTCGCCGGCCGGCTGCTCGATCGCATCGGCTCGAAGGTGATCGTGCAGGCCGGGTTGCTGCTGACCGCGATCGGCTTCTACCTGTTCGCCTACGTCGGCACCCACATGGTCTGGTTCGTGGTCGGGCAGCTGCTCTCGGGCCTGGGTCTCGCGGCGTTGCTCGGCGCCCCGCTGCGCTACGTCGTGTTGAGCGAGGCGCCGGTGGAGCAACGCGGCGCGGCGCAGGGCCTGCTCGTGGTCGTGCTGTCCATCGGGCAGTTGAGCGGCGCGGCGCTGGTCGGCGCGATCGCCTCGGCGGTCTCGGTGGACCGGCCGGAGGGCTTCCAGCAGGGCTTCCTCGTGATCGGCGTCGTCATGTCGTTGACGGTGCTGCTCGCCTTCGGGCTGAAAAACCGCGCCGCAGAGCGCGCCACCGCGAACGCGACGGCCGGCTGACCGCCCGGGGACAGACCTCTGTCCGTCGCCGACACCGGGCATTACTTCCAGTCGCTGCCCGCCGTGGCGGGCGCTGCCGATGCGGGCTTCGCGCTCGCGTTGCACGGCGGCGCTTCGGACCTGCTCACGCTGAGCGATTCCGGGCGCGGCCGTTTCGCCACGGCAGCGGGCGACCTGCTCGGTGCAATCCTCGCCGCCGGGCGCGAGGCGCTCGCACGCGGCGTGGCGGCGCTCGACGTGGTCGAGGCGGCGGTGCGCGCCATGGAGGATTCCGGTGTACTCAATGCCGGGCGCGGCTCGACGCGCAACCGTGACGGTGAGGTGCAGACCGACGCGGCGATCATGGACGGGCGGACGCTGCGCGCGGGTGGCGTGGCCGCCGTCCGGCAATTGCGCAACCCGGTGTCCGCGGCGCGCCTGGTGATGGAGCGCTCCACGCACGTGCTGCTCGCAGGCGCCGATGCGGAGCGCTTCGCCACGGACCTCGGCGCAGCACGGGTCGGTGCGGACTATTTCCGCCTGGCCGATGCCGAGCACTCGCCCGGCGATTCCGACACCGTGGGCGCAGTCGCGCGCGACCGCGCGGGGAACCTCGCGGCCGCCACATCGACCGGCGGTATCCACGGCAAGCTGCCCGGCCGCGTCGGCGACTCTCCGGTGATCGGCGCGGGAACCTACGCCGACAACGCCTCGGTTGCGGTGTCCTGCACCGGGCAGGGAGAGTTCTTCATGCGCCTGGTACTGGCGCACGAACTCGCGGCGCTGCTCCGCCACCGGGGGCTCGGGCTTGCCGAAGCGGCGAGTCGGGCGATCGGCGAGACGCTCACGCGCGCCGGCGGTCGCGGCGGGCTCATCGCGGTGTCGTCATCCGGCGAGGTGGCGCTGCAACAGAACACCGCGTTCATGCCGCGCGGCTTCGTCACCGCTACTGCGTCGCCGGTGGTGCTGTTCGGCCGGGACCGCAATACGGGTCGCGACTGAAGTCGCTCCTACAGGGTGCTGTCCGCGCAGGTGGCGAACGCAGCGGTGTAGGAGCGGCGCAAGCCGCGACCCTCGCGGCGCTGCACGCAGCGGTGTAGGAGCGGCGCAAGCCGCGACCTCCGCGGCGTTGAACGAAGCGGTGTAGGAGCGGCGTAAGCCGCGACCTTCGCGGCGCTGCACGCAGCGGTGTAGGAGCGGCGCAAGCCGCGACCCTCGCGGCGGTGCACGAAGCGGTGTAGGAGCGGCGTAAGCCGCGACCTCCGCGGCGCTGCACGAAGCGGTGTAGGAGCGGCGTAAGCCGCGACCTTCGCGGCGCTGCACGAAGCGGTGTAGGAGCGGCGCAAGCCGCGACCCTCGCGGCGGTGCACGAAGCGCTGTAGGAGCGGCGTAAGCCGCGACCCCCGCGGCGCTGAACGAAGCCCTGTAGGAGCGGCGTAAGCCGCGACCCCCGCGGCGCTGAACGCAGCGGTGTAGGAGCGGCGCAAGCCGCGACCCTCGCGGCGCTGCACGCAGCGGTGTAGGAGCGGCGTAAGCCGCGACCCCCGCGGCGCTGCACGCAGCGGTGTAGGAGCGGCGTAAGCCGCGACCCTCGCGGCGCTGCACGCAGCCCTGTAGGAGGGACTTCAGTCCCGACCATGACTTCAACCCGCGATGGTCAGCGCGCGCCTGAGTCCCGCGGCGAGATCGGCCTTGACGATGTAACCGGCGACGTTCAGTTCGAGCGCATCGAGTCGGTCGCCCTCGTCGTCGGAGGTGGTCAGGACGAACACCGGGGTCTCACGCAGCGCGTGCTCCCCGCGGATCCGCCGCAGCAGTTCCAGGCCGCTCAGCCGCGGCATGTTGATGTCGAGGACGATCAGCGCCGGGCGCAGCGGTGCCGCGCCGGTCAGCAACTCCCAGGCTTCCTGGCCGTCGCGGGCCACGGTGACCTGCCGTTCGATGTCGATCTTCGCGAGCGCGCGCAGGAAGGCCTTGGTGTCGACGCGGTCGTCGTCAGCCAGCAGAATGTCGGCGCGCGGCGTGTTCATGCGATTCCTGGTTCGCGCCGGCGCGCGGCCCAGCCCATGTGAACTTGAAGACCGTGCCGCGGCCGTTGCGGCCGGGGTGGAACCATACCCGCCCGCCGTGCAGTTCGACCAGGCGCTTGACGATGGCGAGTCCCATGCCACTGCCCTCGACCTCGTCGCGCGGTTTCAGCGTCTGGAACATCTGAAAAACCTTCTCGGCGAACTCCGCCGGGATTCCCGCACCGTCGTCCTCCACCGCGAACACGGTGTTTCCGCCGCGACTCTCGGCGCACACGCGCACGAGGCCCGCGCCGGTCGGGTGGTGCTTGATGGCGTTGTTGATGAGGTTGCGCAGCACCTGTTCGAGCGGTGCGCGCCAGGTGACCAGCTCGGGCAGGCTCACATCCGCCTCGACCCGCATCGCGGGCGGCGGCGCGAGCAGCGCCGCGATGTCGAGCGTGAGCTGTCGCGTGTCGACCGGCGCCGCCTCGCCGCTCCTGCGCCCGGCGCGCGAGTAGGCGAGCAGGTCGTCGAGCAGGCGGTTGAGCCGCACCGTGCGCTGCGAGAGCAGCGCGAGGTTCTCCTGCACCTCGCCGCCGGTGTGGCTCGCGAGATCCTCGCGCAGCCATTCGACCAGCACCTCGATCGCGCGCAGCGGCGCCTTGAGGTCGTGCGAGGCGACGTAGGCAAACTGCTCGAGATCGTGGTTCGAGCGTGACAGCTCGGCGGTGCGCTGCTGCAACGTCTGCTCGATGCGGCGCAGTTCCGAGATGTCGAGCCCGATCGCCATGAAGCCGCGTACCTCGCCGTCGATGTCGCGGTCCGGCTGGTAGGTCATCGCGTAATGCCGCGTGCCGCCGCCCGGCATTGGCCGCGCATCCTCGAAGCTGTGGCAGGTGCCGGCGAGTGCGTCGTCGTAGCGCGCCTTGCGCTCGAGAAAGTGCGCCTCCCCGGTGAGGTCCGCGATCCGCTTGCCGATCAGCTTCCCGCGCGGTACCGCGAGATGCTCGACATAGCGATCGCTCACGTAGCGCACGATGTAGTCGCGGTCCACGTAGCAGAACAGGCCCGGGAACCCGTCCGCCAGCGTGCGCAGCTGCAGTTCGGTGGCGTGCAGCTTCTGCTCCAGCGTCCTTCTCTCGGTCACGTCGATGCACACGCCGTTGACGACCAGCGGGTCGCCCGGCAGGTGCGGGCGCACCCGGCCGCGGCCGCTGATGAAGCGCACGCCGCCATCGCGACGCACGATGCGGTACTCGACCGCGAACTCGCCGTTGCCTTCCATCGCCTTGCGGATGGCGGCCGAGTAGCCGGCCAGGTCTTCGGGGTGGATGCACTTGCGCATGGCGTCCGGGCGCAGCGGCTGGTCCGGCTCGAAATCGAACAGATCGCGACAGGTATCGTCGAGCGAGAAGCGACCGCTCGCGCCGTCGAAGCTCCAGATGCCGACGCCCGTGATGCGCAGGATGCCCTGCAGCTCCGAGCTGATGGTGGTGGTGCCGATGGTCAGGGTCTCGTTCAGCATGGTGGTCAGCCTCGTTCGCCCACTGCGGCCGGCAGCGGCAGGGAGCAGGTGAGCCCGGTGTCATCGCGCAGCTCGCCCAGCAGCGGCTCGACGTCGCTCACCGACATCGGTACGCCGAAGAGGTAACCCTGGGCGACGTGGCAGCCGCGCTCCAGCAGGAAGTCGAGCTGGGCGTTGGTCTCGACGCCCTCGGCCACCGTGTCGAGCTTGAGGCTGCGCGCGAGCGAGATGATCGCGTCGATGATGATGCGGCTGTCCTCGCTCTCGCCGACCTCGTGCACGAACGAACGGTCGATCTTCAGCACGTCGATCGGGAAGCGGCGCAGGTAGCTCAGGCAGGAGTGGCCCGTGCCGAAGTCGTCGATGGAGATGCGCACGCCGAGATCCTTCAGCTGGCGCAGCGCGCGATGGGCGGCTTCGGTGTCTTCCATCAACAGGCCCTCGGTCATCTCGAGCTCGATGAGCCGCGGATCGATGTGGTGGCGCGCGAGACTCTGCGCGACCCGCTTGTGGAAATCCGCCTGCTGGAACTGCCGGGTGGAGACGTTGACGGATACGGGCACCAGCGGCAGCCCCTCGCTCTGCCAGCGACGCAGCGCCTCGCAGACGCTGTCGAGCACCCAGTAACCGAGCGGCACGATGTGCCCGCTGGTCTCGGCGACGGGAATGAACCTGGAGGGGCTGACCTCGCCGCGCTTCGGGCAGGTCCAGCGCAGCAGCGCCTCGAGGCCCTGCAGGCGGCGGTTGATGAGGTTCACCTTCGGCTGGAAGGCGAGGCGGAACTGCTGGGCGCGCATGGCCGCGGCGATGTCACGCTCGAGCTCGTGGTACTCCACCAGCTCGGTGTGCATGCGCTCGGTGAAGAACTTGAAGTTGTTGCGGCCGGAGTCCTTCGCCTGGTACATGGCGATGTCGGCGTTCTTGATCAACCGCGCGGGGTCGCTGTTGTCGGTCGGGTAGAACGTGATGCCGATGCTGGTCGTGACGTTGATCTGATGCCCGTCTATGGCGAACGGCGCGCCGACCACCTCGAGCAGTTGCTGGGCGACGGCCGCGGCATCGACCACGTTGCCGACGCCCTCCATCAGGATCGCGAACTCGTCGCCGCCGAGCCGCGCCATGATGTCGCCGGAGCGCACCTGGCTGGAGAGCCGCTGCGCGACCTCCTGCAGGAGCTGGTCGCCGGCGTGGTGGCCGAGGGTGTCGTTCACCACCTTGAACTGGTCCACGTCGAGGAAGAACAGCGCCACGCGCCCGCCTTCGCGCCGTGCCCGTGAGGTCGCGCGCTGGAGCTGGTCGTGGAAATACTGCCGGTTGCCGATCTCGGTCAGCGGGTCGAACTGCGCGAGGTGGTTGAGGCGGATCTCGGAGCGCTTGCGCTCGATCGCGTAGCGGATCGAGCGCAGGATGGTGCGTCCCTGGCCCTCCCACTTCACGAGGTAATCCTGCACGCCGCGGTTGAGGATGCTCACCGCGAACTCCTCGTTGTCCTGGCCGGAGAGCACGACGATTGGCAGCCGCTCGTTCACCGCCTGGATCGCGTCCACGCAGGCGAGCCCGTGCGCGTCGGGCAGGTTGAGGTCGAGCAGCACTACGTCGAAGCTCTCGGCGGCGAGCCGGGCGGCCGCTTCCGCGAGTGAACTGACGTGCACGAGGGCGACATCGGTCGCCTGCTGCCGCCGCAGCGAGGCACCGAGGAACGCGGCGTCGTCCGGATTGTCCTCGACCAGCAACAGCTTCATGGGTTCGTTGGCTTGGCCGCACTCGCGGCCGAACCCCTTTCTCGCGCGACCGTCGGAGTTCTACGGCGCTACAGGCTAACCGTGGCGCGAGCCGGCTCCCGCGAACGGTTTCACATATTTCGATCGGGCGGCAAAGACCTGCCGCAAATCATTTCCCCCGGCACGCACCGGATTCGCGGCTTTCACCCCGAGGCGCCAGCGGTTGTCATGGCGTCATGCAATCTCGCAGGACACTCCGGTACTGGGCGGGCGGCTGGCGGGCCCTGTCCGGGCGCGACGAGATCGCGGGCTACCGCGCGCTGCCCTGGCACGAGCGGCTGCGACACGATGCCGCAACCGCCGCGGCCGCACTGCTCGACGGCGGGTTCTGGAAGGCCGCGCTGGTCTTTGCGGCGGCAACGCTCGCGGCGCAGATCCTCGTCTGGACACTGGACCTGCGCGGTGCGGCGCGCGATGCGGTGCAATGCCTGCCGGTACTCATCATCACGCCGTGGGTCGCAGCGGGCAGGCGGCGCAGGCTCGAGCGCCGGCTCGCCGCGCCAGCCGCTGCGATTGAGGAACCGGTCACGGTTCACGACCTGCCGACATTGCACAGTGCAGCCTCGCAGACGACGGAGCAGCGGCGTTGGCGCAGGTTCAGCACGACACGACAGGCACGGGACGAGGCGTCCGGATCGGGCGGCTCGATGTCGTGCTGGTGGTGGCCTGCCTCGGCATGCTGGCGGCGGTGGCGGTGCCGCGCCAGCAAAGCATGACCAGCGCGGCGTACCGCGCCGAGGTCAACGCGCTCGCCGGCAGCGTCCGCGGCGCGGCGGCCTTCGGTCACGCGCAGTGGCAGGCGCGGGGCGAGCCGGCAGGGCTCGACACCGCGCGCGGGCGCGTGCGCATGGTCAACGGCTATCCCGCGGCGGCCGACCTCGATCTGTTGCTGGAGCCTTCGGAGGTCATGGCGTTTCGCCACGCCCGGGGCACCTGGCGGCATCGCGCGAGCGACGCCGGCGAGCACTGCAGCGTTCGCTATACGCCACCGGAAACGTCCCGCGTGGAGCCCACGGTACAGTTGCAGACGAGCGGCTGCTGACACCTGTCCCGGACCCATCTCAAGACTGCTGCGCCGACGTAGTCCGCGGTCACACACCATCGAATCCCGGATTCCCGGGAAGCGCCGTTCCGACACCCGTTTGAGCCGACGCAACAACGGCTGAAGTGACCGATGCCGGCAGGTGACCGCCTGCCGTTTCGTGGCCTGCCGTCCGCGGCTTTGCAGACCTCCGCGGGGATGCTGTAATAGCCCGATGAAAATCCTCCTGCGTGTTCTCCTCGGCATCGTCGGCGCGGTGGTGCTGCTGGCGCTCCTGCTTGCGTTTGCGGTCACGCTGCTCGTCGATCCGGAAAACTACCGGCCGATCATCGCCGAGCAGGTGCAACGGGCGACCGGGCGCACGCTGACACTCGAGGGCGAGCTCGGGCTCAATCTCTTCCCCTGTTGCGCGATCACGGTCGAGCGCGCTGCGCTCGGCAATCCGCCGGGCTTCCCGGAGGGCGAGTTCGCGCGCGTGGCATCCGCTGCACTCAGCCTGAAGCTCTGGCCGCTGATCACGCGCCGGGAAGTGGAGATCGGCACGGTACGCCTCGATGGGCTGAACGCCGACCTGCTGGTGCGCGCCGATGGCGCGGCCAACTGGGAGTTCGGCAGCACGGAGCAGAGCGCGGCTGCCTCGGCCGGCGGTGCATCCGGCGCAACGCGGTTGGCGGTGGCGGGCCTCGCGATCCGCAACGGGCGCGTGAGCTACCGCGACGAGCAGGAGCAGTCGAAGTATCTCGCGGAAGACCTCGAGCTGAGCACCGGGGAGCTGATGGCCGGCGCACCCTTCGACCTGTCGCTCACGACGAAGCTCACCGATGAAACCGACGGCACGACCGGCCGGCTCGCGGTCAACGCTGCGGCGAGGATCGATCCGGCGTTCACCACGCTGACGCTCGCGAAGCCGCGCATCGACGTCGAGGCGTCGGGCGCGGCCATTCCGGCGAAGAATCTCCGGGCGGTGCTCGGCGCAGCCGAGCTCGCGATCGAGGCGAAGGAAGACACGGTGCTGCAGTTCCGCAGCCTCGAGGGCGAGTTCACGCTGCCGGGGCTCCATGCGCTCGCCGGCGACGCGGAGGGCAGCTTCATCGCCGGCGATGCGCGGGTCTCGGTGGGCAAGAGCACCGAGCTCATGCTGCCGAAGCTCGACGTCACGACGACGATCAGCGGCAAGGGCATCCCGGGCGACACCATCAGCGCCAGCGTGAAGGCTGGCGCCGTGGCGCTCGACGTGGACAAACTGTGGGGCAGCGTCGCGGCGCTGAGCGCAGATGTGAACGGGCTCGGCGCGAAGCTCGCGTTGACGGCGAACGGCCGCATCGCCGGCAACGGTGCGGCGCTGAAGGGCACGATGAAGCTCGACCCGCTCTCGCCGCGCAGCGTACTGGCGGTGCTGCAGCAGCCGGTCCCGCCGACCGCGGATTCGTCGGTGCTCACCCGCTTCGCCGGCAGCGCCGACTGGGCGCTCGGCAAGGATTCGCTCGAGCTCGGCAAGCTCGACCTCCAGCTCGACCAGACCCGCATCACCGGTCGGCTCGCGCTCGACGGCTTCGCGAAGCCACTCACCCGCTTCGACGTGACGCTCGATGCGCTCGACCTCGACCGCTACCTCGCGCCGGAAGCTGCCGCCGAGGCGGGCGGCGGCGCGAGTGGTGGCGGCGCTGCGCCGTCACCCGTGGAGGACGACATCCCGGTGGAGACGCTCCGCGACCTGCGTCTCGACGGGCGCGTGGCGGTGGGGCAACTCGTCGTCTCGAAGATGAAGCTCGCCGACGTCAGCGCCACCGTGCGCGCCGACGCCGGGCGGCTGCGGCTCGACCCGCTCGCGGCGCAGGTCTTCGGCGGGCAGTTCCGCGGTTCCGTCAGCGTGGATGCGACCGGCCCGACTGCGAAGCTCACCCTGGATCAGCAGTTGACCGACCTGCAGGTCGCACCCGCGCTGCAGGAACTCTTCGACACCGGCAAGCTGACCGGTGCGCTGAGCGGCCGCATCAACGCGAGTGGCACCGGCAATAGCACGGAGGCGCTGCTGCAAACGCTCGCCGGCAGCATCGCGGTCAACGTCGCCGACGGCGCGTGGCTCGGCACCGATCTCTGGTACGAGATCCGGCGGGCGCGCGCGATGATCCGGGGCGACGCGCCGCCGGCGGCGCCGGCCAAACCGCAGACGGGCTTCAACGCGATGGAACTCGCCGGGACGCTCAGCGACGGGCAACTGCGCGCCGAGCGGCTGCTCGCCGAGATCCCGTTCATCCGCCTCAGCGGCAGCGGCGCGCTCGGGCTCGTGGACCCGACGATGGACTTCAAGCTCCTGGCGCAGGTGTTCGAGACGCCGACCTTCGAGGACGGCAGCAGCATCAAGGATCTTAAAGGCGTCACCATTCCGCTCACGCTCAAGGGCGCCACCGACAAGCCGAAGGTCAGCGTGGATCTCAAGAATCTCGTCATCCCCGCGGCCACGCAGAAGCTGAAGGACCGGCTGCTCGAGAAGCTTGGCGAAAAGCCCGCGCCAGCCGAAGGCGCAGCGCCCGCCGAGGGCGAAGCGACCGGCGAGCCGGCCGCGCCCGCGGAGCAGCCGCCGAAGGAAGAAAAGCCGCGCGACATCCTCAAGCGCGGCCTGCGCGATCTGCTCAAGCAGACACCGTGAGCACACCGTAGGAGCGGCGGCAGCCACGACTGAATGGCACGCCCACGCGCACAGCCACCAGAAGGAGCCGTACCGACTCCGGCCGTTGCCGCGCCGCTTCTCCAGTGGTGGGATCGCCACGGCCGCCGCGACCTGCCCTGGCAGAAAAACCCCACGGCGTACCGCGTGTGGGTCTCCGAGATCATGCTGCAGCAAACACAGGTCGCGACCGTCGAGCGCTACTACGAGCCCTTCATCGCGAGCTTTCCCGATGTGGTGGCGCTGGCGGATGCGTGCGCCGACGAAGTGCTCCACGCCTGGTCGGGGCTTGGCTACTACAGCCGCGCGCGCCACCTGCACCGCGCGGCGCGCTGCGTGCGCGACGAACACGGCGGCGTCGTGCCGGCCACGTTTGCGGCGCTCGCCGCCCTGCCCGGCATCGGCCGCTCCACCGCCGGCGCCATCCTCGCGCTCGCCACCGGCCAGCGCTATCCGATCCTGGACGGTAACGTGAAGCGCGTGCTCGCGCGGCTGTATCGGGTTGAAGGCTCGCTCGCGTCGGCGCCGGTGCTGCGCCGGCTGTGGGAACTCGCCGACGCGAACACGCCCGCCGCGCGGGCCGGTGCCTACACGCAGGCGATCATGGATCTCGGCGCCACGCTCTGCACGCGCCGCAATCCCGCCTGCAGGCGTTGCCCGCTTGCGGAGTCCTGCGAAGCGCGGCACGCGGGCGTGGCCGAGCAGCTGCCGGCCGCGAAACCGCGACGCGCGCGGGCGCAGCGCGCGACCGTCGTCATGCTGGTGCGCACCGGCGGCACGCAGGTATTGCTCGAGAAACGCCCTGACGACGGCATCTGGGGCGGGCTCTGGGGGCTGCCGGAGGTCGCCGCGCTCGACGAGGTGCGCGGCTGGTGCTCGCAGCGCTTCGGCCAGGCGCCGCAGCGGCTGCACGTGCGGCCCGTCCTGCGCCACGCGTTCACGCACTTCGACCTCGATATGACACCGGTCGAAGTCGAGCTCGCGGCCGCGCCTGCCGCATGCGCTTTGGATGGCGACCGCCAGCTCTGGTATAACGTCGGGCAGCCTGCGAAGGTGGGTCTCCCAGCGCCGGTCACGAAGTTGATTGCGGCGGTGGGTCGCGACTGGCGTCGCTCCTACAAGAGCAGGAGCCGCGCAAGCCGCGATCCCGCATCCGCGCCACGCCGGAACGCAGGGATGTAGGAGCGGCGCAAGCCGCGATCCCGCATCCGCGCCACGCCGGAACGAAGGGATGTAGGAGCGGCGCAAGCCGCGACCCCGCGTCCGCGCCACGCCGGAACGCAGGGTTGTAGGAGCCGCGCAAGCCGCGATCCCGCATCCGCGCCACGCCGGAACGCAGGGATGTAGGAGCGGCGCAAGCCGCGATCCCGCACCCGCGCCACGCCGGAACGAAGGCGTGTAGGAGCGGCGCAAGCCGCGATCCCGCATCCGCGCCACGCCGGAACGCAGGGATGTAGGAGCGGCGCAAGCCGCGATCCCGCATCCGCGCCACGCCGGAATGCAGGGATGTAGGAGCGGCGCAAGCCGCGACCCCACGTCCGGACGCACGCTGGCAACGAATCGCGACCAACCGGAACGACTCATGCCCCGAAAAGTTCATTGCATCCTTCTCGGCACCGAAGCCGACGGCCTCGATTACGTTCCCTACCCGGGTGCGCTCGGCAAGCGCATCTTCGAGAACGTCAGCAAGCAGGGCTGGCAGAAATGGCTCGGCCACCAGACCATGCTTATTAATGAGTACCGCCTCACCCCCATCGAGCCCAAGGCGCGGCAGTTTCTCGAAGCCGAGATGGAGAAGTTCTTCTTCGGCGGCGGCTCCGAGGCGCCGCCGGATTACAAGCCGACCTAATCAGATCCTGTCTCGAAACTGCTGCGCGGCCGTGATCTGCGGTCCGGTGGCGCTCGGCCCTCCGAGGCCACTTGGTGAGGTTCTGCCCCGTCGCGTGGAGCGGCGCAGGCCGCGACGAGGTTTCAGGTTGCCGGTCCGGGCCGCCGCCATCGCATCCCGGGGAACTTCCGCTAATCCCGATCGAGCGTACTCCACAAAATGCTCCAATGCCGCTCGCTGCCTGGCGCGCTTGAGCCGGTGTTCATGGAGTCGCACTGTCGTCCTCCTGCCTCCGCCGGTTAGCCGGGAGACATAAACAGGTCACGGCTAACCGGCCTGGCATGTGCAGGGTACGGGCTTCCCTCGTGCGACGTCTGCCCGAAAAAAGGCTGCGTATGTGCCGAAATGTCCGCCGCCTTGACGCCCCGCCGCCCGGGCGGCTTACAATGCGCCTCCCCGCGAAACGCGGGCGCCTTGTCGGAGCCCTGTAGGAGCGACGCCAGTCGCGACCCCGGATGGCCAGGTAGCTCAGTTGGTAGAGCAGCGGACTGAAAATCCGCGTGTCGATGGTTCGATTCCGTCCCTGGCCACCATCTCACGCCGGGTCCGTTCCGAGCACATCGGTAACGGATTATTCCGGGCACATAGGTAACACTTTAGCACCGAAAGGATTTTCGGCGCTGGTGATGCGCTCGGTCTCGTGATCGAAGAACCCTAAGTCGTATTG
>WYBE01000066.1 GCA_011526045.1 Nevskiales bacterium | reverse complement strand
CTCGCAGAGGCAGCGGCAGGGATGCCGCTGCTGCGCGCCCACGAGACCAAGGATGTCGAGTGGCGCGCACTCCGCAGCGAGCACGCCTGCGAGGGCACCCGCAGGGCCAGCCGGCGGCGAGACCCGGCGATGGGCGGAGTCCTATGCAGCCTTCGCCGCATGATGACCCCGCCAATCTGCGAAGAACCTTTTTTTGCCGTGTTATGTCTCGAAACAGGCAAGGACTCCGACTGACCTGCCGATAGGCAGGATGTCGCAGCGATCAGCAGCAGGCCGGCCATGAGCAAACGCCCCGAATGCATTCCCGCTTCCGCGCGCCGCATCCAGGTCCGGCAGCACCTGCTCAGCATCGAGGGGCTGATCGAGTACCGCAGCAAGACGCAGGGCTACCGGCGCGATGAGACCGTCATCGCGGCAGTGGTCGATCGCGATGGCCGGGAGATCGAGCTGGCGTGGGAGTCACACTGGCGCGAGATCGCGCCCGGCATCGAGGCTCGCGGGCCGCGTCAGTCGAGCAAGGCCGGCCCGGTTGAAACGGTTCTGACCCAGCAGCTTCGCATCCGCAGCGCCGCCTGTCCCGTCTACGTGCTGTTCGTGCGGCACGCCAGTGTCGTGCCCTACGGCCGCTCCACCGACTTCGGCGATACCTCGAGCCAGTGGTGGGTCTGCTACGATTGATCGCGCCCGGGCCCGCCCGCAGCAGGTTGATGCAAACCTGCCAGGCCGGCTCCGCGCCCTGCCGATGCGCGGCTGCGTTTGACCGTTTTCTTCCCGGCCCTGCGGCGCCCGCGGGCGGCGAGCTTCCCGTCGATGTAATCGCGCAGCGCCACGGCGTTGTTGTGCTCCGTATCGCGTGAGCTGAACAGCAGCACCACGTCGCCGCGTCGCGCGCAGTCGACGATCGGCGCCCAGGCGTCGTGGTTGCGGTCGAGCTCCGCCCGGTAGCGCCGGCGGAACTCCGTCCACTTGGCTGCGTCGTGATGGAACCATTTCCGCAGCGCGTCGCTCGGGGCGACGTCCTTCAGCCAGGCATCGAAGTGCAGAGACTCCTTGCGGATACCGCGGGGCCAGAGCCGCTCGACGAGAAACCGCTGCGCGTGGGGCGTCCTGGCATGGTCGTAGACACGTTGGACCTGGATCATTCGGGTCACTCCCGCATGGGCTCATCTGATCCGACCTCGCGGGCGAGCACTGGTTCCCGGCCGGGTTTCCCGCCCCGCGCTATGCCATCATCCGCGCGTGACGAGCCTGCCCGCCCTGCCATGAAGCTGCCTGCTGCCGGCTCGCGTCGCTGGATTCTCGCGGCGCTGATGTGCACGATGATGCTGGCCGCGATGGATACCACCATCGTGTCCACCGCCGTGCCGCAGATCGTCGATGACCTCGGCGGCTTCCGGTTGTTCAGCTGGGTATTCTCGATCTACCTGCTGGCGCAGACCGTGACCATCCCGATCCACGGCAAGCTCGCCGACCTGCTCGGCCGCAAGCCGGTACTGATCGCCGGTACGCTGGTGTTTCTCGCCGGCTCCGCCGCGTCCTCGCTGGCCTGGAACATGTCGGCGCTGATCGTGTTCCGCGGCGTCCAGGGGCTCGGTGCGGGCGCCATCATGGCCACGGTGGCCACGCTGGCCGGCGACCTGTACGACGTGCGCGAACGCGCGGCGGTCCAGGGCTGGCTCGCGAGCGTGTGGGGAATCGCCGCGATCGCCGGGCCGTTGCTCGGCGGCGCGTTCGCCGAATACGCATCCTGGCGGTGGATCTTCCTGGTCAATTTGCCGATCGGCGCGCTCGCACTCGCGCTGATCGGGTCGTTCCTGCACGAAACCTTCGAGCGCCGCCGGCCACGCATCGACTACGCGGGCTCGGCGCTGGTCCTGGTGGCGGTCAGCCTCCTGATCGTCGGGCTGCTGGAGGGCGGGCATAGCTGGCCCTGGTGGTCCTCGCAAAGCCTGCTGGTGCTCACCCTCGTGGTCCTGTTGCTGCTCGCGCTGGTGGCAATCGAGCGCCATGCCGCCGAACCGGTGATGCCGGGCTGGCTGTGGCGACGGCGGATACTCGCGGGATCCAACGTGGCGACGATCGGCATGGGGCTGGTCATGATGGCGCCGACCGCCTACCTGCCGATGTTCCTGCAATCGGTGCACGGCCTCGACGCGATTGCCGCGGGCCTGGTGCTGGCCGCCATGAGCATCGGCTGGCCGACCGCATCGGCGCTCTCCGGTCGCCTGTACATGCGGATCGGTTTTCGCGATACCGCGCGCAGCGGCGCAGTGCTGATCCTGCTGGCCGCGCTCGCCTTCACACTGCTGCCCCGACCACAACCGGTGTGGACCGTGGTGCTGGACCAGATCGTTCTCGGCGCCGGTTTCGGGCTGTTGTTCACGCCGCTGCTGGTCGGCCTGCAATCCGTGGTGGCATGGGGGCAGCGCGGCATCGTCACCGGCGCCAACATGTTCTCGCGTTACCTCGGGCAGAGCCTCGGAGCGGCAGTGTTCGGCGCGATCTTCAATGCGACGGTCGCGACGCGGCTGACGCAGGCGCCCGCGGCGCTCGACGGCGGACTCCCGGCGAGCGTCAACGCGGTGATCGACGCGCTGCACACGGAGGCCACGATCGCGGCGGCCAGGGACTACCTGCGCGATTCGATCGCACTCGCCATGCGCGATCTGTACGTGGGCATGGCGGCGGTGGCAGCGCTCATGCTGCTGGTACTGGCGATGCTGCCGCGACGGTTCGAGCTGCTGCAATCACCGTCCGGCCCGGATTCCGGTGACGTGCCGCCGCCGGCTGCGGCCGGCTCCGGTTGAAGCGTTCATTGCAGATCGGCGGTGCCACCCGCACCCGAGTCCCGCCCGCGTGAGTGGGGCGGGCACCGGCCGTCCGGGTCCACAGCCCGCGCCTGCGTCGCGCGGCCGCCCTGTTGCCCACGCAGCACCGGTGCGCATGCCGGTGACCCCGCGGGCGGGCCTGCTAGACTTGCGCACGGTTCGACGAACAGGCCCGGCATGAAAATCACCTTGACGCCCGACGAAGCCCGCGTGATCGGCTCGCTGCTGGAAAAGGAAATCACGACGCCGGAGCAATATCCGCTGTCACTCAACGCGCTGACCAATGCCTGCAACCAGAAAAGCAACCGCGACCCGGTCGTGAGCTTCGACGACGCCACCGTGCAGCAACTGGTCGACGGCCTCATGAAACGACGGCTCGTCAGCGACCGCAGCGGCTACGGCGGACGGGTGCCGAAGTACAAGCAGATCATCTGCAACACCGAGTTCGGCTCCCTGCAGTTCGCCGACCTCGAGCGGGCGATCGTCTGCGAGTTGCTGTTGCGCGGCCCGCAGAGCCCCGGCGAGTTGCGCACGCGCTGCCTGCGCATGGCGACGGTGGGCGATGTGGGAGAAGTGGATGCCGCGCTCGCGCGCCTCAGCGAACATCCCGCAGGCCCCTTCGTCGTGCGCCTGCCGCGCGCCGCGGGGGCACGCGATGCGCGCTATGCGCATCTCTTCGGCGACGACATCCCGCTGCCGCCGCCGGCCCCGGAGCGGCCTGCCAGCGCCGCGGCGGGGCCGACCCTCGCCGAGCGCGTGGCGCATCTGGAAACGGCAGTGGCCGACCTGCGCCGCCAACTCGGCGAGTTGAACCGCAAGGCCACGCCCGGCGACCAGTGAGCGACCAGGCCGCCCTGCTGCTGGCACGCGAGCAGGCTGTCGCGCGCGCACGCGACACCCGCGTCATCGGCATGACCGGCGCGGCGCATTTCATGTCGCACTACTACATGCTGGTCCTGCCGCCGCTGTTCGGCGTCGTGCGCGACGAGTTCAGCGTGAGCTACACCGAGCTCGGCTTCGCGCTCGTCGCGTTCAACGTCACCTCGGCGATCCTGCAAACCCCCGCCGGCTTCCTGGTCGACCGCATCGGCGCGCGGCTGCCGTTGTTCGCCGCGCTGCTGCTCGGCGCGATCACGTTCGCGGTGGCGGGGCTGACCGACTCGTTCTGGCTGCTGGTCGCCATGTTCGCCCTCGCCGGCGTAGCCAACGCCGCCTACCACCCGGCCGGCTACTGGATGCTGTCGCACGAGGTCGCGCCGGAGCGCGTCGCAGCGGCCTATTCCTTCCACACCTTCGCCGGCATGCTCGGCTCGGCCATCGCGCCCGTGACGCTGCTGCTGATGCAGCGTCACTGGGGCTGGCGCGGAGCGTTCCTCGGCACCGCCGCCATTGGCGCCGCGGTGTCGCTGCTCATGCTGGCGCAGCCACGCATGAAGCCGGCGGCGGCGGGAGGCGCGTCGACGGCAGGCACTGCGGCAGCCCCGGCCAGCTGGCGCGTGCTGATCTCGGCGCCGATCCTCCTCAACTTCGTGACCTTCGTGCTGCTCGGGCTGATCAGTTTCGGCCTGCAGAACTATTCGGTGGTCGCGCTCGGCGCGCTCTACGACACCGCGGCGGTGACGGCCAACGCGGCGCTGACGAGTTACCTGGGGTTCACCGCGGCGGGCGTGCTCGCCGGCGGCATGCTGGCGGCCCGCACCGGGCGCCATGCCGCGCTCACCGCCGCAGCCCTGGTAGCGACCGCCATCGGCACCGCTTCGATCACGCTCGGCGATCCCGGCACCGGCCTGCTGATCGCCCTCATGGGCGCGATCGGGCTGCTCAACGGCGCGGTCATGCCGGCCCGCGACCTGCTGGTGCGGCAGGTCACGCCCCCGGGCGCATTCGGCGTGGTCTTCGGCTTCGTCACCACCGGCTACAACGTGGCCGGGATCCTCGCCCCGCTCGTGTTCGGGCTGGTGATGGACTACGGCCACCCCGGGCTCGTCTTCGCGCTGGTCGCCGTCTTCAGCCTCGTGGCAGTCAGCACGGTGCTGGCCCTGCCGGGCCGGCCGGCACGCTGAGCAGGCGCGGCGACCGGCCGCAGCCCGGGCGCTTCCCGGCCCGGGCGCCCGGGCTTACACTGCGCGCCGCGGCATGGCGCCGCTGGTGTGCCGGCCGCAACAACCCATGGAACAGACCGGCAATCCCCCGCGCCAGCTCGCCCTGCTTGCCCTCGGCGTGGTCTTCGGTGACATCGGCACGAGCCCGCTGTATGCGTTCCGCACGGCCCTCAGCATCGCGCCCGAGATGGCGCAGCCGGCCAACCTGCTCGGCATCCTCTCGCTGTTGATCTGGACGCTGATCGTCGTCGTATGCGTCAAGTACGTCACGATCGTGCTCAATGCCGACAACCGCGGCGAAGGCGGCGTGCTGGTGCTGTCCACGCTGGTGCTGGCCGGGCGCGTACCGTTCGGGCGCGCAATCATCGGCACGCTCGGCATGCTGGGAGCGGCGCTGTTCTTCGCCGACGGCGCGATCACGCCGGCGATCTCGGTGCTGAGCGCCGTCGAAGGGCTGACCGTCACCCGGCCTTCGCTCGAGCCGCTGGTCGTCCCCGTGACGCTGGTCATATTGATTGCGCTGTTTCGCATCCAGTCGCACGGCACCGCGAAGATCGGCGGACTGTTCGGCCCGGTCATGCTGGTCTGGTTCGCCACCATGGCCCTGCTCGGCCTCATCGCCATAGCGCATCACCCGGCCGTGCTGCTGGCGCTGTTGCCGACTTATGCCATCGGCTTCGTGACCGATAACGCCGGCTACGGCCTGGCCGTCGTCGCGGCGGTGTTCCTCGCCGTCACGGGTGGTGAAGCGCTGTTCGCCGATCTCGGGCATTTCGGCAAGCTGCCGATCCGCCTCGCCTGGTACACGGTGGTGCTACCGGCGCTGCTGCTGAACTACCTCGGCCAGGGCGCCGAGGTGCTCGCCGATGCCTCGGCCGCGGAGAACCCCTTCTTCCATCTCGCGCCGTCGTGGGGGCTGCCCCTGCTGGTCGTGCTGGCCACCGCGGCGACCGTCATCGCGTCGCAGGCCGTGATCTCCGGCGCGTTCTCGGTCGTGCACCAGGCCGTGCGCCTCAGCTACGTGCCGCGCCTCGCCGTGCATCACTCCTCGGAGCACAGCATGGGCCAGGTGTTCGTGCCGGCCGCGAACGTGATGCTCGCCATCGGCACCCTGCTGCTCGTGGTCGGCTTCGGCAGTTCCGGCGCACTGGCCGGCGCCTACGGCGTCGCCATCTCGCTCGCCATGGCCATCGACACCATCCTGATCCTCTACTGGCTCGCGCAGCGCGATTCGCGTCTGAACCGGATGCTGATCGGGGTGATGGCCTGCATCCTCGTCGTGGACGCGGTGTTCTCCTACGGCAACCTGCAGAAGATCTTCGACGGCGGCTGGGTGCCGGCGCTGATCGCGCTAGCCCTGTTCGCGCTGATGAACACCTGGACGCGGGGGCGGGTGGTGGTGTCCCAGCAGATCACCCGCGAACGCCACTCGGTTTTCGACCTGCGCCAGCGGCTCGAGGAGCAGCCGCCGACGCGGGCCGCGGGCACGGCCGTGTTTCTCGCCAGCAACCGCGAGGGCATTCCGCGCGCGCTCTGGCACAACCTGCAGATCAACAACGTGCTGCACGAACGCGTCATCCTGCTGACCATGCTCACCGAGGAAGTGCCGCGCGTGCCCGAGTACCAGCGCCTGGAGATCACGGAAGTGCTGCCCGGGATCATCCGCGTCGTGGCGCGCCACGGCTTCATGGAGACCCCGGCCGTGAACGACATCCTCTACCAGGCCTCGCGCCAGGGCGTCGTCTACCGGCCGTCCGACGCGCTGTTCTTCGTCGGCTCCGACTCCGTGTTCTTCGGCAAGTCGCGGCTGCGCGGCTGGGAGAAGCGCCTGTTCCGCTTCCTCATGCGCAATTCCCGGCGCGCCGCGAGCTTCTACTCCGTGCCCGGGTCGCGCCTCGTGGAGTTCGGCACCGGCATCGGCGTCTGAGCGGGCGGATAGTGGATGCCGTCGTTGGCCGGCACCGCTGCCGCCGTCATGCGGGCGGGTTCGATGCGATGCTCGCCCATCAGGTGCAGCACCTCGCGACCGTCGCGCAGCAGGTAGTCGGCGACGATCCGCCGATGGCAGCGCCACCACACCGCCTCGGCGCACATGATCGCCGTGCGGCGCTCGCCGGCGAGCGCAAGAAGCTCCTCGAGCCCGGCGCGGAACTCGGGCGACAAGGCGTAATCGGCGTAGTTGTGGAAGCCCGCGTTCTCCCAGAAGGCGTTGACTGCGGGTGCCACCGCCTTCGATTTGCCACGCAGGCCGCCGAGTGCGGCGATGCGCAGGTAGCCGATCCCAAAGGGCGCAAGCCCGGCCCCGATCACGTCGGCGTTGAACTGCGGGTTGTGGCGCGAGCGCGCCACGGTGCGGATATCGACCACCTGCTCCACCGCGCCGGCGTGCAGCAGCGCGGCGAAGGACTCCAGCGTCCGGTTCGAATGGCCCACCGTGAACACCGGCAACGCGCTCACGCGAGGGCCTCGCGCACGGCGGCGCGCAGCGCCGGCAGCACCTGCGTCTCGAACCAGGGTCGCTCGCGTATCCAGAGGGTCGAGCGCCAGGAGGGATGCGGCAGCGGCAGGCACCCGGGAAGATAGCTGCGGAAATCGCGCACGCGCTCGCTCATGTTGCCCGGCCCCAGCGCCCAGTTCTGGGCATACATGCCGATCAGCAGCGTGAGCCGGATTGCGGGCAATTGCGCCAGCAGCCGCGCGCGCCAGCGCCGCGCGCATTCGGGCGGCGGCGGCGCGTCGCCGCCGCTCTTCGCGCGCCCCGGATAACAGAGCGCCATCGGCAGGATCGCGATCCGCTCAGCGTCGTAGAACTCTGCGCGGCTCACGCCCATCCAGGCGCGCAGGCGCTCACCCGAAGGATCATTGAACGGCAGGCCCGAGGCGTGCACCTTCGTGCCCGGCGCCTGCCCGGCGATGAGCAGGCGCGCGGTCGGCGCGAGCTGGAACACCGGCCGCGGCCCGAGCGGCAGATCGACGCAGGCGCGGCAGGCACGCACTTCCTCGAGCAGCGCCTCGAAACGGGCCACGGGCGCAGCACGGGTGCCGCGCCGGCCGCGCCCGGGTCGCATCGCCTCAGGCGTCGCCGCTCTCCTCGCGGCTGACCTCGATCAGCGCGTTCAGCGCATCGGTGACCGTGAAGATGCCGAGGAACTCGCCGCTGTCTTCGTAGACGATCACGCTGCCGATTTTGCGGTCGGACATCGTGTAGGCCACTTCATCCAGCGGCGTTCCCGCCGTCACCGTCACCGGGTCGCCTGCCATGATGTCCCCGGCGCGCACCTGGATCGAGTGCTCGAGGCTCAGCCCCTGCACGACGCGCACGTCGCGGTCGCTGACGATCCCGACGACCCGGCTGCCGCGCACGATGGGGAGATGGCGTACGCCGAACTCCTGCATCATTTGCCGCAGCTCGTCGATCGGCATGTCCTCCGTTGCGGTAACGGGGTTGGGGGTCGTGAACTCTTCCACCGGCATGATCGGTTTCATCATGGACCCTCAGGCCGACTGCAGATTCGCCGCCGCAAACTCGTAGTTGGCCAGGCGGTTGAGGAAGTTGTCGGTGAAATCCGGGCGGCGGTTGCGGAAGTCGACGTAATAAGCGTGCTCCCACACGTCGAGCGTCAGCAGCGGCTTGCCCTCGCCGGTGGCGAGCGGTGTGCCGGCGTTCGGCGTCTTGGTGATCTTCAGCTTGCCGTCCTTCGCCAGGATCAGCCACGCCCAGCCCGAGCCGAACTGCCCGAGTGCCGCCGCCTTGAACTGCGACTTGAACTGGTCCACGCCGCCGAAGTCGGTCTTGAGCCGCTGCTCCAGCGCCGCTGGGATCACCCCGCCCTTGTCGGCCGACAGCGAGTTCCAGAAGAAACTGTGGTTCCAGTGCTGGCCGGCGTTGTTGAACACGGGCGTGAGCGCTTCGTTGTCGCAGGAGAGCGCGATCAGTTGCTCCAGCGACTTGTTCTTCAGGGCGTCGTTCTTTTCCACCAGCCCGTTGAGCGCCGTGATATACGCCTGGTGATGCTTGCCATGGTGCAGTTCCAGCGTCTCCTGGCACATGCCGCGTGCGGCCAGCGCACCGTAGGAATAGGAAAGAGCGGGCAGGACAAAACTCATGGGTCACCTCCGGATTGAATTCAGCGCGCTGCGCGAGCGCAGTCCATGCACAGGAGCCGTGCGATCGAAGCGCGGGCCCGGCAGGCCGGGCCACGCACGGCCGTCGTGGCGAATGTCGACGAGGATTCTGGCAGCAGCCCCGCTGCCGCTCGTTGGTATCGCTCCGGCAAAGTAGCAGCCGGTCTGCGCGGGGGCAAGATCACGCGCCGGGCAGAACGCCGCAGGCGGCAAGCGGTCCGCTGGCCGGTCGCCGCGTCACGGCAGGCGCAGTGCCCGCATCCTCAGCCAGGGTGCCCGGACCTCGCGCTCAACGCCGGCTGGTCTCGCGCGCGAGCGCCTGCAGTGCTGCTTCGCCGGCCTGCGCCTCGATCCGGGCGAAGAGTTCCCGGTCCTCCCAGCGGATGTGCCGCTCCAGCGCGACACCCGTCGCCGCGCAAAACCCTGCCGCGGGCACGCCGCATTCGAGCTGCCGCGCGACGGCTTGCGCCGCGTGGCGCAGCTGCGCGTGATCGCCGGTGAGCCGCGACCACTCCTCGCCGGTGAGCAGCGGCCGCAGCAGCCGTTCCTCGTCCTCGAAGTGCCGCCGCAGCCGCTCGTGCCATTCCGCCGCAAACGCGCGCAATGCCGCGAGTTGGGCCGGGGTGTCGCCGTTGCCGGCACGCTTCAGTCCCACCGCCACGACGAGCGCGCCATGGTGATCCTGCGCGAGAGGAATCAGCGCATCGTGGCGGCGCGCCATGGCGGGTTCGTCCTGCGGTTCATGTTGCGTCGGCCTGCCGTCGTTCGTCAGCGGGGAGCGCAGCGGGATACAGGCCCCGCAGCACGGCGTCGGTGGCGCCACTCACCAGCGGCACGAGGCGCCGCCCGATGTCCTCGCGCGCCGCACCGGCGCCTGCGCTCGCCCAGGCGGCATCGAACTCCGCCTTGCGCGCACGCACGGCTGCTTCGACCGCGGTGCGCCAGTGCCAGGGGAACTCGTCCTCGGCGAATGCGCCGCGGCCTCTGCCGAAATGCGCCACGGCGAGGTAGCGCATCACCGCCGCGACGACGCGCCCGGTGAGAAAATCCGCCGACCAGCGCACGCTGCTTTTTTCCACGCCGCGGGCGAGGTTATAGGCCTGCGCCGCGGTTCTTGCGCCGACGGCCCCGATGACTGCCCCGATTACGGCGCCGGCACCGAAGGTGAGGCCACCCGCGGCAAGGTCGGCGGCGAGCCCGCCGAGCGCGCCCGTGAGCGCACCGCCGAGCATGCTCGCACCGGCGACATCCGCGGCCTTGGTGATCGTGAGCTCCTGGCCCATGCGCGCCAGCACCTCCGCGGCCGCCTGCCCCGCGAGGCCGTGCAGGCGGATCAGCTCATCGGTTGCCTTGCAGACCTCGTCGTCGAGCCGCGCGGCGAGTTCACCGGCGGCGCGCTCCTCCGCCGGGTTGCCGCGGTCCTCCTCGCCGAGCAGGGCGCGCGCCCGCTCGCCGAGCCCGCGGCTGCCGATCGCGACGGCATCCGTCGCGGTGGCGGCAAGCTGATGCGCGAGCACCTGCATCGAGTGGTCGAACACCGCGGCGTTGCGCTCGCGCCAGCGCACGGCGAGGCGACCGAAGGCGGGCTGCGTCGCCGGCGGCAGCAGTGCCGCGATCTTCCCGAGCAGCGTGTGCTCCTGCACCCAGCAGCGGGCGAACGCATCGAACTCGAGCACGTCACTGGCGCCTGCCGACTGCGCGAGCCGTTCCCGCCACTGCCGCAGTCGGGCCTGCTCCGCCTCCGCGTTGCCCGCGGGGCCGAGCTGGTTCAGGAGCACCAGCACCGGCTTGCCGATCCAGCGCAGGATGCTCATCTCTGAATCGAGGTAGGCGACCGCGACCGGGTCGTCGCTCGCATCGACCACGTAGAGCACCACGTCGGTGTGATCGCGCACGTTGC
Organism: Nevskiales bacterium; assembly: GCA_011526045.1. GTDB lineage: Bacteria > Pseudomonadota > Gammaproteobacteria > Steroidobacterales > QUBU01. The sequence continues at coordinate 12,857 of WYBE01000066.1, read as the reverse complement.
GCACCGCGCGCTGGCTCAGGAAAAAGTCGCGGTCGGTGAAGCGGTCCCAGAGCTGCGCGAGCAGCCAGCCGATGGGGTTGGCACTCTGCTGCAGGCGCCCGGCCAGCCGTTCCGTCCCGCTGAAGCCGGGTGTGTCCCACAACTGCAGGAGGTCGCCTTCCGGCGTCGCAATCAGCTCGTACTCCGTCGCCGCCGTCGTCACGTGCGGCGCATCGCGCACCTCGCCCACGTCGCGGCGCAGGAGCGTGCGGGCCAGCGTCGTCTTGCCGGCGTTGGTGTGCGAAATGAGGCTCAGGTTCACGACGCTCGTCGGCGCGCGCCCGTCCGGCAGCACGCCGGCCCCGTACAACGACTCGCCGAAGGCCACGAGCGAGGCCGGCAACTCGACCGTGCGCCGCAGCCGTCGCGCCGCCAGCGACTCGACCGCGGCGAGTGCCAGGCGCGGCACGATCACGTACACCACGAGGCACAGCGCGATCAGGTGGATCCAGGGCGCGGCATCGCCGCCGCCCATCGCCGTCCAGCGCAGCGCCGCCACCGCCTCCACCGTCCGCGGCAGGGCGAGACCGGCTGCTGCGGCCACCGGCCCGTAGAGGATCTTCAGGAGCGCGAGCACCTGCCCCGGACCGAGGAACGTGCTCTCCCAGCCCGCCTCGAAACGCAGCACGACCCCGCGCAGGTACAGGCCCGCGAGCAGGCCCAGCGCCAGCCCCGCCGCCGCCACGTGCAGCGTGCGACGCAGATGACGCGCGACCAGCGGCGCGAAGGCCGCGCCGAGGCCGGCCGCGAAGCGCCGCGCCGCCTCGTCCAGCGGCGCCGCGAGGCCGCCCGTCTCCGCCGTGAACCACGCCAGACGCGTGCCCAGGAACCGGCCGAACCACGATCCGCCCGCCGCGCGCCGGTGCGTCGTGTTGCGCCGGAACCGCCGCCGATACCAGGCCACCGCGAGCCACAGGTACACCAGCAGGTTCCAGCCGACGATGCCGAGAATCGGCAGCGCCAGGATGTCGATGCGGCGCGCCCCATCCAGGGCCGAAAGCACCACGCCGCTCGCGACGGCCAACCCGATCGCGGCTGCGCCCGCCCACCACGGCACGCTCAGGGGCGCCACCAGCGGCGCCAGCGCCGGCTGATTGCGGACCAGCGGATCCAGCAACCGCCGCGCGCGCTCGAGGAGCGCCGCCTCGCGACCCGACGCCGACTGCAGAGCCGCAGCACCGGCAGCGCGCTCGACCGCGCGCTGCGCCTCCCGCGTCGCCGTCTCGCGATCCGCCAGCGCAATCCACCGCCCGCCGGGATCAACGTCCTCGACCGCCTTCTCGAGCAGGATCGTCCTGAGTGACTCCTCACGCATGGGCGCAGATCGTACCAATGCCGATCGGCGCCGAAGCGGCGTTATCGAAGTTTTTTTGCCGGATGCAGAATACAGGTACGATCCGCCGGCCAACCGGCACCACCGAGCGCCGTATGACCAACTGGTTTTTGTACGCGGCAGCCGTCCTCATCTGGGGCACGACGTGGTTCGCAATCAACTTCCAGCTCGGCGTCGTCGGGGCCGAGGTGTCACTCGCGTACCGGTTTCTCGCCGCCTCCGCGCTGCTCTTCGCCTGGTGCCTGACGAGGAAACTGCCGCTGCGCTTCGATGCCACCAGTCACGCCCTTTTTCTCGGCATGGGCGTGTTCCTCTTCGGGCTGAATTATCTTGGCGCCTACACCGCGCAGCTCTACATCGCCTCGGCGCTCAACGCGATCGCCTTCACCGCCATCCTCTGGTTCAACATCGTCAACGCCCGGATCATCCTCGGCACGCGCGTCAGCCGGCGCACGCTCCTCGGCGCGCTTCTGGGCGTGATCGGCACGGCCGTGATTTTCTGGCCGGAGGTGCAGGACGTCAGCTTCTCCGACCGCGTGCTCGTCGGTGCGGCGTTCTCGATCGTCGGCGCACTCTGTGCCTCTTTCGGCAACATCGCCTCCGCGCTCGCGCAGCGGCGCGGGCTCCCGGTCGTGCAGGGCAACGCCTGGGGCATGCTCTACGGCGGCCTCCTCACGGCCGCCATTGCGCTCGCCCGCGGCGAAACCTTCCTGTTCGCGCCGAATGCAGCGTACGTCGTCTCGCTGGTGTATCTCACGCTGTTCGGCACCGTGCTCGCCTTCGGCGCATACCTCACGCTGCTCGGCCGGATCGGCGCCGAGCGGGCGGGATATACGGTCATCATGGTCCCGATCGTCGCGCTCGTCGTCTCCGCGCTCCTCGAGAACCTGCGGCTCACGCCGGCCATGGGCATCGGCGTCACGCTGGCGCTCGCCGGAAACCTGATGATTCTCCGGCGCTGAGGCCGGCAGCGGCTGCTACCGGATCGCCTTGAGGATGTACGGCCTGGCGGCCTTGAGCATCGACGATGGTTTGTGCCCGACGCCGGAGACGATCACCTTGCGGTGAACCTGCCGCCCGTAATACTGGGCCAGGTGCTCGTAGAACTTCGTTCCGCGTTCGAAGCGGTGGCGGCCCTGACGATTGGCGTAACAGGTGGTGTCCAGACCGCTGTCGATCTTCGTATCGGCGCTGCCGAGCATGTAGATGACGTTGCGATTCGGGTAGTCCGGGGCGACGCCCACGCTCATGTAGTCATTCGGGTCATCCAGCCCGTAGCGATACTCGTTGTACCACTTGCAGCTGCTGGCGCTGCCGAACGGCCGGTTCTTGTTGAGCCACATGTAGGAACTCGGGTTGGCAACGATGTACGTCAGCCCCTGCATGCGGGTGCCCGCCGCGTAGCGCGTCACGAACTGACCGCCACCGCTGTGCCCCACGACCGCCACGCCGTGATACATCTCGACCATGCGGTCGAGCACTTCGAATGAACTCACGCGCTGTGAGTCCCTGGAACGGTCGCCCTTGTTCCAGCTGGAATCGGACCAGTACAGGCCGGGGCCCGACTTCTGGAACTCCGGAGCGATGACCAGCGTATCGAGGTCATCGAGGTAATCCAGATAATCATCCGCGTTGCGGTTCGTGCCGTGAATCACGAACACGGCAGGGCCGAGCTTCTTGTTCGAGCAGTATGGAATGTACGAGGTGCCGACCGGGAATTTCTGCCCGCAGTAAACCGCGGCACTTGCCACGCTGCCCGAGAGTGCGAGCAGCAACACCAACGACCATTGCACGAGTTTCACGGACACCTCCTCCCCGGCTCTGCACGACGACAACGCCGCGTCGAGTATCGAAAAACGAGCGCCGCCGGACTGCGACAGAGGTCCGAATGGACGAACCATTATGTACGGCGTGAAGCGTTTTTAAAGACTTGCTTCGACGTCGAAGTTTGTCGCGCAGCAGCTCGAGAGCCGCCCTCAGGGCGGCGGCAGCTCATGATGCCGGGGCAGGCGGTCGGTTAAAGGTGTGGGCGATGCGGAGGTCCATTACTGCGTAGTAACGCGAGCTCTGGCAGCCTTTAATTCGGCTATTCCTGCACCGGTAGTCACAAGCAGAGAGCCGCCCCGCAACTCCTCGCTCTCCGTGACAGCGCGAAAGAATAGCCGGCAGGGCTTTTCGAAGACCATCGGGGAAACGACCATCACGGCAGTGAGAAGGATTGCGTGTTCGGCAGCATCCTCCGGGCCTACGCCGGTGCCTTCCAGACTGTTCTCCTTAGCTGCCATTGCAAGCTGACTTTCCGTGAGCTCGGCCTCCAGGACGACTTCTTCGTCGCGTCGCACGAGCAGGGTAAGTCGCTCGAAAGGAGCACTGGCCGGCGTGCGCGCCTTCATGACGAAACATAGGCGGGGAACCGCAGCAGGAAAGCCTGGGAAAACGATCGTCTGTTCGTAAATGCCCATCATGGACATCTTGTTGCCGGTTTCCTGCCGAACGTCGTCGCACGCTACGGTAAACAAGAATCGTGGATTCTCGGCACTCATTGAGGCTACCTGGTGCTCGCGAATGCGCGGGCAAATTCGTCGAGGCTGATTCCGAGCGCCAGGCAAATCCTTCGTACCGTACTCATCTGGGGGTCGGAGCGCCCGGTCTCTAAGCGCGCGATGTAGGACTGACTCGTGCCGAGTTCGTCGGCTAGTCGCTTTTGGGACCAACCCTTTGCCAGCCGATAGGTCGCCAGTCGCGGCACCTGATCCTTGTATAGCTCGGCCCCGATGAACTGGCGTGCCTCGGTCATTGCCTCCCGACCAGCCGCGTCCGCCTCAAACCCGTCCACGACGGAATCCAGGGATACGAACCCTTCCGGCAAAGGACGATCATCGTCGACGGAATACTGCAGCCAAAGCACCCTGGTCGGCGCAGACTGTGGGGCCTTCGGTTCTTCACGAACCACCAAAGCACCGGTCGTAGCACTCAACGATGCGCTTTGTAAACGGGTCGTCGTCTTCATAGTTGAATGTCCTGCGTGGGGTCACGCCCAAGACAAAAAGATTCCTGGAAAGCGGCTCGAACGCATAGATGACTCGATAGCGAATCTTCTGCTGCTCCAAGTCCCAGATCTTCAGCCGCCACAGATTTCGCTTGTGTTTGTTCTGTTGCGACTGCCAACGGCTGACATGGAAGTCCGTAGTCCCGGTCGCCCCGAAATCGTGCTGCGTAAGCCGGTCCTGCAAATTCGGGTCAGCCGCAACCTGCTCCAGCAGCGCCAGGATGCGCGCGGCTGCCTGAATGTCCATGTGCCTGATCGCCGCGATGTCAGCGTTCGCATCCCGATGAATGGCGACTTTCGGCACACGATACCTTATCGGGTATTAGCCCTTCAATGCGAAAAAGTGTTTATTTTCCCCATTTTGTGAAATCGGTCGCCCATTGCTGCTGCGCCACTGCGCAGTCACACCCTGAAAACCTTCATCACCTCGTCCCCCAGATGATTGATGACCTTCACGGCGATCCGCCCCGATTTGGGCTTGGGGAATGGGCGGGAGGTATCGCTGTGCAGCGTCGCCCAGGCCTCGGCGTCGATTTCAGCCTTGAGGGTGGTCTTCAAGGCGCTGTAGGGGTCGTTGGCACCGAGGAAGTAGGCGTGGCGGACGAAGAAGCTTTCTTCGTTGTAGTCGGTGTCGATGAACCAGCAGGCGATGCCCTCGGGGCCGTCGCTGCGGACTTCGCCGGTGTTGGGGTGGAAGACGTCCACGCCGTTGACCTTGACCTGGATGCGGTCGTCGTCGGCGGGCAGCACGGCGATGTCGGGTTCGCCGAAAACGACGAAGAGGTTGCCCTTGCCGGTGTTCTTGAGGTCGTCGGCCATGTGCAGATCGGCGTTCATGCGCGCCTTGAGCACCGGGATGCGGCCGAGCTTGTCGAACTCGGTGGAATGGGCGTCGTAGTTGAAGGCGCAGCAGATGAGCACGTCGAAATCGCCGTCACCGGCTTCGCGGGCGGCGGCAACGAGATCGGGTCGGGAGACGGTGCCAAACTCCGGCCCAATGAAGATCGCGGCCCGTTTCTCCAGGCCGGCGCCATTCCCTGAACCTGACTCCGCATAGCGGCCTTCAGCGCAGATCAGGTCACCGGGCCAGGGCGCGAGGGAGGTGAAGCTGATCTTGTCTTCCTTGTGGGCCTGCTGGACGCCGGCGGTGCGCAGGTTGTCGAGGATCATCTGTACGAAGTCCTGCGCGTTGCCCGCCTGGCCGTCCGGCCGGCGGCTCGCGGGTGCAGTGAGCGGGTCGATCAGTTCGTCGTTCTCGTCCACGCCGAGCACGCGGTGGGGCGAGAGGCTCTCGACGGTGAATGGCCCCGCCACGCGCACTTTCTTGTTGTCCGTATAGGGCTTGTCGTATAGGTATTCAAACTCGGCCCTGGCGGCGATGGACTTGTCGATCTCCTGCTGCCGGGCGATGCGAGCCTGCCACCAGGCGGCGTGCAGCTTCTTCGCCGCGTCCGGCCACTGGGCATCGGCCTCGCGGGGGATCTCCCATTCGGCCCACTCTGTAGGAGCGGCGCGAGCCGCGACCTTCTTGCCCTCGGTCGCGACTGGCGTCGCTCCTACAACGCTTCGCCCCAATGTCTCGTTCAGCTTTTCGCGCAGCGGCTCCAGTGTCGCCTGCCACTTGTCCCAGATGACGTCGATCTCGGCGTTGTTGGCAATGGATTTGAGGGTGATGTGCGGCACGCGCTCGAAGACGAAACCGTGGCGGATGTTGCCGTGGACGGGCTGGCTGCTCGGCGCGGTGCGGGCGACTTCGGCTTCCTTGAGCTGGCCCTCGCGGGAGTCGGCCAGCAGGTAAAAGGGATAACGCGCGCCCATGATGCGGGCGCGGGCCAGCGCCAGCGCCACGCGCGAGGTGTCGATGGTGATCCAGCGCCGGCCCCATTGCTCGGCGACGGTGGCCGTGGTGCCGGAACCGCCGGTCGGGTCGAGCACGAGATCGCCGGGATCCGTTGCCATCAAGATGCATCGCTGAATGACGAGTGGGTTGGTCTGGACAACATAGGTCTTCTCGTCGGAAAAGCCGCTGGTTCCCGTGTCCGTCCAGTAGTTTGTTATTTGGGTTATTGGGAAATCGTCCAGCTTCCGCACATACCTGACGCCGTTTCCGACCCGGAGGAGTCGATCAGCAATTGTAAGGCGCCTCATTCCCAGCTCCGTAGTCTTCCAGTGCTGGCTGCTACCGCAGTCGAACTTTCGCCCCTCAAACTCGAAGATCTGAAAATTTGGGTTTGCTCCCTGGCTAGTAGTCGGTGCAATGTGAAATAGCTGCACGCCCGTCAGATCACCCGAAAGAACTGCACTCAGCTCTGGAGGCGTCAGCTTCCTCTTCTCTAGTTTTGGGAACAGACCAAAGTCGTACTGGGTCGCACCCGCCTCACCGACGATCTTTTTCCTGGCGGGTTGGCGATACTTCACGTCTCGACGCGACTTCGCATACCAGAGCAACGAGTCGTTCGTACACGGCAGCAGCTCCGATGCTTGCAGTGACGTCTTGCTAAAGTTGATAGTCGCAAGCCAGTTGTCCTCACCAAAGACTTCATCCACAACCGAGCGAACGCGATGAACATTCTCATCCCCGATCTGGACGAAGATCGACCCAGACTCGGTCAGAAGGTCGCGGGCGACGGTAAGGCGGTCGCGAAGATAAGTGAGGTAGCTGTGGATGCCGTCCCGCCAGGTGTCGCGGAAGGCTTTCACCTGCTCGGGCTCGCGGGTGATGTGGCCGGCGTTGCCGTCCTTGACGTCGCGGCTGGTGGTGGACCACTGGAAGTTGCTGTTGAACTTGATGCCGTAAGGCGGATCGAGATAAATGCACTGCACCTTGCCGCGCAGGCCCTCGCGCTCGGCGAGGCTCGCCATCACCTGCAGTGAGTCGCCGAGGATCAAGCGGTTCGACCAGTTCTGCTCGTGCCGGTAGAACTCGGTCCTGTCCACGCCCTTCGGGATGCCGTTGAAATCCGCGAAGAGGTCCGCCGTGCTCTGGCCGGCCTCGTGCTCGCGCTCTTTCGTCTCGCGCAGCAGCTCGTCGATCAGCGCCTTCGGGTGCACTTTCTCCTGAATGTAGAGCGGCGGGGCGTGGACGACGAGGTCGCTCCAGTCCTGCTCGTCCTTGCCGCGCCACACGAGCTGGGGATCCAGATCCCGATTGCGGCGGTCGTAGGCCACCCGTACCGGACTCTGCTCGGTTTTCTCCATCACCGACTGGTACTCGGCTGTCGGGATGTTCCTGCGTCGGGCCTCTTCATGGGTGAGCGTCTCGACGGTCTTGCGAGCGCCTTTCGGAGTGGACTTGCCGGCTGTCTTCTTGGCCATCGGGATGTTCTCAGGCAGTGACCGCGGCGGTCACTCCACAAATCATGCGATTGAACTCGGATTCGACCTTCTGCGCGAATTCCGCCTCGATCTGGTAAACCTCGGTGAACTCCGCGAAGGCCCAGCGACCGTACCTGCCCAGGTGATTCACGCCCGGCACCCAGTAGGTGTCCATGGTGGCCTTCTTTTCCTTGGCATCTTCCCGCCGGTAACCCTTGATCTCGACAATCAGGTGCAGGGGGTCTTCCGGGCCATGGCCGTCGTCCACCACCACGACGAAATCCGGGATGTACTTGCGGGTCCCGGAACCGTAGCGGTAACGGACGACCAGGCCGAGGTTGTGGTTCTTCACGTAGCGCAGCACGTTCGGGTGAGCCTCGGCGACCCGGCAGAATTCGGCCTCCCAGTCGCTGTCGAGGATGACCCAGTTCACGTGGCAGCGGCGGGCGTCGGTCTGGTAACGGTCCGTCTTCGAGGTCGTGAAGTTCACGTGCATCGTGGAGCCGACGGGGTTGTAAGGGTCCAGCAGCGCCTTGATCGGCCGCTCGCCCACGAACCGGCGGGTGATGCCGGCGGTGATACGCTCGCAGGCCATGTCCGCCAGCTCCTGGTACATGAGCTGGGCCGGGTAGGTGCCACCCTTGCAGACCAGGCAGGTGTCCAGCCACTGCTTCGCGACGCGCTTCAACTGGCCGAACAGGTGCAGCCTGGGCTCCTCCCCCGGATCACGCCACTTCGTATAGAGGAGACGCTGGGTGAGGTTGTAGAGGATCGTGGAAGGACGCATGTCCTCCAGATAATTCAGGCTCAGGTCCACGTCCTGACCGATGATGCCGGCGTTCCTGGTGATGGACGGGCCGACAAGATCAGGCGTCAGTTCCAGCACCGACTCGTCGTTGAAATCCGCCTCGAGGCGTTCCTCCGGGAGTTCGACCCGGTAGCCCAACACCCGGGGAAAGCGGATCTCCAATGCATCCCGGTCCGGACGGACGGCCTTGACCTGGATGGTCTCCCGCGGCGGCTGGGGCGGAGCCACCACCGGCTTGGCGGTGAAGTTGAAGGGAATCCCGAGGATGTCGGCGTACTCGACGTTGAAGAGCCCCTCCTCGTTGAGATCATAGGATTGACGACGCAAAGCGCGGCCAATGACCTGCTCGCAGAGAAGCTGGGTGCCAAATGCGCGGACGCCGAGCACGTGCGTGACGGTGTTGGCGTCCCAGCCTTCGGTGAGCATGGCCACCGAGACCACACAGCGGATCTGGTCGCCCAGCCGGCCGGGCTTGCCGACGGTGTTCATGACCTCGCGGAGCAGGTCCTGGTCGGTCAGGTTTTCCCCCTGACGTATATCGCCGGTACGCTCCACGATCTCGCGACGGAATCGCTCGATTTCATCGGCGGCCATGCGGCGGAATTTGTCATCGAGGGCTTCGCCGGATTCGAGCTGCTCACTGTCGATGAGCAGCGTCTTCGGCCGGCCGAGCGGATTACCGTGCTCGTCGAAGTTACGGAAGCGCTCCAGGCGGCCGTTCTCGAGCGTGGTGCTGCCATCCTCGTTTTCGCGGTGGAACCCGGAGATGTAGTCATACACGAGCTTGGATATGGCCGTGTTCTGGCAGACCACGATGAAGCAGGGCGGCACCGGAATCTTCGCGTCCTCCCAGAGGCGGAAGGTTTTCTCGTAGTGACCGTAGAGCGCCAGCAACGCCGTCTGCAGTTCGACGGGGATGCTCAAGGGATCGAGGTCGCCACTCTTGTCCCGCCCCTTCTTCGGCATGCGCTTGCCGATGTGCTCCCAGAGATTGCGGAACTTGGGCATGTCCGCACCGGGGATGTTGTCGGCGACCGGCACGCGGGGAAGTTTGACGATGCCGCATTCGATGGCGTCCATGAGGGAGAAGTCGCTCATGGTCCAGGGGAACAGCGTGCCTTCAGCGTAACCCGAGCCGCTCAGGAAAAACGGCGTTGCGGACAGGTCCATGACGCGGTTGAGACCCAGGTTGCGGTTGACGATCTCGAGACCGGAAATCCACAGCCGGGCAGCCTGATTGTTCTTCTCGGCTTCCTTGCGTTCATCGCCCTTGAGGGCTTCCTCGTCCTCGTCTTCCGGCTTTTCCCGATAGCAGTGATGCGCCTCGTCATTGATCGCCAGGATGTGCTTCAGGCCCATCAAGTCCGGCATCACGCGCTGGAGCATCTGGCCTTCGGTTTCCAGCGTGCTCAGGGGCTCCCCACGGCCCTGCAGGAGCGAGCGGCCGCCCTTGGACAGCTCCAGGCGCTCGCGCAACTTGAAGGCGTGGTAATTGGTGATGACGATCTTGGCCTTCTTGAGATCCTCCAGCAGATCGCCCGGCACCAGTTCCGCGCTCTGGTAGTAGCTGTCGGGATCGTTGGGTTGCAGGACGCGCAAGCGACTCTTGATCGTCAGTCCGGGAGCCACAACAAGGAAGCCGCGTGAGAACCGCTTGCTGCCCGGGTGGCGCACGGCATTGAGGGTCTGCCAGGCGATCAGCATGGCCATGACCGTGGTCTTGCCAGCGCCGGTGGCGAGCTTCAGCGCAAGGCGCTGCAGCTCGGGGTTGGCATCCTTGTTCGCGTTGTCGAGATGCTCCAGGAACCGGCTGCCGGCCTTGCCGAGCTGCGGGGCAACCTCGGTCAGCCAGATCGCCGTCTCGACCGCCTCTACCTGGCAGAAGAATGGGCGAAAGCCGCTGAACTGATGGTGGCGCCAGTGGTGCAAGAGCTGGGCGGTAACCGGCGATACCCGCCAGTCGTTTGGATCCGGGAGCTGGCGCCAGCGGTCCACCTCCTGGCGCACGGCGTTGATAACGGCAGTGTGGGAGTACTGCTGAGCGTCGGTGGAGAGCCCCTTGCCCTCGTCGAAGACGATCTGGGTCTGCCTGGCCGCCTTCTGCTTGCGGGCCTTGGGTATCGGCGTGATGAACTCAGCGCGGCGACGAGTCTCGAGAATCTGCTGGGTGGGCTGGCCGGTCTCGTCGAGCTCCCAGTGGCGCCGGGGGTATTCGTAGGGCGAATTGAGGACCGGGTGGTCGAAGAATGGGTTGCTCATGCCCCGGTCGTTCTTTCGTATGGCCGGCCGCTGGGGTGCTCAGGGTAGACGATGCGGGGAGTGGACAAAAGTGGTGGCAGTCTGGGCGAACCGGTGGGGCGTGTCAGGAATTCTGTGTTCGAGGTCGGTTGTGACATCGGTTCAGGCGACGGCGACGCGGTCGGTGCCGGAGTTGCGGACGAGCTTCATGTGGGTACCTGCCTGCGAACCCGCCCCTGACCCTGCGCCGCCAGGCGTAGCTCAAGATCCTCGGGAGCGATGAAGGTCATGGTCTTGGCACCAATTCGGCGTTCGATCACCAGTTTTGCCTTGCTCAGGGCCAGAAGGTCAGAGCGAGCGGTGGCGTAAGCCACGTTATGGCTGCGCTGGTGCGACTTGATGGTGTACTCGGTTCCCGGGTGCCGCAGGGCGTGGCCCAAGAGAGCGAGCTGGCGGTGATTGAATCGGGAGACGTTCTTCAGGCGGGTCTCGACGGCGCGGATCTGGGCGATCTTCCGCTGCAGGTATTCGTCCAGATTGTCGATGGCCCGGAGCATGACTTCGAGCTGGTGAATCAGGAAATAGGTGGCGTCGTTCTCGTCGGACTCCGAGTACAAGTAGGACCTGCCGTATTGGGCAAAGGCCTTCTTGAGGATCGACGAGATCGAGACGTACTCGAACAGCCAGTAACCCGCGCGCAGCATCGCCCAGTAGAAGAGAGCCCGAGCGGTCCGGCCATTGCCATCCTCGAAGGGATGATCGTAGGCCAGCCAGAAATGCAGCATCACGGCCCGGACGACGGGGTGCAGGAACTGGCCGGCCGGAATCTCCCCATTGGCGAAGCGGCACATCCTGACCAGCCGCGCCGGCAGTTGGTCCGCGGGCGGAGGATTGAAGAGCACCGTGTGAGTGCCGCGATCAATCACCGCGACCCGCTTGTCTCCCGGTTGCTGCAGCCTGCCTGCTGCGGCAGGGTCGTCGAGCGTGTCGGCCGTCGTGATTCTGTGCAGCTCGAGGACGTCGTCGGGGGTGAGCGGCCGATCCTTGATGGAACGCACGAACTGGATGGCCTCGTAGTTGTTCAGGATCATCTGCTCGCTGGAGTCGGCGGGAGGCCGTCCCGCCCGCAGCATGGCGGCGGCGACCTTCCGGGTGGTCGAGGCCCCTTCCATCTGGCTCGAAGTAATGGCTTCCTCGATCAGGGAGCTGACGATGTAGCGATCCCTCGTTTCCGGGTTGGTCAGCGCGTCGGGGAAGGCTATGCGCCCAGCGTCTCGCTGGTCGATCTGGTGGAGCATGCGCTGCACCTGGTCCACGGCCGCAAAGCGGAACGGCTTGCCCGCCGCATCTTCCAATGGCAGGTCGCGGAGCAAGGCAAAGCGGAAGAGCTTGACGCCCAACCACCACTCCTCCGCGGTGAACCCGGTTGGCGGGCTGCGGTGCCTCAGCTGGTCCCAGTGAAGGTATCGTCCACCTGCGACGCCCAGGCGATGCCGCGCTTCGATGATCGCCGCCATGCGCTTTTGCAGGCCCCGGTGCAGCATCTCGTCGAGGGAGGGGGCTGGCGGTATGGGCTTCACAGGCAGAATCTATCAGTTTTCGGGGAAGTGATAGATACTACGGCGGGCTGATTTATTTATCAATAAACAAGAATCTGATAAATAACTGACAGATCGTCGTCAAGATTTGCCAGACCCCGCGGCTCGGCAGGCGCGTTCGGCATAACGGCGAAGCGGAACAGCAGGAACGGTCCCGATTGTTCAGTCTCTCGGGCTGTTCACGTTCCGTGAACAAGGCAGGTTTCTGAACAGGAGTGCGTCTTTGTAATCACGAGGACTCCGAACGTTATGATCTGAGCTCGGACTTGAGATCGGCGAAACGGTGCTGTGACCGTGCTCGTCGACCGCAGCGGTCGCGCTCTTCTCATGGCAACGGCAGCGATCACAAAGTGCCCTTTCGGGCAGACAGGTTACAGAGGATTCCGAGCACATAGGTAACACTTTCCGGCATTTGCGGGGGTACGCAAATGCCATGGCGGGAGTGTTGCAAGATGGACGAACGACTGCGGTTCGTGG
>WYBE01000065.1 GCA_011526045.1 Nevskiales bacterium | reverse complement strand
CTCGCAGAGGCAGCGGCAGGGATGCCGCTGCTGCGCGCCCACGAGATCAAGGATGTCGAGTGGCGCGCACTCCGCAGCGAGCACGCCTGCGAGGGCACCCGCAGGGCCAGCCGGCGGCGAGGCCCGGAGACGGGCAGAGTCCGGCACGCGCCGGGGCCGCAACCACCGCCACAGCATCGTCCACCGACGATCCGCTGCATTCCCGTAAATCTGCGATGAACCAAAAAAAGCCCGGCCGGCCGCGTCCGGTGGTGGGGCCCGCTCGCCCCCTGAACCCCCAGACCGGCTCGATACCGGATGGCAGGGCGGTCCGCCGCCGCCCCCTTGCCGCTCAACAGCCCGGCTGGTGACCGGTCTGGCACCAGGCCGTCCATTGCTCGCGATAGGCGCGTTCGAGAGTCGCGGTGAACCGGACCGGGTCGGCGAGACTCGAGCCGCGCATGCGTTCGCTGATACCCGCGCGCGCGTTCGCGAGGGCGGCGGCATCCGCCGCCCGTGCCACCGCAAGCGCGATGTACTCGTCTTCGTTCTCTGCAATCCACTCCGGCAGGCCGGCGTGGGTCATGATGCTCGCGCCGACGCGCGCGGCATGCCGGTTGCCGCGCATCACGAGCACCGGTACTCCCATCCACAGCGCCTCGCAGGTGGTCGTCGTGCCGTTGTAGGGGAACGTGTCCAGCGCAAGATCCACGCGCCCGTACAGGGCGAGGTGTGCCGGGTAGTCCGTCACCCAGGCCAGCAGTTCGATACGACTGGCGTCGATGCCGTGGCCGGCGAACTGCGCGAGGAGTCGCCGGCGCGTGGCCACGTCGTTCAGGGCATCGGATTTCAGCAGCAAGCGGGAGCCTGCCGCCCGATGCAGGATCTGCGCCCAGGCGGCGATGACCGCCGGGGTCACCTTCGCGAGGGTATTGAAGCTGCCGAAGGTCACGCCACACGGCGCCGCGACGGCGACCGCCGCCGGTACGGCGCCCGGCTGGTAGCAGAGAAAGCCCCCGGGCAGGCGCACGAGCCGCTCCGTGTGCAGCGTATCGGCCGCACCGGGCGGGTCGGCCACGTCGTCCGTCAGCCGATAGTCCATGGCCTGCAGTCCCGTGGTGTTCGGATAGCCGAGCCAGCTCACCTGTACCGGCGCGGCACGGCGGGCAAAGACGAGCAAGCGATGGCCGCCGGTGTGCCCGCCGAGATCCACGAGAATATCGATGCCGTCGGCGCGCACCTGCTGCGCAACGGCCTCGTCGCTCAGGCCGGCGATCGCCCGCCAGTGAGCGGCGAGTGCCTGCAGCGCGGTGGTCATCTCATCGGGTGCCTCGACGCTCGCGTAACAGTGCGTCACCACCTGGCGCGGGTCGTGCGCAGCGAGCACGCCGCGGAGGAAATAGGCGACGGAGTGACGCCGGAAATCCGCCGAGACATAGCCCACCCGCAGTGGGCGCCCCGGATCTCTCGTGTTCGCGAATGGCAGAGCCGCTGACCGCAGCGGCGCTCCCTGGCGGGCTTCAAACTGCAATGACTCGCGGTAGATCGGCTCCTGCGTGGTCTCGGTGTAGTTGAGCGTGAGCAGCAGGTTGGAGTGCGCGGTGGCGTGGTCGGGCCGGATCGCAAGCGCGCGGCGAAAACTCACCACCGCCTCCGCCATGCGTTGCTGCTCGCGCAGCGCATTGCCGCGATTGTTGTGCGCGCGGAAATCCTGCGGGTCGGTGGCGATGGCGCGATCGTAGCAGTCGATGGCCTCCTGGCAGCGGCCGAGGCGCATCAGGGCGGCGCCGAGATTGAGTTGCAACCCGGGATAGGCCGGCTGTTGCCGGGCGAGTTCCTGGTAGAGCGTCACGGCGCGCTGCGGGTGCCCGAGGCTGCCCAGCGAGCAGGCGAGCGCGAAGCGCAGGTCCGCCGCATCGGGCTGGCGGGCGAGACCGCGCTCGCAGGCGGCGGCCGCCTCGGCCGGCCGGCCGAGGCGCAGCAGCGCGTTGGCGTGGTTGCACAGGGCGACGCTATTGGCCGGATCACGCGCGAGGATGCGTTCGTAGCATGCGTTGGCAGCCGCAATGCGCCCGGCGTGCCAGTGCAGGTTGCCGAGTTCGTTCAGCGCGACCGCGTCGTTCGGGTCGAGCGCGATGACCCGCTGCAGAGCCTCGAACGCCTCGGCCGTGCGCCCGGCCTGCAGCAGGGCTGCGATCGCGCTCAGCGCTTCTTTGTGGCCGGCCATCGCGTCGATCGCGACTTACGCCGGCGACCGCTCGGCCACCATGTTCAGCGAGATGGGCGTGCCGCGCATCGCAAACTCGCTGTTGTCGCGAAAGAGATTGAACGTCCCGACACGCAGCATGGACACGAACCCGGCTGCCTCGAGACAGATTTCCAGGAGCGACTGGTCGATGCCCGCCATGTGATAGTCGTAATGATCGACGTGCCCACCGAAGATCATCCGCATGATGGCGAAGCGTTCCTGTGGCGAGACCCCGGGAGCAACGTACAGCCGGCACAGGCACTCCAGATCCGGCACGCTGACGAAGAGTTTGCCGCCCGGGCGCAGCACGCGACGCCACTCCTTCAGCACCGCGACGATCTCGTCCCGGTAATCGAAGTGCTCCAGTACGTGACTCGCGTAGAGCATGCTGAATGTGCCCTCCGCGAACCGCGACAGGTCGGACGCATCGCCGACGTGGTCGACATGCCCGCCGGCTAGCGCATCAAGGATCTCCCAGCCCTCCCGGCGCTCCCGCCCGCCAATGTGCAGGCGGCGGGTCCGGTCCTGCGGCTGCTCCATTGTTCACTCCCGGTCCGACAGAAACTGCGCCAGGTCGCGGACTGCCGACCGGCCATCCCGGTATCATCGTCGCGGCCGACGGTGAGCCGGTGGCGGCAACCCCGTCCAGCCCGAACTCCTGACATGAATGCTAAACCAGAAAATCCCGCGACGGAGGCGCAGACGCCACTCGAGGCGGCCAACCGCGCGCTGCGCGATGCCGAGTGGGCCGAGCAGGCGGGACTGCCGGAACGGGCGGTGGCCGCGTACCGCAAGGTGGCCGCACTGTGCCCGGCCGCCTTCGAGGTGCACAACAACCTCGCCAGCCTGCTCCTCGGTCTCGACCGCCCGACCGAAGCGCTCGATGCCGCCAACCGGGCGCTGGCGCTGAATCCGGGCGATGCGCTGGTCAACGCCAACGTCGGCCAGGCGCAGCTGCGCCTGGGCCAGGTGGAGCTGGCACTGCCCTTCATGCGTCGGGCGCTCGCCGACCGGCCGGATCTGCACCCCTTGCGCCAGCAGCTCGCCGACACCCTGCTGGAGATCGGCCGCCGGGACGAGGCCGTCGCGACCATGGCGGAAATCGACGACCGCTACCCAAACGACATCGAGGTGCTGAAGATGATGGCGAGCCTGTATCAGCGTGCGCACGCCGCGATGCAGGCCGAACGCGTCTATCTGCGGCTGCTGCAACTCGCGCCGCAGCGCGATGCCACCTATAACGACCTCGCGCAGCTCTACATCGACTTCGCGCACTTCAGCAAGGCCAGAGATCTCGCGCTGCGGGCGCTGCACCTGAAGCCCGACCAGCCCGCGCTGTGGAACACGCTGGCGCTCGCCCAGGCGAGCCTCGGGCTGGTGAAGGACGCGCTCGCCTCCTATCGCAAGGTCATGGAGATGGCACCCAACCTCGCGATCAGTCATTCCAACATGTTGCTCACCATGCACTACTCGACCGACGTCGGCCCGGCCGAGATGGCCGAGGAGCACCGGCGCTGGGGCCGGCTGCACGCCCCGCCGGGCCTGGCGACTCGTGCGTTCCCCAACGCGCCCGACCCGGGCCGGCGCCTGCGCGTCGGCTACCTCTCGCCGGATTTCCGCCGTCACTCGGTCGCCTTCTTCTTCGAGCCGCTGCTCGATCACCGCAACCGGGAGCAGTTCGAGGTGTATTGCTACGGCGAGGTGCGCTCGCCCGACGAGGTGACGCAGCGGATCAAGGCCAAGGCCGACCACTACCGCAACACCACGGGGATGCACGACCTGCAGTTGAGCGACCAGATCAAGGCGGACGGCGTGGACATCCTCGTCGATCTCGCCGGCCACACCGGCACCTCGCGCACGGTGCTGCTCGGCTACCGGCCGGCGCCGGTGCAGGTGACCTACTGCGGCTATCCGGATACGACCGGGATCGAGGTGGTGGATTACCGCATCACCGACGCACTGGCGGACCCGCCGGGAGTCGATGATCGCTACACCGAGACGCTGTGCCGGCTGCCGGAGGGCTTTCTCTGCTTCCGGCCGCCGGAGTCGCTGCCCGAAGTCGGCCCTGCACCCATGCTGGCGGGTGCGGCGGTGACGTTCGGATCCTTCAACCGCGAGTTCAAGGTGTCGCAGGACACCTATGACCTGTGGTGCCGCATCCTGCGCGCAGTGCCGCACTCGCGCATGATCATGAAGTCCATCGCCGGCGGCGACCCCGCCACGCGCCGCCTGACGCTCGCGGAGTTCGAGCGCCGCGGCGTGACGCCCGACCGCATCGAGATCATCGGTTTCATCGCAGAGCAGAAAGACCACCTCGCCAGTTATCGCCGGGTGGACATCGCGCTGGACACCTATCCGTACCACGGCACCACCACCACGCTCGACTCGCTGCTGATGAGCGTCCCGGTCATCACCCTGGAGGGCTACAACCACGCGAGCCGCGTGGGCGTGAGCCTGCTGACCGCCGTCGGGCTGCCCGAATTCATCGCATCGAGCCCCGACGAGTACGTCGCCATGGCGATCGAGCTCGCGGCGCAGCCCGGGCGCGTGGCCGAACTGCACCATACGCTGCGCAACCGCCTGCTGCAGAGCCCGCTGTGCGACGGACCGCGCTTCACCCGAATCTACGAGCACGCCTTGCGCGGCATGTGGTGCAACTGGTGCCGGCAACAAGGCGCGACGCTCTCGGGCGCGCAGACGGCGATGGCGGCGTTCGATTTCGCGCCCTTGTTGAACACACGCGCGTAGGAAACGCGGCGGCGTCGAGCGGGTCGGGGCTGGCGCCCCCTCCTACCCGGCTTCGTGCACCGCTGTGGTCGGTCAGCACCCTGTAGGAGCGACTTCAGTCGCGACCACCACCGGCATCGCGACCACCGCACCGTTCAGCGCCGCGGCATCATCCGTCGCGGCTGGCGCCGCTCCTACACGGCTTCGTTCAGCGCCGCGGCGGCCAGCACCCTGTAGGAGCGACGTCAGTCGCGACCACCACCGGCATCGCGACCACCGCACCGTTCAGCGCCGCGGCATCATCCGTCGCGGCTGGCGCCGCTCCTACACGGCTTCGTGCAACGCGGTGGTCGGTCAGCACCCTGCAGGAGCGACTTCAGTCGCGGCCACCACCGGCATCGCGACCACCGCACCGTTCAGCGCCGCGTCGACCGCGAGGAGCAATCGGTCGCGGCTGGCGCCGCTCCTACACGGCTTCGTG
>WYBE01000064.1 GCA_011526045.1 Nevskiales bacterium | reverse complement strand
CTCGCAGAGGCAGCGGCAGGGATGCCGCTGCTGCGCGCCCACGAGATCAAGGATGTCGAGTGGCGCGCACTCCGCAGCGAGCACGCCTGCGAGGGCACCCGCAGGGCCAGCCGGCGGCGAGGCCCGGGACGGGCAGAGTCCGGCGTCCGCCGGTGGGAGAAGAACCTGCTTTTTGCACCGGACGAGGCAAAGCGGAACCGGGGAAACAAGGCCGCGCCGCAGACAGCGTCGCGATCAGTTGAGGTCCTTGATCTCCTCGAACTTCTTCTTGTCGAGCGCGGCGTCGTAGGCGGCACGGCCGCTGGCGATTCCCTTGTCGAAGAGTTCGCGCAGTGAGCTGTCCATGGTCTTCATGCCGGCCTGGCGGCCGCCCTGCATGGCGTTCTCGAGCTGGTCGAGTTTGCCCTGGCGGATGAGATTCGCCACGGCGGGCGTGTTGACCATGATTTCCAGCGCGGCGACCAGGCCCGGCTCGCCCTTGCGCGGCACGAGTTGCTGGGAAATCACGCCACGCAGCGACGTGGACAGCATGGTGCGCACGTGCGACTGCTTGTCGGTCGGGAAGGAATTCACGATGCGGTCCACGGTCTGCGCCGCACCGTTGGTGTGCAGGGTGCCCATCACGAGAATACCCATCTCGGCTGCGGTCACCGCGATACTGATGGTCTCGAGGTCGCGCATTTCGCCGACGAGGATGACGTCGGGGTCCTCGCGCAGGGCCGAGGTGAGTGCGGCGGCGAAGCTCGGCGTATGGTGGCCAACCTCGCGCTGGCTGATCAGGCACTTCTTGCGGGCGTGCACGAACTCGATCGGGTCTTCGATGGTGATGATGTGCCCCGGGATGCGGTTGTTGATCTCGTCGATGATGGCCGCGAGCGTGGTGGATTTGCCCGAACCGGTCTTGCCGGTGACGAGGATCATGCCCTGCGGCTGGCGCGCCAGGCTCGTCAGCACCGAGGGCAGGTCGAGCTCCTTCAGCGTTTTCGCCTGCGACGGGATGGAGCGGAAGACGGCACCCATGCCGCCGAGGTGGAGGAACACATTGACCCGGAACCGGGCGATGCCGCTGACCGCGTAGGCGAAATCGGTCGAGTCGCGTTTCTCGAAATCCGCCCGGGCAGCGGCCGACATGATCGGCAGCAGCATCTCCTCGGCACGTGCCTGGGCGAGTGGTTCGTTCTCGAGCGCCTGCAGTTCTCCGTAGAGGCGCATGCGGGGTGGCTGGCCGGCGATGAAGTGCAGGTCGGAGCCGCGCTGGCCGGCGACGCGCTTCAGGTACTCGTCGATGGCGTTACCCGCCGCGGTCCTGCTGGTGCTGGTGTCAGCCTGCGACATCGATCTTCGGCAGTACGCCGGTGTCCGTGACGAAACGGGTGAAGAGCGCCTTGTCGGAGGCGTAGCGGAAGGCGTCGTCGGGGTCGACCTCCTTGCGCTGGATCGCCTCGAGCAGTGCCTGGTCCATGAGCTGCATGCCCAGGTCGCGACCCATCTGCAGCTGCGAGGGCAGCTGGTGCGTCTGGTCGGTCATGATCAGCTTGGCGATCGCACGGGTCATCGCCATGATCTCGACCACCGCGCGGCGGCCACGCCCGTCCGGCGTCTTGACCAGTGTCTGGGTAATGACCGCCAGCAGGCTCTGCGAGAGGAAGCTCTTGGTCTGTTCGCGCATTTCCCCTGGCAGCGCGTCGATGACCCGGTCGATGGTCTTGACGGCGCCGGTCGTGTGCAGGGTGCCGAGGACGAGGTGGCCGGTCTCGGCGGCGGTCATCGCCATGGAGATCGTCTCGGCGTCGCGCATTTCGCCGACCAGGATGACATCGGGATCTTCGCGCAGCGCAGCGCGAATGCCCTCGGCGAAACTCGGCAGATGGGTGCCGAGTTCACGCTGCACGACCTGCGAACGCTTGCTGCGGTGGACGAACTCGATCGGGTCTTCGAGGCTGATGATGTTGAGGCTCTTGGTCGCGTTCAGGTGGTCGATCATTGCCGCGAGCGTGGTCGACTTGCCCGTGCCGGTGGAGCCGGTGACCAGGATCATGCCCTGGTGGTGATCGCACAGCGTTTGCACGATCTTCGGCAGATGCAGCTTCTCCAGCCGCGGGATATCGCCCGGAATGAAGCGGAAGGTGGCGCCGACGCCGGTCTCCTTGCGGAACACGTTGACGCGGAAGCGCCCGCCGTCTTCCGAGACATAGGAAAAGTCCACGTCGCGCCCGCTGCCGAAGCGCTCCTTCTGACCCGGCGTGAGGATCTCGCTGACGTAGCTCTCGAGCTCCGCCGCACCGAGGTCGCGGAACTTGATGGGCATGAGGTCGCCATGCAGGCGCAGCATGGGCGGTACGCCAACCGCGAGGTGCACGTCGGAGCAGCCCTGGGCGAGGCCGAGCTTCAGGAATGCGTCGATGCGTGGCATGACGGTGCCGGAGGACTCAGCCCGCGCTGACCACTGCTGTGCGCAGTTCGTCCATCGTCTCGAAACGCTTGGTCTTGTCGACCTCCATTGCCTTGCGCACCGTGGCCGCGAGTGCCGGCGGGATCTCCGGGTTGACCTCTTCGCAGGGCTTGCAGCGGCCCTGCACGTGCTGATACATGACCGACATATGATCGCCTTTCGAGTAGGGCGGCACGCCCGCGAGCATCTCGTACATGATAACGCCAAGGCTGTAGATGTCTGCGCGGTGGTCGACCTTCTTGCCGAGGATCTGCTCGGGGGCCATGTACTTCGGCGAGCCGATCACGTAGCCGGTCTTGGTGAGCTGGGTGTCCGCGTGTGAGGCGACGGCCGCCACGCCGAAGTCCACGATCTTCAGCAGCCCTTCGTCGTTGATGAGGATGTTGGCGGGCTTGAGGTCGCGGTGCACGATGCCGACCTGGTGCGCCACCGACATGCCGGTGGCGATGTCCACGGCCCACGACGCGGACTTGGCGAAGGGCAGGGGCTTCTTCCCGCTCAGTTCGGCACCGAGCGTGTGCGAGGGGAAGTATTCCATCGAGATCGCGTAATGGCCGCCCAGGCTCAGGAAGTCGTAGATCCGGATGACGTTGTTGTGCGTGATCTTGCGCGAATAGCGCAACTCGTGGACGAAGCGCTTCATCATCTCTTCGTCCTGGCTTACGTTGGGGTTGAGGAACTTGAGGATCAGCCGTTCGTCGACCACGGTGTCCTCGACGAGCACAACGGTACCGAATGCGCCCTTGCCGATCTTCTGGATGAAGCGGTAGCGGTTCTCGATGACCTCGCCGGGGGTGAGGGTACTGACATCGAGTTTCTGCGCGCCCTCGGTTGCGCGCACCAGCCGTTCCACCTCGGCCGGCTCGACCAGGAGCGTGCGGCCGGGCGCCGCCAGGCGCTCGTCGTGTTTCTGCGCCTCGATTGCCGTCGGAGAAAGGCGGTTCTCCAGCTTCACCATCGCGTCGGCCGCCGCCTTCGCCAGCGTCTCATCGGCGCCGGCCATGTAGGGCTGCAACTTGGCCTTGATGGTGCCGACGTTTTTCTGGTCGGCGAGGCGCGCGACCGCGCCTAGCGCCTCGAGGCGGATCGCCTTGTCGGCGTGATCGAGCAGGGGTAACAGCGAGGGCATGATCTTCGAGTCGCCGAGCCGGCCGAGTGCGCGGACGGCGGCCGGCACCGAGCGCGCGTCGCCGGCCAGCATCTTCGTCAGCGCCGGCACGGCTTTCGGGCTGCCGATCTCGGCAAGCGCATCGGCGGCGCGCTCGCGCACCCACCAGTCCTTGTCCTGCGTGGCGGTCATCAGGTGCGCCACGGCTCGTTCGTCCTTCGTCTGGTTCAGGATCTCGATGGCCGCACGGCGGATGTTCTCGTCGGAATCACCCACCAGTTGCAGCACGGCGTCCATGACCTTCGGTCCGCCGATCTTCGCGAGCGCGTCGGAGGCCCGCGAACGGACCCACCAGTCCTGGTCCTCCAGCGCGGCGAGCAGGTGCTTGAGGGTCGCCACGTCGGCGATTCCGTTCAGCACCTCCACGGCCGCCCGGCGGGCATCTTCGGATTCGTCGCGCAGCACTTCGACCAGGTGCTTCATCGTCTCGGGGTGGCGGGCCTTGACGACGAGGTCGATGGCCTTGGAGCGGGCTTCCAGGTCCGGGTCGCGCAGGATCGCGCATAGCAGGGCGATATTGCGTTCGCCGGGCATGTCCTCGACAGCCGCCAGGGCGGCTTTGCGCACGGCCTTGTTGCGGTCCTTCAGCTGTTCTTCGAGTGCCTTTGCGACGTCGGGCTGGTTAAAGCGCGCCAGCACGCTGATGATGTGCACGCGCACCGCCGGGTCCTTGCCCTCGAGGCGGTTGATCAGTTCCGGGACAAGGTCGGCGCTGGCGACCTCGGCGATGATCTTGAAGACGGCGGCCTTCTCGCGCGGCTCCAGGTCATAGGCGCGGCGGAGCAACTCGCGTGGATTGAGCCGCTGCTTGTTGGCGCGCAGCACCTCGATGAGTGCGGAGACGGACACGTCGTCCCGCCCGAGCAGTTCGAGCAGCTGGTTGGCGTCGTAGGCCGACGCCGCGCCGAGGGCGGCGGCGGTGCCCGAGACGCAGCGCGCGTTGCCGTGGCCGAGGCCGGTCGCGACCTCCTTGAGCGTGCGGTCCGTGATGCAGGTGGACAGCGTTTCCACCAGGGCGGTCATGTGGTCGCGCTCCGCGTTGGCGAAGGCGTCGATGAGGGTCGGGATGGCGCTTGGACCGATCTTGCGCAGGCTATCGAGCGCCTTGCGCGCTCCGGGAGCCTGTACGTCCCGCTCGGCAAGCAGTTGCGCAATCGAGCGCTCCGCTTTCAGTGTGCTGATGAATTTCATTGCCCCAGCAGACAGTTCCGCCCGATCCGAGCATCGCGAAACCGACGGCAACCGACCGCCGGTGGTTATGTCAACGAGGATACGCCGGGCCCACACGCGCGCCCAGCGATTATGCCATACGCCGGCGGCCGGCCAGACGCAGATGTCCCGGCCGGCTGCTCCTCTCCGTTCGGCTACAATGTGGCGCCTGGCCGCATCCGCATACTGTTAACAACGTCACGAATCATGCCTGACCTTACGGTTCCCGCCATCGAACGGGCTGCCGCCCTTGTTGCCCTCGCCGGAACCGGCCGTACGCTCGGGGACAGTGGGGCCGTGCTCGAATCCGCCGTGGCCGGGGATGCGGTCACCCTGCGTATCACGCTGGGGTTCCCGGCGGCCGGACTCAAGCCGGGTCTCGAGCGCGATGTGGCCGAGGCGGTGCGTCAGGCGACGGGGGCCCGCTCGGTCAGTGTCGAGGTCGGCTGGTCGGTCGCGCCGCGCGCTCCGCAGGGCAATCTCGCGCCGCTGGCCGGTGTGCGCAACGTCATTGCGGTTGCATCCGGCAAGGGCGGCGTCGGCAAGTCCACGACGGCGGTGAACCTGGCGCTGGCGCTGGCGCGGGAGGGAACGCGGGTCGGCATCCTGGATGCAGACGTCTATGGCCCGAGCCAGCCCAGTATGCTCGGCCTGTCGGGTGGCCAGCCCGAGAGCCAGGACGGCAAGACCTTCGAGCCGCTGCGCGCGCATGGCCTGGAGGTCATGTCGATCGGTTTCCTGGTGCCGGAGACGACGCCGCTGATCTGGCGTGGCCCGATGGTGACCCAGGCTGTCACCCAGATTGCCTTGCAGACCCGCTGGGGCGATCTCGACTTCCTGGTCGCGGATCTGCCACCCGGCACCGGTGACACACAGTTGACGCTGAGCCAGAAGGTTCCGCTCGCCGGCGTCGTCATCGTCACGACCCCGCAGCCGGTGGCCACCCAGGTGGCGCGCCGCGGGCTCGAGATGTTCAACAAGGTCGGCGTCGCCGTGCTCGGCGTGATCGAGAACATGAGTTCCTTCCTGTGCCCGAAATGTGGCCACGAGGAGGCGTTCTTCGGCGAAGGCGGCGGCGCGGATCTCGCCGCGGCCTGCGGGGTGCCGCTGCTCGGCCAGGTGCCGCTCAATGCGCTGATCCGTTCGCAGACAGACCTCGGCAACCCGCCGGTCGCGGCTGATCCCGAAGGTGCTGTCGCGCTGCGCTACCGTGAGATTGCGCGCCGGGTGGCCGCCGAGCTCGCCCGCCGGCCGAAGGACCAGAAGCACAAGTTCCCGAAGATCGTGGTCGAGGACCGCAAGTGACCATCAAGTCGGACCGCTGGATACGCCGCATGGCGGAGCAGTACCGCATGATCGAGCCCTACGAGCCGGGCCAGGTCCGTGAGGCGCGCGGCGCCCGGCTGATCTCCTACGGCACGTCGAGCTACGGCTACGACGTGCGCTGCGGAGCGCAGTTCAAGGTCTTCACCAACATCAATTCCACGATCGTGGACCCGAAGGCGTTCGACAAGTCGAGCTTCGTGGACATGGAAGGGGATGTCTGCATCATTCCGCCGAACTCCTTCGCGCTGGCTGCGACCGTCGAGTACTTCCGCATTCCCCGCAACGTGCTGACCATCTGCCTCGGCAAATCCACGTACGCCCGCTGCGGCATCATCGTCAACGTCACGCCGCTCGAACCGGAATGGGAGGGCCACGTGACGCTCGAGTTCTCCAACACCACGCCGCTGCCGGCCAGGATCTACGCCAACGAGGGCGTGGCGCAGATGATCTTCTTCGAGTCCGACGAGCCCTGCGAGGTTTCCTACAAGGATCGCGGCGGCAAGTACCAGGGCCAGCGCGGGGTCACCCTGCCACGCACCTGAGTCCTCCGGGCGCGCGGCAGCCGTGAGCAGGTTGATGCAAACCGCTGCGTAGCCCGCCGGCTTCGTTGCGCGGTCCCCGGCCGCCCGGCGCTCAGTCGGGCGACGGCTCGTCGACGATTACGGGCGCCGCGCGCGCTGCGCCATCCATGAAGACGGTGTGCTCGCGCAGCGTCACCCGGCCGGTGGCGATCCACCCGACCGCCTGCGGGTAGATCTGGTGCTCGCCGGCCTGCACGCGCTCGCGCAGGGATTGCGCCGTGTCGCCGGGGCGGACGCGCAGCCGGTACTGGACGATTGCCGGGCCCGCATCGAGGTCCGCGGTGACGAAGTGCACGGTTGCGCCGTGCCACGGGTCGCCGGCCGCCAGGACACGGCGATAGGTGTCGAGGCCGGGGTACTTCGGCAGCAGTGACGGGTGCACGTTCAGCATGCGTCCCCGATAGCGGTCGACCAGCGTGGCGGGCAGGATGCGCATGAATCCGGCGAGCACGACGAAATCCGGCCGCAGCCGATCGAGTTCTGCGGCGAGACTGCGCGCGAACGCTTCGCGGTCGCCGGTGGCCCGGTAGTCCACCGTCACGCCCGCGACGCCCGCCTGCCGGGCGCGTTCGAGCGCGAAGACTTCCGGGCGGTCGCTGATGACAGCCGCGAGTTCGATCGATCCCTGCGGGCCGGTGCAGCGGTCGATGATCGCCTGCAGGTTCGAGCCGTTGCCGGAGACGAGTACGGCCACCCGCGGGCGCGCGGCGCCTGCCGTCGTCATGAGCCGATGTGAACCCGGCCGGTGCCGGCACGCACTTCGCCGATCACCTGTACGGTCTCGCCGGCTTCGCGCAGGACCGCCATGGCGCGTTCCGTGGCGGCACGCGGCAGCACCACCACCATGCCGATACCGCAGTTGAAGGTACGGTGCATCTCGGCGTCATCGATCCGGCCGGTCTGTTGCAGCCAGTCGAATATCGCCGGCCGGTGCCAGCTCGCCGGGTCGATGTGCGCGTCGGTACTGGCCGACAGGACCCGCTCGACGTTGCCCGGCAGTCCGCCGCCCGTGATATGCGCGAGCGCGTGCACCTCGCCGGCGGCGATCAGTCGCAGCAGCGACTTCACATAGATGCGGGTCGGCGTGAGCAGGCGCTCGCCGAGCGTGGCGCCTTCCCAGGGCCTTGCCACTGCGCCAGGGGTCAGCTCGAGCACGCGGCGGATCAGCGAGTAGCCGTTCGAGTGCGGGCCGGAGGAGGCGAGGCCGAGCAGCACGTCACCCGGGGCGACCGCGGAGCCGTCGATGATGCGGTCGCGGTTGACGACACCGACCGCGAAGCCCGCGAGGTCGATGTCGCCGGGCGCGTACATGCCCGGCATCTCGGCGGTCTCCCCGCCGAGGAGGGCGCAGCCGCCGAGTTCGCAACCCGTCGCGATGCCGCGGATCACCGCTTCGGCCTGGTCGAGCGCGAGCCGCCCGGTGGCGTAGTAGTCGAGGAAGAAGAGCGGTTCGGCGCCCTGTACCACGACGTCATTGACGCACATTGCGACCAGGTCGATGCCGACCGTGTCGAACTTCTGCAGCTCGATGGCCAGGCGGAGTTTCGTGCCGACGCCATCGGTACCCGCGACCAGGACGGGCTGCGGGTAGCGCGCCAGGTCCAGTTCGAACAGGCCGCCAAACCCGCCGAGGCCGCCGAGCAAGCCCTTGCGGGCCGTACGCCGCGCGAACGGCTTGATACGCTCGACCAGCGCATCGCCCGCGTCGATGTCGACGCCGGCATCCTTGTAGGTCAGTGGCGTATCCGGTCCCATGGGTTTCCTCGTCAGGCCGCTTCGCGGGGAATCGCCCGCTGCCGGGCGTGGCGACACGGCGCGACTATAATAGAGCGCGATGAGGGCAGGTGCATGATCCGGCTGAACGGCGCACGGTATCGTAGCGGTACGGCGGTGCTGTTGCTCGCGCTCGTGTTCCTGGCGGCCGTGCCGGTGCCCGCCGCCGTGGTGCCGGATCTCTATGCGGCGACCGTGCCGGTTGCCGATGCGTCTCCCGAGGCGACGGCCGCCGCCTTCGCGCAAGCGTTGCGTCAGGTGCTGGGCAAGGTCAGCGGCAGGCCCGGCGCTGCGGGCGACGCGGCCTTGCTGGCGCATTTCAGGGATCCGGCGGCCCTGGTCCAGCAGTACCGGCGCGACGGGGCGGGTTCGCTCTGGGCCAGTTTCGACCCGTCCGCCGTGCGCGCCGGCCTCGATGCCGCTGGACAGCCGGTGTGGGGCGAAGACCGCCCGATCACGCTGGTGTGGCTCGCCTACGACAATGGTGCCGGCGAGCGTGATGTGCTGGCGGGTGACGGCAATGACTCGCCCGCGGCGGCGCAGCTGCGCCGGGGCCTGGAGGAAGCCGCGGCCGCGAGCGGCGTGCCGGTGCTGCTGCCGCTGCGCGACTCGGAGGAGCTTGCGGCGGTCGCCTTCGCCGATGTGTGGGGCGATTTCACCGAGCCGCTGCAACGAGCGTCGCAGCGCTACCGTGCCGACGCGCTCCTGATCGGCCGCGCACGGCTGTTCCCGCCCGGCATGGACGATGTGCGCTGGACGCTGCTCGCGGGCGACGAGCGCCTGGAGTGGCGCGGTGGCATCGCCGACGGGCCGCGCGGGCTCGCCGAGCGGCTCTCGCAGCGGCTGGCGCTGCCCGCCGGGGCGCAGGCGAGTGAACTGCGACTGGCCGTGAGCGGTATCGGCAGCCTGGACGATTACGGAGTCGTGCTCGGTTTCCTGCGCAACCTGTCCATGGTCGAGTCGGCCGGGGTGGGCTTCATCGCGGGAGATACACTGGTATTCGACCTCGAGCTGCGCGGCACGCGGTCCCAGCTTGAAACCGCTCTCGGGCTGCGGGCCCTGATCGAACCCGCGACGGAGCCCGTGGTCGCTCTGCCGGCCGGCATGGTACCGCCCGAGCTGCGCTACCGGCTGGTTGCGCGACGCTGAGTGCGGGCGCGGGCAACGCGGTGCTGAAAGCAGCCGACATCCCCAACGCGATCTGCGTGCTGCGCATCCTGGCGATTGCGCCGATCGTCTGGGCGCTTGGTGCCGGACGCTTCGGGCTGGCGCTGGTGCTCGTCGCCCTGGCGGGCGTATCCGATGCGATCGATGGCTACCTCGCCAAACGCTACGGCTGGTGCAGCCGCATCGGCGGGCTGCTCGACCCGCTTGCCGACAAATTGCTGCTGGTGTCGCTGTTCGTAACGCTGGCGTGGCTGGGGCTGATCCCGGTGTGGCTCGCGGCTGTGGTCATTGCCCGTGACCTCGTCATCGTCAGCGGCGGCCTGAGCTACAACTTGCTCATCGCGCCGGTACAGCCGGAGCCCTCCGCGGCGAGCAAGCTCAACACGGCGGCGCAGCTCGTCTGCATCGCCTCGGTGCTCTCACGGGAAGTTTTTGCGCTGCCGATTGAGCCGCTGATCACCGTGAGCGGCGCCGCGGTTCTCGTCACCAGCGTGGTGAGCGGACTCGATTACGTCATTCGCTGGAGTTCGCGCGCAGTCAGCGGCGGCGCCTGACCGGCCCCCGGCGTCATCCCATGCGCCAGCTTGCCCTCGACATCCGCCGTGCCGGACACGCCGTTTTCGCGAGCTTCTACCCGGGGCCAAACGCGGTGGCGGTGGCGAGCGTGCAGCGCGCTGCCGCAGGCGACGGACCGCCGATCATCTGGCTGCATGGCCCGCCGGAGGTCGGCAAGTCGCACCTGCTGCAGGCGGGTGTCGGCGCCGTGCATGAGCGCGGCGCCGCCACGGCGTACCTGCCGCTGGCAGAGTTGCACGGCATGTCCGCCGCGCTCATCGATGGCATGGAGGCGCTCGACCTCGTCGCCCTCGACGACGTCGAGGCCATCGCGGGCATCGAGGCGTGGGAGAGTGCCTTGTTCCGGCTGCACGAAGCACTGCTCGCCTGCGGCGGCCGGCTGGTGGTGGGCTCGGCGCTGCCGCCTGCGCAGGCCGGCATCGTGCTGCCTGATCTGCGATCGCGGCTGTGCGCTGCGGCCGTGTTTCGCCTCGAAGCGCTCAGCGATGCCGAACATCTCGCGGCGCTGCGGCTCCGGGCGGAATGGCACGGTTTTTCGCTGCCAGAGGAAACGGCCCGCTATCTGCTCACGCGAGTCGATCGTGGCAGCGCCAGCCTGTTCGGGTTGCTCGACCGGCTCGACCAGGCCGCGCTGGCCGCGCACAAGCGCCTCACGGTGCCCTTCGTTCGCTCGGTGCTGGAGGCGGACGGCTGAGCGCAGCCCTCAGTGGCGCCGCATCGAGTCGAGCGCTGCCAGGAATACGACGATGCTCAGCACCGAGAATGCCACCGCCTGTACGCGACCGTCGGGATTGGTCAGGATCTCCATCACGCCGTAGCTGAAGTACGGCAGCATGACGATGGCGGTCGCGATGGCCCAGCGCGACGCGGCCACGGCGCCGGCAATGAGCAGGGCGGCGAGCGGTGCAATGACGATGACGGTGGCCGGCCCGCGCGCGGCGCCGAGCAGCGTGGCGAGGATGACCAGCCCGGTGAGCGCGACCAGTCGGGAAGTCGCGGCCGTCACTCGCGGTGCCGCGGCTGCAGCCGCGCCGCAATATCCGCGACACGTCGCCCGAGATGCTCCGCGATCCGCGCCTCGTCCCCGGTCAGCCCGGTATGCGTCTGCTCCGGCGCGAAGTGACTCGCCCCGTACGGCGTGCCGCCGGCGCGGGTGGTACTAAGGGCGCTCTCCGTAAAGGGGACGCCGACGAGCAGCATGCCGTGGTGGAGGAGCGGCAGGGCCATGGAGAGCAGCGTGGTTTCCTGGCCGCCGTGGAGCGAACTCGTCGAGGTGAATACACCGGCAGGCTTGCCGCTCAGGGCTCCGGACAGCCACTCGCTTGCGGTGCCATCGAGGAAATACTTCAGCGGCGCGGCCATGTTGCCGAAACGCGTCGGACTGCCGAGCAACAGCCCGACGCAGTCGTGCAGGTCCGCCTTCGTGACATAGGGTGGCCCGGAGGATGGCACGGCCGGCACGCGCTCCTCGGTGCGGGCGGCGACCGGCGGCACCGTGCGCAGCCGCGCCGCGATACCGGGAACCGAATTGACGCCGCGCGCGACCTGGGCGGCGAGCGCCGCCGTCGAGCCGTAGCGCGAGTAATAGAGAACGAGGACCTCGGCCGTCATCGCGCTATTCTAGTGGAACCGATCTCAGAACCGCTGCGCGGACGTGATCCGCGGGCGGGCGGACCGGATTGGAAATCGTGGATCGGGTGGCCCGGGACGGAGTGTCATGACGGACGAGCAGGTCGCGTACAGGTTCACGGTGTCGGGACGGGTGCAGGGGGTGTTCTTCCGGGCGAGCACGGCCCGGGAAGCGGACCGGCTCGGCGTTCGCGGCCATGCGGTCAACCTGCCCGACGGCCGTGTCGAGGTGCTGGCGGTCGGAGAGGCGGCTGCCGTCGATGAGTTGCGTCGCTGGCTGCAGCGTGGGCCGCCGCAGGCGCGCGTCGCTCAGGTGGAATGCCGCAACGAGACCGTGGAGGAGTTTGCGGCGCTGAGCGGCTTCACGACTGGTTAGTGCGGCTCCAGATCGCGCGCCGTCCGCCAGGCGCGCTCAGGGGGCCACCTCCACTCCCACATGCCGGACGAGGATGCGGGCGGCTTCGCTCATCGGCGAAGAACCAATCCACAGCAGGAGTCCTGCGCGCCCCGGCGCGGCGGCGACGAGTTGTGTTACTGGCGGTACCAGCGGGTGGCCAGGCGGTCGAGCACTTTCTGCGAATACACGGTGCTGCCCACGCTGCCGTTGTAGCGCGCCAGCGCTTTACTCCAGTCGCCTTTTTCCTTCTCGAAGTAAAACTTCAGGATCGTGCAGCCCGTCACCAGGTTGTCCTGCACATCCACCAGCCTGCGCCAGCCGAGTTCCTCGCGCCAGAAGGGCATGACCTGCATCAGGCCCTGGGCGCCGGCGCTCGATATCGCGAAGGGGTCGAAGGCGCTCTCGATATCGATGACCGCGAGCACCATTTCGGGCGGCAGGTCCGCCCGGATGGCTTGGCGGTGGGCCTCGGTCAGGATCTCGACGCGCAGATCCGCGTCCGGCACCTGATTGCCCAGCCGCCCGACCATGTCGGTCAGCCAGACCTGCGCCTCGAAACGGTCCGGGAAGTTGTTGGCTTCCTCGAGCGCTTCGCGGACCCGGGCCCGCAACTCGGGCGAGGGGGGTTCCTGCGCAGCCTGCGGGCTGACCCATGCGAGCGCGGCGACGAGTCCGACGCAGGCCGCCGCGATGAGGCGGGGCCGCTCAGGTCGCCGCCGGGCCGAGTCGCCCGCGGAGGAATTCCACCGCATCATCCAGTGCCACCTTGGCCTCGCCGCCGCTGCGGCGATGACGATACTCCACCAACCCTTCCTTCACGCCACGCTCCCCGACGACGACGCGGTGCGGGACGCCGAGCAGGTCGGCTTCGGCGAACTTTACTCCCGGCCGCGCCTCGCGGTCATCGAGCAGGACCGTCAACCCGGCCCGCTGCAACTGTAGGTACAGCCCATCGGCAGCCGCCGTGACCTGTTCGGAGTTTTTCGGGTTCAGCACGAGGACGGCCACGTCGAACGGACTCATCGGTTCCGGCCAGATAATCCCGTGCTCGTCATGATTCTGTTCAATGGCTGCGGCGACGATGCGCGACACGCCGATGCCATAGCACCCCATGGTCATCACGCGCTCCTTGCCGTCCTGGTCGAGCACGACCGCGTTCATCGCCTCGCTGTACTTGTCGCCGAGCTGGAATATGTGGCCGACCTCGATGCCACGCGCGACCGACAGCGCGCCCCCGCCGCGCGGGCTGGGGTCGCCGGCGACGACGTTGCGCAGGTCGGCCGTCACGGGCTGCGGCAGATCGCGCTCCCAGTTCACGCCGCGCAGGTGAAAGCCATCCACGTTGGCGCCGCAGACGAAATCGGCCAGCGCTGCCGCGCCGTGGTCGGCAATCAACGGGACGGGCAGCCCGACGGGCCCGACGAAGCCGGGCGGCGTGCCCGTCAGCGCGAGGACGCGCTCGGCGCTGGCGAGGCTGACCGGTTGCGCAACGCCTGGCAGGCGCGCGGCCTTGACCATGTTCAGCGTGTGATCGCCACGGAGCGCGAGCGCGATGAGTCCGCCGTCGGCGCCTTCGACGAGGAGCGTCTTCACGCAGCGATCGGGCGGGACGTCGAGCGCCGCACAAACCTCCTCGATGCTGCGCGTTGCCGGGGTCGCGATGCGCTGCATCGACGCCGTGGGCGCCGGACGTGCTGCCGCGGGCGGCAGCGCCGGAGCGGCTTCGACATTGGCCGCGAAGCCGTCGCCGTCGCAATAGGCGATGGCGTCCTCGCCGGACTCGGCGAGCACGTGAAACTCCTGCGAGCGCGAGCCGCCAATATCGCCGGAATCCGCTTCCACGGTCCGGAAGCGCAGCCCGAGCCGCGTAAAAATCCGCGCGTAGGCAGTCGCCATCGCCGCGTAGGTAGTCTCCAGCGAGGCCTGGTCCATGTGAAAGGAGTAGGCATCCTTCATGACGAACTCACGGGCCCGCATGAGACCGAAGCGCGGCCTGATCTCGTCGCGGAACTTCGTCTGGATCTGGTAATAGTTGACCGGGAGTTGCCGGTAACTCTTCAGCTCGCGTCGCGCGAGGTCGGTGATGATCTCTTCGTGGGTCGGCCCGAAGCAGTAGTCGCGCTCGTGGCGATCGCGGATGCGCAGCAGCAGATCCCCGTAGCGGTCCCAGCGACCGCTCTCCTGCCACAGTTCGGCGGGTTGCACGGCCGGCATCAGCACCTCGAGGGCGCCGGCGCGGTCCATCTCCTCGCGCACGATCTGCTCGACCCGCCGCAACACCCGCAGCCCGAGCGGCATCCAGGTGAATATGCCTGCCGTCAGGCGCCTGATCAGTCCCGCCCGCAGCAGGAGCTGGTGGCTGATGATCTCGGCGTCGGCAGGAGTTTCCTTGAGTGTGGTCCAGGGCAGTTGACTGAGGCGCATGGCATGCCGGGTTGCAATGAGGCGGGGGAAAACCGGCGCCATTCTAGCGGTAATGCCGGCGCAAGTCGCCGCGCGGCACCCATGCATATGCGGGGCCGTCGTGGCAGAATTCGCCGGTCGGAGCAGCGGGATCGCACGATGTACGAGCCGAGCGAAGAGGCCGAACGACCCCGGCGCAGGGGCATCTACGTGTTGCCGAACCTGCTGACGACCGGCAGCCTGTTCGCGGGCTTCTACGGCATCATCGCGAGCATCGAAGGCCGCTACGAGCCGGCGGCGATCGCGGTGATCATCGCCGGCGTGCTCGACGGCCTCGATGGCCGCCTGGCGCGCCTGACCAATACCGTGTCGGAGTTCGGCAAGCAGTACGACAGCCTTTCCGACATGGTGTCCTTCGGGCTGGCGCCGGCGGTGATCGTGTATCAGTGGGGACTGGTGCGGCTGGCGGAGTACGGCTGGCTGTGGGCGAAACTCGGCTGGCTCGCCGCTTTCGTGTACGCGGTGGCCGGCGCCTTGCGGCTGGCACGCTTCAACGTCCACGCGAAGACCTCGGACCGGCGCTTCTTCGAGGGCCTGCCGAGTCCATCCGCGGCGGGGCTGATGATGAGCATGGTGTGGCTGGGCACCATACTCGGCTGGACCGGTGTCTTCGCCCTGTTGCTGGCGTTCGTCGTGTCGGTGACCGCCGGTACACTCATGGTTTCACGCTTTCCCTTTTACAGTTTCCGCGAGGTACATGCGCGCGGCAGGATCTCGTTCACCTATGTGTTCGTGATTCCGCTGACGTTCGTCCTGGTGGCCATGGACCCGCCGGCGGTGCTGTTCACCATCGGCGTGATCTACGCGCTGTCGGGGCCGGCGTTGTCGCTGTGGCGGCGCCAGCGGCGCCGTCCGGAGTCGGCACGGCAGCGCGAGGAACAGCGGAGGACCTAGGCGTGGATTCCGGCGCTGCCATTTCAGCGCGCCAGCGCGCCATCCTCGACGAAATGGGCATCGGCGTCTGGGTGCGCCGCAATCGCCCTGTGCCGGCTGCGCAATCGCCCGCCGCCGGTGTGCCCGAAGAGGGTGCATGGGAACACCTGCAGGAGGCGGTGCGCCACTGTGTCGCCTGTGCCCTGCATCGCAGCCGTACGCAGGCCGTCTTCGGGACCGGGAGCGTCGCCGCGCGCTGGATGATCGTCGGGGAGGCCCCGGGCGCAGAGGAGGACCGGCAGGGTGAGCCCTTCGTCGGTGCTGCGGGCAAGCTGCTGAACGAGATGTTGCGTGCCGTCGGCGTGGAGCGGGACGCGGTGTTCATCGCCAACGTGCTCAAGTGCCGCCCGCCGGACAATCGCGATCCCCGCCCGGACGAGATCAGCGCCTGTGCGGGACACCTGCAGGCACAGATCGCGCGGATCGCGCCGAAGCTGATCCTCGCGGTCGGCCGGATCGCGGCCCAGAGCCTGTTGCAGCAGGAGGTGTCGCTCGCCCGGCTGCGCGGGCGCGCGCACGGCTGGGGTCCGGCCGCAATTCCGCTGGTGGTGACCTATCACCCGGCCTATCTGCTGCGTGCACCCGCCGAGAAGCGCAAGGCCTGGGAAGATCTGTGTCTCGCGCGCAGCCTGGTGGATCCGCGTTCGCCATGATCGCGAACCCGAGCATGCTCGCACCGCTGATCCGCGAGATGCGGCCGAACGACGTTGCGCGGATCGCCGCGGTCGAGCGGCAGGCCTACGAGTTTCCCTGGAGTGCCGGCATCTTCCGCGACTGTCTCCTCGCCGGTTATACGAGCCTGGTCCTGGAGCGTGGCGGCGAGATCCTGGCCTACGCGATCATGTCGGTGGCGGCCGGTGAGGCGCACCTGCTGAACCTATGCGTGGCGGTAGCCGAGCGCCGTCGCGGCCACGGCCGACGGCTCCTCGAGGTAGTCATGCAGCGCGCAGTCAGTGCCGGCGCCGAACGCATGCACCTGGAGGTGCGCCCGTCGAACGAGGCCGCGCTGGCACTGTACGCGAATTACGGCTTCGAGCGCGTCGGCGTGCGCCGGCACTATTACCGGGCGAGTTTCGGCAGCGAGGATGCCGTGCTCCTGGCGTGCCGTCTCGACAGCCGGCAGCCTCCCGGTTGACCCAGGGCGCGTCTGGCCGGCTGTGGACCCGGCGCCCGGTACTGGGCTGGGCGCTGTACGACTGGGCCAACTCGGCGTTCGCCCTCGCAGTGATGACTGCCTTCGTGCCGGTGATGCTCGCCGGCTACTGGAACGACGGCGCACCCTCGAACGTCGGCACCTTTCGCCTCGGCCTCGCCAACGGCGCCGCGAGCCTGCTGGTCGCCCTCGCCGCACCGCTGATTGGCGCGCTGGCGGACGGTCGCGGGTGGCGCAAGAGCGGGCTGCTGTGGATCACCGGCCTCGGTGTGCTCGCAACCGCGGCACTCGGCTCGGTGGGCGCCGGCGGTTGGCGTCTCGCCATTGCGCTCTACGTGCTCGCCTCGGTCGCATTCGCCGCCGCCAACGCACTCTATGACTCGCTGCTGGTCGATGTTGCGCCGCCGGCCGACTACGACCGGGTGTCGGCGTACGGCTACGGGCTCGGTTACCTCGGCGGCGCGTTGCTGTTTGCGCTGACGGTCGTCATGGTGACGCGGCCGACGACGTTCGGGCTTGGTTCGGCCAATGACGCCATGCGGCTCTCATTCGCGCTGGTTGCCGCGTGGTGGCTCGCCTTCTCGGTGCCGCTGGCGCTGTGGGTGCGCGACGGCCAGCCCGGCGCCGGCGGCCCGGGGGCGCTGGTGTCGGGCTTCCGGCAACTGGTCGGGACGCTGCGCCGCGTGCGCAGCCAGCCACAGTTGTGGCGTTTCCTGGTGGCGTACTGGCTCTACATCGACGGCGTGTACACCATCATCAAGATGGCGGTCGACTACGGCCTCGCGCTCGGGCTGACCACCAGGGATCTCATTCTTGCGATGCTGGTGACGAACTTCGTGGCGTTTCCCGCCGCGCTCGCCTTCGGTCAGCTGGCGGAATGGATCGGGACGCGCGCCGGGATCTATCTCGGGCTGGCCGTGTACGTGGCGGCGACGGTGGCGGCGGTCTTCATCGACTCGGCCGCGGAGTTCTACGCACTGGCGATCGCGATCGGCCTCGTACAGGGCGGCGTGCAAAGCCTGAGCCGCTCGTTCTTCGCGCGCCTGGTCCCGCCCGGGCAGACGGGCGAGTACTTCGGCTTCTACAACATGCTCGGCAAGTTTGCGGCCATCATCGGGCCGGTGCTGGCCGGGGTCGTGGCCCTGGTCACCGGCAGCCAGCGGCTTGGTGTACTTGCGCTGCTGGTGCTGTTCATCGCGGGCGCCTGGCTGTTCAGCGGGGTGCGTGAGCCGGCCGCGGGCGAAACGCCCTGACCGCCGCCGCCAGTTCGCGTTCCAGGCCCTCGGCGTCGGGGCCACCGTAGCGCAGTCGCAGGTACAGGGCGGTGATGCGCCGCGCCTCGGCGGCCAGATCGGGGCGCACGGCGGCCACCGCCTCGGCGTAGTGCTCCGCGGTTTCACCCGGGGCGCGCGGGCGGGCAGCGACGGCCAGCCTCCGGCAGAGCCTGCCGTAGTGACGCGCCGCGGGATCCCGGTGCCGGGGCGTGCGATGGCGCAGCGCGACCGCCAGGACGATGAGGCAGATCGCGGTGGCGCCCGCGGCGAGCCCGCTGAGCTGCACGGTCTGGGGCACGTCGAACCCGAGCGCCAGCAGCAATTCGTCCTGCGTCGCCGGGCCGAAGGCGAGCACCCAGCGGTCCCAGGCGGCGTTGGCGGCGTCCCAGGACAATACGAGGCGGTTGATGTAGGCATTCGAACGCCAGAGCCGCTCGGCGACGCGCGGCGTGGCGGCGAGTGTCTCCGCATAGCCTCGCTCGATGCGCTCCGGTGCTACGGCGGCCGTCGGATCGACGCGCTGCCACGCGCCGTTCAGCCAGGCTTCGACCCAGGCGTGGGCGTTGGCCTGGCGCACGATCCAGTAATCACCGAAGGGATTGCGTTCCGCGCCCTGGTAACCGACGACCACGCGGGCCGGCACGCCGCCAGCACGCAGCAGCACCGCCAGTGCGGAGGCGTAGTGCTCGCAGAATCCGACGCGTACGTCGAACAGAAACTCGTCGACGGATTCTGCACCGAGAGGCGGGGCGCTGAGCGAGTAGTGGAACGGTTCGGTGGCAAACCGCCGCAGCAGCCGCTCGAGAAACGCGCGCTCGCCGGGCGCCTGTGCGCGCAGTTCGCGGGCGAGGGCAGCGGTGCGCGGATTGCGCCCGGCGGGCAGGCGCAGGTTGGTCGCAAGCGTCTCCGCGCTGGCCGTGACTGCGCCGATGCCGCCGGTGGCCGAGCGCACGCGGTAGCCGATGCGCTCGCGCAGCGGCTCGGCGCTCAGCAGTTCGAGGCCCGGCCCCAGCGCTGCACGCGGCAACGACCAGCGCAACGGTGTCTCCAGTGCCAGCAGCCAGCGTTGCCCATGGGGTTCGAGGATCATCTGATAGCCGAATTCGGCACCCTGCGCCCCATGCGCCGGCGGCGCTCGCGGACGGGCGGGCAGCGGCGCGGCGGTCCAGGCGCGCCCGTCGAAGCGCTCCAGCACCGGGCCGCGCCAGTACAGCGACTGCGCGGGTGGAGTGGGCCCCTCGAAACGCACCCGGAAGGCAACCTCGTCGGACAGGCTGAGTTCGGTGATGTCACCGGGCCGGATTTCCCCGGACAAGCCGCTGGTGCCGGTGAGATTCGCGCCGGGTATGGCCCAGAACGGCCCCGGAATCCGCGGGAACAGCACGAAGAGGATCGCCGCCAGCGGCAGGGCCTGGAGCAGCAGGCGTCCGGTCAGGGTGACCGCAGCGGGCACGGTCAGCAGCCGTTCGCGGCGCGCGGTCTGCGCCAGGGCTACGGTGATTCCCACGGCGCCGAACGCCAGCCAGCCGGTGGACCAGATCGCCTGTTCGCGCAGGAACACGGCGAACAGCAGGAAGTACCCGATGAGCACCACCAGAATGCGGTCCCGCTCGTCGCGTGTTTCCATCAGCTTCAGCCCCGCCATCACCAGCAGCAGTGCGGAGCCGGCTTCCACGCCGGACACGCTGCGATAGGTGAGAAGCACCGCGGCGAAGCCAAGCAGCGTCACCGGGATGCGCACCCAGAGTGACGGCAGCCGCCAGCCGCGCGCGGCGGCGGCAATGCGCCAGATGGCCATGGCGAGCACGAGCAGGGACACCCAGGGCGCAACCGCGAAGAGGTGCGGTGCGCCGCCGAACACGATCGCCGAGGCGGCCCAGGCCACCTGGCGTCGCTCGCGGGTGCGGCCGCTGGCGTGCGCTGCCATCACCCGGGCGTCCCCGGCAAGCCGGCCGTTGCGAGAGTGCGCAGGCAAAGATGCAACTGGTCGCGGCCGTTGGCGGGCGGCAGCCGGATCCCCGGTCCCCGCATTCCCCAGGTCCGGCCGGCCTCGAAGGCGTCAATGACCAGCCGGGCGAGTTGCGCCACGCGCTCTTCGGTGTCGCAGGCTGCCACCGAGTCCCAGTCGATCCACAACGGCTCTTCCCGCATCCCGCCGCGGAACTCCCGCGCCAGCAGTTCGCCGGTGCGCGCGTAGCTCTTCCAGGCGATGCGCCGCGGCGAATCGCCGGGCTGGTAGCTGCGCAGCCCGGCGAAATCGTCCTCGCCACCCTCGCGCCGGCCCGCCGCGGGCGTATCGAGGTCGGGGCTGCGGATCGCGGCCGCGCGCGCCACCGGCCGCGGGTACACGATCGGGCGCTCGTCGAGGTGCACCCAGGCCCAGGCGCGCATCAGCCCGAGCGGCGCACGCGTGCTCAGCCGCAGCGCCGGGAGTGTTCGGGGTCCGCGCGCGGTGGTCGGCAAGGGCAGCGCGACCGTGCGCGAACTTCCGGGCGTCACGCCGCCGGGGACTTCAATACAGCCCGACCAGTCGAGGAAGATCTCGTCGCGCGCCTGGGATGCGTCGTTGACGAGCGCAAAGCGGACGCGCAGGAGATCTCCCGCGAAGACCGGCTCGGCACCGAGAAAATCAACCTTCAGGCCGGCGAGTGTGCGGTGCGTATGGTAGATGGCGACGATGCCGACGCTGGCGAGCAGGAAGGTCAGCGCAAAGGCCAGGTTGTTGTTGTAGTTCATCGAGCCGGCGAGCATCGTCACCAGCATCGCCGCATAGATGAGCCCGGCCGCAGTCGGCAGGATGTAGATGCGTTCGCTCGCGAGCCGCAGGCGCGCCGGGTCGGCACCCTGGCGGCGGCGGGCCCAGCGGCGCGCGCGCTCAGTGGCCCCGTCGCGGAGCCTGGCCCATGCCGTGCGCATGATCGAACCCGGTCGTGGTCCCTGTCACGGCGGTGGCGCTCAGGGAATGGCGACCTCGGCGAGCACCGCCGGGGCGCAGTCCGTCGCCTCGAATGCGGCTTCGCCGCGCCGTCGCAGCCGGTGCCCTGCGACCGCCGCGAACACTGCCTGCACGTCTTCCGGATAAACGCCCGGATGACCGCTGACCAGTGCCCAGCAGCGGGCCGCGGCGACGAGATCCACCGCGGCGCGTGGCGACAGGCCGGTTTCGAACTGGGGCGACACGCGGGTGAATCGCACGAGGGCCTGCACGTAGTCGAGCACGGCGTCGCTCAGGTGGACGGTGCGCGTCGCCGCCTGCAGTTCGCTGAGTTCGGGAAGCCCCATCACCGGGCGCAGCTCACCGAGCAACTCGCGCCGGTCAGTGCCGCGCAGCAGTTTGCGCTCCAGCGTCTCGGGCGGATAGCCAAGCCCGATGCGCATGAGGAAGCGATCCAGCTGCGACTCCGGCAGCGGGAACGTGCCGACCTGGTGCACGGGGTTCTGCGTGGCAATCACGAAGAACGGCGACGGCAGCGCGTGAGTCACTCCATCCACGCTGACCTGTTGTTCCTCCATCGCTTCGAGCAGGGCGCTCTGCGCCTTCGGCGTAGCGCGATTGACTTCGTCGGCGAGGATGACCTGCGCGAACAGTGGCCCGGACTGAAACTCGAAGCGCCCGCGTTCCCGGTCGAACACGGACGCGCCGATGATGTCAGCGGGCAGCAGGTCGCTGGTGAACTGGATGCGGCGGAACGACAACCCGAGTACGGCGGCGAGGCTGCGCGCAAGGAGGGTCTTGCCGACGCCGGGAACGTCTTCGATCAGCAGGTGACCGCGCGAGAGCAGGCAGGTGATGGCGAGGCGAATCTCGTCGGGCTTGCCCAGAATGACCTGGCCCACCTCGCGGATGGCCTGCTCGACGAGCGCGCGCGCCCGGGACTGGCGGGCGTCGCCCGGTACCGCCGCAAGCCGCTCTGCCATGTCTGTGTTCGTCCGTATAACCGACACGGAAAAGTCCGAGGCCAAGATATCACGGCATGTTGCCCCAGCCGCGTGCCGGGCGGGTAAGAACTGGGGCACAGATTGTCCGCCGGCGGCGCGACGGGCCGCTGCAATGCTGCGGGTTCAGGGCCTGCGTGCAACCGGAGCGGATGGCCGGGTCGCATCGGGAATCGGGGAGCCGGACCGGCGCGAGGCCCGGCGGTGCATCAGGAGCCGGCGCCCGTTGCGCGGGCCGCCGGATTGAGATCCACGACGTTCTCGCCCGCCGGCTCCGGCGCGTCGCCAAGGCGCTCGAGCGTGCCCTCCACCGTGGCGCCGCAGTCCATCTGCAGTTGGCGATAGACGATGTTGCCGGTGATCCGCGCGCCGGCCTGCAGCTCGACGAAGTGCTCGACTTCCAGGTTGCCTTCGATCGTGCCGTTGATCACGGCGTCGTACACGCGGACGTTGCCATGGATGCTGCCCTGGCTGCTCAACACCAGCAGGCAGTGGTCGTTGTCGTTGCCGAGGACGTTGCCCTCGACAGCGCCGTCCACGCGCAGCCCGCCGGAGAAGACGATGTCGCCCCGGATGCGCACGTTCGGGGCGACCAGGCTGGAGAGCCGCGTGACTTCGATCTGACGGTTGCGACGGCGGAAGAGCAAGCGGGTCAACCTTGCCGTGGCCCGGCCGGCGGACGCGGTGGCTGCCTGAGCGTCGATTTCCTGTCCGCGCGTGAGTTCAGGAACTCCAGCTGCTGGTTCAGTTCCGCGATGCGCCGGTTCAGTTCCAGGATCTGCCGCTCCAGGTCGGCACGCGTGGCGCGCTCCACGCTGAGTTCCAGCCGCGCGCGCTCGAACTCACCCTGCAGCTGCCGGATATGCTCGCGCAGATCGGTGCGACCAATGGGATCCGCTTGCCGGATGGCGATCGCCGCGGTCACAGCCAGCGCCATCGCCATCGCCACCGCCACCAGGTTGCGACGGCGCGCACGACTCGTCACCAGCTCCAGGCTGGCCCGGGTCAGGCGCTGCGTATCGTGGCTGGCGAATCCGGCCATGGGTTCACGCGACCTCAGGTGTCCGTAGGGTGCAGAAAATCTCTCGGCTCGACCGGCCTGCCGTTGCGCAGGACCTCGAAATGCACGTGTGGGCCTGTCGACCGACCGGTGGAGCCGACCGCTGCGATCGCTTGCGCGGGCAGGACGATCTCGCCGCGCCGGACCAGCAGGCGCGAAGCGTGCGCGTAGCGGGTCGAGAGCCCGTTGCCGTGGTCGATCTCCACGGTGTTGCCGTAGGCGGAACGGTAACCGGCGAACACCACGCGGCCGCCGCCGGCGGCCCTGATCAGCGAGTTGCGCGGGGCGGCGAAGTCGATGCCGGTGTGCCGTGCGCGCCGGCGGGTCATCGGATCCATGCGCAGGCCGAAGCCCGAGGTGATCCGCGGCGCATTGACCGGCAAGCGGCTCGGGAACGCCATCCCGGCAAGTTCCAGCGGCATCGTCGCACTCGCGAGCAGGTCGAGAGTGGCATCCAGTTGCTCGAGTTCGCGCTCCAGGCGGCGGAGGCCGGGAGGTTCGCGGCTGCCGGCCCCGGCGGCTGGCGCATCGGCGTCCGGTGGCGCCGGGAGGAACGGTCCGCCACTCGGGCCGGCCGGGACTGCCGCGGAAGTCCCGGTGCTGTCGGCCGCGGCGCTGGGGCGGCCTGTGCGGCGCCCGATGTCCTGTATCAGTCCGATGCGTGCCGCGAGCGCCTGCGCTTCGGTCTCGAGCTGGATCACGCGTCCCGACAAGGTGCCGATCCGCTCGATCAGCGCGCGGCCTTCCGGGCGCTCGAGAAACTCGGTGTACGAAGCATCCGGCACCGCCGAGGCTGCAGCGGAAACGGCCGGGGCGGCACGCCCGTAGGTGTAGCCGACACGCAGGGCGCCGGCCAGCGTCAGCAATAGCACCAGACCGGCACTCAGCAGCAGCGTGCTGATCCGGAACGTATGCAGACGCGATCGGGTGATCGTGCCCGTTGACAGAATGACAAACGCCATGCCCACATCCCGCTGGAACCGGGATCGTGTCAGGAAGGAATAGCCTGAACCGTGATTGCC
This sequence comes from Nevskiales bacterium, assembly GCA_011526045.1. Classification (GTDB taxonomy): domain Bacteria; phylum Pseudomonadota; class Gammaproteobacteria; order Steroidobacterales; genus QUBU01. The sequence continues at coordinate 79,673 of WYBE01000064.1, read as the reverse complement.
GGCACACCTGCGGCAATCGGCGGCCGCGTCGCCGGCCTCTGCACAGCGCGGATTTGACATAGCCCGGGGTCCGGGCTGCGCAGGACCGCGTCCGGGCCGGGCACCGGCATCGCGGAGTTCGCCGCGGGATCAGGGCAGGTCAGTGCTGCCCATCAGGAAACGGTCGACTTCGCGCGCGACGCCGCGGCCTTCGTTGATGGCCCACACGACCAGGCTCTGCCCGCGACGGCAGTCGCCGGCAGCGAATACGCCCGGCACGTTGGTGGCGTATTTTTCGTGCTCGGCACGCACATTGCTGCGTGCATCGACCTCGACGCCCAGTTCGGCCAGCAGCGGCTGTTCCGGGCCAGTGAAACCCATGGCGAGCAGTACGAGCTGGGCGGGCCGTGCCTGCTCGCTGCCGGGGCGCTCCTGCATGACGAACTGGCCGTGGGCGTCCTTCTCCCAGCCGACTTCCACCGTTACCAGTTGCTGCACCTGTCCCTGTTCGTCGCCGCTGAATTTTCTGGCGGTCGTGAGGTACCCGCGGGGATCCGCGCCGAAGCGGGCGGAGGCTTCCTCCTGCCCGTAGTCGAGACGGTACACGCGCGGCCATTCGGGCCAGGGGTTGTCGTCGGCACGGTCCGGTGGCGGTCTTGGCAGGATCTCGAGCTGGGTCAGGGTCCGGCATGACTGGCGCATGGCGGTTGCGACGCAGTCCGTGCCGGTGTCCCCGCCGCCGATCACGATCACGTCTTTGCCGCGGGCGTGGATCGGGCAGGCGTCCGGCGCCCCCGCGAGCAGCGCCTGGGTACTGGCACGGAGATAATCCATCGCGAAGTGAATGCCCTTGAGCGAGCGGCCTTCCACCGCCAGGTCACGCGGCTGGGTGGCACCGGTACAGATTACGGTGGCGTCGAAATCCCTCAGCAGCAGCAGCGCCTCGACGTTCTCGCCGACGTGCGCGTTGCAGATGAACTTGATGCCTTCTTCCTCCATCAGCCGCAGCCGCCGCTCGACGACCTCGCGCTTGTCGAGTTTCATGTTCGGAATCCCGTACATGAGCAGCCCGCCCGGCCGGTCATCGCGTTCCAGCACGGTGACCTGGTGGCCGGCCCGGTTGAGCTGGTCGGCAGCGGCCAGCCCGGTCGGGCCCGAGCCGATGACCACGACCTTCTTGCCCGTACGCGCGCGCGGCGGCGAGGGCACGATCCAGCCGTCGTCCCAGGCGCGGTCGATGATGGTGGCCTCGATGTTCTTGATCGTCACCGGCGGGGCGTGAATGCCGACCACGCACGAGCCCTCGCAGGGCGCGGGGCAGACCCGCCCGGTGAACTCCGGGAAGTTGTTGGTCTTGAGCAGGCGTGCCAGCGCGTCGCGCCACAGGCCGCGGTAGACCAGGTCGTTCCACTCTGGGATCAGGTTGTTGATGGGGCAGCCGGCGGCTGCGCCGTTGATGATCCGGCCCGTGTGGCAGAACGGTATACCGCAGTCCATGCAGCGTGCGGCCTGCTGGCGCAGCCGCTTATCCTCCAGCTGATGGTGGAACTCGGCCCAGTCGCGAATGCGCTCGCGCGGGGTGCGATCGACCGGCAACTCGCGCAGGAACTCGATGAATCCGGTGGGCTTGCCCATGTCAGTTACCGCCCACGCGCGCGAGATCGCGCGCGTTCTCCTCGAAGGCCACCATGATGGCTTCATCGCCGGTCAGGCCCTGCTCGTGCGCGCGCCGGATGCACGAGAGCATTCGCTGGTAGTCGCGCGGAATGACCTTGACGAAGCGTGTGACGCAGCGCTCCCAGTCCTCCAGCACGGCGCGCGCCCTTGTGCTGGCCGTGTGCGCGAGATGCCGCTCGATCATCGTTCGCAGGGCGGCGATCTCCTCGGCGTCCTGCAGCGGCTCGGTGCCGACCATCTGGCCGTTGAGCGCGGCGGGGAAGGAACCCGTCTCGTCGAGCACGTAGGCGATGCCGCCGGACATGCCGGCACCGAAATTGCGCCCGGTGGGCCCGAGGACGACCACGCGCCCGCCGGTCATGTACTCGCAGCCGTGGTCGCCCACGGCCTCGACCACGGCATCGGCGCCGCTGTTGCGAACGGCGAAACGCTCGCCGGCCATACCGCGGATGTAGGCCTCGCCGCTGGTGGCGCCATACAGGGCGACGTTGCCGACGATGATGTTCTCTTCCGCACGGAAGCTCGCCTGCGCCGGCGGGAAGACGATGATCTTGCCGCCCGACAGTCCCTTGCCGCAGTAGTCGTTGGCGTCCCCTTCGAGTGAAAAGGTCATGCCCTTCGGCATGAACGCGCCGAAGCTCTGGCCGGCCGAGCCGCTGAACCGGATGCGGATCGTGTCGTGCGGCAGTCCCTTCGCGCCCCAGCGCCGGGTGACCTCGCTGCCGGTGATGGTCCCGACCACGCGGTTGACGTTGCGGATGGGCAATTCTGCGCTGACCTGTGCGCCGCGCTCGATGGCGGGGCGGCAGATGTCGAGCAGCTGCGTGAGATCGAGCGACTTGTCGAGGCCATGATCCTGCGGAATCTGGCAGAAACGGCCGACCTCCGGGCCGAGGTCGGGCTGGTAGAGGATGTTGCTGAAGTCGAAGCCCTTGGCCTTCCAGTGATCGATCGCCCGGCGCGGTTCGAGCCGGTCGACCCGGCCGATCATCTCGTCGATGCGGCGGAAGCCGAGCTCCGCCATGTGCTCGCGCACCTCCTGGGCGATGAAGCGCATGAAGTTGATCACGTGCTCCGGCTTGCCCGCGAAGCGCTCGCGCAGCCGCGGGTCCTGGGTCGCGACGCCGGTCGGGCAGGTGTTGAGGTGGCACACCCGCATCATCACGCAGCCCATGGCGACGAGAGGAGCCGTCGCAAAGCCGAATTCCTCGGCGCCGAGGAGCGCCGCCACGACCACGTCACGCCCGGTCTTGAGCTGGCCGTCGGTTTCCACCGTGATGCGGCTGCGCAGGTTGTTCAGCACCAGCGTCTGGTGCGCTTCCGCAAGCCCCAGTTCCCAGGGCAGACCGGCGTGGGCGATGGACGTGCGCGGTGATGCACCAGTGCCACCGTCATGGCCGCTGATCAGCACCACGTCCGCATGCGCCTTGGCGACGCCCGCGGCAATCGTGCCGACACCGATCTCGGCCACCAGCTTGACGCTGATACGCGCCTCGCGATTGGCGTTCTTCAGATCGTGGATCAGTTCGGCCAGGTCCTCGATCGAGTAGATGTCGTGGTGCGGTGGTGGCGAGATCAGCCCGACGCCGGCGGTGGTATGCCGCGTCTTGGCGATCCAGGGGTAGACCTTGGTGCCGGGCAGCTGACCGCCCTCACCAGGCTTGGCGCCCTGCGCCATCTTGATCTGCAGTTCGCGGGCGTTGACCAGGTACTCGCTGGTTACGCCGAAGCGCCCCGAGGCGACCTGCTTGATCGCGGAGTTCTTCGAGTCGCCGTTCGGCAGCGGCTGGTAGCGCTCTGGGGCTTCGCCACCCTCGCCGGTGTTGGACTTGCCGCCGATGCGGTTCATGGCGATGGCGAGAGTCTCGTGTGCCTCCTGGCTGATGGAGCCATATGACATGGCGCCGGTCTTGAACCGCCGCAGGATGCTCTCGACCGGCTCGACCTCGTCGAGCGGCACCCGGCGGCGGGACACGAAGTCGAGCAATCCACGCAGGGTGCTCTTCTGCCGCGACTGGTCGTCGATCAGTTGTGCGTACGCCTTGTAGACCGCGTAGCTGCCCGTGCGCACCGCCTTCTGCAACCGGTGCACCGACTCGGGGTTGAACAGGTGGTGCTCGCCGTCGGCGCGCCACTGGTAGAGGCCGCCCGGGGGCAGCGCGTACCCGTCGACCTGGCGCGCCGGGAACGCAGCCCGGTGGCGCAGCAATACTTCGCGGGCCACCACGTCGATGCCGATGCCGCCGACGCGCGAAGGTGTCCAGGTGAAATACTCGTCGATGACATCCTGGCGCAGGCCAATTGCCTCGAAGACCTGTGCGCCGTGGTAGCTCTGCACCGCCGAGATGCCCATCTTCGACATCACCTTGACCACGCCCTTGGTGGCGGCCTTGACGAAGTTCTTGCAGGCGCTCTTGTGGTCGAGGCCGGTGAGCATCCCGTCGTGCAGCATGCCGTCGATCGTTTCGAAGGCGAGATACGGGTTGACAGCACTGCAGCCGTAGCCGATGAGCAGTGCGAAATGGTGTACCTCGCGTGCTTCTCCGGTCTCGAGGACGAGGCTCACCCGCGTACGCCGGCCCTCGCGGATCAGGTAATGGTGCAGGCCCGAGACGGCGAGCAGGGCGGGGATGGGTGCCAGTTCGCGGTTGACGCCGCGGTCGCTGAGGATGAGCACGTTCAGCCCTTCCTCATCGATCATGCGCCGGGCGCGCTTGCGCAGTTCCTCCATGGCCGCGACCATGCCCTTCTCGCCGCGCGCCACGCGAAACAGGCTTGGCAGCACACCAGCGCGGATGCCGGGCAGATCCAGCCGGCGCAGCCGGGCGAACTGCTCGTTGGTGAGCACCGGCCCTGGCAGTTCCACGCGCCGGCAGTCGGCCGGCTGCGGCTCGAGCAGGTTGCCCTCGGAACCGAGCCACACCTCGGCCGCGGTGATGATCTCCTCGCGGATGCAATCGATGGGCGGGTTCGTGACCTGCGCGAACAGCTGCTTGAAGTAGTCGTAGAGCAGGCGCGGGCGCCCGGACAGGGCGGCGAGCGGCGTGTCGTTGCCCATGGAGCCGACCGCCTCGACGCCGTCGCGGGCCATGGGCGTGAGGAGCAGCCGCTGGTCCTCGAAGGTGTAGCCGAAGGCGACCTGCCGCTGTTGCAGGGTGTCGTGATCGGGCGCCGGCACTTCCGGTGCGGCCGGCAGGTCGTCGAGGTGCACCAGGTGCTCGTCGAGCCACTGGCGGTAGGGACGCTCGTTTGCCACCGTTTGCTTGATCTCCTCGTCGTCGACGATGCGTCCCTGCACGGTGTCGACCAGGAACATGCGGCCGGGCTGCAGCCGGCCCTTCGTCAGGATGTCCGCGGGCGGGATGTCGAGCACGCCGGCCTCGGAGGCCATGACCACGAGCCCGTCCTTCGTCACGTAGTAGCGCGAGGGACGCAGGCCGTTGCGATCGAGCACGGCGCCGATCAGCTGCCCATCGGTGAAGGCGATCGAGGCCGGCCCGTCCCAGGGCTCCATCAGGCTGGAGTGGTACTGGTAGAACGCCCGCTTGGCGTCGTCCATCCCGGCGTGGTTCGACCACGGCTCCGGAATCATCATCATGACGGCGTGCGGCAGCGAGCGGCCGGCCAGCACCAGCAGTTCGAGCACGTTGTCGAACATCGCCGAGTCGCTGCCGTTCGGGTTCACGATCGGCGGGATCTTCTGCATGTCCTCGCCGAAAATTGCCGAGGCAAAGCGAGCCTCGCGCGCCTTCATCCAGTTGATGTTGCCGCGCAGGGTGTTGATCTCGCCGTTGTGGGCGAGATAGCGGTACGGATGGGCACGGTCCCAGCTCGGGAAGGTGTTCGTCGAGAAGCGCGAGTGCACCAGCGCGAGCGCGGTTTCCATCGCCGGATCGGTGAGGTCCGGAAAGTAGTCGGTCAGCTGCTCGGTGAGCAGCATGCCCTTGTAGACCAGCGTCTTGAACGACAGGCTGCAGAGGTACCAGCTCTCGGCGCCATCGAGCGTCGAGGTGCGGATTTCACTGTAGGCACGCTTGCGGATGACGAAGAGCTTGCGCTCGAACGCCATTTCGTCGGCCAGCTGCGGGTCGCGGCCGATGAAGACCTGGCGGATGAAGGGCTCTGATGCGCGTGCCGTGTCGCCAAGCGACCGGTTACGGGTCGGTACCGTGCGCCAGCCGAGGATCGACTGGCCCTCCGACTGCACGATCTGCTGGAACTTCTGCTCGAGCTTGCGTCGCTTGCCGACATCGCGCGGGAAGAACACCAGGCCGCAACCGTACTGCCCCGGGGGCGGCAGGTTGATGTTCGCCTCTTCGCAGACTCCAGCGAAGAACCGGTGCGGCATCTGCAGCAGCACCCCGGCGCCGTCGCCGGTGTTGGCTTCGCAGCCGCAGGCACCGCGATGATCGAGATTGCGCAGGATCTCGATCGCCTGTTCGAGGATGCGGTGTGATTTGCGTCCCTTGATGTCCACGACGAAGCCGACGCCGCAGGCTTCGTGCTCGAAGGCGGGGTTGTACAGCCCCTGTCGGGCAGGGGCGGTGGTGCGCGCGAGGGCTGGTTCGGGCTGTTTCGTCGTCATGTCCGCGGTCGCTGCAGTCTTATGTCCGGAACGGCATTGCAGCCGTCCAGTCTACGGGCCGGCAGGCTCCCGGAAAAGGGCGCCGGCAAAGCGGCTGGCTGCGATCCGGCAGATTCGCCGCCCCGGGGCTGGTCAGCCGAGCCGGTCGAGGCGGGCGATCTGCTCTTCGAGCTGGGCGATCTCGCGGCGGGTATTGGCGAGCTTCTCGCGCTCGCCCGCCACGACGGCGGGCGGCGCATTGTCGGTGAACTGGCGATTACCGAGCTTGCCGTCGATGCGTTGCCGGTCCGCCTGCGCCCGTGCAAGTGCCTTGCCGAGGCGCTCGCGCTCGCCGGCGACGTCGATGAGCCCGGCCATGGGCACGAGTATGCGCATGGCGCCCAGCAGCGCGGTCGCTGCAACCGGCGGTTCCCTGCCGGGGTCGAGGACGTCGATGCTTTCGGTCCTGGCCAGTTGCCGCAGCAGGTGCGCGTGGGCGGCAACGCGCCGGCGATCCTCGGCGGAGGCATCCTGCAGCAGCACGGGCAGTGGCCGCGCCGGAGCGATGTCCATTTCGCCGCGGATCTGGCGCAGGCCGAGCACGAAGGCCTGCAACCAGGCCATTTCCGCCTCGGCGGCGTCGTCGGCCGGATACTCGTCGACGCAGGGGTAGGGCTGCAGCATGACGGTGGGCCCGGTCGCGCCGGACAACGGCCTGACCCGTTGCCAGAGTTCTTCGGTGATGAAGGGCATCAGCGGGTGCAATGCGCGCAACAGCGCCTCGAGCACGTCGATCAGGGCGCGGCGGGTCAGGGCCTGTTCGGCTGGTGCCGCGCCACCCTCCTGCAGCACGGGCTTGGTCAGCTCGAGATACCAGTCGCAGTACTCGTTCCAGGTGAACTCATAGAGTGCGCGGGCTGCGAGATCGAAGCGATACGCCGCCAGCTGCTCCTTGACGGTCGCCACTGCCCGGCCGAGGCGCGAACGGATCCAGCGGTCGGGCAGGCTGGTCGCGGCAGCGCCGCTCGCGGCGAGGGCGTGCCCTTCGACGTTCAGCAGCACAAAGCGGGTGGCATTCCACAGCTTATTGCAGAAGTTGCGATAGCCCTCGGTGCGGCTGAGGTCGAAGCGGATATCGCGGCCGGTGCTGGCGAGTGCCGCGAACGTGAAACGCAGCGCGTCGGTGCCGAACTCCGGGATGCCCTGCGGGAACTGCTTGCGGGTCGCTTTCTCGATGCGTGGCCGCAGGTGCGGCTGCATCAGCCCGCTGGTGCGCTTGGCGACCAGCGTTGGCAGGTCCACGCCGTCGATGAGGTCGAGCGGGTCGAGGATGTTTCCCTTGGACTTCGACATCTTCTCGCCGTTCTCGTCGCGGATCAGCCCCGTGATGTAGACCTCGCGGAACGGCACGTCTCCCGCGAATTTCAGTCCCATCATGATCATGCGGGCGACCCAGAAAAAAATGATGTCGAAACCGGTGACGAGCACGCTGGTCGGGTAGAAGAAGCCGAGTTCAGGCGTCGCTCGCGGCCAGCCGAGCGTGGAAAAGGGCCAGAGCGCGGAGGAAAACCAGGTGTCGAGCACGTCTTCGTCCTGGCTCAGGCGGATGCCGGCGTCGAGACCGTGGCGTGCGCGCACTTCGGCTTCGCTGCGGCCGACATAGGCGTTGCCGTCGTCGTCGTACCAGGCCGGGATGCGATGTCCCCACCACAGCTGGCGGCTGATACACCAGTCCTGGATATTGCGCATCCACTGGAAGTAGGTCCTGGCCCAGTTGTCCGGCACGAAGCGGATGCGGCCGTCCTCGACCGCCTCGATCGCGGGTCCGGCGAGCGGGGCGACCCGTACGTACCACTGGTCGGTGAGCCAGGGCTCCAGCACGGCGCCGCTGCGGTCGCCCCGGGGCACGGGCAGCGTGTGCGGTTCGATTTTATCCACGAGCCCGTCGGCCTGCAGCAGTTCGATGACACGGGCGCGCGCCGCGAAGCGGTCGAGTCCGACGAGTTCTGCGGGAATGCCGACGTCCATCTCGCCGCTCGCTTCGCCGCGCGTGATATGGGCGTTACGGTCGAATACATTGATGAGGGCGAGATCGTGCCGGCGGCCGATTTCGTAGTCGTGGAAGTCGTGACCGGGCGTGATCTTGACGCAGCCCGAGCCGAACGCGGGGTCGACGTGCTCATCCGCGATGATCGGTATCAGGCGGCTGGTGAGCGGCAGGCGGATGCGGCGGCCGATCAGCGCGGTATATCGCCCGTCCTGCGGATGCACCGCAACGGCGGTATCCCCGAGCATCGTTTCGGGACGGGTCGTGGCCACGACGAGATGGCCGTCTGCGTCGGCGAGCGGGTAGCGCAGGTGCCAGAGCGAGCCCTGCTCGGGCTCTGACAGGACTTCGAGGTCCGACAGGGCCGTGTGCAGGACCGGGTCCCAGTTCACCAGGCGTTTGCCGCGGTAGATGAGCCCTTCCTCGTGCAGGCGCACGAAGACCTCGGTGACCGCATGGGAGAGTTCCGGGTCCATGGTGAAGCGGTCGCGCGACCAGTCCACCGAGTCACCCAGGCGGCGCATCTGCCGGCAGATCGTGTCGCCGGACTGCGCCTTCCATTGCCAGACCCGCTCCACGAACGCGTCGCGCCCGATGTCCTGGCGGCGTTTGCCTTCGGCGTCGAGCTGGCGTTCGACCACCATCTGCGTGGCAATGCCGGCGTGATCGGTTCCCGGCTGCCACAGCGCGCGGCAGCCGAGCATGCGGTGATAGCGCGTGAGGGCGTCCATCAGCGTGTGCTGAAAAGCGTGCCCCATGTGCAGCGTTCCCGTCACGTTCGGCGGCGGGATCATGATGCAATAAGCGGGGCCGTCGCCGGCTGCGGCGAAAAAGCCGCTTTTTTCCCAGCGCTGGTAGACCCGCCGCTCGATGGCGGCCGGTTGGTAGGTCTTGTCCATGGCTCAGCCTGATTCCGGGCGCCGGGCGCCGTGGTCGGCGAAATGCTCGTGCAGCGCGTCCTCGATCAGGTCCGGCAGTTCGCTGCGCAGACGGCCGATCACGTCAGCGAAGAGGTTGGCCTCCATCTCGCGCAGCGACTCGTGCAGCAGCCGCTCCATCAGCGCGTAGCCGCGTGTGGCAATGCGCGACTGCAGTTCCGCGAGTTCCTCCGGCGTCACCTGCGCCGACGGCCAGATCTTCTCGCCCGGGCCTGCGACCATCTCGGTCAGCACCGGGATCTTTTTCTCCGTCATGGCTCGCCGATCCTGTGGGTGGTGGTCTCGCGACCGAGTTGCTGGTAGCCGCGGTAGCGCTCGCGGGCGAGTTGCCGCCCGTCGGCGGACTCATCGACGATCTCCACCACGCGCGCGAAACGTCCCTCGAACGGCGGGATATGGTCCGTGAGATTGATCAATACATCGGCCTCCGGCGGTTCATCGAGGCCGATCGTGACCCGTGCCTGCACCGGCTGGCCCGGTTGCATCACCTCGTGGGGGACAAAACTTCCCTGCCGGAAGGTCCAGAGCAGATCATCGAGCTCGGCGGCCTGCGCGGGGGAACCCGCCTGCACGTGGACGCGGTGATCGAGCCGATAGGCCTTCTCGGCGAGGCGGCAGACGAAGGCCAGCCTGGCCGTTGTCTGGGGCCCTGTGAGGACATAGAAATCAACACGACCGGGGTCTGGCAAGGGTTGGTTCCAGCTCGGGGATGGCCGGGCGGCGGCCCGGCCCATGATAGCTCCTATTGATTGAGGAGATACTCGACCAGCAGGGGCACGGGTCGCCCCGTGCTGCCTTTCTGCGGCGAGGTGACCCATGCGGTGCCGGCAATGTCGAGGTGGGCCCAGGCGGTCTCGCCGACAAAACGCGAGAGGAAGGCGGCGGCGGTGATCGTGCCCGCGTCCCTGCCGCCGATGTTCGCCACATCGGCAAACGGGCTTTTCAGCTGATCCATGTACTCCTCGTCGAGCGGCAGCCGCCATGCAGGGTCGTCCGCCAGCTCGCCCGCTTCGAGCAGGGTCTTCGACAGATCGTCCGAGTTCGACATCAGGCCGCTGCGCAGCTTGCCGAGCGCCACCACGCAGGCGCCGGTCAGGGTCGCGATATCGATCATCGCGACGGGCTTGAACCTCAGCCCGTAATTCAGCGCGTCGCAGAGTATCAGGCGGCCTTCCGCATCCGTGTTGAGGATCTCCACCGTCTGGCCCGACATGGAGCGCACGATGTCGCCGGGGCGCGTCGCATTGCCGCCAGGCATGTTCTCGCAGGCCGGCATCAGTCCGACCACGTCGATGGGCAGCCCGAGTTCGGCCACCGCCTGCATCACGGCCAGCACGGCGCCCGCACCGCTCATGTCGTACTTCATCTCGTCCATCTGCGGGCCGGGCTTGAGCGAAATGCCGCCGGTGTCGAAGGTGATTCCCTTCCCGACGAGCACGACGGGAGAACGGGCTTTTCGCCCGCTGCGGTAACGCAGGATGATGAAGCGCGCGGGTTGGCGGCTGCCGGCCGTCACCGAGAGCAGCGAGCCCATCCCGAGGCGGCGCATCTGCGGCTCGCTCAGCACCTGGACCTGCAGGCGCCGGAAACGCCCCGCCACGGCGCGTGCCTGTTGCATCAGGTAGGTCGGCGTGCAGCGATTCGGTGGCAGGTTGCCGAGGTCGCGTGCCAGCCATACGGCATTGCCGACGGCGAGGCCGTGCGCGATGCCGCGCCGGACTTCGGCTGCGTTCCCGCGTGTGGCGGCGAGCCCGATCGCGGTCTGTCTGACCTTGCCCTTGTTGCGATCGCGGGTCTTCATTTCAAGAAAACGGTAGCTCGCCTCGTACCAGGTCTCGATGGCGATGCGGGCACAACGATAGGCGTCGGCGTTGCGTGGCAGCTCCGTGCCGAGGTAGGACACCACGTTGCCCGCGCGCGTCCTGGTGATGGCGGCGAAGGCGCTGCGCATGGCCTTGCGGCAGGCTTTGCGGTCGTACTTTGCGCGCTCGCCAAGCCCGACCAGGAGCACGCGCGGGCAGGCGAGGCCCGGGACTTTCGGCAGCAGCAGCGTCGCTCCTGCCTCGCCGCTGAAATCGCCACTCGCGATGACCGACCGGATGAATCCTTTGGCGGCGCGATCAGCGTCGCGTGTCGCCTGCGGGAGCGCGCCCCTGGAAAAAGCGGGAAGAACGATGCACGCCGCCCGTTGCCGGGAAGCGGTCGCGGTCCTGACCTGAAAACGCATGCGTCTCTCCGTCTGCAGTTTGTGGCGTGCAGATTCGATCGCGTAACCGGCTTGACGGCCACTCGGGGCGACCCGGATGATAGCCGGGCGTCTTCAACTACGCGCTCCCCCCGCACAGGCGCAACGTAGTGTACCGGATCATCGCGATTGCATGGCAAGGCTGCGACCAGGGCGGGTCATGCGCTGCCGCGGGCCGGTCGTCATGACCACCATCGCCAGTCGCTACGTCTTCAGGGAAACGGCCCAGGCCTGGCTGGCCGTTACACTGGTGCTCCTGGCGATTCTCGTCACGAGCCAGTTCGCCGAAGTCCTGGGCGACGCGGCGGCGAACAGGTTTCCCAAGGACGCCGTGTTGAAGGTGATGATGCTGACGAGCATTCAGTACCTCACCATCCTGATCCCGGTGGGCCTGTTCCTTTCGGTGCTGCTGGCGATGGGGCGTTTGTATCGCGACAGCGAGATGTATGCCCTGATGGCCTGCGGTATCGGGCCGGCCAGGCTGTATCGGCCCATCCTCGCGTTTGCAGCGCTGCTCACGGCCGTTGCGGCGTGGCTCGCGCTCGATGCGGCGCCGTGGGCAGTGCGCGAGGTGCAGCACATCGCGCAGGACGCACGCGAGCGCTCCGATCTGCGGGCGATGGACCCGGGCCGTTTCGTCAGTTTCGGCCGCGCCGATGCGGTGGTGTACGCGGAGTCGGTCAGCCCTGACGGACGGCTGCGCAACGTGTTCGTGCAGCGGCGGCGCGAGGCCATCGTCGAGGTCATCGTGGCCGCCGAGGCCTGGCAGCGTGATACCGACGATCCCGGCGTGAAGATGCTGACCTTCGCCGATGGCCGTCGCTACGAGGGCGAGCCCGGCGGGCTCCAGTTCCGGATCATCGAGTTCGCAGAACACGGCATCCCGTTCTCGCTGCCCGATCGCCGGCCGGTGGAACTGGATCCCGAGGCGCGACCGGTGACGTCTCTGGTCCGCTCGGCCGATCCTGGCGAGATCGCGGAGTTGCAGTGGCGTGCGTCGATTCCCCTGATGGCGCTGGTGCTCGCGTTTCTGGCGGTGCCGCTGGGACGTTCCTCGCCACGTCAGGGCCGCTATGCCGGCATTGGAGCGGGCGTGCTCATCTACGTGACCTACGCGAACCTTCTTGGCGCCGCCAAGGTCTGGCTGGAGCGCGGCCAGGTGCCGCCGGCCCTGGGCATGTGGTGGGTCCACGCGCTGTTCTTCGCCGTGGCGGCGCTGTTGCTCGCCGTGCGATTCGGTACCCTCGGTCCGTGGCGGGCGATCTGGCGGCGGGTGGTGTCATGACTGTGATCCGCGGCTATCTCGGGCGGGCGATCCTGCGCTCGACCCTGATGGTGATCGCCGTATTGCTCGCGCTCGGTGGATTCATCGAGTTCGTCGGGCAGCTCGACGACGTCGGCGTGGGCGAGTACGGGGTATTACAAGGCATCGCCTATGCGGCGATGAAGCTGCCGGAGCTGGCATTCGTCATGCTGCCGATGGCCGCGCTGCTCGGCGGCCTGCTCGGGCTCGGCTCGCTCGCAAATGCGAGCGAGATGATCGCCCTGAGGGCGGCCGGGATCTCGGCCGTGTCGCTTGCCCGGTCCGTGCTGGTCAGCGCGGCGCTCCTGTCGGTGATTACCATGGCCCTTGGCCTCTATCTCGCGCCGCCGCTGGAGCGGTACTCCCGCCAGTTCCGCACGTTTGCCATGCACGGCCCATCGGGTCTGGCGAGCGCGCAGTCTGCCTGGGTGCGCGACGGCAACACGATCATGAACATGAGCCGCATGGGCGATCCGACGAGTTTCGGTGGTGTGTACCTGTTCAGGCTCGAATCCGCGGGGCGCCTCGCGAGCATTGCGCGCGCCGATTCGGCGGGAATCGGTGGCGGAGGGGAGTGGACCCTGAACAATTTTTCCGAGACCAGGTTCGATGCGCAGGGCGTTACCGTGCGCCGGGAGAAGACCTTCGCCGAGCCGACCGGGCTCAGCCCGGAACTGCTGAGCCTGACGATTGTTCGCGCCGAGGCGCTCAACGGGCTGGCGCTGTGGCGCTTTGCGCGTTATCTGCGTGAGAACGGCCTCGATTCCCACCGCTACGAAGCCGCATTCTGGGGACGTATCGCAGCGTCGGTTGCCGTGATGCCGATGTGCGTCCTCGCACTGAGTTTCGCCTTCGGCCAGTTGCGGCGCGACGGTACCGGTGCACGGATGATCATCGGCATCGTGATCGGCCTTGCCTATTTCCTGATCAGTCGTGCGCTTGCCGATGGCGGCGAGGTCTACAAGCTGCACCCGGTGCTGATCGGCTGGTTGCCGACGCTGCTGCTGGCGGGTGCCAGTGCGGCGGCGCTGGCACGGGCCCGCTGACGGCGGTTACGTCGGGACCTGGCGGCCGGGTGTTCGCACGACGCGGCTCCCGCAGAGCCGGTCATGCCAGCCGCGGCGGCCCGGGTTGCCGAGTGCCCAGAGGAAGCCGAGGCCCAACGCCGCGGCGGACAGCAGGCAGGCGGCGAACCGGCCGCAACAGGCGGCAAGGCGCAGGCCGCCGCCGCGATGGTCTTCCACCCGGATATTCCACGCCCGCATGCCGGGCGTCTGGCCGCCCCGCCACCAGAAGAATATGAAGTACGCGGCGATCTGTGCCACGAGGAACGCCCGGTACACGGTGCTGCCTGCAGGCACCGCTCCGTCGCCACGCACGATCAGGACCGGAAAGGAGGTCGTAACGAGCACGCCGGCGAGCAGCAGCAGGTCGTAACAGGCAGCGGTCAGTCGGCGCGGCAATCCGGCGGCGGGTGGTGCTGGTGACATGGGCGAATCCTGGGCCGCGATCCGGTGCTGCCCGTCGGATGGCGGCCGGGCCTCGGGCGCCTGCGCCCGGCGGCGTGGAGAGACCTGGCGCTCCCTGCGGGAATCGAACCCGCGTTTCAGCCTTGAGAGGGCCGCGTCCTGGACCGCTAGACGAAGGGAGCGGGCGCTCATCCCGGCGTCCGGGAGCGCGAGCGGGCTGCTATTATAGGTTGCGCCGACCATCTCACAAGCCAGGGCGCGCATTGACAGATCATTCACAACCGGTGCGCCATGAGCCCACCATCATTCCGCGCTCCGAGCACAATATTTCCCGCGCAGACATCTCGAAGAGCGCGCTGAAGGTTCTGTATCGCCTGAAGGATGCAGGCTACAAGGCCTGTCTCGTGGGCGGCAGCGTACGCGACCTGCTGCTCGGCAGGCACCCGAAAGATTTCGACGTCGCCACCGATGCCCATCCGGAGGAGGTGCGGGCACTGTTCGGCAACTGCCGGCTGATCGGGCGCCGCTTCCGCCTGGCGCACGTGCGCTACGGGCGCGAAATCATCGAGGTTGCCACTTTCCGCGGGCTCGGCACCGAGGCGATGAGCAGTGAGCATCGCGAGGTGTCGGCCGAGACCGGCAGGCTGATCCGCGACAACGTCTACGGCTCGATCGAGGAGGATGTGTGGCGGCGCGATTTCACCGCCAACGCGCTGTACTACGATATTGCCGATTTCTCGGTGTGGGATTTCGTCGGCGGCTTCGCCGATGTGCAGGCCCGGCAGCTTCGCCTGATCGGCGACCCGGAGTTGCGCTACCCGGAGGATCCGGTGCGGATGCTGCGCGCGGCCCGCTTTGCCGCCAAGCTCGGGTTCACGGTGCACCCTGAGACCGCCGCACCGATGGCCCGGCTCGCTCACCTCGTCGATGGGGTGCCGGCGGCGCGGCTGTTCGATGAGTTCCTGAAGCTCTTCCAGACAGGGCATGCGCTGGCGAGCTACCGCGAGCTGCGCCGGTTCGGACTCTTCGAGCACCTGTTTGCCGCCACAGCGCGCTGGCTGGGCCCCGGCGGGGATGCCCGTGAGCGCTTCATCGAGCAGGCGCTCGCCAGCACCGATGCGCGGGTCGCGGCAGAACAACCGGTTACACCGATGTTCCTGTTCGGGGTGCTGCTCTGGGGCCCGGTCGGTGACCGCACAGTTGAACTGACGGGGCAGGGCATGGCCGACTATCAGGCGCTGGCGCAGGCCGCGGCCGAACTCACCCGCCTGCAGACCGAGCGCATCGCTCTGCCGCGGCGGTTTTCCATACCGATGCGCGAAATGTTGCAGCTGCAGAGCCGGTTCGACAAGACACAAGGGGCGCGGGCGCTGGCGTTCCTGGAGAGCAAGCGCTTCCGGGCCGCCTACGACCTGCTGATGTTGCGTGCGGCGGTCGGCAACGCCGATGCTGATCTCGCGCATTGGTGGACGACCATCCAGTCGCTGCCACCCGAGCAGCAGCGTCGTGAGATCGGCCTCGACCGCGAGGGGGCTGGCAGGAAACGCCGGCGTGGTGGGCGACGTGGGTCGCGAGGGCGTGCGGGCGCGGTCTCCGGCCCATCGCCATCGGCGTGAACGCCGGCGAATCGCCGGAGCGTGAATGCATGGCAGCTGACACCGCGCTGTGGGTGCCCGCCTACGTTGGTCTCGGCAGCAACCTGGATGATCCGCCCGACCAGCTCAGGCGCGCACTGGCGGAACTGGGCCGGTTGCCACACACCCGGCTCGTGGCGCATTCGGGTTTTTTTCGCAATCCACCCCTCGGTCCGGTTCCCCAGCCGCCGTTCGTCAATGCGGCCGCCGCATTGGTGACGCAGCTCACCGCCCGCGCGCTGCTGGCGGCATTGAAGGGCATCGAGGATGCGCACGGGCGCGTGCGGGATGCGAACACGCGCTGGGGCCCGCGCGCGCTCGACCTGGATCTGCTCATGTTCGGCCAGTCGCGGTGCGCAGAAGACGGACTGACCCTGCCGCATCCGGGCATTGCCGAGCGAAATTTTGTATTGTTCCCGCTGCAGGAAATCGCGCCGGCCCTGACGATACCGGGGCATGGCCGAATCGGGGAGCTCCTGGATCGCCTGGACTGCAGTACGCTGGAACGCATCGACTGAGAAGCGCGCGCTGTCGCCAGCCCCGGCGCCTCTGACAATCAAATAAGAAGCATGTGGCATGACGGAGCGACGCTTTATCGTGATCGAGGGGCCCATCGGGGTCGGCAAGACCAGTTTTGCCCGGCGTCTCGCCGCGAGCCTGGATGCCGACCTGCTGCTGGAGGAGCCGGAGTCCAACCCGTTTCTGGAGCGTTTCTACCGCGATCCGCGCGCTGCTGCGTTACCGACCCAGCTTTTCTTCCTGTTGCAACGTGCCCGGCAGATCGAGCAGCTGCGCCAGGCCGACATCTTCAATTCCGTGCGGGTGGCGGACTTCATGATCGAGAAAGATCGGCTGTTCGCGGAAATCAATCTCGACCGCCACGAGTTGCCGCTTTACGAGCAGGTTGCGGAGTCGCTGGCGCTCGATCCGCCAACACCTGACCTGGTGGTCTATCTGCAGGCTCCCGTGGATACACTGCTGTTTCGCATCGGGCGACGCGGTGTCGAGTACGAACGGCGTTTCAACCGCCGCTATCTCGAGCGCCTGACCGAAGCCTACTCCCGGTTTTTTCACGACTTCGACAGCGCGCCGCTGTTGATCGTGAATGCGGCCATGATCGATCCGGTCCATAATGACGAGCACTTCGGAATCCTGCGCGATGAGATCTGCCGGATTCGCAGCGGCCGGCACTTTTTCAATCCGATTGCCGCGGCCCTGGCCTGAACGGGCCCGGGAGGGCGAGGAGCGACCTTGGTCTACAAGCAGCTCGAACAGCGCGGAATGCCGCAGCCGCCGGTCAATGTATCGATACTGCGGACCATGAAGGCGGAACGCCAGCCAATTGCCTGCGTGACCGCATACGATGCGAGTTTCGCCGGCATCGTCGACGAAGCCGGCGCGGATCTGGTGCTGGTCGGTGATTCGCTCGGCATGGTCGTGCAGGGCCACGACACGACCGTACCGGTCACCGTGGCAGACATCATCTATCACACGCGCGTGGTGGCCCGTGGTCTGCGGCGGGCGTTTCTCATGGCGGACATGCCGTTCATGAGCTACACCAACCCGACCCAGGCGCTGGAGAACGCGGTCCGTCTCATGCAGGAAGGCGGCGCGATGATGGTCAAGCTGGAGGGTGGCGTCGGCCAGATCGGCATCGTCGAGCACCTGGCAAGACACGATATCCCGGTATGTGCCCATGTCGGCCTGAAGCCGCAGTCGGTCCACAAGCTTGGCGGGTTCCGCGTGCAGGGACGCGAAACGTCCCAGGCGCGCCAGATGGTCGATGATTCCGTGGCGCTCGAGCGCGCCGGTGCGGACATCGTGCTGCTCGAGTGCGTGCCGAGCGAGGTGGGCAGGGCGGTGCGCGATGCTCTGTCCGTGCCGGTAATCGGCATCGGCGCCGGACCGCATGTCGATGGCCAGATTCTGGTCCTCTACGATCTGCTGGGCATCACCCGCGGCCGGCTCCCCCGTTTCGTGAAGAACTTCATGCAGGGCGCACCTTCCGTGGCAGCCGCCTGCGAGGCCTACGTCCGCGCGGTGCGGGAACGCAGCTATCCCGCTCCTGAGCACTGCTTCTCCTGACCCGTGCACGACATTTTTCTCGACGGCGAGCCTTGTGATCACTCTGCATGAGGTTGGTTCGGTGCGGCGCGCCGTAGCCCGATGGACGGCCGCGGGTGAGCGGGTTGCGCTCGTGCCCACCCTGGGCAACCTGCATGCGGGCCACATGAGCCTCATGCGACTGGCCCGGCGCCACGCGCAGCGCGTCGTGGCCAGCATCTTCGTCAATCCCGTCCAGTTCGGCCCGGGCGAGGATTTCGAGAAGTATCCGCGCACGCTCGCTGCCGATCGGCGTGCGCTGCGGGCCGCCGCGGTGGACGCGGTTTTCGCGCCGGCGGTCGGCGCCGTCTATCCTGGCGGTATCCCGGCGGACACGCTCGTGTCGGTTCCGGGCCTGGCGCAGGAGCTTTGCGGCGCTTTCCGTCCGGTGCATTTCGATGGTGTCGTCGCCGTCGTGCTGCGGCTGCTGAACATCGTCGGTCCGGACATCGCCGTGTTCGGCGAGAAGGACTATCAGCAACTGGTCATCGTGCGACACATGGTCGCCGACCTGCATGTACCCGTGCGCATCGTTGCCGGCCGAACCGTGCGCGAGCCCGACGGACTGGCGATGAGTTCGCGCAATCACTACCTGAGCGAGGCGGAGCGACGGCTCGCTCCGGAACTGTTCCGCACGTTGCGCGCCTGTCGGGAGCGCCTGCAGGCCGGTGACCGAAATTTTCGCGCCGTCGAGCGCGCGGCGGTGCGCGAACTCGGGCGGGCGGGTTTCCGGCCCGATTACGTTGCGGTGCGCGATGCGCGCATGCTTGGCCGCCCCACCGCCGAATCAAGCCGGCTGCGGGTGCTCGCCGCGGCGTGGCTGGGCCGCGCCCGGCTGATCGACAACGTCGCCGTGACGCTGCGCTGAGTGGCTGCGCCGGTCGCCTTAAGAGTCCCGCTCGCGGTGACGCGCCAGCGCCCATCGGACGTGTTCGCGCACCATCTCATCCGGATGCTGTTCCCGCGCTTCGAGCGCGGCGCGTACTTCGGCGTCGGAGGGCGCATTGCCCAGGGCGACCGCGAGATTGCGCAGCCAGCCCGGGTAGCCGGCACGGCGCAGCGCGCTGCCTTCGGTCCGGTGTCGCCACTCGTCCTCGCCCCAGAGGAATAGCCGCGCCAAAGCCTCACGGTCCAGCCGATGGCGTGGCGCGAAATCGCCTTCGGGCGAGGGGCGCGCGAATTTGTTCCACGGGCAATGGAGCTGGCAATCGTCGCAGCCGAACACGCGGTTGCCGATGGCTGCACGCAGTGGCTCGGGAATCGGACCGCGATTCTCGATGGTCAGGTAGGAGATGCAACGCCTTGCGTCGAGCACGTACGGCGCCACGATTGCGCCGGTCGGGCAGACTTCGATGCAGCGCTGACAACTGCCGCAGTGGTCGGCGGCCGGCGGATCGACCGGCAGCGGGAGGTCGGTGAAGATCTCGCCGAGAAAGAACCAGGATCCGGCATTCCGGTTGATGAGGTTGGTGTGCTTGCCGATCCAGCCGAGGCCGGCCTGCTGGGCAAGCGGCTTTTCCATGACCGGGGCGCTATCGACGAAGACGCGGTAACCGCAGCCGCCTGCGCCGGCGTCGATGCGCTCGGCCAGTCGTTTCAGTCGCGAGCGCACGAGCTTGTGGTAGTCGCGACCGAGCGCGTAGCGCGATATCCAGGCCCGCGCGCCTTCCGTGCCCAGGCGCTCGGCCGGATAGGCGTCATCGCGCCAGTAGTCCATGCGCGCGGAAATGACCCGGATGGTTCCCGGGACGAGATCGGCCGGTTGTTCGCGCAACGCGGCTCGCGACGCCAGCCACTGCATGTCGCCGTGATAATCCTGCGCGAGCCACGCACGCAGCCTTGCGCTGGCCGTCGAGAGATCCGGCCGGGCGATACCGAGTTGCTGGAAACCGAGTTCTTGACCCCAGTGCCGGATGCGTTCGGCCAGGTTCGCTGCGGCCAGAGCGTCCACGGTGCCTCGCGTGGGTTGATTGGGGCCGGTCAGTATAATCGGCCGCATGGCGCGTCAATCCAGCTTCATCTATACGCCCGAGCAGGTGCGCGAGATCGATCGCATCGCCATCGAGGATCTCGGCATTCCGGGCTATGAGCTGATGAGCCGCGCCGGGCGCGCGGTGTTCGCTCTCGGCCGGGCACGTTTTCCGCAGGCACACCGCTGGCTGGTTCTTTGTGGCGCGGGAAACAACGCCGGCGATGGCTACGTCGTCGCGCGTCTTGCGCTTGCGGCCGGCCTTGCCGTCACCGTGGCGGCCTTGTCGGACCCGCGACGCCTGCAGGGCGATGCCGCTCGGGCCTGGCGCGATTTTGCGGGCGCCGGCGGCGAGATCGTGCAGTTCACCGCGAATTTGCTCGGCGACGCGGAACTGGTGATCGATGCCTTGCTCGGTACCGGCCTCGGTCGGACCCTGGAGGGCCCGTACCTGCACGCCGTCGAGTGCATGCACACGGCCAGTGCACCGGTCCTGGCGGTGGATGTTCCGAGCGGGCTGTGTGCCCGCACCGGCCGCGTCCTTGGGGCGGCGGTCCGCGCCGCACTCACCGTGACGTTCATCGGCCGCAAGCAGGGGCTTTATCTCGGCGCCGGCCCTGAGTACACGGGCGAAGTGGAGTTTGCCGACCTGGGAGTGCCGCTCGAGCGGGTCAGTCATGTGCCACCGGCGCTGCGCCTGTTCGAGGACGAGGATTGTGCACGCGTCCTGCCACGGCGCGCGCGCACCGCGCACAAGGGCGATTTCGGGCATGTGCTCGTCATCGGCGGCAACGAGGGCATGCCAGGTGCCGTGCGACTGGCCGGCGAAGCGGCGCTGCGTGCCGGCGCCGGCCTGGTCAGCATCGCGACCCGGGCGGAGCACGCGGCAATCATCGCCGGATCGCGGCCGGAACTGATGTGCCGCGGTGTGCGCGATCCGGCCGATCTCGAGCCGTTGCTGGCACGGGCGAGCGTGGTCGCCATCGGTCCGGGACTCGGGCAGGACGAGTGGGCCCGAGGTTTGTTCGCGCGGGTCATCGCGATCGATCAACCGCTGGTCATGGATGCCGATGCGCTGAACCTGCTCGCCGGGCAACCCGGCCTGCGGCCGGGATGGATCCTGACGCCGCACCCCGGTGAGGCGGCGCGGTTGTTGCGTGGCCAGACCTCGACCATCCAATCGGACCGTCTGCAGGCGCTCGCCGATCTCGGCGCACGATTCGGCGGGGTGTGCCTGCTGAAGGGTCGCTGCACACTCGTTGGTCAGCCGGGTGAACTGCCCTACGTCATCGATGGCGGCAATCCCGGGATGGCGTCGGCGGGCATGGGTGATGTGCTCACCGGCCTGGTTGCCGGCATCACGGCGCAGCATCGGGCGCCCGGCCTGCTGCAGGCTGCGGCCTGTGCGGCATTCGTGCATGCCAGGGCCGGGGACGATGTTGCACGCGCCGCGGGCGAGCGCGGCCTGCTGGCCGGCGATCTGCTGGCGCGACTACGCCCATGGCTGAATCCGACTGCCTGATCCTCGCCGATGCCAGCGCCACCGAGGAACAGGGGCGACGCCTCGGCGCTGCATTGCTCGCCGTGCGGCCGCGCGAGTTGATCGTCTTTCTGGAAGGGGATCTCGGCGCCGGCAAGACGACTCTGGTGCGGGGTTTTCTCAGGGCTCTCGGGCACCGCGGCCGGGTTCCCAGCCCGACCTATACCCTGATCGAGCCCTACGAGGTGGCGGGTTTTCGCGTCTGTCACATCGACCTGTACCGGATCCGGGCGCCGGCCGAAGTGGACGGGCTCGGACTCGCCGATCAGCTGGGGCCAGGCTCGGTGGCGCTCATCGAGTGGCCGGAGCGCGGTGCCGGCGAACTGCCGCTAGCCGATATCCGTCTGTGCCTGGAGATCGCCGCTGACGGCCGCTTGCTCCAGCGGCTGGGTACTTCGGAAATCGGCCGTTCGGTGCTGGCCCACGCCGCGTAGGCATCCAACGACATGTATTTAGAGTCCTCGGCTTACCGGATCTCTGTAAGCTAAGGCTCGATAAAAAACTTCTATCCATCTAAAGATATTAGGGAAACCCCCTTTCAAACCGGTTCGTGCCCGCTATACTTCTCCCTGCGGATCGTGGGGTAGGTGATGCGGCAAGTCCGGCAATGGCTGGGGGTTTTGGTCGTGCTCTTGGGCGTCGATGTCGCTCATGCGGCGGCCGCCCGTGTCGAGCAGCTGCGGATCGATGGGGCTGGTGCCGAGACCCGCCTGACGCTGCTCCTGAGCGACCCGCGCCCCTATCAGATGTTCACCCTGTCGGATCCCGATCGCCTCGTGCTCGACATCGCGCGGGCGCATCTGGCTTCTTCGGCGCTGCCGTTGCCCGGCGGCGCAGGCGTCATTCGTCAGCTGCGGGTCGCCAATCGGCCCGACGGTTCGGTCCGGGTGGTACTCGACCTGTCGGCACGGGCCGAGCCGCAGGGCGTCATGCGCCAGGCGAGCGGGGCCGCAGCTACCGAGATTACGATTGATCTCGCGACGGCACGGCGGCCTGCCGTTCCGGCGCCGCCCGTGATCAGTGCACTGGTGCCGGCCGCGGAAATGACGGCACCTGCGACGCCGCTGGCGGCGATGCCGGAGCCGCACGTGGCGGGCCAATCCGCAGGAGCGCCACCGGCGGTCGAATCCAGCGCGCCAGCAGGGCAGATGGCGGTGGCACCTGCCGAAGCCGTTGCCAGCAAGCCCGCCCCGCTCGCGCGGGAAGCCGTGGCTGTGGTGGAGGCCGGGCGAGTCGTGGCGGAGGCGGCGCCAGCAGTTGCCAGGGAATCAGCGCCGATCGGTCGCGACCTGATCATTGCGGTGGATGCCGGGCACGGTGGCAAGGATCCCGGCGCGCACGGACCGCGTGGAGTGCGCGAGAAAGACGTCACCCTGCTGATCTCGCGGCTGCTCGCCGAGCGCATTGACGCGGAGCCCGGCATGAGGGGCGTCCTGACCCGCAAGCGCGACGAGTTCGTGCCGTTGCGGGAGCGGATGGAACGGGCGCGCGCCGCCAAAGCCGACCTGTTCGTATCCATTCACGCCGATGCCGTCCACAACCGCGGCGTGCGCGGCGCCTCGGTCTACGTGCTCAACGAAAAAGGGGCGACTGACGAGGCCGCTCGCCGCCTGGCGGCGCGCGAGAACGCCGCCGACCTGATTGGCGGCGTATCGCTCGGCATCAAGGACCGCACGCTTGCCTCCGTGCTGCTTGACCTGTCGCAGAATGCCTCGCTCGGTTCCAGCATCGAAGTCGCCGACTCCATCCTGGCCGAAATGGCGCGGGTCGGGACCGTGCGCAAGCCGCGGGTGATGCAGGCGCCCTTCATGGTGCTGAAATCGCCGGATGTGCCGTCGGTACTGATCGAGACGGCCTACATTTCCAACCCCGACGAGGAACGACGCCTGAACAGCCACGCCTACCGCGAGCGCCTGGCTGGCGCGGTCCTCGCCGGCATCCGTGATTACTTCTACCGTAATCCGCCGCCAGGCACTCTCGTGGCCGAGTTGAGCCGGCGCCAGCGAAGCGGTGCGGTGACTCACGTGACGCAGCGCGGGGAATCGCTGGCGGAGATCGCCAGCCGATACAACACCAGCGTCCGGCGCATCCGCGATGCCAACCAGCTCAAAAGCGACCGTATCGTGGTCGGACAGGTCCTGCGGATTCCCGCCTCCCGGGACAGCTGAGTTGCAGTGACGCTCCCGTCGCCGGTCGGCGGCGGAGTCCCGCCGTCTTCCCCGCTCATGACAGCGCGGCGACTCTCTGGAACAATCCGCGCATGCCGATCCGCGAGTTGCCGCCGCAATTGATCAACCAGATTGCCGCCGGCGAGGTGGTCGAGCGGCCCGCTTCGGTCGTCAAGGAACTGGTAGAAAACAGCCTCGATGCCGGCGCGAGGCGCGTCGAGGTGGAGATCGAGGCGGGCGGTACGCGGCTGATCCGGGTCCGTGACGATGGCGTCGGCATCGAACGCGACGAGTTGCGTCTCGCGCTGGCCCGCCATGCGACCAGCAAGATCGAGAGCCTCGAGGATCTGTCCCGTATCGGGTCGCTGGGTTTTCGCGGTGAGGCGCTGCCGAGCATTGCATCGGTCTCGCGGCTCCGGTTGACCTCGCGGACCGGAGGTGCCTCCGGCGCCTTCACCGTGTCGAGCGAGGGCGGCGATCCGACGCCGCCGGCTCCCGCGGCGCATCCGCCGGGCACGACGATCGAGGTCCGGGACATTTTCTTCAATACGCCGGCCCGGCGGCGTTTCCTGCGTTCGGAACGTACTGAACTGCAGCACCTGCATGGGATCGTGGCGCGACTCTCGCTGAGCCGGTTCTCGGCGGGGTTCCGCTTCACCAGCAACCGCCGCACCGTGCTCGACCTGCCGGCGGCGACGAGCCGGGACCAGCAGGAGCAACGCGTGGGGCAGATTGCAGGCGCGGAGTTTCTCGAGCACGCGCTCTTCGTCGAGCGCGAGTTGCCGGGGCTGGCACTGCGTGGCTGGATCGCGCGCCCGACCTTCTCGCGCAGCCAGCCTGACCTGCAGCATTTTTTCCTGAACGGCCGTGCCATACGCGACCGGCTCGTGACCCAGGCCGTGCGGCTTGCATTCCAGGATGTGCTCTACCACGGTCGATTTCCGGCATTCGTCCTGTACCTGGAGATGGACCCCGGCGCGGTCGACGTGAATGCCCACCCGGCCAAGCAGGAGGTGCGTTTTCGCGACCCCGGCACGGTGCGGGATTTCCTGCGCCGGAGCGTTGAGGCGGCACTGGCCGAAACCCGTCCCGGATCCGTTGCGCAGTCGCCGGGCCAGCGCCATACGAGTGGACCGGGATACCGTCCCGCTGCCATGTTTCCGGCCGCCGCGGCCGGTGTGCGAGACCCGCTCGCCGACTACCAGGCACTGGTGGCCGGTGGCGGGCCGGATGTCGTGCCGACGGATGAGCCGGATCCGTACCCGCTCGGGCACGCCCTGGCGCAGTTGCATGGCGTTTTCATCCTGGCCCAGGCGCATGACGGCCTGGTCGTCGTCGATGCTCATGCCGCGCACGAACGGGTGACCTACGAACGGCTGAAAGCGCAGTTGCGAGAGGGTGGCGTTCCGTCCCAGCCGCTGTTGCTCCCCGAGTCCGTGCAGGTCACGCAGGCGCAAGCGCAGCTGGTCGAGCAGCACGGTGCGACGCTCGCGTCCCTCGGTTTGAGTGTCGAGTGTGCGGGTGCCGACCGGGTCCTGCTGCGGGCCGTCCCCGCCATGCTGCACGGGAGTGACCTCGGAAAACTGCTACGCGACATTCTTTCTGACTGGTCCGAGCAGGACTCGAGCCGGCGACTCGAACACGCGGTGGACGCGGTGCTGTCGACGGTGGCCTGCCATGCCGCGGTCAGGGCGAACCGGCAACTGACGGTGCCGGAGATGAACGCGTTGCTGCGCGCGATGGAGGCGACGCAGCGCTCTGACCAGTGCAGCCATGGACGGCCGACCTGGACACGGCTGTCATTGCAGGATCTCGACCGGCTGTTTTTGCGTGGACGCTGAGCGGACGCCCGAAGACACGGCGCAGGAGGCCGGGCCTCTGGCGGTCTGTCTCTATGGGCCGACCGGGGTTGGGAAGACCGCTCTGGCACTGAGTCTGGCCGCGCAGTTGCCGGTCGAGATCATCGGGGTGGACTCGGCCATGGTCTACCGGCACATGGATGTCGGGACTGCGAAGCCCGGTCCGCGCGAGCGTGCAGCGGTTCCTCACCATCTTGTCGACATACGCGATCCGTGGGAGGCGTATTCGGCAGGGGAGTTTCGCGCGGATGCGCTGCGCCTGATTCCGGAGATCTGCGGACGCGGTCGGTTGCCGCTGCTGGTCGGCGGAACGATGCTGTACTTTCGCGCGTTGTGGCGCGGCCTCGCGCCATTGCCGCAAGCCGACCCGGCGACACGGCGGGAGATCGCCGACACGGCCGGCCGGCAAGGCTGGAAGGCGCTGCACGAGGAACTTGCCCGCATCGACCCGCAGGCCGCCGGCCGCATCAATCCATCGGATCGCCAGCGGATCGGGCGTGCACTTGAGGTCTTTCGCCTCACGGGCCGCCCGATCTCGACGCTGCAGGCTGTGGCCGGGCGGACGACCGGCGTGCGTTTTCTGCGTATCGCCCTCTGGCCGGCAGACCGCGCGCAACTGTACCGGGCTCTCGATGAGCGGCTGCATGCGATGCTGCAGGCGGGTTTCCTGGATGAAGTGCGGACGCTGCGCGGGCTGGCACTTATGTCGTGCGACCGCCCCGCGATGCGTGCCGTCGGCTATCGGCAGCTGTGGCAACATCTCGCCGGCGAGTCGGATCTCGCGGAGGCCGGGCGCCAGGCCGCGGTCGCGACGCGTCGGTTGGCGAAGCGTCAACTCACGTGGATGCGGGCGGAGTCGGCCAACCTCGACTTGGCGGTACCCGCCGATGATGCTGCTGCGCGGATAGCCGGACTCCTGACCCGTTCGGGGGTGTCGCGTCAGACCCTGCGATGCAATATGATGGACGCGCCATAAATCTGCCGGGAACACGGGGTATGAGCAGACTTTCTCTTCCTTCCAAGTCCGCGTCCGCCGAGAAGGCGGAAAAAACCGAAAAACAAGAACAGCAGCGGGAGACCAGAATGTCCAAGGGGCAGGTTCTGCAGGATCCGTTCCTCAATGCCTTGCGCAAGGAAAAGATTCCGGTATCCATCTACCTGGTAAACGGCATCAAGCTGCAGGGAACCATAGAGTCGTTCGATCAGTTCGTGGTACTGCTGAAGAACAGCGTCAGCCAGATGGTGTACAAGCACGCAATCTCCACGGTGGTGCCGGCTCGCAATGTACGCGTCGGTTCCGATGACGAAGAGGAAGGTAACTGACCCGACCGTCTCCGCCAGGTTCGCGACGACCCATCGCCGCCCGTCGAGCCACGACGACTGCGGGGAGCAGCGAGTTGTTTGAGAGGCCGGAGCGCGGCGAATGCGCCGTGCTCGTGCATGTCGGTACCGGCAGGAGTTCTCCGCCGGAAGAACAACAGGAATTCGAGGCTCTGGCGCTGGCAGCCGGCGCCGAAGTGGCGGCCGGCCTGAGCGCGCCCCTGCGCGTCAAGAATCCGCGCTACCTGATCGGTACCGGGAAACTCGCGGAACTGAAGAGCCTGGTCAATGCGACCGCGGCCGAGCTGGTCCTGGTGGACCATCATCTGTCGGCCGCGCAGGAGCGCAATCTGGAAAAGGAGTTGGAGCGCCGGGTCGTGGACCGTGCGGGCCTCATCCTCGACATCTTTGCGCAGCGGGCGCGCACCTTCGAGGGCAAGCTGCAGGTGGAGTTAGCCCAGCTCGAACATCTTTCCACGCGCCTGGTGCGCGGCTGGTCACACCTGGAGCGGCAGAAGGGCGGCATCGGCCTTCGTGGCCCGGGCGAGACGCAGCTCGAAACGGATCGTCGCCTCCTGGCGAAGCGAATCCGCCAACTGCAGGAGCGCCTGCATCGGGTTGCCCGCCACCGCGACCTCTCGCGCCAGCAGCGGCGGAGGCACGAGGTGCCGGTGGTCTCGCTGGTCGGCTATACCAACGCCGGCAAGTCGACGCTCTTCAACCGGCTCACCGACGCTGGTGCCGTCGTGGCGGACCAGTTGTTTGCCACCCTCGACCCGACCCTGCGTTCCGTCGGCCTGCCGGACGGCAGACGGATCGTCATTGCCGATACGGTGGGATTCATCCGTGATCTGCCGCATGAACTGATCGCCGCATTTCACTCGACCCTCGAGGAGACTCGCGAGGCGCGCCTGCTGCTGCACGTGGTGGACGCCGCCGACAGCGCGCATGCCGAGCGGATCGAGCAGGTCGAGCAGGTCCTGGCGCAGATCGGTGCCGCAAGCCTGCCGATGATTCGCGTCTTTAACAAGGCTGATATACTGCAGACGCAGCCGCGCGTAGACCGAACGGACACCGGCATGCCGTCGCGTGTCTGGCTTTCTGCAGCTACCGGAGCCGGCATCGGCTTGTTGATGGATAGCATTGCGGAGTATCTGCATCGTGACGTGGTGCGCGGGATGGTCCGCCTGACGGCTGCCGAAGCCAGGTTGCGGGCGGCCATATACCGGCACGCCGGGGTCCGCAGTGAGCGCCTCCTCGAAGACGGGGGCTGGGAGATCGATCTGGAGATGGACCGCGCGGAGTTCCTGGACCTGCAGCGAAGCGATGGCGTTCGACTAGTGCCGGTGCATGAGCAGGCGGGCGGAGCGAGTTCGCTGGCGGGTCGGTCCGGACGCCCGGCCTGGAGATGTTTTTAAGTCATGGCATGGAACGAATCGGGCAATAACCGCAACCCGTGGGATCGTGGCGGCGGCGACCGTCAGGGGCCTCCTGACCTCGACCGCATTCTGCGCGACTGGCAACGCAAGCTTGCCGGCTTTTTCAGGGGTGGCCGTTCTCCGGCAGGACCGGGGCCGACCGGCAGCACGGCGGGCTTCGGCTGGTTGGCCTTGTTGGTGCTCGTGGGCTGGATTGCCACGGGTTTGTATCGCGTGGATGAGGCCGAGCAGGGCGTCGTCCTGCGGTTCGGCAAGTTCGCCGAGGTGACCATGCCGGGCCTTCGCTGGCACATCCCGTGGCCGGTGGAAAGCGTCGAGCTGGTGAATGTCAGCGAGATCAGCCCGTTCAACAAGCAGACGCGGATGTTGACGGCCGACGAGAACATCGTCGACGTGGATCTCGTGGTGCAATACCAGAAGGCCGACCCGGTGAAGTATCTCTTCAGGGTTCGCGACCCCGAGGGCACCATCTCCGACGTGAGCGAGAGCGCCATCCGCGACGTGATCGGCAAGAGCAAGATGGACTTCGCGCTCGGCGAGGGGCGCACGCAGATCGCGCAGGACACCAAGGAGTTGATCCAGAAGATTCTCGATGAGTACGGGGCTGGCATCCGCATCACCACGGTCAATCTCCAGGACATCAATTTCCCGGAGCAGGTGGATGCGGCCGTCCAGGACGCCATCAAGGCCCGCGAGGACCGCGAACGGCTCGCTTTCGAGGCGCAGGCCTATGCGAACGACGTGCTGCCGAGGGCTCGCGGCGAGGCGGCCCGGCGTATCGCGGATGCTGAAGCCTACAAGGCGCGGGTTACCGCGAATGCGCAGGGCGAGGCGGCCCGCTTCGAGTCTTTGTTGAAAGAGTACGAGCGGGCGCCGGCGGTGACGCGTGAGCGCCTGTACATCGAGTCGGTGGAAAACGTTCTGAGTCGCTCGAACAAGGTCATTCTTGACGCGAAAGCGAACGGGAACCTCGTTTACCTGCCAATCGACAAGATCCTGGAGAGCCGGGGTCTGATGCCGCCGGCACCCGCAGGCTCCGGCAGCACGAGTTCGCCGACCGCGACCGAGCAGCCCGAGGCGGCAGCAGGCGGTGAGGTGGACAGCGCGCCGGCCCGCGAGAGTCTGCGCAGCCGGGGAGTACGTTGATGAAAGCACGCCCGGGCATACTGACGGCTGTGGCGCTGGTGATCGTGCTGGCGACCATGTCGCTCTTCGCGGTCGATGAGCGTGATCTGGCGGTCAAGTTCCGGTTCGGTGAAATCGTGTCGACCGATTTCTCGCCGGGCCTCCACGCCATGATTCCGTTCATCAATAACGTGCGCAAGTTCCCGCGCCAGATACTGACGATCAATAACCCTCAGGAGCAGTTCCTGACGGCCGAGAAGAAAAATCTTCTCGTCGATTTCTTCGTCAAATGGCGTATCACCGACATTAGCCAGTATTACCGCGCCAGCGGCGGAAACGAACCGCTGGCGGCGCAGCGCCTCCTGGAAATCATGAAGGATGGCATCAGGGGAGAGTTCGCCAAGAGAACGGTGCCGCAGGTGGTTACCGCTGAGAGGCGCGAGTTGCTGGATGCGATGATGGCCGGCGCGCGTGAGGAAGCCGCCACGCTCGGCATCGAAATCGTGGACGTGCGCGTCAAGCGGATCGAGTTCTCGGATGAGGTCAGCGAGTCCGTCTTCAACCGGATGAGGCAGGAACGCGCGCGTATTGCCGCGGAGTTGCGGGCGCAGGGCGCGGAGTCGGCCGAGCAGATTCGTGCCAACGCCGACCGGGAACGCACGGTCATCATTGCGAACGCCTATCGTGACGCAGAGAAGTTGCGTGGCGAGGGCGATGCCGCGGCGGCCGAGATCTACGCGAATGCGTTCGGAAAAAACCCGGGATTTTTCTCCTTCTATCGGAGCGTTTCCGCCTACAGGCGTTCCCTGGGGCAGCCGAACGAATTGCTCGTGATCGATGCTGACAGCGACTTTTTCCGCTTCCTGAACCGGGCTGACGGCGCCCGCTGAGGCGCTTGCAGGCCGCGTGCGCGGGGTATGGGCCCCGCATTTCCGCATGGACTGGAATGATCTGTTCGCGGCGCTTGCGCTGTACCTGGTGATCGAGGGGCTCATGCCGTTCCTGAGCCCCGCCAGCTGGCGCAGAAGTCTCGAGATGCTGCGCCGGCTCAACGATGGTCAGCTGCGTATTTTCGGGTTGACCATCATGGTGGCAGGCCTGGTGGTGCTGTTGATGGTGCGTGGCACGGGGTAACGCTGTCCCGCAGGCGGACCGCGTCCTTATTGCGCGCAAGGCTGGATGAATCTTGGGAAAAAGTGTCGTCGTAGTCGGCATCCAGTGGGGTGACGAAGGTAAAGGCAAGATCGTCGATCTGCTGACGGACCGGGCGCACGCGGTAGTCCGCTTTCAGGGCGGGCACAATGCGGGCCATACCCTGATCATCGGCGGGGAAAAGACGGTCCTGCATCTCATACCCTCCGGCATATTGCGGCCCGGCGTCGCCTGCGTCATCGGGAACGGAGTCGTCATACATCTGCCCTCGCTGCTGAAGGAAATCGACCAGCTCGAAGGGCGTGGCCTGTCGGTCATGGACCGCCTGCGAATCAGCACGGCTTGTCCCCTGATCCTGCCAACGCATATCGAGCTCGACCTGGCGCGCGAGGCGGCCCGCGGTCGCGACGCCATCGGGACGACCGGGCGCGGCATCGGCCCGGCTTACGAGGACAAGGCTGCCCGGCGTGCCCTGCGGGTTTCGGATCTGTTCGATCCACAGCGGTTTGGCGAGCGCCTGGCTGCGGCGATGGATCTGCACAACTTCCTGCTGGAGCGTTACCACGGTGCCCGACCCGTGGATCTGGAGCGCACACGCGACGAGTGGTTGCGGCTCGGCGAGCGGATCAAGCCGGCAGCGACCGATACGGCACGCTTGCTCGACGAGCAACGCCGGGCAGGGGCGAATCTGCTCTTCGAGGGCGCGCAGGGGGCGCTCCTCGATGTAGATCACGGCACTTATCCCTACGTCACGTCATCGAACACGACCGCAGGGTTTGCTGCGACCGGAACGGGTCTTGGCCTGGGGGCGTTCGATTACGTGCTCGGCATCGTCAAGGCCTATACCACCAGGGTGGGAGCCGGGCCATTTCCGACGGAATTGTTCGACGACATGGGCCGGCACCTGGCGCGGGTCGGTGCGGAGTTCGGATCGACCACCGGCCGGCCGCGGCGCTGTGGCTGGTTTGATGCGGTCGCGGCTCGCCGTGCGGTCTTGCACAACGGGGTAACTGGCCTGTGCGTGACCAAGCTCGACGTGCTGGACGGCCTGGAACGATTGAAGATCTGTGTCGGGTACCGGCTGGACGGCCGGCAAGTGGACGACATGCCCATGCTGGTCGATCGCTATGCGGAGTGTGAACCGGTCTACGAGGAGCTGTCGGGGTGGCGGTCATCGACGGTCGGTATGACGAGGCTTGCTGAATTGCCTGAGGCGGCACGCGCCTACCTGCACCGCATCGAGGAAATTCTCGGCGTGCCGGTGGACCTGCTCTCCACCGGGCCCGATCGCGACCAGAATATCGTCATTCGCCACCCGTTCGACTAGGGAGGCGCGGGGCCGGTGGCCGTACGCGACGACAACGCGGGCGCTCGTCCCCGGCCGATCCGGGTGCGGCGGGCCTGCCGGTTGCTGCTGGCAGGCGCGCTGGCGGTCGTTCTGACCGGCTGCATGGCCGGGTTCGTCTACAAGCGCCTCGACTGGGTGGTCTCCTGGTACGTCAACGGCCTTGTCAGCCTCGATGACGCACAGGAAAAACAACTGAGAGCTGCCGTCCGCGGCGCATTGCAATGGCATCGCGACGTGCAGATTCCCGCCTACCTGGCTTTGCTCGAGCAGATCGGGCGCGAGGTTGCGGAGCCGGTGACGCCCCAGGCCCTCGAGCGCCATTACCAATCAATGACGGTACTGCTCGATGAGTTCTGGCGCCGGGTAATTCCTGACGCGGCAGCGCTGCTGCGTACGCTGGATCCCGGGCAGGTTGCGGAGTTGCGGGACAACTTCGCGGAGGGCAACGAGGAACTGCGGGAGATGTACAGCGGCACCACGCCGGAGATCCGGCGGGAACGCCGCAAGCGCAGCACCATTCGTGCCATTCAGCGGTTCACTGGCCGGCTGACGGGGGCACAGCGCAACCTGATCGGCATGCACCTGGCACAGATGCAGGACGTTTCCGAGCAGTGGCTGGAACGACGCTGGCACTGGCAGGAGCGCATCCTGGTGCTGGTACGCGATCCGCCGCCCGAGCCGGGATTCTCCGCCGCACTGCTCGACATGGCACTGAATCCCAACCAGTTCGATTCCCCGGACTACCGTCGTCAGGTCGAGTTGAACAGGGCGGTCATCATGGCCATGCTCGCCGAGGTCCTGAACGGTCTCGACGCCCGCCAGCGAAGGCGGTTGCAGAACAAGCTCAGCGGCTTCGCCGACGACTTGCGAGGACTCGACGCCGGCGGCTAGCCGTTGCCGCCTGACGGCATAGCGAAACCGGCGGGCCGTGACGTTTCGGTCAGAGTTCCAGTGCCGCGGGCGGCGCGGCGCCGATCAATCGCTGGAGTCTGCGTCCTGCTGCGCGTCACGCAATGGCACGGCTGCGTGCACCCAGTTGTGCGGGTCCGCCCGGCGCGCCGGAGACGGAATGACGAAAGCGCGGCGCTGGCTCTCGCGGGCATAGCGCTCAGAATCGATCTCCCAGCCCCGGTCCGCCCACTCGCGCACCAGGCGGCGAAATGCCACTTCCATGCTGTCGGCCTTCGTCAGGAACTCCTCCGGCAGCCGCGGTGGCGTCAGTCGTGGTCGCACCTTCTCCACGATACGCAGGTCTTCTTCGATCGCTTCCTGCAGGCCCTTCAGCCGTTCGGCGTCGTGCTCCGGTCCCAGCAGGTAATTGCGTGCCTGCCAGCCGAATGCGCGGGTATGGAACTCGTCGATCGGCGTGCGCGCCGTGAAGTTGATCTGGCTCATGCCTTCGCTGAAGGTCGGCTGGATGCGATGGCACACACCGACAATGCTGAACTCCAGCGTCACCCGAGTGCGGGTGCGATCCGACGGCAGGAGGCGCGCGAGGTCGGAGGAAGTACGACCCTGCTCGGGCGCATTTTTCTCGCGGCTGACCCGCGCACCATGCGGCAGCAATTCGATGTCCGCGGCGGCGGATCGCGGGTCCACGCGCCCCCCGAAGCGGCGATGCACGAAACTCGTGTGGATGGTATCGAGGGAGTTTTCCTCCATGCGCACCCAGTTGGCTGCGGCTTCGAAGCGGTAGGGCACCAGGCGCCAGTGTTCCGGGTCGTCGAATTCAGGCAGCAGATCGGGAATCGGTGCCCGCTCGCTTTCGGGAAGGTCGCCGAGGAAGACCCAGATCCAGCCGTACTTCTCGGCCGTTGGATAGGAGTCCACGCGGGCCCGCTTCGGCACGGAGACTTCCGGGCCGAGCGCCGGGATGTGCACGCACCGCCCGGAGGCGTCGAACTGCCAGCCATGATAGGGACAGGCCAGGCAGCCGTCGTGGAGTTTGCCATCGGACAGCGGGCCGCCGCGATGACAGCAGATATCAGGCAGGCAAACGACCCGGTCGCCCGCGCGAAAAAGCGCGAAATCGAGCCCCAGCATACGCACCGCGAGAGGGCGGTCGCGGGGGATCTCGTCAGTACTCGCGGCAACGTACCAGTTGTTGATCAGCATGAGAAAAATCCATCGTCGGCGAAACCTGCTGCCTATAATACAAACGAAATGCACCAATGCCCGCGATACCTGTGCGCGCGACGGGAGGCCGCAACATGCCGACATCTCTGGAGAACCTCCGCTCGGAGCGCCGCCGCAAGCTCCAGGTGAGGGAATCGTTCAGCCGCGGTCTCGCGTTTTTTCGGGCGAGCGGGGCGGATCCACTGCCGTTCTACCTCGCCTGCGGTGAATACCTTGCGGCAGGCCAGCGCAGGCTGATCGACCAGGATGGACGCCTGGTGGATCTGCTAGCACCGCGTGTGCCCGCGGCACAGGCGCAGGATCACGATGCGATCCGGATGCTGCGCGAACGGCTCGCGCTGGCCGCGCGCAGTCTCGCGGACTTCGAGGCGGCGCTCGGCAGTCTGCGTCGGCGCGGGGCGGTCGCCAGGAAAGAATTCGAGGAGGCATCGGAGCGTTTTCTCGATCTGCTGGTGAATGTGCTCGGCGCACGCAGTCACTCGCTGCGCCATCTCACCACGACGTTGCTCGATGAGGGCGATTGGCGGCAGATCGTCGACTGCACGCCGGAATTCGAAGCGGCGGAATCCGCCGCCTATGCGGCAGTCAGCCGGCTGGCGCCTCCCGGGCTTGCACCGGACGGCATCGACACGCAGCCGGCAGGCCGCTGAGGCGCACGCCGGAGTGCGATGCAGGCGGGTTGACGGCGAAAGCCGGGGCAGCGCCCGGCCGCGCCGAACAACCTGGTGCCCAGGAGAGGACTCGAACCTCCACGGATCGCTCCACTGGTACCTGAAACCAGCGCGTCTACCAATTCCGCCACCTGGGCTCGGGGGTGGATATAAAGGTGGCGCGGATTTTAAGGCAGCCTGTATGCTTGTCAACGAAATGCACCGCTCGATTCCGCACGCCATTGGCTAAGCGCCGGACCCGCGCCGGCCACGCCGCATCGGGCCCGGCCACCAATCGTCGCTATCAGCACCCGGTGCCGGACCCGGGCGTCATCGTCAGCGCGCTGGAAGCTCACGGAGTACCGCTCGATCTCGAAACGCTGGCGAAGGCGCTCGACGTTCCGGCGGGGCGACACCGCGAAGCGTTGCGCAGACGTCTGCAGCAACTCTCGGCCGCAGGCCGCCTGCTCATCAATCGCCGCAACGAGTATTGCCTGCTGGAGAAGCTCGATGCCGTCACTGGCGTCGTGTCGGCGCATCGCGACGGCTTCGGGTTCGTGGCAACCGACGATGGCGGCCCGGACATATACCTTGCACCCGCAGAGATGCGCCCGTTGCTCGATGGTGACCGCGTCGCCGTGCGGATTGCGGGGCAGGGCCCCCGGGGCCGTCGCTCCGGCGCGGTCGTGGAGATCCTGGCGCGCGGCCTATCGCATGTGGTCGGCCGCTATCGGCGCGAGCACGGTGTCGGCTATGTCGTGCATGCCGGTCGCGGTGGCGCCCATTTTGTGGTGCCGGAGCGCTCGCGCGGCGATGCGCAGCCCGGGCAGATGGTCAAGCTGGAGATCATTACCTATCCGGGCACCACGCATGAGGCGCAGGGCAAGGTCGTTGGCATACTCGGCAGGCCGGAAGACGAGCCGACCGTGGCGACCGACGCTGCGCTGGAGATCTTCGGGCTGTCGGCCACCTGGCCGGCCGATACGCGCAAGGCGGCCGCTGCCATGGGTACCGAAGTCCGCGCTGCCGACTGCGACGGACGCGAAGACCTGCGCGACATGCCACTGGTCACCATCGACGGTGCCGATGCCCGGGATTTCGACGATGCGGTGTTTGCAGAGCCGCACGGGGCCGGGTGGCGGCTCGTTGTCGCAATCGCCGACGTTGCCCATTACGTGCGCCCGGGAGACGCGCTCGATCGCGAGGCTGCACGGCGTGGCACCTCGGCTTATTTCCCCGACCGTGTCGTACCCATGCTGCCGGAGCGACTCTCGAACGGCTTGTGTTCGCTGAATCCCGATGTGGACCGGCTTTGCATGGCCTGCGAGATGCAGGTCAGTGCTCAGGGCGAGGTACGGGAGGCAAGGTTCTATCGGGCCGTCATGCGCTCGAAGCGCAGGCTCATTTACGAGGACGTGCAGGCGGCCCGGGACGGTGACCCCGCGACCAGGGGCCGAATGCGCAACCAGCTGACCGGTATCGATCACCTGTATGGCGTGTTTGGTTGTCTCGCCCGCGCCCGGGCCAGGCGCGGCACGCTCGACCTGGAACTGCCGGAGGCTCGCATCGATCTCGGCGATCACGGCCGGATCGAGCGGATTGCGTTACGGCAGCGCAATGATGCGCACCGGCTGATCGAGGAGTGCATGATTGCGGCGAACGTGCAGGCGGCGAAGCTGCTGCGCCAGCACCGCCTGCCTACGTTGTATCGCGTGCATGACGGCCCGGACGAAGAGAAATTCGAGAACCTGCGGCTCATGTTCCAGGCGCTCGGCGTGAAAGTCAGCGGCCATGCCCGGGCGAAAACACGCGAGTTGAATGGCATCCTGGTTTCATTGCGCAACCGCCCCGACTACGCGGTGCTGGCCACTGCGGTGTTGCGGACGATGCCGCAGGCTGTCTATCAACCGACCAATAGCGGGCACTTCGGACTGGCTCTGCCGACCTACGCGCACTTCACTTCCCCGATACGTCGCTACCCGGATCTGCTCGTGCACCGGGGTATCGGGCATGTACTTGACCGGCGCAGACCGGCTGCCTTTGCCTACGACATGCCGGCCATGGAAAAGCTCGGCAAAACCTGTTCCGAGCGGGAACGGCGTGCCGAGGAAGCGGCCCGCCACGTCGAGGCGCGCTACAAATGCGCCTACATCAAAGAGCGCGCCGGAGAAACATTCGATGGTGTGGTCACCGGTGTGACGCATTTCGGACTGTTCGTGACATTGACCGAGTTGAACGTCGATGGTCTGGTGCACGTCACCAGCCTGCGTAACGACTATTACCATCTGCGCCATGGGGGGCTGCAACTCGCCGGAGAGCGAACCGGCCAGAGTTTTGGCCTCGGCGACCGCCTCAGGGTGCGCGTCGTCCGTGTCGATGTCGACGAAGCCAGGATCGACCTAGCGCTGGAATCCTCACCGCAGGAGCGCGGTTCGCGCTCTGCCCCGAAAAAGAGCGCTCGCCGGAGCGGCACTGTGCGCCGACGCTAGTATCGAAAGGTAGCGATGGCTGCGCGGGTCACATACGGAATACAGTCGGTGCGCAAGGCGCTCGCGCGTGGCGGCGTCGAGCGGCTGTTCCTGCAGGAAGGGTTGGGCCCTGAACGCCTCGGGCGCCTCAGTGAGGCGATCGCAGGCTCGGGTGTGCCCGTGGCCTATGTGGCAGCCGCGGAACTGCAGCAGCTGACCGGCACCACCAAACACCAGGGCGTTGCTGCATTCGTGCAAAGTCGCGGTGCGCTGTCGGAGCGCGAGGCGCAGTCGTTCCTCGACGCGGTCGAACTGCCGGTCGTGCTGGTCCTCGACGGCATAGCAGACCCGCGAAACTTCGGCGCGCTGCTGCGGACCGCCGATGCCGCGGGGGTGGACCTCGTGGTCACCGGCCGCAGCCGCAACGTCGGCGTTACCCCGGTGGTGAGCAAGGTCGCCTGCGGTGCCGCAGAGGCCCAGCCGATCGCCGAGGTCGGCAATATCGCCCGGTTTCTGGGCCATCTCGCCGACCGCGGGCTGCGTATTGTCGGGACGGACGATGCGGCGGCGGTCAGCCTGTATGAGGTCGATCTGACTGTTCCGCTGGCACTGGTCGTCGGGGCCGAGGGCGAGGGTATGAGACGGCTTACCCGGGAGCATTGCGACATGCTCGTCAGGCTGCCGATGCGCGGTGTGGTGGAGAGCCTGAATGTCGCGGTAGCCGCCGGAATCTGCCTGTACGAGTGCGTCCGGCAACGCTCCCACCTTGCGCCACCCGGGACCCTCCGGTAGCATTCCGCGTCCTCGGGAATGCGGGCGAACTGCCTGCCCCGACTCCGTGCCACATCGCGCTGCGAGTGGCTGTAACCCACATGGAGACACAATGAGGCATTACGAAATCGTGTTTCTGGTCCATCCGGACCAGAGCGAGCAGGTTCCTGCCATGATCGAGCGCTACCGAAGCATCGTAGCGTCCGGCGACGGCAAGGTGCACCGGCTTGAAGACTGGGGCCGCCGCCAGCTGGCTCATACCATAGCGAAGGTCCACAAAGCCCACTACGTCCTCATGAACATCGAGTGCGCGAAGGCGACACTCGATGAACTGATCGATGCCTTTCGATTCAGTGATGCGGTGCTCCGGCACCTCGTGATCCGTCGTGACGAAGCCGTCACCGAGCCGTCTTTTCTCGCGAAGTCCACCGACGAGGATTCCCGCGATGGCGGCGGTGGGCGCGGCGCGCCCCGCGACCGGGATGACGAGGGAGCGGTGACGGACACCGCGGAACAGAGTCAGGCCGCGAGTTAAGACGCGGTTACAAATTTTCAGGGGATTACCGTGAGCAGATTTTTTCGGCGACGCAAGTACTGCAGGTTCTCTGCCGAGGGCGTCAAAGAGATCGACTACAAGGATCTGGAGACACTGCGCCAGTACGTCACTGAGACCGGCAAGATCGTGCCGAGTCGCATCACCGGCACCGGGGCCAGCTATCAGCGCCAGCTCTCGATGGCCGTGAAGCGGGCAAGGTTTCTGGCGTTGCTGCCCTATACGGACAAGCACTGACGGGCGGACGACTGACCCGGGAGCCTGCCCGTCATGACCCGCCTGTCCGACTGGATCGCGGGACGCCGATTCGCTCGCATTGCACTGATCGCGTTGCTGTTCCCCTTGCCGCTGTTGGCGGTGATCAGCGCCGCGCTCGCAGTCTCGGGCAGCGTTCTGCGCGGCTGGCTTTCGGCCGCCAAGGATTGTGCAGGAGCCCTGCTCCTGCTGGTAGTGATCACGGCACTCGCCGGTGGCGCCTGGTTCGAGATAGGGGTTGGGGCGGCGGTTACCTGGACGGTCGCCGTGCTGCTCGGCCATCTGTACCGCAGGGCCTCGATGACGCTTGCCCTGCAGGTGGCGGTGTTGCTCGGGCTGGCCGGAGCGCTGGCATTTTCGTTGTGGAGTGCCGACCCCCAGGCGTTCTGGGAGCAGGTACTGAGCGATCTGGCGGAGCGGGCGCAAAGTGCGGGCCTGGAGGTGGCGCCGGAGGATATCGTACCCGGCGCTGCCAGGCTGATGACCGGGATGATGGCCGCCAGCGCGGTCGCGAGCTCGGTCGCGGCATTGTTCGTGGGGGCCTGGCTGGCCGAGTCGAACACGAAACGCAGTTTCGCCGCGGAGTTTCGCGAAGTGCGCATGGGCCGTGTCATGGGTTTCCTGGCCGCAATAGTGGCGGTGATGCTCCTGACCGGCCTGCGAACGACCATGGACGACCTGCTGCTGGTGCTTGCCACCGGATTCGTGGTGCAGGGCCTCGCGGTCATTCACTGGCATGGCGCTCGCCGGAACTGGCCCAGGCTGTGGTTGCTCGCCCTGTATCTGCCCATGGCGTTGATACCGGCCGTGGCGGCCCTGCAGCTCGTCGTGCTGGCCCTGATCGGCCTTGCCGATAATGCAGTCAGCCTGCGGCGGACTGACGGAAAATTGGTGTAACCTGCAGGCGATCGGCTGGCGCACCGCGCCTTGAAATGATCGCCGGAGAAAGTGTCGTTATGGACGTGATCCTGCTCGAGAAAGTGGCCAACCTGGGCAATATTGGCGACCGTGTACGCGTCAAGCCCGGGTTCGGCAGGAACTACCTTCTGCCCCAGGGCAAGGCAACCCCGGCAACACCGGAGAACATTGCCGCTTTCGAGGCGCGTCGCGCGGAACTGGAGCGCAAGCAGGCCGACCGGCTGGGGGCGGCCCAGGCGCGCAAGGCGCAGCTCGAAAGCCTGGCATTGCGGCTCGCGGCGAAGGCGGGCTCCGAGGGCAAGCTGTTCGGCTCATTGGGCACGGTGGACATAGCGGACGCCTGCACGGCGGCCGGCGTGCCGGTCGAACGCAGCGAGGTTCGCCTGCCCGCGGGTCCGATCCGGCTTGTGGGCGAGCACATGGTCGTCCTGCACCTGCACACCGACGTGGACGTCAGCATTCGGGTCGAAGTGGTCGCCGAGGATGCCGCGCCCGCGTGACGGAGCGGCGGCTGCCGCCATGGCCAGTACCAGACCTGTGTCCGACACGGCGATCGCAGGCATCGACCGGTTGATGCTGCCGCCGAGTTCGGTGCAGGCCGAGCAGGCCCTGCTCGGCGGTCTGATGCTGGACAACAGCGCCTGGGACAAGGTCGCCGACCTGACGACCGAGGCGGATTTCTACCGGCCGGACCATCGGCTTATTTTCGCTGCGATCCGGGAGTTGTCGGCGCGGCGCGAGCCGTTCGACGTGGTGACCATCTCGGACTACCTCGAGAGTCGCGCCGAGATTGCCGATGCCGGGGGGCTCGGGTACCTCGGCTCACTGGTGCGGGATACGCCAAGTGCCGCCAACGTCGCCGACTATGCGCGCATCATTCGCGACCGGGCCCTGCTGCGCGAGCTGATCGAAACGGGTAACGGCATCGTCGGCAGCGCGTTCCACACCGAAGGCCGCCCGGCGGCCGAACTCGTGGACGAGGCCGAGCGGCGTATTCTCGAGATCGCGCAGCGCGGCCAGCGGCAGGGCACGGGTTTCGTGCACCTGCGCGATGTGCTCGGCAAGACGATCGACCGGCTCGACATGCTGCATCAGGCCGGTGGCAGCATCACGGGCGTCTCGACCGGCTTTGCCAGGTTCGACGAGTACTCGGCCGGGCTCCAGCGTGGCGATCTCATCGTCATCGCCGGGCGCCCGTCCATGGGAAAGACCACGCTGGCCCTGAACGTTGCCGAGAACGCCGCTCTGGGGGCGCGGCTTCCGGTCGCAGTCTTCAGCATGGAAATGTCGGTGGATCAGCTGGCGTTCCGGATGATTTCCTCCCTTGGCCGGGTCGATCAGGCGCACCTGCGAAACGGCCGGTTCGGCGACGACGACTGGCCGCGCATCAACGGCGCCATTCGACAGATGGCCGAGGCGAAGATCTTCATCGACGATACACCCGCGTTGACGCCGACCGAGGTCCGGTCGCGCTCCCGCCGTCTGCAACGCGAACACGGTCTCGAGCTGATCGTGATCGACTATCTCCAGCTCATGCAGGTCGCGGGGAACACGGAAAACCGCGCGACTGAGATCTCGGAAATTTCCCGTTCGCTGAAGGCCCTGGCGCGCGAGCTGAAAGTCCCGGTAATCGCCCTGTCGCAGCTCAATCGGAGCGTGGAGCAGCGTCAGGACAAGAAACCGGTCATGTCGGACCTGCGCGAGTCCGGCGCTATCGAGCAGGACGCGGACATGATCGTGTTCATCTATCGTGATGAGGTCTATAACCCCAACACGACACGCAAGGGGATCGCGGATATCAGCATCGCGAAGCAGCGCAACGGGCCGATCGGGGAGTTTCCGCTGACGTTCCTCGGCAAATACACCCGATTCGAGAACTATGCGCCCGAGATCGAGGCGTTTTCGTGACAGCAGCCACCGTGGCGGTGGTTCACGCGGCTGCGCTCAGGCATAACCTGCAAAGAGTCCGGGATCTCGCACCGGGCTGCCCGGTGATGGCGGTGGTCAAGGCCAACGCCTACGGCCACGGCGCCGCGGCTGTGGCACGTACGCTGCGTGACGTGGACGCGTTTGCCGTCGCCCGCATCGAGGAAGGCATCCAGCTGCGGGAGGCCGGCATATCCACGCGCATCGTGCTGCTCGGGGGCGTTGTCACCATGGCTGAGGCCAGGGAAGCGGTGGCACACAGGCTGGATCTGGTCGTTCACAGCCTCTGGCAGGTG
Organism: Nevskiales bacterium; assembly: GCA_011526045.1. Taxonomy (GTDB): domain Bacteria; phylum Pseudomonadota; class Gammaproteobacteria; order Steroidobacterales; genus QUBU01. The sequence goes on along the minus strand of WYBE01000064.1, from coordinate 37,821 downwards.
GATCTCCTGGAAAGCGCGCCTGGCCTCGGGCCGCTCGACCTCTGGCTCAAGGCGGATACCGGTATGGGCCGCCTCGGTCTGGGCCCGGCAGACACCGCCGACGCCCGGCGGCGACTGCTGGCGTGGCGTGGCTGCGGGACGTTACGGCTGATGACGCATTTCGCGTCGGCAGACAACCTCGCGCTGGATGCGACGGTGACGCAGCTCGCTGGCTTTCGTCGCCTGACGCAGGACTGGGCCGGGGACATCAGCCTCGCCAATTCGGCAGCGATCCTGCAGTGGCCGGAGAGCGTGCGCGCCGTAACTGCGAAGAACTGGGTACGACCCGGTCTGATGCTGTATGGCGCCTCGCCGGTCAGTGGGCGCAGTGCCGCCTCGTTCGGGCTGAAGCCGGCGATGTCGTTCGAAGCGCGGCTGATCGCAGTCAAAAGCCTGCCGGCCGGACACCGGGTGGGCTACGGCGGCGACTGGCAGTGTGAGCAAGAGAGCCTCGTCGGAGTGGTTGCTGCCGGATACGCCGATGGCTATCCGTGGCACGTGTCCCGGGGGACGCCCGTGATGGTCAACGGCTGGCGTACACGCGTGCTCGGGCGCGTATCGATGGATATGGTCAGTGTGGACCTGACGGGCGGTCCGCCGTCGGCGCCTGGAGACCGAGTGCTGCTCTGGGGCGACGGGCTGCCTGTCGAAGAGATTGCGAGCTGCGCTGGCCGCATCCCGTATGAGCTTCTAACGGATATCAGTCCGCGAGTAGCCCGTCAATTCAGGGACTAAACCCGGCAGCGCGACGTCAGTCCAGGAAAAAACCCATCTTGATGCCGACCAGCTCGATGACGTCATTGTCGCTCAGGCGTCGCGCCTGCTGGCCGACCGGTTGCCCGTTGACCTTGGGCGGTTCGCGTCCGGGCGCGTTCTCGACCTGTACCAGGTGATAGCCGTCGCCGCGGCGCGTGATCGCGATCACCTGCACGCCCGGCTGGCCCATGGTGGTCAGGGCCTTGTTGAGCTGGACCTCACGGCCGGCAAACGTCCCGTTCAATACCTGAATCTTCGCAACTGACGGCGGTGCCTGGCGCTGGGGTGCCTGGGCGGATGAGTCCTGGGACGCAGCCACGGCGGGGAGGCTGCTCGGCATGTCGGACTTCGACAGCACCATGGTCTGTGCGAAGTCATCCTGCTCCTCGCCATCCGCCGTATTGTCGACGAAGCGCAATTGGTGCCGGCCCACGGTAATCACGTCGCCATGCTGGAGCGCATGCTTCTTGATCAGCTTGCCGTTGACGTAGGTGCCGTTCGTGCTGTTCAGGTCTTCGAGGAACGAATCGTTGAGAATATTGATGATCAGCGAGTGATGGCCGCTGACAGTCGGGTTGTCGATGCGGACGTCGTTGTCCGGCAAGCGGCCGATCGTATACCGCTCCTTCATCATGTTGTATTCAGCGAGGACCTGGTTGTCGAGATTGAGAATGAGACGCGCCATACTGAATCCACACTAATTGAAGATGCTTCTGATTCGCGTGATCAGGCTGGTGTGCGCCGGAAATGGTTCCAGCACCTGCGCGAGGATAACTGACACGTTGTCCTTGCCCCCACGGTCGTTACTCAGTTGAATCAACTGCTGCCCGACCATCTCAAGATTAGCATTAAAAGTGCTGATCGTTAAGTGAATATCCTCGTCATCCACCATGTCGGGCAGCCCGTCGGAGCACAGCAGGTAGACGTCGCCGGGCTGCACCTGGTCCTCCTGGACCGATACCTGCACGGCTGCCTCGACGCCCAGGGCCCGGGTGACGTAGTTGCGGTTGGTGGACCGCGCGGCTTCTTCCTGCGAGTAGTAGCCGCGATCGACGAGTTCCTGCAGCAGCGAGTGATCCATGGTCAGCTGCTCGAATCGGTTGCGCCGGAAGCGGTAGATACGTGAATCGCCGACGTGCGCGATGGAAACCCTGTTGTCGAAGAAGAGGCAGGCGGCAATCGTGGTGCCCATACCCTCGCACTGGGGCTGGCTCTTGGCAGTCTGGTGGATGATCTTGTTGGCGCGTGTAACGGCGTCGCGCAGGATGATGCTCTGGCGCATCAGCCGGCTCTCGGGGTCGATGGCATTGCGCTGCTCCCGCTGGCAGCCACCGGCCACCATGTCCAGGACGGTTTTCACCGCAATGCCGCTGGCCACTTCGCCCGCATTGTAGCCGCCCATGCCATCGGCCAGCACCAGCAGGCCGGTATCAAGATTGGTGCCGATCGCGTCCTCATTGTGCTCCCTGACACGGCCAGTGTCGGTGAGTTGCACCGAGCGGAACTTGTTGCGCAGGCTCATGTTGGCTGGAACGAGGCCAAAGGTCAGAAGCTACTACAACAGTCACGCAAGGCCAATGCCATGGCACGGCCGTTCGGGAAGCGGTTGACCGGATCCTTGGCGAGCGCCCGCTCGATGATGCTGTCGATGGCGGCCGGCAGATCGTCCCGCACCTGGGTGACGGGCTGGTGGGGTTCGTGCGCGATTTTCTGCATCAGACGGGGGATGGAGTCGGCGCGGAAAGGTGGAATGCCAGTCAGCAACTGGTACAGGGTGATGCCGAGCGAAAAGAGGTCGGACTGCCCGGTGACGCCCGTGCCGGCCAGTTGTTCCGGAGACATGTAGGACGGCGTGCCGAGAATGATCCCGGTCTTGGTCCTGCTGGTGTCCGTCAGCCTGGCGATACCGAAATCGGTGATCTTCAGGGTATCGGTCTCGGCATCGTAGAGCAGGTTCGCGGGCTTGACGTCGCGGTGCACGACGTGTTGCTGATGTGCATAGTGCAGGGCATCCGCCGCACGTGCCATGATCTCCAGGACCCACTTGGGAGGCAGCAGCTGGCCTTGTTGGGCGTAGTAGCTCAGTGGCTTGCCGACGCAGTATTCCATCGCGAGGTATGCAATCCGGCCTTCTTCGCCGGCATCGTAGATGCTGATGATGTGCGGATGGTTCAGGCGCCCCGCCGACTCTGCCTCACGCAGGAACTGCGTACGCGCATTGACCAGGTCGCTATCGCTGAATTCTTCGGCAAGCGCGATGGTCTTGATCGCAACGCGCCGGTTGATTTTCGGATCCCTCCCGAGATAGACGCTGGCCATCGCGCCCCGTCCAATGATCCGCTCGATCTCGTAGCGGCCAATCGTGCGGCCGCTCAGGTCCTCGCCGTGATCGCTCGCGCGCGTCGGCTTTGCCGCATCCGCGGCTGGCGCCGGTTCGGGCGCGCGCGCAGTTGCGGCGGCTGCCGCTGCGGCCACGGGTACATGCATACCGGCGAGCTTCTTCAGCTTTTCACCGGCGTTTCGATAATCCGGGTCTATCGACGCGAGGTGACGCAGAACCCGCTCGGCTTTGGCGAGATCGCGGCCACGTGCGTGTGCCAGCGCCACGTCATAGAGGCGCTGCTTGACATTGTCGGTCGCCGGCTGATGGCGCAACATCGAAAACGCAAGATCGAGTTCGTCGCCGGCGCCGACTGCGGCGCCAGGTCCCGTCGCCGGCTCGGCGGGCACCGCGACGTTTGCGACCGGCGCACTCGCGTCGCGCACGGTACGCGCGGGAAGCAGGCTCGTCACACCGAGACAGAACACCGCAAACACTGCCGCGGTGGCCAGTTCAGCCCAGATGCCGACACTGACGAAGTAGGCCTCCATGGCAAGCAGGAAGGTCGCGGCGCACAGCGCCGTCATGGCGGCAAGCGTCGGTGGCAGCCGTCGGCCCCCGATGATGGCCGCCGCGCCAATCAGGAGCAGCAGCACGGTCTCCGCCCACGGCAGCCAGTTGGGCCGGACCAGATAATCGCCTGACAACAGGTTGGATAGTCCCGTAGCCATCAGGATCGCCGGAGCGATGTTGGCGCCGATCGGGGTGTCGTAGCCCTGCCCATTGCCGACAGCACCGTCCCCGACGACCACGATTTTTCCTGCAACTCGCTGGGCTGCGGCGGGTGACCGCAAGATGTCCTCGGCGGTCACCGATTCGAAACCGCCGGAGCGCGGGTCCGCGGGGTAGAACCGCAGCAGTGTGGCAGGACCTCCCGAAGTGCGGATTCGCTGCGAGTCCCAGGTAATGCCATCAGCGCCAACCGTTACGGGCTTGCCGCTGGGAAACGTGACTGCGAGCACCGCGCGCAGGGCCACCGCCTGCACGAGGTCTCCTGCGGCGTTGATGAGCAGGTCGAGGCGGCGTACTACGCCGTCGGAATCGCTCCAGAAACCGATGTGTCCCGCGCCGAGGGCGACGTCGCACAACTCGCGCGGGGAAGGGGTGACTGCCCGCACCCGACGGGCGCCCGAGACTTCGTCCTGGCCGTCAGCCTGCATGGCCAGCAGGTGCTTCTGGCAGGTGGGGCCGGTGGGTACGCCGCCTGATGCCGTATCGAACGCAGGCACTCCGAGGATGAGGTTCCGCAGTTGCCGCACCGCTTCGACGGTGCGCGCATGTAACTCGGATCGTTGGCGCATGTCGGCCCATTTCTCCGCGAGAACATCGCGTTCCTGGGCCTGGTCGCTGCGGCGATTGCGCTGCTCGAGATCAGCCAGCGCGGCCAGCTGACGGGCGTCCGGCAGGCCAGCGGTCAGCGGCGGCGCTTCGGTTGGCAACACCAGTCGTGCGCCGGCGCGACCGAGGGCTTCGAGCAGTTCCGGGAAACGCTCAGACTCCCAGGTGCTGCCCGCGCGGCTGCGCAGGGAGCGGGTATCGACCAGGACGATGTCGCTTCTGGCCGTGCCATTGCCGAGGCGTTGCAGCGTATCGAAAAAACCGTTCTCAAGGCTACGCGAAATCGGGGCGAGCGAAAGCAGCAGGCCGCCGAACAAAATAGCCAACGCGGTCGGACCCAGCCGCAGCGAACCGACCCTGGTGACGCTGTCCCAACCACGCATTTCCACATAGTATCGGGGCCGGTTCACGGCGGGTGAGACCGGCGTTGAGTTTCTCGGTTCGGGCGGCGGTTTTGCGGATGCAAACCTGTCGGGATGAGAGCAAGGTCACAAATTCGATGTCCAGATCAAACGTTGCCTACGTCTGCAGCGGTTGTGGCAGCAGCAGTCGCAAGTGGCAGGGACAGTGCCCGTCATGTGGCGCCTGGAACAGCCTGGAAGCTGCCGCCAATGGTGGCACCGTGAATCGGCCGGCCACTTCCGTCATGGCGAAGCGGTTGGCGGAGATCGGCCCGACGAAGGTGGCCCGCGCGGCCACCGGTATTGCCGAGCTCGACCGGGTGCTTGGTGGGGGGTTCGTGCCCGGTTCAGTGGTCCTGATCGGCGGTGCTCCGGGCATCGGCAAGTCCACGTTGCTGCTGCAGGTGGCCGGTGCGAGCCGGGACGACTGGCCGACGTTGTACGTCAGCGGCGAGGAGTCGGCTGAGCAGGTGGCCCTTCGCGCCCGACGCCTGGGGCTGGATCCGGATGCGGTCACGATCCTGGCGGCCACCAACGTCGATGACGTCACCGCCAGCGCGCAGCGCTCCGGCGCGGCGTGTCTCATCGTGGACTCGATCCAGACCATGTATGCCGAGGCCGTCCCTTCGGCGCCAGGCTCACCCAACCAGTTGCGGGAATGTGCGGCCAGGCTCATTCATCTCGCCAAGACTTCCGGGCTCGCGGTGGTGCTCGTCGGGCATGTCACCAAGGAGGGAGTCATTGCCGGCCCGCGCATGCTCGAGCACATGGTCGACGCAGTCCTGTACTTCGAAGACGAGACGGGCAGTCGCTTCCGCCTGCTGCGGTCAGTGAAGAACCGGTTCGGTGCGGCCAACGAGCTCGGGATCTTTGCGATGGGTGACAGTGGCCTGCGCGAGGTGCGGAACCCATCAGCCATTTTTCTCTCGCGCCAGGAGGACGATGTTGCCGGCAGCGTCGTTACCGTATTGCACCAGGGTAGTCGCCCGCTGCTGGTCGAGTTGCAGGCGCTCACCGACCTTGGTGCAGGTGGTGTCCCACGGCGCCTGGCAGTCGGAGTGGACCAGAACCGCCTGGCCCTGCTGCTGGCTGCCCTGAACAGGCACGCCGGCGTGCGTTCACATGATCACGACGTGTTCGTCAATGTGGTGGGTGGCGTTCGAGTGACCGAGACGGCCGCGGACCTCGCGCTACTGGCGGCCGTCGCATCGAGTGCTACCTCGCTTCCGGTGCCGCGTGACACCGTCGTCTTCGGCGAAGTCGGGCTTGGCGGGGAGATCAGGCCCGTCGCATTCGGCGAGGAGCGGTTACGCGAGGCGGCCAAGCTTGGCTTCGCGCGTGCGGTGGCGCCTGCCGGCAATCTTCCGCGCAGAAATGCGCCGGGAATGGAGTTGCGCGGGGTAACGAGGTTGCGCGAGGCCCTCGATCTGCTTGGGCTGGGTCGCGCCTGACGGGCGGCGATCAGGCTCCGGCCGCAGCCCGCGGAAGACTCTCGGCGGGTTCGCGAATGCGAACGGTCTCAACCGCATTGTCGCTCGTCTGGAGAATTTCCACTGCAAAGTCGTTCAGCATCACGCCGGTGCCTTTGCGTGGAATGGCGCCGAGTTTTTCCAGGATCAATCCGTTGAGGGTTTTCGGGCCATCGGTGGGCAGCTTCCAGTTCATGGTCCGGTTCAGCACCCGCACGTTCGAGCCCGCGTCGACGATGTATCCGCCGCCAGCTTCGTCGCGGCGGACCTCGGTTCGTCCCTCGACGGGTTCACTGGTGAACTCTCCGACTATTTCCTCCAGCAGGTCCTCCAGCGTGACGATGCCCTGGATGTCGCCGTACTCATCGACGACAAAACCGGTGCGCCGCCGGGTACGCTGGAACTGCACCAGTTGCCGGTTGAGCGGGGTGCTCTCCGGCACGAAATAGGGCTCGTCTGCCAGGCTTTCGATGACCGGCTTGGAAAGATTCCCCTGACCGGAATACTGGATTAGCCGCTTGACATGCAACAGGCCGACCACGTTGTCGATCGCTTCGCGATACACGGGGAGCCGGGTATAGCCGCTTTCCTGGATGGTGCGGACGATGTTCGCCAGGTCGTCATCGAGGTCGATTCCGACGACTTCGTTCTGGGGAATCATGATGTCCTCGACAGTGATCTCGCCGAGATTCAGCACTCTCATCATGATTTCGTGGCGCTTGCGCGGCAAAAGGGCGCCCGACTCCGCCACGATCGTTCGCAACTCTTCGATGGTGAGGTTGTGCGCGGCGCTGGCGTCGGGCCGTACACCGATCAGGCGCAGGATTCCGTTGGAGACCAGTCCAATCAGGCCGACCAGCCAGGAAATGGGTGGCAGGAACCGGAGCATGGCGTGATACGCGTATGCCCCGGGGAAGGCGAGTCGCTCCGGATGGACTGCGCCAAGCGTTTTCGGCGTCAGTTCGCCAAAAATCAGGATCAGGATCGTGATGACCATGGTGCCGACAATGATTCCGGCTGCGCCGCCCAGCTTGAACGCGATCAAGGTCACGATGGCGGCTGCAGAATTCTGCACCAGGTTGTTGCCGAACAGGATCAGGCCGATCAGGCGCTCCGGCCGCTGCAACAGGGTTTCCGCATAGCGCGCTCCGCGATGCCCGCTGCGCGCCATGTGGCGCAGACGGTAGCGGTTCAATGACATCAATGCCGTTTCGGTGCCGGAGAAAAACGCGGAGCAAAGAAGCAGCAATACGAGAGCGCCCAGCAAAGCGCCTAGCGGAACGTCGTCCAAAGACGCGCAACTCCTGCAGTTGGGTACACTAGCCATGCTTGCGAATGGATCAACCCCATGTCAAGGCAGCCGGTCCGGCGCAAGCTGGGCAAATTGGGGAAAATTGCGGCTATTTGCAGCGAACATGAGCTGAACGGGCGGCAACGCGCGCGTCAATCAACCGAATAGGGGTCGACCAGATTGTTTGGAAATCTCAGTGAGCGGTTACGGCAGATTACCGACCGCATGCGTGGTCGTGGCCGGCTGACCGAGGACAACATTGCCGAGGCGGTCCGTGACGTACGCCGGGCGTTGATCGAGGCGGACGTGGCTTTGCCGGTGGTGCGGGACCTGGTGGCGCGGGTGCAGCAGCGCGCGCTCGGAGCCGAAGTCAATCGCAGCCTGACGCCCGGCCAGGCCTTCATCGGTCTTCTGCACCAGGAACTCACGACGGAGCTGGGCCGGGAACCCGCGGAGCTGAACCTGCGACGCCAGCCGCCGGTGCCGATCCTGATGGTGGGTCTGCAAGGCGGTGGCAAGACCACAACGACCGGCAAGCTGGCGCTCTTCCTCAAAGAACGCATGCAGCGGCGGGTGATGGTCGTCAGTCTCGACACCCGGCGGCCGGCTGCAATGCTGCAACTGGAGCGACTGGCCGAACAGGTGGGTGTCAGTTGTGCGCCGGCATCGCCCAGCGAGACACCGCTGGCGATTGCGCGCCGCGCGCTGGAGCTGTCCCGCAGTCAGCAGGCCGATGTCGTGATCCTCGACACCGCCGGCAGGACGCGCCTCGACCAGGAGTTGCTGGCCGAGTTGCGCGAGATCCATGGTTTCGCGACTCCGGCCGAGACGCTTTTTGTTCTGGACAGCATGGCCGGGCAGGATGCGGTGAATGCCGCACGGGCATTTGCTGAGGCGTTGCCGGTGACCGGTATCGTTCTCACCAAGGTGGACGGCGATGCGCGGGGTGGAGCCGCGTTGTCTGCCCGTGCTGTCACCGGCCAGGCAATCAAGTTCGTGGGTACGGGCGAGCGGCTGGCCGCGCTCGAGACCTTCGTGCCGGAGCGCATGGCTTCGCGCATCCTGGGCATGGGGGATGTGGTCGGGCTGGTCGAAGAGATCACCCAGAAGGTCGATCAGGAGCAGGCGGAAAAGCTGGTCCGCAAGGTCAGCAAGGGCAAGGGGTTCGACCTGGCTGACATGCGCGAGCAGCTGCAGCAGATGCTGGCCATGGGCGGGGTCGAAACCCTGCTGGCGAAACTGCCGCTTCCCGGCGGAATCGGGGCCGACAAGCTCGCGGGCCAGATTGACCCGAACGGTATCCGGAAGCAGGTGGCGATCATCAATTCCATGACGCCGAAGGAGCGACGCTTTCCCAAGCTAATCAACGGGTCACGGCGCCAGCGTATCGCTGCTGGGGCGGGTGTCGGCGTACCCGAAGTCAACCGTCTCCTCAAGCAGCACGACAGCATGCAGAAAATGATGAAGCGATTCACGAAGGGAGGCCTGCAGCGGGCGCTGCGCAGCCTGCCGTCCGGGGGAGGGCGTCAGTTTCCGGGTCGCTGAGCGGTTCGGTATCTGGATGCAGGGTGCGGGCCGAAGGGGAGTGGGCCATATTGACCCATTGGAGGGTGTGCAGCCCCGCCATGTTCCAGTAAAATCCCGCGGTTGCGTGTGGTACCCGCCGATCAGGTTGGCAGCCAGCGCCGATAAGACCACAGAGGAAACGATCCAGAATGGTGACTATTCGACTCAGCCGCGGTGGCACCACCAAGCGGCCTTTTTATCACATTGTCGCAACCGACCATCGCAGCCGGCGGGACGGCGGTTATATCGAGCGTCTCGGTTTCTTCAATCCGATTGCGTCCGGAAAAGAAACACGGTTGCAGGTAGACCGGGCCCGGGTCGAGTACTGGCTGGGCCAGGGGGCGCAGTTGTCGGCACGCGTAGCAAATCTGCTGGAAAGCGACCCGCCCGCGCCGGCAGCGGCCGCTGGAGCTGCTGCCGCCTGACGCAGCTGGTGTGCGGCTGAACGGTGCCGGTTGCAGCAATGGCCGAATCCGCTGAGCGGACGGTCGTCGTCGGTCGCATTTCAGGAGTATTCGGTGTCAGGGGCTGGCTCCGGATTTTCTCCTTTACCGATCCCCCGGAGGGGATCCTGACGTACAGCCCGTGGCTCGTCGGCGATAGCGGGGCGCAGTCGTTCCGCGTCGTGGAGGGCGCCGGCCATGGACGCGGCGTCATCGCGCATCTCGATGGTATCGATGATCGCGATGTTGCCCGTGCGCTGGTTGGAGCGACGATCCGCGTGCCGCGCGCGCAGTTCGGGCGAACCCGGCCGGGCGAGTACTACTGGTCGGACCTGGTCGGTCTGCAGGTGGTGAACGACGACGGCGCCGTGCTTGGACGAGTGGTTGAGTTACTGGCAACGGGCGCAAACGACGTACTCGTCGTGCAAGGAGAGCGGCGCCGGCTGCTGCCCTTCTTGCCAGGGCAGGTCGTCACGTCCGTAGATCTGACCGCTGCGGTCATTCGCGTAGTGTGGGACGAGGACTTTTGAGTTGACGGGCAATTGGCCATGCAGATTCGGGTTGTAACACTGTTTCCCGAAATGGTGGCGGCCGGCATCGGCTACGGGATCTGCGGCCGGGCCCTGGGCAGAGGTCTTGCAACAGTCAGCATGGTCAACCCGCGCGATTACGCGCGTGATGCACACCGCACGGTCGATGACCGACCGTATGGAGGTGGGCCGGGAATGGTGTTGCGCTACGAGCCGATGCGCGATGCGCTGCGAGCGGCACGGGCTGCATTGCCAGCCGGGACACGAACGCTCTTCCTGAGTCCGCAGGGCCGCCGCTTCGATCAGGAACTGGCTCGCGAAATGGCGAGCTGGGGGGCGATGGTGCTGGTGGCCGGCCGTTACGAGGGATTCGACGAGCGTCTGATTGAAGCCGAGGCCGACGACGAGGTGTCGCTGGGCGATTTCGTGATGAGCGGCGGCGAGATTGCGGCGCTGGCGGTGATCGACGCAGTCGTGCGATTGCTGCCCGGTGCGCTTGGGGACGAGGCGTCCGCGGAGGAGGACTCTTTTAACGGTAACCTCCTCGACTGTCCGCATTACACGCGACCGGAGCAGGTGGACGGGCGGGCAGTGCCCCGCGTGCTGTTGCAAGGCGATCATGCGGCCGTCAGGCGCTGGCGCCTGCAGCAGTCGCTTGGCCGGACTTACCTGCGACGGCAGGATTTGCTGGCACGGCGGACGATGAGCATCGAGGAAGAGGAGTTGCTGCGCCGGTTTCTCGCCGAGCGCGAGGTGATGCCGGCGAATGCCGAATAGTTGTTATGGCGATGCCCGACCGAATTGGCGGGCGCCTGAATGAGGATGAGGGAACATGAGCAAGGTAATGAAGCAGCTGGAATCGGAATTGAGTCAACGGAAAATTCCCGATTTCTCTCCGGGCGACACCGTCGTCGTCCAGGTGCGTGTCAAGGAAGGTAACCGCGAACGCCTGCAGGCGTACGAGGGGGTGGTGATCGCCAGGCGCAACCGGGGTGCCAATTCCTCGTTCACCGTGCGCAAGATTTCCCACGGTGAAGGCGTCGAGCGGGTGTTTCCGACCTACAGCCCGACAGTTGCCGAGATCAAGGTGAAGCGCCGCGGCGATGTGCGCCGGGCGAAGCTCTATTACCTGCGCGATCGCAGCGGCAAGTCTGCGCGCATCAAAGAGAAGGTCTGACCCTGTAGCGCCAGGGTCGCCGCAGGGCAGTTCCAGGGCATGGACCGCTGCGCAGCGTCGGCACGCCGTCTTGCCGCTGTCCGGGCTGCCGTCGCGGTGGGCGCGGTGCTGTTGTCTGGTTGTGCCGCACTCGGCGGTGCGGCCGCTGGCCGGTTTGCGGATGGACTGAACGAGGCGATCCTCGATGCGGATGATCCGCAACTGGTCCGCGACGGCACTCCCGCGTATCTGCTCCTGCTCGACGCACTGGTGAATTCCGATCCGGCCAACCCGCGTTACCTCGGCGCGGCGGCCCAGTTGTACGCGGTCTACGGCATCGTTTTCGTTACGGATGAGGAGCGTGCCCAACGCCTGACCAGCCGTGCCAGGGAATACGGGGTGCGCTCGCTGTGCGCGGCGAACCGTGCCAGCTGTGGTGTCGATGCGCTCGATTACCCGGCCTTTGTCGAGGCCGTGAATGCGATCAGCCACCGAGATGCCGATGCGCTCTACAGCTACTGCGTGGCGTCGCTCGCGTATATCCGCGCCCACAGCGGTGACTGGCAGGCGATTGCTGCCCTGCCGAAGATCGAACATGCGCTGCAGCGACTGCTGGAGTTCGACGATCCGGCGAGGACCGTCAATGTCAATATGTACCTGGGCGTGCTCAATACGTTGCGCCCGGAGGCGTTGGGCGGAAAGCCGGAGCTTGGGCGAGCGTATTTCGAGAAGGCGATCAGCCTGAGCGCCGGCAGGAATCTGTCGGTCAAGGTCGAGTTCGCGCGGGGATACGCGCGGCTGGTCTACGACCGGGAGCTCCACGACCGCTTGCTGAACGAGGTGTTGCAGGCTGTGGCCAGGGAACCGGGGCAGACGCTGTTCAATACCCTTGCGCAACAACAGGCGAGGGAGCTTCTTGCCTCGGCCGATGACTATTTCTGATTCTGACGCTACTGCGAGAGGAGGTCGATCGATGCGCGGGATGATTGCTGCCGCAATGAGCCTGCTGCTTTCCCAGTTGCTTGCGGTGCAGGCTGGAGCGGCGGAATTCAAGATTGCGACCGTCGCTCCTGAGGGTTCGCAGTGGATGCGTGAGATTCGCGCTGCCGCCGCCGAGGTGAAGGCCCGTACGCAGGGACGCGTGGTCGTCAAGTTGTACGGCGGTGGCGTGATGGGCAACGAAAAGCAGGTATTGCGCAAGATCCGCATCGGACAACTTCATGGCGGCGCCTTTACGGCGGGCGGGATTGCGGAGAAATACCAGGACATCGTGCTTTACGGGTTGCCCATGCTCTTCATGAATCATGACGAGGTCGACTTTGTGCGCCAGCGTATGGATGGCGCCTTGATGAAAGGCCTGGAGGAGGCAGGGTTCGTCTCATTCGGCTTCGCCGGGGGCGGCTTCGCGCGGATTTTCGCCAATCGCCCGATCACGACCACCGCGGACATGCAAGGCCAGAAGATCTGGGTTCCGGAGGGTGACCGCGTCAGTACCGTTGCCATGGAAGCCATGCGGCTGTCGCCGGTCGCATTGCCGGTGACGGACGTGCTGACCGGGCTGCAGACGGGACTGCTCGATGTCGTGGCGGCCCCGCCGGTCGGGGTGATTGCCTTGCAGTGGCACACGCGCGTGAAGTACATGACGTCGACGCCGATGATGTACACCATGGGCCTCATGGCGATCGATTCACGCGCATTCGCCAAGCTGGATGAGGCGGATCGAAACGCGTTCCGCGAGGTCATGGGGGCCGTGTATCGCCGGTTCGACCAGCAGAGCCAGCACGACGACGAGACGGCCCGCGCGGCGCTCAAAGCGAGCGGCATAACCGTGGTCGACGCGGAGCCTGCTGCGGTCAGCACATGGCGCGAGGCGGCGCGCGAGGCAAACTCGCTGCTGGGTCGCGAGGGCACCTATACGCCGGCGCTGTTGCAGCAACTCGAGGGCTACCTCGCGGAATACCGGCGGCAGGCGGGACCGAGTCCGTCCGGAACCGGCGGCCCGTGAGTTCCCGGCCGCCGGAGCAAGGTTCTGCGGGACGTCTGGGCCGTCGCGTGGAGACCGTGCTGCTTGCGCTGACCCTTGGCGGCATGATCGTTCTCGCCACCGCGCAGATCGTGCTGCGCAATCTGGGAGCGGGTGGTATTTCCTGGGCCGACGAGGCCCTGCGCATCACGGTCCTGTGGGTGACCATGCTCGGGGCGATCGCGGCCAGTGGCGAACAGCGTCACGTGACCATCGATGCGGTCTCGCGATACCTGCCTGCCGGTGTCCGCCGCGCGGCGGACGTGCTCGTCAACGCGCTGACATCCGCCGTATGCGTGACGCTTGCGTGGTACTCGTACCTGTTTGTAGTCGACTCCTGGAGCGCTGACGACCGCATTCTCGGAGGCGGCATTCCGGCGTGGACCCTGCAGGTCATCCTGCCGGTTGGTTTCGCGTTGATCGCCATACGGTACGCCGTTGCCGCGGGGAGATGTGTTGCTGGCCGCCGCGGCCGGACGTCGGTGCAGTGATCGTACCCCTGACATTGCTGTTGCTGACGCTGCTCGGCATGCCGCTGTTCGCGGTGATTGCGGCTGGTGCAATAGCAGGGTTCATCGGCGCCGACATTCCGCTGACGGCGATCCCGATCGAGGTGTACGGCATCGCCGAGACCCCGATCCTCCTCGCCATTCCCCTATTCACTTTTGCCGGCTATGTCATGGCGGAAAGCCAGGCTCCGGCGCGTCTGGTGCGGCTGACAACGGCGCTGGTGGGTTGGGTGCCTGGTGGCGTGGCAATCGTCTCGATTGCTGCCTGTGCGATATTCACTGCGTTTACGGGCGGCTCCGGTGTCACGATCATTGCGCTCGGCGCCGCGTTGCTGCCGGCGCTTACCAGGGCAGGCTATAGCGAGCGCTTCAGTCTCGGCCTCATCACCTCGGCCGGTTGTCTTGGCCTGTTGTTTGCGCCGTCGTTGCCGCTGATCCTATTCGGCGTCATCACGGAAACATCCATTGACGAACTGTTCGTCGCGGGCGTCTTGCCGGGGCTGCTGATGATGGCGGGGCTCGCTGGTTATTGCCTGTGGGTCAACCGGCACATCCGGGTTCCTCTCAGCGATTTCTCCTGGGCGGAGGTGCGCGCGGCGATTCGCGAGTCATGGCTCGATATCCCACTGCCCGTGGTCGTCCTGGGAGGTATCTACGGGGGCTACTTTGCTGTGTCCGAAGCTGCGGCAGTCACCGCCGTGTACGCGGTCGTGAGCGAGGTGGGTATCCATCGCGATATCAGCCTCGCGCAGTTGCCCGGAATCATGCGCCGATCGATGACACTGGTCGGCGCCATTCTGCTGATCCTGGGCGTGTCGCTGGCGTCCACCAACGTGCTCATCGATGCGCAGATTCCACAGCGTCTGCTGGACGTGGTCACGCAGTGGGTCGACGGGCCGTACAGTTTCCTTCTGCTGTTGTTCCTGTTCCTGCTTGCGCTCGGTGCGATTCTCGACATATTTTCGGCACTCGTGCTTGCTGTGCCGCTGATCGTTCCCGTGGCGGCGCAATACGAGATCAATCCGGTGCACCTGGGAATACTGTTCGTGGCGACCATGGAACTGGGCTACCTCGCGCCCCCGATGGGACGAAATCTTGTAGTCTGCAGTTACCGTTTCGATCGGCCCATCCTGGAGATCTACCGTGCCACGTTGCCGTTCCTGCTGGTGTTGCTGCTGACGGTGCTGGTGGTGACTTTCTGGCCGGGCCTGTCGCTGTGGCTGCTGCAGCACTGACGGGCGTACCGGAAACTGACGATAAGGAGGAGCTCATGGCGTACCGACTGATGGTCTGGCTGCTGCTGGCCGCCGGTCCGGCTGTAGCGATCGGAAGCGACGCCGCCGCGTTGGCACACCTGCAGGTTCCCCCGGGTTTCCGCGTTGAGCTTCTCGTCAAGGTGCCGGGCGCGCGCTCGATGGCGCTTGGGGAGCAGGGGACGCTCTTCGTCGGCACCCAGCGTGGCGGCAATGGCACGGTCTATGCGGTGACGGAGCCGTTCGGCGGGTCGCCGCAACTGCGCACGGTCGCGACCGGGCTGAATACGCCAAATGGCGTTGCATTCCACCGCGGCGCGCTGTACATCGGCGAGCCGCAACGCATTCTGAGAATGGCGGATATCGAGACCCGGCTCGAGGATCCGCCGGCACCAGAGCCGGTGATTACCGACCTGCCTTACAAGAACCCGGCTCATGCCTGGAAGTACATCGGTTTCGGGCCGGATGGCAAGCTGTACGTTCCGATCGGCGCTCCCTGCAATATCTGCAATGAGCCCGGCTTCGGCGTGCTGCTGCGGATGAATCCGGATGGCTCACAGCGCGAGGTGTTCGCCCGCGGGATCCGTAACACCGTCGGATTCACCTGGCATCCGCAGACCGGTGAGCTGTGGTTTACCGACAATGGCCGGGACATGCTCGGTGACGACGTGCCGCCCTGCGAACTCAACCGTGCGCCCCGGGCGGGGCTTGATTTCGGGTATCCGTACTGCCACGGTGGCACCATTCCCGATCCCGAATTCGGCAAGCTCGGGCGTTGCGCGGATGCGCAGCCCCCGGTGCAGGCGCTCGGGCCGCATGTCGCACCACTCGGGCTTCGTTTCTACACCGGCAGCATGTTTCCCGAGGAGTACCGCAACCAGGTATTTATTGCCGAGCACGGCTCGTGGAACCGCAGTAAAGAGGCGGGCAAGACCGGCTACCGGGTCTCCCTCGTCCGGCTGGAAGGTAACCGGGCGGTCGCATACGAGCCGTTCATGACGGGGTTTCTCGACGGCGACAAGGTGCTCGGCAGGCCGGTCGACATTCTGGTTGCGCCTGACGGCTCCCTGCTGGTCAGCGACGACAGCGCCGGGGCCATCTACCGCATCAGTTACCCGGGCCGGAAATAGTGGCTTTGTATCAACCCGCTGGCTGGCGACGGAGTCGCGGCGGCAAGGGGCAGTTACGATGAGCAAACCAAGTCTGCTGGTCCGTATCGTTGGCGCGCTGTGGCGCGGCCTGAACACCTTGCGCCGTATCCTGCACCTGGTGCTGCTGCTCGCGATTTTTGGCGTGCTGATGGCAGGTCTGGTCGGCACACCGGTGCGGGTGCCTGCCACCGGTGCCTTGTTGCTCGATCCCGAGGGCGAACTCGTCGAGCAGCTCACCGGTGATCCGATCGAGCGGGCGCTCGGCGAGTTACAGGGCAACGGCGTGCGCCAGGTTCTGGTGCGGGATCTGGTCGACAGTCTGGATGCGGCGGCGGGCGATGACCGGATCAAGGCGGTCGTCATGCGCCTGGAGTTGCTGGAGGCAAACGGGCTTCCCAAGCTCCAGGCAGTGGCAACGGCGCTCGACAAGGTACGGGAGGCCGGCAAGAAGGTCATCGCACTGGGGGATTCCTTCGATCAGGGTCAGTACTACCTCGCGGCGCACGCCGACGAGATCATCCTCAACGACCTCGGCATCGTTTACATCGACGGCTTCGGGTATTTCCGGACGTTTTTCAAGAGCGCCCTGGAGAAGCTGCGGGTCGATCTCAACGTCTTTCGCGTTGGGGAGTACAAATCCTTCGTCGAGCCGTTCATCCGCAATGACATGTCCGAGGAAGACAAGACGGCGAGCCGGCAGTGGCTGCAGGCGATGTGGTCGGTCTACCAGCGCGACGTCACCAGCGCGCGCAAGCTCCCGCCGGACAGCCTGGGCACCTACGCGGATTCGTTCGCCGATCGACTGCGTGAGACGGGCGGGTCGGCGTCGCGGGTGGCCGTGGACAGTCGATTGGTCGACGGGCTGATGAGCCGCCAGGAGTTCCGCACCCACATGATCGGGATCGTCGGTGAGATGGAAGGTGACGATTCCGATTTCAGCCAGATCGACTACAGCTCCTACCTGCGCGCCATCCAGCGGAGCCGCCCGCGGCGGCCGACGGGAGACGCCGTTGGCATCATCGTCGCATCCGGACAGATCGTCGACGGCGAGGCGGCGCCGGGCAGCATTGGGGGTGACACCCTGGCCGAGTTGATTCGCCAGGCAGCTGCCGATGACTCGGTCCGGGCAGTCGTGCTGCGGGTCGACAGTCCGGGCGGCAGCATGTTTGCTTCCGAGGTGGTGCTCGACGAGTTGCGGGCCCTGCAGAGTGGCGGCAAGCCGCTGGTCGTATCGATGGGCACGCTGGCAGCTTCTGGTGGCTACTACATCTCGATGTTCGCGGATGAGATCTGGGCGAGCGAGAGCACGATTACCGGCTCGATTGGCGTCGGTGCGCTGGTGCCAACGATCGATCGAGGCCTCGACGCCATCGGTGTCCATGTGGATGGAATCGGCACGACCCGTCTGGCTGGCCAGATGCGTTCCGATCGCCCGCTCGGTCCGGACGCGCGCGCGATCCTCGATCACACCGTCCATGACGCCTACCGCATATTCGTTGGCCATGTGGCCGAGGCGCGCAAGTTCGAGTTCGAACAGGCCGACCGGATTGCCCGCGGGCGTGTCTGGATCGGCAGCGACGCCGAGCAACTCGGTCTCGTGGACAAGCTCGGTGACCTGGCTGGCGCCATCGATGCCGCAGCCGGACTGGCCAGCCTCGAGGCGGGCAGTTACGACGTGCGCTATCTCGAGCCGGAGCTCACGCTTCCGGAGCGCCTGATCCGCGACTATGCGGTACGGCTGCTCACCAACCTCGCTGACCTCGGTGTACGCATGGAGACGGACTCGCCGCTGGGCGATCTGCTGGCCCTGGGCCGTCGTGACCTGGCCGCATGGCGGGCCATGAACGATCCACGAGGCATCTACTACCTGTGTTCCTGCACGCCGCAATGATGCGTGCAGGTACACGCTGAGTGACGGGCATGTCGCCGGCATTGAATGGGCCGTCGGGGGCGCAGCGGTGTTCAGCGACCTTCGTCACGTCACATCGGGTGTAGGAAGGCAGATCAATCCCTCCTATCTCGCCGACGAGAGCGAGCTGGTGCAAAGCGCGTTGCCGCTCGCCGAGTGTGATGCCAGTCTGCGCGAGGCCATAGAGCGCACGGCCGGTCGCCTGGTGCGTGCCGTGCGACGGGACCGGCGCCACGAGTCGGGGCTGGATGCCCTGCTGCACCGGTATGACCTGTCATCGGCCGAGGGCGTGGCGCTCATGTGCCTCGCGGAGGCCTTGCTGCGCATCCCGGACGCCGGCACGGCAGACCTGCTCATCAGCGACCGGCTGGAGGCGGGAGCGTGGGGCGAACACCTCCGGGACGGTGACTCGTTGTTCGTCAATGCCACGACCTGGGCGCTGATGCTCACCGGTGAACTGCTGCAACCCGAGCCGGCGGCGGTGAGCAATCCAGCCGGCTTCCTGCGTCGGCTCGCTGCGCGCATGGGCGAACCACTGGCACGCGGCGCGTTGCGCCACGCCATGCGCATCATTGCCGATCAGTTCGTCATGGGACGCAGCATCGATGAGGCGATGAGGCGCTCAGGGGAGGAGGGTGCGGCAGGTAATCGCTACTCGTTCGACATGTTGGGCGAGGCGGCGCTGACGGCGGCGGATGCCGAGCGCTACTTTGCGGCGTACCACGATGCGATCGGGCGGCTCGGTGCGGCCTGGGAGCCGGGGCGGGACCGGCCCTCGGTTTCCCTCAAGCTCTCGGCGCTCCATCCGCGCTTTGAATGGGTACAACGAGCCGCGGTGATGCGCGAGCTGCTGCCGCGTCTTCGCGAGCTGGCCCGGCTCGGCATGGGTCGCGATGTGGCCATCACACTGGATGCGGAGGAAGCCGCGTCACTCGAATTGCAGCTGTTGCTGTTCGAGGCTGTGCGGCGCGAGCCGGTCCTGGCGGGCTGGCACGGACTTGGCCTCGCGGTGCAGGCGTACCAGCGCCGGTCATTGGCGGTCCTGGAGTGGCTCGCGTCGCTCGCGCGCGATGCCGGGCATCGCATCCCGGTGCGCCTCGTCAAGGGCGCCTACTGGGACTCCGAAATCAAGCATGCGCAGGTGGCCGGGCACGCGAGTTACCCGGTGTTCACACGCAAGGTGCACACGGATGTCGCCTATCTCGCCTGCGCGCGGCGCCTGCTCGATACAGCTGCTCTTCTCGAGCCACAGTTCGCGACTCATAACGCGCACACCATTGCCTCGATTGCCGAATCTGCCGCTGCGGTCGGGATCCGTTTCGAGTTTCAGCGTCTGCACGGCATGGGCGAGGCACTCTACGACGAGGTAACCGCCCTCACGGGCGTGCCCTGTCGCGTCTATGCCCCGGTCGGCCGCCACGAGGACCTGCTGCCATATCTCGTGCGCCGCTTGCTCGAGAACGGCGCCAATTCATCCTTCGTCAACCGCATTGTGCAGGACGAGGTGCCGGTCGCCACGATCATCGGCGATCCGGTGATGCAGCTGCGGCGCGCCGGATTCGGCCCGAATCCGGCTCTGCCTCCGCCGGCGGCCCTGTTCGGGCCGGCACGCCGCAACTCGGCCGGGCTGAACCTTGACGACAGCCTGAGCTGGCAGGCCTTGGGAGCGGAACTCGCCGCGCAGGAGGGCCGCCGGTACCGCGCCGTGCCGCTGATCAATGGCCGGGAATCGGAGGGGTCGGACGAGGAGACGGTCAGGTGTCCGGCTGACGGCCAGCCTGTTGGCGTGGCGCGGTCTGGCCGCAGCGAGCAGGCCAGCATCGCCGTGACCGCTGCGCTCGGAGCGTTCGCGGACTGGTCTGCCACGAGGGTGGCACGGCGAGCGGCCGTGCTGCGCCGGGCAGCCGAATTGGTCGAGACGGCGCGCTCGGAGTTGGTCGCGTTGTGTGTACGCGAGGCCGGCCGCTGCATCGCCGATGCGCTCGACGAGGTCCGTGAGACAGTGGACTTCCTGCGCTACTACGCGGCGGAGGCGGAGTCGTTGCTCGGCGCCCCGGTGGCACTGCCTGGCCCGACCGGCGAGCGCAATGAGCTGTGCTGGCGCGCACGTGGCGTGTTCGCCTGCATCAGTCCATGGAATTTTCCGCTGGCGATCTTTACCGGGCAGGTTGCGGCCGCACTGATCACCGGCAACACCGTCGTTGCGAAACCCGCGGAGCAAACGCCGCTCATCGCGGCGCGCATGGTCGGGCTCCTCATGGAGGCGGGTGTGCCCGGCAACGTCCTGCAGTTTCTGCCCGGCGATGGCGCTACGGTCGGTGCCGCCCTGGTGAACGATGCGCGCCTCGCCGGCGTAGTGTTCACCGGGTCCGTGGCCACGGCGCGCTCGATTTGTCGGTCGCTGGCTGACTGTGCCGGGCCATCGGCGACACTCATCGCCGAGACGGGCGGAATCAACGTGCTCGTCGCCGACAGCTCTGCATTGCCGGATCAACTGGTACGCGACGTGGTTCGCTCCGCATTCAACAGTGCCGGCCAGCGTTGTTCGGCGTTACGTCTCCTCGCGGTTCAGGATGACCTGGCACCGCGTGTCATAGAGTTGCTGGCAGGACGCATGGCGCAGCTGCGTATCGGCGATCCGGCCGACCCCGCCACCGATGTCGGGCCGCTGATCGACGCCTCGGCGCGGGTGGCGCTCGAACACCATCGCAAACGCATGCTGCGCGAGGCGCGCCTGTTGTACGAATGCGCCGTACCCGAGGGACTTGCGGGCGGCTTTTATTTCGGACCTGCATTATTCGAAATACCAGATATCTCATTGATAAAAGATGAAATATTTGGCCCGTTTTTGCATCTGTACCGGTTCCCGGCCGACGCCTGGAGCGAGCTGCTGCAGGCCATCAACGCGAGCGGCTATGGCCTGACCAGCGGCTTGCACAGCCGGGTCGAGCGGAGAGCGCGGGAGTTCGCCGAGCGTGTGCACGCGGGCAACATTTACGTCAACCGTAATCTCATCGGGGCGGTCGTGGGGATGCAGCCGTTCGGCGGCCGCGGCATGTCCGGCACCGGCCCGAAGGCTGGCGGGCCGAATTACCTGCGCCGTTTTCTTGCCGAGCAGACGATCACGATCAATACGGCGGCGATTGGCGGCAACGCGCAATTGCTTGCCCGGGGCGAATCGTAACGCCGCACCGGTTGCGCGGCTCTTGCGCTCCTATTCAGCGTGCCTTCTTCGGGAAATCGAGATAGACCAGCTTTCCGCCCTGTTCGAGTTCGCGCCAGGTTGCGATCGGCGCCTCGATGGTCGCAATGCCGCAGGTAGGCAGGTTGTCCAGCCGTGCCTCGGTCAGTTCGTTGACGAGGTCCGTGAGTCCCGGGTTGTGCCCGCAGACCAGGATGTCGTTGAAGGTATCGTCCTGGCGGGTGAGCACCGCCAGTATGTCGTGCGGAGCGGCCAGGTAGAGATCCGCCTCGCGCTGCAGGAACTCCAGCGGATAGCCGATCTCGCGGGCCAGCAGTCGCGCGGTCTGCATGGCGCGCACGGCGGGGCTGGTCAGCATCAGCGAGGGGCGTGCGCCGGAGTGCTTCAGGCGACGGCCCATCAACGGCGCGTCGTGCTCGCCGCGCTCGTTCAGCGGACGATCACGGTCCGGCTGCGCGGCCGTGGCCACACTGGCCTTTGCGTGTCGCAGCAGCGTCAGCCGTTTGGTGGCTCGGGTCGGCATCCCTCAGAGAAGGCCCGCTTCGAGGCGCGCGGCTTCCGACATCATGCTCTGGTTCCAGGGTGGGTCGAATACCAGTTCGACATTGACGGTGGCAACAGTCGGTAGCAGGCTCACCTTGTCACGGACATCCTCGACCAGGATTTCACCCATGCCGCAGCCGGGGGCGGTAACGGTCATCTGGATGTCCACGGCGCGTTCGCCGGTGTCGTTCCTGGTGATGCGGCACTCGTAGACGAGCCCGAGTTCCACGATATTGATCGGTATCTCGGGATCGTAGACCGTGCGCATCTGGTCCCAGACCAGGTTCTCGAATTCGTCATCCGTCGCGTCTGGAGGCAGGGCCGGCGCTGCTGCCGGTTCCTTGCCCAGTGCGTCCGCGTCGCGCCCGGAGACCCGATACAGGTTGCCCTCGAAATAGATCGTAAAGCTGCCGCCCATCGCCTGCGTGATGAACACCAGCGACCCGCGCGGGAGTTGATCCGGCATGCCCGCGGGTACGGTGATGGCGTCGAGGTCGCGCTTCAGTGTGACGGGTTCGCTGTCCTGGCCGAACATCGTTCAGGTTCCTTGCTCGGTGCTGACGGTGCCGGCCTGGCCGGCGAGCGCTGCCGCGAGGGTTCGCCACGGCAACAGCGCGCAGCGTATCCGTGAGGGATAAGCGCGCACCGCGGCGAGCGCTGCCAGTTCCCCGGGCGGTGAGTCGACGCCCCCGGCAAAGGTCGCCTCGGCATCGTGGATCGCGGCACGCGCGGTCGCAATTGACTGGTCACGGACGGTCTCTGTCATCATCGAGGCCGAGGCGATCGAGATGGCGCAACCGGTGGCCTCGAAGGCGGCGTCGCGGATCCAGCCATCCTCGATCTGCAGGTAAACGGCGACTTTGTCGCCACAAAGCGGGTTGTGGCCTTCGGCGCGAGCGTCCGGCTCGGGAATACGGCGCGAATTGCGCGGGTTACGGCTGTGATCGAGCACGCGGTCGCGGTACAGGCGGCTTACGTCGGCGGCTTCGGGCGTCATCGCAGCATCTTCGTCGCAATTGCCAGGCCCGCTACCAGTTGGTCGATATCACGCCGCGTGTTGTAGAACGCCAGTGAGGCGCGCGCGGTTCCCGCGATGCCGAAGAAATCCATCACGGGCATCGCGCAATGGTGCCCGGTGCGGATCGCCACGCCCTGGTGATCGAGAACGGTACCGAGGTCGTGCGGGTGGATGCCGTCGAGATTGAACGACAGCACCCCGGCCCTCTGTGCGGCCTGGCCGATCAGCCGGACGCCGGGTAGCGCGCCTACCGCGGCCGTTGCGTACTCCAGCAGGGTGTGCTCATAGCACTCGATCTGCTGCATCCCGATGGACTCGAGGTATTCGATTGCCGCCCCCAGGCCCACGGCGCCGGCGACGTTGGGGGTGCCCGCCTCGAACTTGTAGGGAAGTTCGTTGTACGTCGTGCCGGCAAAGCTCACGCTGAGAATCATGTCTCCGCCGCCCTGGAACGGCGGCAGCCGCTCGAGCCACTCCGCGCGCCCGTAGAGTGCGCCGATACCGGTCGGGCCGCACATCTTGTGGCCCGAAAACGCGTAGAAGTCGCAGTCGATGGCCTGCACATCCACGGCCTGGTGGGCAATGGCCTGCGCGCCGTCGATCAGGACAGGGATCCCGCGTGAGCGTGCCGCTGCGGTGATCTCCGCCACCGGGTTGACGGTGCCGAGCGCATTCGAGACGTGGACCATCGCGACCAGGCGCGTGCGCTCGTTCAGACGCCGCTGAAACTCCTCCATGCGCAACTCGCCGCGCTCGTTGATCGGAACGACGTTCAGGCGTGCGCCGGAACGTTCGCAGGCGAGTTGCCACGGAACGATGTTGGAGTGGTGTTCCATGTGGGAGATGAGGATCTCATCGCCGGGACGCAGACTCTGCCCGAAACTGAAGGCGACCAGGTTGATCGCCTCGGTCGTGCCGCGCGTGAAGATGATTTCACGTGCCTCGCGGGCATTCAGGAAGCGGCGCACCGCCGCCCGCGCGTGTTCCTGGGCCTCAGTGGCGCGGTGGCTCAGCGTGTGTACACCACGATGAACGTTGGCGTGGTCGCGTTCGTAATAGCGGCTGATGGCCTCGATGACCTGAGCTGGATGTTGCGATGAGGCTGCACTGTCCAGGTAGGCGAGCGGATGGCCATTGATCTGCTGATGCAGGATCGGGAAATCCGCGCGGATCCGCTCGACGTCCAGGTCGGGCTGTCCGGGTGCAGTGGCGGCAGAAGCAGAGGGCGCGCGTGTGGTCATGGTGTTTCAGCTGCCTCGTCCAGTTCTGGCAGCCGTGCGGCGAGCCGCCGGGCGACGTGGGCCTCCAGTGCTGCGTCCGGCAGATTGCGCAGAATCTCCCGAACGAACGAGGCGATCAGCATGCGCCGTGCCTGCGCCTCTTCGATGCCGCGCGAGCGAAGGTAGAAGATCGCGCCCGCATCGAGCTGGCCCGTGGTAGCGCCATGGCTGCAGCGAACCTCGTCCGCATAGATCTCGAGCTCGGGCTTGGTGTCCACCTCGGCGGTATCTGACAGGAGCAGGTTCTGGTTGGTGAGCTTCGCATCCGTGCCGTTCGCTCCCGCGTGAACGATCACCTTGCCGTTGAACACGCCACGGCCCCGCTCGCTCACCACGCCGCGATACAGTTCCTGGCTCACCGTGTGCGCTGCGTGGTGCTCGATCCGGGTGTGGTTGTCGAGGTGGCGCGCAGCGTCGGCGAAAAACAGGCCGTTCGCGCTGACCTCGGCGCCGGTCCCATCGAGACTGACATGCAGGTCGTTTCGGGCCAGCTGCGCGCCGAGGTCGAGGTGCAGGAGCCGGGCGCGTGCGCCGCCTTCGAGGCGCACGCGCTGCGAGGCGAGGTGGGTGGCCGCCGGCGAGTCTTCCTGAAGCTTGACGTAAACGAGTGTCGAATCGGGTTCGCACAGCACGTCGGTCTTCGTATTCGACACCGCGGCCGTCAGGCCGAGATGATGCTCCACGATCGTCGCACGGCTGCCACGCCGCAGATGGATCAGGATGCGGTTCTGCGGTGCGCCCTCCGTGGTGGTGGTGCACACGATATAGACCGGGGCCTCGAGTTCGGCGCCTGCCGCCACATCGACCACCAGCCCCTGCCGCAGCAACGCGGTGTTCAACGCAGCCAGTGCGCCGTCGCCTTCCGTGGCAGCGGTGATCCTCTCGGCCAGGGCGGTGCGGGCGGCCGGCTGGGCCGCGCTCAGCGCGCTCAGGGTAAGTCCAGCCATCACCGGCGCAGTGGCCGGATCCACGGCGAGCGTGCCGTCGCTGAGGATCAGCGCTGGACCGTGCAGATCATCGAGAACGCCCAGTCGCTCGAGCAGGGCGGAGTACGAGTTCGCCGTCGCCGGCGGTACGGGCCGGGACAGGTAATCAGCAATGCGTCGGGCGGTATCGCGCAGGTCGGTGTAGCGCCAGTCCTCCGAGCTGGTGGTGGGAAATCCGTGTGCCACAAAAGCCTGCAGTGCTCGTTCACGCACGGTGGCGAACCAGGCCAGCGCGGGCTCGCTCAGCGCCGCTGCGGCGCTGGCGGCCTGCACGGTGGCGGGAACAGTCGCGGCCTCGCTCATGATGCTAGCGGGCCGCCTGACGGGGTGTGGTTCCCAGCAGGGAGTCGTAGCCGTGCGACTCGAGTTCGGCGGCGAGCGATTTGTCGCCGGTGCGCACGATGCGACCGCCTGCCAGGACGTGTACGAAGTCCGGCTCGATGTGGTCGAGCAGCCGCTGGTAATGGGTGACCAGCAGGAAGCCGCGCTGGCCGTCGCGTAGGCTATTGACACCGTTCGCCACGACCTTCAGGGCGTCGATGTCCAGCCCGGAATCGGTCTCGTCCAGCACCGCGAGCGCCGGTTGCAGGACCGCCATCTGGAAAATCTCGTTGCGCTTCTTCTCGCCGCCGGAGAAGCCTTCATTAACGCCGCGATTCATGAACTGCTCGCCCATCTGCATCAAGCGAGCCTTCTCCTTCGCCAGCCGCATGAATCCGATGGCATCGATCTCCGCTTCGCCACGATGCTTGCGGCGGGCATTCAGTGCCGCGCGCAGCAGGTAGAGATTGTTGACACCGGGAATTTCGACCGGGTACTGGAACCCGAGGAAGAGGCCCTCACGCGCGCGTTCCTCCGGGCTCATTCCGAGCAGGTCTCGGCCCTGGTACTGGACGCGGCCTGCGGTCACCTCGTAGCCGTCGCGTCCGGCCAGCACATGGGCGAGCGTGCTCTTGCCCGAGCCGTTTGGCCCCATGATGGCATGCACTTCGCCAGCCTTGATCGCCAGCGAGAGGCCTTTCAGGATCGGAGTTCTGCCTGCGTTGGCGTAGAGATTGTCAATTTCCAGCAACATGATGAGTACCGTCTCCCCGAAGCGTCAGCCAACCGCACCCTCGAGGCTGACATTGAGCAGGTTCTGCGCTTCAACCGCGAACTCCATCGGCAGTTCCCGGAAGACCTGTTTACAGAAGCCGTTGACGATCACGTTGACGGCGTCTTCCGCCGACAGGCCTCGCTGGCGGCAGTAGAAGAGCTGGTCGTCGGAGATCTTCGATGTGGTCGCCTCGTGTTCGACGATCGCGGTCGGGTTCTTCACCTCCATGTACGGGAAGGTGTGCGCGCCACAGCGTGCGCCGATCAGCAGCGAGTCACACTGGGTGAAATTGCGTGCGCCGCTCGCGGTGGGGAACACCTTGACCAGTCCGCGATAAGATTGTTGGGCGCGGCCGGCCGAGATGCCCTTGGAGATGATCGTGCTGCGCGTATTGCGGCCAATGTGGATCATCTTGGTGCCGGTGTCGGCCTGCTGCAGGTTGTTGGTCACCGCGACCGAGTAGAACTCGCCGACGGAATTTTCGCCGCGCAGGATGCAGCTCGGGTACTTCCAGGTGATGGCCGAACCGGCCTCCACCTGAGTCCAGGAGATCTTCGAATTAGCACCGCGGCAATCGCCGCGCTTGGTGACGAAGTTGTAGATGCCGCCACGCCCCTCTTCGTCGCCAGGGTACCAGTTCTGCACCGTCGAGTACTTGATCTCGGCGTCGCGCAGCGCCACCAGTTCCACGACGGCCGCATGCAGCTGGTTCTCGTCGCGCTGGGGCGCCGTGCAGCCCTCGAGGTAGCTGACGTGGGCGCCTTCGTCGGCAACGATCAGCGTACGCTCGAACTGGCCGGTCTTCGCGGCATTGATGCGGAAGTAGGTGGACAGCTCCATCGGACAGCGCACGCCCTTCGGTACGTACACGAACGATCCGTCGGTGAACACGGCGGAGTTCAGCGTCGCAAAGAAGTTGTCCCGGTAAGGAACCACGGTCCCGAGGTACTGCTCGACGAGGGCAGCGTGTTGCTGCACCGCCTCCGAGAACGAGCAGAAAATCACGCCTGCTGCGGCCAGCTTTTCCTTGAACGTCGTCGTCACCGAGACGCTGTCGAAGACGGCGTCCACTGCCACGCCAGCGAGCCGCGCGCGCTCGTGCAACGGAATGCCGAGCTTCTCGTAGGTTTCGAGCAGTTTCGGGTCCACTTCCTCGATGCTTTTCGGGGCATCGGCCCGCGGCTTGGGCGCGGAGTAGTAGGAGATCCCCTGGTAGTCGATCGGGGGATAATGAACCTTGGACCAGGAGGGCTCACGCATCGTCAGCCAGTGGCGGAATGACTTCAGTCGCCACTGCAGCAGGAATTCGGGTTCATTCTTCTTGCGCGAGATCAGCCGGATCACGTCCTCGTCGAGTCCGGGCGGAAGCGTGTCGGATTCGATGTCCGTGACGAAGCCGTGCCGGTACTTGCGCGAAACGAGCTGCTCGATATGTTCCTGGTTACTGCTCATGTGTTGTCAGCCGTATCAGCCGCGATCGAGGCGCACCAGCGGGCGCGTGATGCCGCGCGTCAGGGCGGCAACCGGAATGTCACGGGCCGGTCCGCGGAGATCGGCGAGCGTGATCTCGTCGAGCGCGACGCGGATGGATTTGTTGATCCGCTGCCAGGCGCTGCCGACCGGGCAGAGCGATTCGAGTTCGCACTGGCTGTCCGACTGGCTGCACTCCGTGATGGCCACCGGGCCCTCGAGTGCGTCGAGTATGTCGGCCGCGCTGATGGCTTCCGGTGCGCGACCAAGTGTGTAACCGCCGTCGGCACCGCGCACCGATACGACCAGCCCGGCGCGGGCAAGAAACTTGAGGATCTTCTGCACCGTCGGCAGGGCGACGTGTGTGCCGGCTGCGACGTCGCTTGCCGAGCAGACGTGCCCGGCGCGGCCGGCGAGGTGCACGAGGATCATCGTGCCGTAATCGGTCAGTCGGCTGATACGCAGCATTTCCACCGCTCGTCAGGCATATGGGACCATGTTAGTCCTGATTGCGTGGACGGGCAAGCACCGGGCTGTGCTGCGCCAGCTACGAGGGTGAATCTGGTATCCTGCCGAGCCTCGCCCGCGGCGCGCTCGGACCTGCCCGGGCGGCATTCGACAATTCAGGGAGAAGTGCAATGACGGCTCAGGATTTGGCCGCGATCGCTCGCGCCATGGTCGCTCCCGGCAAGGGAATTCTGGCGGCTGACGAGAGTTTTCCGACTATCAAGAAACGCTTCACGGCGATCAACGTCGATTCCACGGAAGACAACCGCCGCCTCTACCGGGAAATGCTGTTCACTGCTCCGGGTCTGTCCAGGCATATCGGTGGCGTGATCCTCTTCGACGAGACCCTGCGCCAGTCCAGCCGCGCGGGCGTGCCGTTTGCCAGGCTGCTGGCCGATCAGGGCGTGTTGCCGGGCATCAAGGTCGATGCCGGGGCCAAGCCGCTGGCTGGATTTCCGGGCGAGACGGTTACGGAAGGGCTCGACGGCCTGCGCGATCGCCTGAAGGAATATGTCAGCCTCGGCGCGAAGTTTGCCAAGTGGCGTGCGGTCATCGACATCTCCGACGCGATTCCGACGCCCTTCGGCATTGAGGCGAATGCGCATGCGCTTGCCCGCTACGCGGCGCTCTGCCAGGAGTCGGGCATAGTCCCCATCGTCGAGCCTGAGGTGCTGATGGACGGGGGTCACACGCTCGAACGCTGCGAAGAGGTTACCGCGCTCGCGCTCGATGCAACGTTCCGTGCGCTGCGCGCGCACCGCGTGGAGCTCACGGGCATGATCCTCAAGCCCAACATGGTGATCTCCGGCAAGAAGTGCCCGAAGCGTGCCGGCGTGCGCGAAGTGGCGGAGGCAACCGTGCGCTGCCTGCGTGGGCACGTGCCCGCTACGGTGCCCGGCATCGCGTTTCTTTCCGGTGGGCAGAGTTCTGCCGAGGCGACGGCCCACCTGAGCGCGATGAACGAGATGGGGTCTCACCCCTGGCAGCTCTCATTCTCCTACGGTCGCGCGTTGCAGGACGAAGCCTTGAAGGCATGGGGCGGCAAGGATGGGCAGTTCAAGGCCGGCCAGACTGCGTTCGCGCGCCGGGCCGAGTTGAATGGACTGGCCCGGGCAGGGCAGTACCGGGCCGCGATGGAAGCGGCCTGATCCCGTCGCGCTGTCTGCTGCAACCCAAACTCGTGCGCTCGTGACGGAGTCCGAGGCCGTCAGGCCGATGATCGAGGTCGACGACCTGCGGTTTTCCACCGCAGGTCGTGTGATTTTCGATGGCTTGAGCCTGCGCGTCCCGCGCGGCCAGATCACTGCCATCATGGGGCCGAGCGGTACCGGCAAGACCACACTGTTGCGCATGATCACCGGCCAGCTGCGTCCGGCTGGAGGCCGCGTGCTGGTGGACGGGCAGAACGTTCCCGGGCTGCGGCGTTCCCAGCTGTACGCCTTGCGCAGGCGGATGGGGATGTTGTTCCAGAACTCCGCGCTCCTGACCGACTACTCGGTGTTCGACAACGTGGCGTTCCCCGTGCGCGAGCACACGGCTCTGCCCGAGCCCCTGATCCGCAACCTGGTGCTGACCAAGCTGCACGCGGTGGGCTTGCGTGGCGCGGCCCATCTGATGCCGGCGCAGTTGTCGGGTGGTATGGGCCGTAGGGTCGGACTGGCGCGCGCAATGGTGCTCGACCCCGATCTGCTGCTCTACGACGAGCCGTTCGCCGGGCTCGATCCGATTTCCATGGGCATGGTGCTGCGGCTGATCAAGATGAACAACGACGTGCTGGGCGTGACCAGCGTGGTCGTGTCGCACGACGTGGAGCAGATCAACCAGATCGCGGATTGCTGCTATGTCGTGTCCGGTGGGAAGGTCATCGGCGCGGGCAGCCCGGAAGAGCTGGCGCAATCCGATTCGGAGCTCGTTCAGCAGTTCCTGAGCGGAGCCTCCGACGGTCCGGTGCCGTTCCATTATCCGGCTGCGGACTACCGCGCGGAGCTCCTGGGCGGAGACGGCCGTGGGTAAGGCGCAGGAAATGCTGCGTCGGATCGCGCAGGGCGTGCGCAAGCTCGGCGCAGTGGCGCTGTTCTTCCTCGCCATGTTGCGGGCCCTGCCGTACACGGCGCGCCGACCGATCCTGATCTCGCGCCAGGTCCACAACGCGGGCGTGCTGTCGCTGGTCATCATCATGACCTCCGGGTTCTTCGTCGGCATGGTGATTGGCCTGCAGGGCTACGATGCATTCTCCCGGCTGCGGCAGGAGGACCTGCTCGGTGCCGGTGCGGCGCTGACGCTGCTCAAGGAACTCGGGCCGGTGGTTACCGCGCTGCTTTTTGCCGGGCGGGCGGGTACGGCCCTGACTGCCGAGATTGGCCTGATGCGCGCCACCGACCAGATCTCCGCGATGGAGGTGATGGCGATCGACCCGATGGGCCGTATTGCGGTCCCGCGCTTCCTCGGCGGGGTGATCTCCGTGCCGCTGTTGACGGCCGTGTTCAACAGCGTCGGCATTCTTGGCGCCTGGTTCGTAGGCGTGCAGCTCATGGGCGTGGACAACGGCGCGTTCTGGTCGCAGATGCAGGAATACGTCGAGACCGGGGACGTGGGCGAGGGCGTACTCAAGAGCGTCGTGTTCGGGGTGGCCGCGAGCCTCGTGGCGGTGTTCGAGGGGTATACCGCCGCGCCGACCGCCGAGGGCGTCGGGCTTGCGACCACCCGCACCGTGGTGATCACCTCGGTGCTCGTGTTGATTCTCGATTACATGATCACGGCATTCCTTCTGTAAGGGCTTCGACCAATGGCAAGCACACCGGCTAGGGAAATCGGGGCGGGATTTTTCATCCTGCTGGGCTTTGCGGCGCTGTTTTTTCTCGCGACGCAGACCACCAACATCGAGAGCTATGTTGACGACAGCGGTTACATCATCACGGCGAGGTTCCAGGACATTGCCGGCCTCAAGGTCCGCGCGCCGGTCTCGATGGCCGGGGTGACCATCGGCCGCGTGGAGCGCATAGCGTTCGATCCGGAGAGGCTCGAAGCCCTGGTGACCATGCGTATCGCGGCCGGGTTCGACCGGATCCCCGACGACTCGGACGCCAGCATCCTCACCGCGGGGCTGCTCGGGAGCAAATACGTGGGCATCGGGCCTGGTGGTTCCGAGACGTATCTGCACAACAACAGTGAAATCGAACTGACGCAGTCGGCGATCGTACTGGAGAACATCGTCGGCAAGATGCTGTTCAAGCTGGGAGTCGAGAGCGATGATACGAAAACTTCTCAGTAGCCTCGTTCTTGCGGCCGTTTTCACCGCGGCAGGAGCCGAGGAAACGGCGCAGCAGGTCGTCGAACAGGCGGTCGACCGGATCTCCGCCCAGCTCAATGGTCGCCGTGAGGAGCTGGCGGCGAACAAGCAGGAGCTCTACGCCCTCATCAACCGCGAACTACTGCCGAAGTTCGACGTCGATTATGCCGGCCGGCTGGTGCTCGGCAAGGCGTGGCGGGACGCTACACCGGCGCAACGCCAGCGTTTCGTCGACGTGTTCTACAACTTCCTGTTGCGCAGCTACGCCACGGCCATCCTGAAGTTCGAACAGGACGATATTCGCATCCTGCCGCAGAGGGCGCCGCCGCAGGACGGGCGCACACTGGTGCGGACGGAGATGAAGATGCCGGACGGCACCCTGGTGCCGGTCAACTATTCGATGCGCAGCACGCCGGAGGGGTGGAAAGCCTACGACGTCCGCATTGAAGGTATTTCCTACGTGCAGAACTACCGCAACCAGTTCAACGCTGAAGTGGCGGCCAAGGGCCTCGATGCCTTGATCGAGCGCCTCGAGAAAGAGACCGAAGACATCGATTCCGGCCGTCGCGAGCCCGAGCAGATCGAGCCGACGCCAGGCAAGAAGGAGGGCAAGTGACGGCCTCCTTCGAATCGGTGGGTGAGGGCCGTTACCGGGTCAGCGGGGATCTCGGTTTCGAGACGGTGCCGGCCGTCTGGCGCCAGAGCCAGGTGGCGCTCGCCGACAGCTCGCAGGCAGTCATCGATCTCGGTGGCGTGGCGCAGGTGGACAGCGCAGGGCTTGCCCTGGTGGTCGAGTGGCTGCGCTGGGCACGCAGCAAAGGAAAAAGCCTCAGCTTCACGACCGTCCCGACGAGCCTGATGGCGCTCGCGCGCATCAGTGAGGTGGACGGATTCCTCGATGCGGCGAAATAACGGGGCGTACATCGCTCGCGGCAGGTGTCGATGCGCGCCACGCCCGCGGCTGCTCCTGCAGGGTTTCGTGCCGCAGCTGACCGTCGCTCGGTAGCCTATTCCTCGAAATCCTCGAACTCGTCCTCGGGGAACAGTTCCTCGTCCGGGATGTTGCCGTCGAGGATCAGGTATCTGCGATTCTGGAAATAGGCGTCGCGCACGAAGAGATAGGGGTCGTAGGCGCGGCGGATCTCCTCCTCGGTGCCCAGCAACCGGTAGCGGCGCTGCACCCGGTCCCAGACCCACAGCCTGAACCTGACGCTGCTGTCGGGGTATTGCGACAGCAGCGAGACCTGGTTGTCGGCCAGGGTTCCCAGCCCATGCGTCAAGGTATAGGGGCCGAACAACGGCACCATGAAGAAAGGCCCTTCGGATACGCCCCATACGGCCAGCGTCTGGCCAAAATCCTCGTCATGCGCCTTCAGGCCCATTTCGGTGGCCGGATCGAAGATGCCGGCGAGCCCGATCGTACAGTTGACCAGGAACCGCCCCAGGTCCGCACCACCTTCGCGCACCTTGCCCTGCAGAAACTGGTTAACGATGGTGATCGGGTACTTCAGGTTCTCGAAGAAATTGGTGGCGCCGATCCGCAAGGCGCGTGGCGTGGCTTTCTCATAGCCGCGAGCGACCGGTTCGGCGACATACCGGTCGGCCACGTCGTTGAACCGGAACATGGCCCGATTCATGGGCTCGAACGGGTCGGGGTTCGGCTCGCGGTCGGCCGCCTGCCTGGAGGCACAGCCGGCGAGCAGCAGTACGCACAACAGGCCCATGACCGGGAATGCAGGCTGCTTCGACATTACGAACTGCCACCCTGGCTTGACGGTAACGGCTGCTTCTCGGCCCGCAGGCGGTCGATCGTTTCCTGGATTTCGGCCAGGCGCGAACTGAACCGCGCCCGTTGAACCGCGTCGAGTTCGGGGATGCTCAGGGCGACGCGCAGTTCGTCCGCTGCGAGCAGCAGGTCGCCGGTCATGATGTGGTACTCGGCCATGTAGTAATGCGCGTCGCCGGTGTCATGAGCGGCGCTCGCTGCACGCGCGATCAGGCGCACTTGTTCCGGTGTGGGCGGAACGATGTTCAGCAGGTCGAGCAACACCCGATGGGCCTCCTTGGGGCGGCCGTCCTGCAGCAGCGCCTCGGCATAACGCACCGTGAGCGGCACGTTGCGTGGAAAGAGTTGCATGGCGCGCTCGTAGGTACGGAACGCGGCCTCTCGCCGGCCGAGACCCATCTGCGCCTGTGCGAGGCCGGTGTGGAATGGAATCACGCTGGGGTGGGCTGCCATGAGCGTGGAGAACTCCTGCTCTGCTGCGACGTAATTGCCGCCCTGCAGATACACGAGCGCGAAGCCATAGGCCGTGCCGATGTCACCGACGCGATCCGGATTCTGTGCATCGGCCCGGAAATGCTCGAGTGCCGCCTCCGGGGTGCGCGAGCTGAGCGCGCGCAGGCGGGCGCGGGTCAGGCGGTATCCGGTGGCGTCTGCGACGTCCGGTCGGGGCAGGTGGAGCGCGCGCTCGCGGGTTTCGGCGATGCGGTTGACGGTGACCGGGTGGGTGCGCAGGAACTCGGGCGCCTGGCTCGCCATTGGGCCTGTCTGGCGGGCCATCGTCTCGAAGAAACTCGGCATGCCCATTGGATCGAAACCGGCGGCGGCGAGTAGTCCCACGCCGACACGGTCCGCTTCATACTCGTTGGAACGCGTGAAGTTGATCTGCTGCTGGGCAGACGCGCTCTGGGCAGCGACCACCGCTCCCTGAATGGCGTCGCTGGAACCGGTGGCCGCGCCGAGCAGAATCGCGCCGAGCATGGCCGCCATGGTCAGGATGCTGGCGCGCTGGTTTGCATAGATGGCGCGCGAGATGTGCCGCTGGGTGACATGGGCAATTTCGTGTGCCAGCACACCGGCGAGTTCGCTCTCATTGGCGGTCGCGAGCAGCAACCCGGAATGCACGCCGATGAACCCGCCAGGCAGGGCGAATGCGTTGATGGCCGGGTCATTGACGACGAAGAACCGGAATTTCTGTCCGTTGTCGGTCGCATGCGCGGCCAGCTTCTGGCCGATGTCCTGGATGTATTCCTGGGTCTCCGGGTCCGTGATGACGTGGCCGGTGTCACGCAGGCTCCGGTAAATGGCGCGGCCGATCTGCTGCTCCTTCTCCCGTGACAGGACTGTGTCGGACGGGCTGCCGATGTCGGGCAACTGCTCCTGCGCCGGTACGGCCCCGGGGGAGAGCACGATGCCGAGCGTGCACAGCGTGGCAATGGCGCGCCGGAACAGCATCAACCTGCTAACCGCGGTGCGTCACAGGGCCTTTACGGCCGCGAGCACTTCCTCGACATGCCCGTCCACCTTTACCTTGCGCCATTCACGGCGCAGGACGCCTGTCCCGTCGATTAGGAAGGTGCTGCGCTCGACACCCATGACCTTCTTGCCGTACATGTTCTTCTCTTTGATGACATCGAAAAGCTTGCACAGTTTTTCGTCGCCATCTGAGAGCAGTTCGAACGGAAACTCGTATTTGGCCTTGAACTTCTCGTGTGAGGCGAGAGAATCCCGCGAGACGCCGAGAACCACTGCGCCGAGCTTGCGAAATCCGGCGTGCTGATCGCGGAAGCCGCAGCCCTCGGTGGTGCAGCCCGGGGTGTCGTCCTTCGGGTAGAAATAGAGCACCACGGTCTTGCCGCGCAGCGAGTCGAGGCTCGTTGCGGCACCACCGGTGGCCGGTACCTTGAAGCCCGGCACGACCTTGCCAACCTGGATCTTGCTCATGGAAATCTCTGCCTGGTGGCCTGCCGGGTTGGATCACTCAGCGCTGGGCGGGTTCCATGATGGCGTCGAGATTGTGCTCGTCGCAGAAATCGAGAAACTCCTCCCGCAACGTGGCCACGTGAGTGCTGGCCGGGAGATTGACGGTCATCTGCACCGCGAACATCGGTGCGCCGGTGTGTGGAGCATTGTAACGCCGGGTGCTCATCTCGGCGATTTCGAGGCTGCGGTTGGCGAAAAAGCTCGACAGGCGCAGCACGATGCCCTCCTGGTCCAGCGCGACGACGTCGATGTTGTACGGCGCCGCAGGTTCAGGTGAGCGCGGCTCCGTGTCGCGGACCGTGACGGTAAGCCCGGAGTCGCGCTGCAACTGCGTGAGTCGTTCGCGCATCTTGTTGACGCTATGCCAGTTGCCGGCGACCAGCATCAGGACGGCAAAATCGGAGCCGAGCGCGACCATGCGACTTTCGCGAATGTTACCCCCGCCGCCAGAAACGGCCTGGCTCAGGTCGCGAACGAGACCGGCGCGGTCGGGACCGATCGCGGTGATGGCCAGCAGTTTTTCCATGGGTATGACCGGCGGGGGTGGCGGCGAAAGGTCGGCAGTGTACCGGGAAAACCTGCCCCATCAAGCCGCCCTTGCGGGCCCGCGGTGCCAAAAGTACCATCCCACACCCGTTCAAGCCTTCCCCGGCGGATCCAGATGTTCAGCGGCAGCCTCGTAGCGCTCGTCACGCCCATGCGCCCGGACGGAGCAGTCGACTTTGCCTGCCTGGAGAAGCTGGTGGACTGGCATGTCGAGCAGGGCAGCGACGGGCTGGTGATCGCCGGCACCACCGGCGAGTCGGCCACGTTGACGCGCGACGAGCACGTCGAGGTTGTGCGGGTGGCGGCTGAGCGGGCGAAGGGACGAGTCCCGGTGGTCGCCGGGACGGGCTCGAATTCCACCGCGCAGACCATCGATCTGTCGAAGGCGGTGGGCCGCCTGCCGATCGCCGGTTACCTGGTGGTGGTTCCTTATTACAACAAGCCGACCCAGGAAGGCATGTACCGCCATTTCTCGGCGGTGGCCGACGCCGTCGCAAAGCCCGTCATGCTCTACAACGTTCCCGGGCGCACGGTCGCCGATCTCAAGCCGGCCACCGTCGCACGGCTCGCGCAGCACCCGCGCATCTTCGGCATCAAGGAAGCCACCGGCGAACTCGATCGCGTGCCGGCAATCCGCGATCTCTGTGGCAGGGATTTCCGCCTGTACAGCGGCGACGATGCCACCGCGCGCGAGTTCATGCGCCTCGGCGGGCACGGCGTCGTCTCCGTGACCGCCAACGTCGCGCCGAAGGCAATGTCCGGGATGTGCCGCGCCGCACTGGCTGGCGAGGCCGCGCATGCTGCCGAAATCGACGGCCTGCTCGCCGATCTGCACCGCGATCTTTTCGTCGAATCGAATCCGATTCCCGTGAAGTGGGCGCTGGAGCGGATGGGGCTTATCCCCGGCGGCATCCGCCTGCCGCTCACGCCGCTGTCCGCCGACGCGCAGCCGAAGGTCGAAGCCGCGTTGCGCCGGGCCCGTCTCCTTTAGTATGCGTAACCGTGACACTCGACGCGCTTGCTGCGCTGGCTTGGTCTGCGCGTTCACCGCGATCGCGGGTGGTTGCTCCTTCTGGGGTGGTGGCGAGGACAGCTGTGTCTCCGTAGAGGAATACCAGGAGGCCACGTCGGCCCCGCTGCTCTCGGTCCCGCCCGGTCTCGATCGGCCCGACGAGAGCGGCCGATTGGACATCCCGCCTGGCCAGGAGCCGGCGGAGCCGCTCTCGCAGAACGCTGCCTGCCTGCCGCGCCCGCCCGACTTTTTCGACAAACCGCTCACGAATTCGGAGCGCAAAAATTGATGCCGGGCAGGTGGTTGGTTACCCTTGCGACCGGTCAACTCCCGGTGGGTGCGACCTGATCGGAACAAACGGAGAGGTGGCCGAGTGGCTGAAGGCGCACGCTTGGAAAGCGTGTTTACGGTAACCCCGTAACGTGGGTTCGACAAAATCGCAGAGCGATTTTGGACGGCGAAGCCGCCCCGCAGGGGCGAGGGGTTGTACCCAGCCCCGAGTCAATCCCACCCGGTGGGACGAGAGCGAATTCGGAGAGGTGGCCGAGTGGCTGAAGGCGCACGCTTGGAAAGCGTGTTTACGGTAACCCCGTAACGTGGGTTCGAATCCCACCCTCTCCGCCAGTGAAATGAAAAGAGCCCCGCGAAGGGGTTCTTTTCATTTCTACGGTTCACGTTGTCGGATTCGAACCCGCGAATCAGACAACAGGGTTTGACAAAACTGCAGAGCAGTCTTGGACGCCGCAGGCGCCCGGAGGGCGAGGGGCCGTATCCGGCCCCGAGTCAATCCCACCCTCTCCGCCAGTGAAATGAAAAGAGCCCCGCGAAGGGGTTCTTTTCATTTCTACGGTTCACGTTGTCGGATTCGAACCCGCGAATCAGACAACAGGGT
>WYBE01000063.1 GCA_011526045.1 Nevskiales bacterium | reverse complement strand
CGCAGGTACAGCCCTGCTTGCCGACGCGTTCGCCTCTGGGCGTGTCGGGGCACTGGTCGACCGGATCGATTACGCCGTCGCCATCGGAATCCGGCGGCGGGGGCGGCGGCGGAGGCGGGGGCGGCGGCGGGGGCGCAGTGGCTGCGACCGGTGCGGCGGCTGCCGGTGCGGGCCGGCCGAAGCGGTAGCCGACCTGTGCCTGGTAGACGAACGGGTCCAGCTCGGCCTCGCCGATGTCGACGCCGTTGACCTGCACATCGGAATCGAGATCGATCCAGCGCACCCCGAGGTTGAGGAGCCAGCGCTCGCTCAGGTTGAAGTCGGCGCCGATCTGGGCGGCCGGACCGAACGAGTCGTCGAACTCCAGGTCGTTGTCGCTCAGCACGCCCTTGGTGCTCTCGCGACTGAACCTCGAGTAATTCAGGCCTGCGCCGATGTAGGGCTGGAACTTGCCGTCCGGATTGAAGTAGTACTGGAGGCTCAAGACCGGGGGGAACAGGTCGACGTCGGCGATATCCGATGTGCCCGTCAGCCCGACGTCGTGATTGAAGAAGATCATTGGTGCGAAGAGTTCGACGCCCCAGTGGTCGGCAATCATGTGAGCCACCTCGAAGGTGGCGCTGGTTCCCGAATCCACGTCGAGTTCCGCGCCGCCGAACGATGCGAGTGGCGCGGGCGGCGTGCCAGAAAGCGTCAGGTTGTCGCTCTTCGGGCTCACGATGCCGGCGCCGGCGCGAAGAATCCAGTCGCCTTGTGCAGCGTTTGCCACCATCGGCTGGGCAACAAGCCCGAGCGCGACGAGCAGCAGCGCAGGGTTGTTGAATCGTCTGTTCATGTACGTGTTACTCCGTTACTTCCCGAAATGCGGGATCTTGAGCGGCCGGTATTCTAGCCGGGAAGCATCCGCATGTCTGCGTGACCCGGGCGCGCCCATGCCCCTGGCCGGTTTCCGCGGGGGCGGTGCGCCGCCGGTTTTTGCCCGCCGGCAGCGGTGCCGGAGCGCGGGCAGGCCGCGCCGGCCGTGGCGAGACATTCGTGCCGTTTGCGAGTAGGATCGGCGCATTTTCTGTCGCCGGACCTATTGAAGGGGTGTCTGTATGAATAACATCAATCAACGATTTGGAGTGGTGGCCGCCATGGCCGCCGCGCTGCTGCTGGCCGCCTGCGGGCCGACCACCAAGCTCGGCACCAGCCGCTCATACACCAAGGGCTTTCTCAATGACTACTCGCGCCTGCAGCCGCGCGGCAAGGACATGGCCTACCAGTCCGCCGACGCCATGAAGGTACTGGCGGCTGCCAGGGGCGTGATGGTCGACCAGCCGGAGATCCATATCGCGCCGGGTTCGAACTACACGGGGGCAAAGCCGGCCGACCTCGCTGCGATTGCTGAAGCCATGCGTAGCGATATCTCCGCGGCGCTGAAAGCCTCCGGTTACAACGTGGTTTCCGAACCCGGGCCGAACATCCTCCTGCTGCGCACCGCGCTGACCGACGTGTACCTGGAGAAGAAGGAGCGCAACGTGCTCGGTTACACGCCGATCGGCTTCGTGGTCACCGCCGGCATCTCCGCCGTCCAGGAGGTGATGGAAAAGGTCGACATCATGGGCATGACCCTGCAGGCGGAGATCACCGACAGCAAGACCAATGCCGTGGTGTTCCAGCTCGTCGCACAGCGTGGTGGCAACGAGCAGCGCATTACCTTCGAACAGTTCCAGGACCAGATGCGTACCTGGGGCAAGCGCCTGAATTGCCAGATCAACAACTCGAAGCTGCCGCAGGCCCAGTGGGCGGATTGTTCGGCGCTCGGCTCGACGGGTTAGCGGCGATCCGCGCCGCGACGTCCGGGACGTCGCGGCGCGATCATCGTCAGAACGTGTAGCCGAGCCCCGTCACGATGCCGTAATCGTTTTTCGAACCATCTTCCGGTGGCTCACTGTCGTACGAGCTGTACAGGCTGAGTTCCACGAACAGGTCGGAAACCAGCTCCCGGCGCAGGGCAAATTCCAGCAGCGAGCGCCATCGGCCGCTCTCGGTCACGCTTGGGAACACGGTCAGCGCAGTGCTGAGGCTCGTTTCCGGCATGTCGTAGGTGAAGAACTCGAAATCCGTCTTCAGCACGCCCTCGACGTTGTTCTCCGCGTCCTCGTCTCCGGCGCGCTGCTCGTTCACGACCGCCAGGCCGCCCGTCGCCGACCACAGCGAACGGCCAGACTGCAGCAGGAAGCGACCATAGCCGGCACCGGCCAGCGAGCGCAGGTCGATGGCCTGTTCGTCGTTGCGCTCCAGGCTGCCGAAGCCCGCCCAGAACCAGCGATTCTCCAGCAGCCCGCGGTACACGCCGGCGAATCTGGCGCGGATGCTGTCCTCCACCTCGTCCTGCGAGCGTGACTGCACGGAGCCGTCGAAATTCAGTGTGAAGTCTTCGGCGCGACGGCGAGCGTCGAAGCTGGCGCTGATCGAGGTGTCGCTGTTGGCCTTGGTCTTGTCGAACCCGACGCTGGCCGAGCCGTCCCATCGTGCCACGACGGCGGCATCGAGCTTCAGGGGATCCACCCACACGATGTCCGCCATCGCGAGCCGCCGTGCTTCGTCGCCGTCGTTGAGCAGCAAGGTGCCGTCGTTGAAGGGCATCGCGAGCGTTCCCCGGACCCGCTTGCCGCTGGCCAGCTCCACGACGTAGGTTTCCTTGCTGACCAGTTGCGCGATGTCCTTCCACTCGATGTAGACCGTCCCCATGCCGTTGGTGGACAGGCGCAGCTTGCCGCGTTCCAGGCGCTTGATTTCGCCGGTCAGGCGATCACCATTGCGCATGTAGATGATATCGGTCTTGTCGGCGATGGCGGTGACCGGCATGCAGGCGAGCAGCAGCCACAGCACGGTCTGCCAGCGGGCGATTCGTCGATTGAGCATCGGCAGGCCCCCAATTGGACACAGGCGCGTGTGCTATCGTAATCAAAAGTAACGCTGGAGGATCGGCAATGACGGCAAGCAGACACCCCGCCTGGCAGCGTCACCTCGACACGATAGGAGAAGAGCTGTTGCGGCTGACGATCGCCTGCAACGTGCGCCTGCGCGATCCGGGTGTCATCGATCGTATCCTCAACAACGACGAGACGGTGTGCGGCACGAAGAACCCGATCGGCTTTCGCAAGCTGCGCAGCCTGGTCATGGCGACCTTCAGTTCACTGAACAAGGCCGTTGACCGCATCGGCCCCGACGAGGTGAAGCTGATCACGGATGCGATCATCGAACGGGTGGACAAGCTTCACGCGCGCGGCGGTGTGAGCCCCGACGTGACGAAGAGGACCTGATGAGCCGCCACATGAAGAAGTCACAGATCGAGCGTATCGGGAAGCTGATCGAGCCGTACCGCGTGACGAGCGGCAAGGGCTTCCGCCTCAAGGACATCGATCCGCGTGACACCGGCTGGCTGAAGTCGCAGGACAAGACCGAGGCGAAGGAGATGCTCGCCCGTGGCGTCGAGTGGCTGGCCGAGCAGCAGGACATGCTGTACGCGCAGGATCACTGGGCGGTGCTGCTGGTGTTCCAGGCCATGGACGCGGCCGGCAAGGACGGCACCATCCGGCATGTGATGTCAGGCATCAATCCGCAGGGCTGCTCGGTGACTTCCTACAAGCAGCCCTCCAGCGAGGAACTCGACCACGATTACCTGTGGCGCTACTCACGCAATGTTCCGTCGCGCGGCCAGATTGGCATCTTCAACCGTTCCTACTACGAGGAGGTCCTCGTGGTGAAGGTGCACCAGGAGTTGCTCACGCGGCAGAAGCTGCACCCGTCACGCATCACGAAGAAGATCTGGCGCGAACGCTACGAGGACATCGGCAACTTCGAGCGCTATCTCCACCGCAACGGCATCGTGACACTCAAGTTCTTCCTGCATGTTTCCAGAGCCGAGCAGAAGCGCCGCTTCATGGAGCGGCTGGACAACCCCGCGAAGAACTGGAAATTCTCGGCCTCCGACGTCGCCGAACGGCAGCACTGGTCCGCGTATCAGGATGCCTACGAGGAGGCCATCCGCAACACCGCCTCGAAGCAAGCGCCCTGGTACGTGGTGCCGGCCGACAACAAGTGGTACACGCGTCTGGTGGTGGCCGCTGCGGTGGTCGATGCCATCGCCGCGCTGAAGCTGCACTACCCGGTGGTAACGGCAGACAAGCGCAAGGAACTGGGTGCGGCCCGCGCGGCCCTCGACCGGGAATAGGCTGCGAGTCGCGACCGACTCACGCACGAACGAAGTCTTGTAGGAGCGACGCCAGTCGCGATCGACGTCTTACGACTCGAAGTTTCCGCCGAGCGACAGGTGCAGGTTCACCCGCTGCACGAGTTGCTCGCTCTGCACGCGCAACAGCGAGCTCTTGGCGCTGAACAGCTTGATCTGCTGCTGTTCGACGGCGCGCAGGTCGTCGGAGCCGATCCGGTAGCGCGTCTGGGCGAGATCCAGCGCCCGGGTGTTCTCGGTGACGGCCTGCACCAGGAGCGGACGGCGGGCATCGAGCGCGAAGCCGGCCGAGAGCGCCTGTTCGACTTCGGCGAACGCATTGGCGCCGGCGCGCCCGAACTGCGCTACCGCCTCTTTCTGCTCCGCGGTGCGCACCTTGACCTGCGCTTCGAGTTGGCCGCCGAGATACAGCGGTACCACCGCGCGTCCACCCCATCCCCAGACCGGGTCGTCTCGTTCTTTCAGCTCGACCAGATCGCTGGAAATGCTCGACACGCTGCCGGTCAGCTTGATGGTTGGCAGCCGCGCGGCCTTCGTTTCCTCGACCCGATAGAAGGCGGCAGCCACGCGCCGCTCCGCCGCCACCACGTCGGGTCGTCGTTCCAGTAGCGCCGATGGCAGCCCTGCGGGTACCGGGCCCGGCAAGGCAGGCAGGCTTGCGGCGACCTGCAGCTCCGTGGCCGGGTAACGCCCAACCAGCGTTTCCACTGCCTGTACCGCCTGGCGCAGGGCCAGGTCGAGTTGCTCGGCCGCGTCGCGGTAGGTCGCGAGCGCGGCTTGCGCAATCGCGACGTCATAGTCGTTGCCGATGCCAACACGCTTGCGCTCGCTCGCCAGCTCGACGAGCTTTTGCGCGGCGACGACCATCTCATCGGCTACCTGTTTCTGCAGGCGCGCCTCGATCGCCAGGAACCAGGCGCGCGCGACCATTGCGGCCATGGACTGGCGCGCATACTGCTCGGAGAGTTCCGCCGACAGCAGTTGCTCGCGCGCGGCCTCACGGCCTGCGCGCACATGCCCCCAGAGATCCAGTTCCCAGCTCGCGAAAATGCCGTAGAAATTCGTCGTTCCGCTGCTGCTGTCCTTGCCGCTGATGTTGCCGATCGCGTAAACCTGCGGCAGCAGGTCCGACTCTGCGCCCTCGACATAGGCGGCCGCCTGTTCGACCCGCGCTGCGGCGACCTGCAGGTCGGGATTGTTGGCGAGCGCTTCGGCGACCAGCGCAGCGAGCGTCGGATCGTTGAAGCTGGCGAGCCAGCGATCCTCGACGGCGCCGTCGGCGGCGCCGCGCGATTGCCAGTGCCCCGGGGTGGCAACACCGGGCAGCGCCTGGCGCTCGACCTCGGATCTGTCCGGCGCATCCTTCAGCGCGCAGGCATTGAGCAGGATTGCCAAGGACAGCCCGAGCGTGAGGCGGCGGATGCTCATCGTCTCAGTGAAGCTTGAGGATCAGGTAGTTCAGGTACGAGTCGACGCGCAGGATGACCTTGCGGATGATGTGGATCGCGGCCAGGTGGTCGGTATAGATGGCGGCGTGCCCGACCGCGCCGGCGGCGAAAAACTTGTCGCTGTCGCGCGTTGCGATGTCGAGCTTTACGGCGAAGCGCCCCGGAGGAACCGGGGCCGGCCCTGTGGCCGGCAGGTTGCCGGACATGGCGAGTTGTCCCTGCCCCTGGGCCCACACGATCGACTCCACCGTGGCCTTGATGATCTCGCCAGGGTGTGTCGGAAAGGAAATCTCCGCTTCGTTGCCGGGCGTGACGCGCCACAGTTCGTTCTGCGCGTAGAGCGCGATCACCTGGAACTCGTCCTCGACGAAGGTCATGGCCGGCGCGAACGGCATGCCAACGATGAACTGGCCGGGCCGCAGTTGCACGTTGATGGCGGTGCCGTTGGCCGGGGCGTACACCACCGTCTGCGACAGCTCCCAGCGCGCCTTGGCGAGGTTGGCCTTGATGGTGGCGACCGAGGCGAGGTCGCCGTCCACGACGGCTGCAAGCTGCGCCTCGGCCCGCGCCTCGTTGGCGAGGGCGGAAGCGACCTGGCCCTCGAGGTTGGCGAGGTCCGCCTGGGCCTTCTCGAGGTCGAAGCGGTTACCGGCCCCGCTGCGGCTGAGTTCCTCGTA
Source organism: Nevskiales bacterium (assembly GCA_011526045.1). Lineage (GTDB taxonomy): Bacteria > Pseudomonadota > Gammaproteobacteria > Steroidobacterales > QUBU01. The sequence continues at coordinate 9,416 of WYBE01000063.1, read as the reverse complement.
CTGCTGCACGCGCAGCTTCGTAAGATCGATCTGCGAGCGCAGCGCGGCGGTGTTGCCCTTGGCAACATTCAGTTGCTCGCGCAGCTCGTTCGCCGAGCCCTCGGACTGCGCGAGCTGGGCCTCGAGCGCCTTGACTTCCAGTTCGTAAGGCGTGGGGTCGATGCGGAACAGCACCTCACCCTTCTTCATCGGGCGGTTGCCCTCCGCCGGCACGTCGATGACACGGCCGCGAACCTGTGGGATCACCTGTACCACGTACTTGACGACGCGCACGTCGGCCGAGGAGGGCGCGTTGATGTTGAGCAGCAGGATCAGCGCGGCGATGCCGACGATCGGGATGATGACTACCGTGACCTGCGAGGCGGTGTTCCACGGCAGCCACTTGAACTTGATGAAGATCAGCCAGACGAAAAACGAGTAGATGGCAAGGAGCAGGACTTCCATCAGCCGGCTCCCTCGCTGGTGCGCGGGGCGACCACGCGCTGTTCGATCACGGCCAGGCGCTCCTGGATGTCCCGCAGCTCCTCGGGCAGCTTCCCGCGCTTTGCCAGGACGTCGAGCTCGGCGCGCAGTCGGGTGATGTCGGCGCCCAGCTCCTCGGCATTCTGCGCGTCGGATTCCGCGAGGTGGCGGTAGTAGTCCTCGTGTTTCTCCGTGCCGTAAGCGAGCTTGTACAGCACCGGCTTCGAGTAGGCCCAGATCCAGGCGAAAGGCCACAGCATGCCGCCGAAGACCAGCGAGAGCAGACAGAGGACCTTGATCGTCTCCTTCTGCGGATGTTCCCGTTTCTCCGCGATTTTCTCCGGCAGGATGTGCACCAGCCAGAAGACGGTAATCGCGATGACGGGCACGATGACCAGCACGACCAGGGCAATGATGTCCGCCGCCTTGTCCAGCGTCTCGCCGGACAGGATGGACGCCTGCGCCGGCCGGGCCGCAGCCGCCAGCGCGAGCATGGAGCCGATACGTCGGTGCTGGAAATATGTTCGCATGCTCATGCTGGCTGGTGGGGAGCCGATGGCCCGGGTCAAGGTGTCGGCTGCAGGGTTCGCCTGTGGAAATCTGGTTGCCGCCGGTCGGGCATCAATGCCGCATGCTCTGGTGCAGGAAAATCAGTCTAGCGCGGCACCGGTGATTTGGGAAAGCCGGGGGCACGACCATCCGCCGCCCGGCCGGGTTCGCGATCACCGCGGCGAGACGTTCCCGGTGCCGGACCAGCCCTTCAGTGTTGCGTCGCAATGCCCATCGCGGCCGCGACCAGTTGCTGGCGTCGCAGACTGGGGTTGGTTGCGCTGTCGAATGCACTGCCGCGTCCGTGCGTGAGCCAGGCCCCGAGAACCAGGGTCAGGATGACGTGGGCGCGGCGTTTTCGCTCGGCGCTACCGAGGGACGGCTGGATCTCCCCGATCATGACGGCGTACTGGCCGGCGAGCCACCGGTACCACTGGGTGCGCACGCGCCTTTCGGCCTTTCGCCGCAGCGCGAATGCGGACATTTCCAGCCAGTTCGCCGTATCCACCTGCTCCATGAATTCGAGGTGCCAGTCCAGGCATTTTTCCAGGCGTTCGCCCGGGCTGCGGTGCTCGGCTTTGACCATCCGGCTGAGTTGGCGCGTGAGCCACTCGGAGCCCGCGAGGAAAAAGCGCATCAGGAGATCGTCCCTGGTCGGGAAGTAGTGACGCACGGCGGCCTGAGTCAGGTTGGCGCGCTGCGCGATGAGGTCGAGGGACGCCGCCGGAAGGCCTACTTCCGTCATCACATCGCGGGTTGCCCGAAATATCGCCCGCAGCGCCTGGCGACCCTTGGGAGTCCGGCCTGCTTCCGCGAATTGTGTCTCTATCGCGTCGATCATGGATGACATGGGCGTTGTCGCCGGCACTGAAAGGTCGCGTCAGGATAGCGCAAAACCGCTTGATCGGAGGTTTTTGGCAGCGCAACCTCTGCCATCGCCCGGGCGCACGGGAGATGGGGGCTGTTGCAACATCAGACTGGCATCTGCAGTTGCGGGCTGGATCCAGCCCGGACGAAATGCAATGGCGTGCGCATCACATCGGCAATGAAACCTGTTCGGCGGGAGAAACACATGAGACGAAATCGGGGAACACCGGCTCTGGCCGGTCTCGCAGCGCTCACGGTTGTGGGGCTCGGCGCTGCGCATGCGGCGGAGGTCGAGAAGTCGTTCCAGGTGTACGGCTTCGCGATGCTCGATTACATCCAGGACTTCGGGCGCGTGCATCCCGACTGGGAGGACACACTGCGGCCTTCGCGCATCGGCATCGACGAAGAGCAGTACGGCGACGACGGCCAGGCGTCGTTCAGCGTCAAGCAGAGCCGCCTCGGCGTGAAGGGGACGGTTCCCACGGCCCGCGGCCCGATCAACACCAGGTTTGAGTTCGATATGTTCGGCGTCGGTGACGACGCCGGGCAGACCACCATTCGCCTGCGTCACGCCTATGGCGAGTTCGGGCAATTCCTTGCCGGCCAGACGCATTCACTGTTCATGGACATCGATGTCTTCCCCAACGTCATCGACTACTGGGGACCGACCGGTATGGTGTTTCTCCGCAACCCGCAGATCCGCTGGACGCCGGTCACGGGGGAAAACTTCTTTGCAGTGGCCATCGAGAACCCGAGCAACGACATCGACTCGGGCCAGTTCCGCGAGGTGGCGGATTTTCCGGGCGCCCAGGGCGACCAGGAGTGGCCGGACCTCACCGCGCAGTACCGCATGACCGGGGACTGGGGCCATGTGCAGCTCGCCGGCATCGTGCGCTGGGTCGGGACCGAGGTCGTCGGTGATACGAATGCGGATCCGGGCATCGTCGACCAGGGCGTCATCTTCGATGACGACGATACCGGCTGGGGGCTGAACCTCACGACGGTCATCAAGGTTTTCGAACGCGACGCCATCCGCGCCGGCTACGTGATCGGCGAGGGTATCGCGAGCTACATGAACGACGGCGGTATGGATGCGGGCCCCAACCAGGGGCTGCTTCCCGATGGCAGCCTGCCCGGCGACACCAAGCTCGAGGCCGTGGAGCTGAGCGGTCTCACGCTCTACTACGACCGCTGGTGGAGTGACCAGTGGAGCAGCTCCGCCGGCTACTCGTTCACGGACGTGGACAACACGGTTGGTCAGCTCGACGACACCTACGAAAAGGGCCAGTACGCCTCAGCCAACCTGCTCTATTACCCCGTCAAGAACGTGATGGTCGGCGCGGAAATCCTCTGGGGCGAGCTCGCGGTCAAGGACGGCCGCGACAACGACAACACACGTGTGCAGATCAGCTTCAAGTACGACTTTGCGGCTAACCTGTAGGGACATCACTGCCGGACCGAAGGACGAGACCATGGCGAGAATCTCATCCCTGCTGCTCACCATGCTGAGCGTTGCCGTCATTGGCTGTGCCGGCACCAATGCCGCCGAGCCCTCCGCGAAGGATTTCCAGCGTGTCGTCGATGCGGCCCACGCGAAGTACAAGGATCTGCGCGACGGCAAGAATGCCGACTACATCCCGATCCTGACCGAGACGCCGAGCGAACTGTTCGGCGTGGTGATCGTCACGCGTGACGGCAAGGTGTTCAGCGCGGGGGACGTGGACTACAAGTTCTCGATCCAGTCCGTCTCCAAGCCCTTCACGGCCGCGCTCGTCATGACACAGCAGAGCCCGAAGGTGCTCGATGACAAGGTCGGCGTGGAGCCCACCGGGCTGCCGTTCAACTCGCGCCTCGCGATCGAGCTCTACAAGGACAAGCGTTCCGTCAATCCGCTGGTCAATGCGGGCGCCATCGCCACGGTAAGCCTCGTGCAGGCGAGTTCCGAGGCCGACCGCTGGCAGAAGATCCTGCAGAACCTCAGCGATTTTGCGGGTACGCCACTGACGGTGCTGGAGGACGTGTACGAGTCCGAGTACACGACGGCCTTCGGCAACCGTGCGATCGCCAACCTGCTCTACAACTACGAGCGCCTCTACAGTGACCCCGAGGAAGCGATGCGCGTGTACACGCGGCAGTGCTCGGTCGGCGTCAGCACGAGGGACCTGGCGATGATGGGCGCGACGCTGGCCAACCAGGGCGTGAATCCGCTGACCGGCAAGCGCGTGATGCCTGCCGAGCACGTCCCGGAGCTGCTGGCGGTCATGGCCACGGCGGGGTTCTACGACGAGTCCGGCGAGTGGATGTACACGGCCGGCCTGCCGGCCAAGACAGGTGTCGGCGGCGGCATCGTCGCCGTGGTGCCGGGGCGGTTCGCGATCGCGGCGTTCTCGCCGCGGTTGAATGAAGCCGGTAACAGTGTGCGTGCGCTCAACGCCATCCGTGACATCGCGGGAGAACTCGGCGTCGGAGTCTTCGGCCCGAACCCGAACTGAAACCGGGATGCCGGCACCGGGTTGTGCTGCAACATTTCTCCATCGCTGACGCGCGTCAGGACCGCTGGGCCCAGCTCGCGATCGTCGGGCGGGCGTGGGAAGCCGCGGCGGGTCGCGGCGAGAACACCGACCGCCTGCGCGGGGATGCCGCGCGGCTCCTCGCCGAACTTTCACCGCTGGAGGATTTCTTCGCGTTCCCCGGCCTGCGGCTGCGCCGTGCGCTGCATGAGGCTGTCGAGGGCGCCGATGCGGGGCTGTTCGCCCGCATGACCCAGCGCGTCAACCTGGCCCTTTCGTCCGGCATTTATCGTCACGACTCGAGCCAGTGGGAGCCGGGCGAGGAGGCGGAGGTCAGCGTGCAGGACTTCCTGCCGCCATCCGCCGAGCAAACCGAGAGCCACCGTCCGTACTTCGAGGTCCTGAGCGTCACTGTCACCGACCCCTCGCGTTACGAGCAGGCCCGCCAGGACATCCGCCGCCTGCGCCGACCCGACGATCCCTTCATCTACGAGCTGCTGCAGATCGGCAGTTTCGAGGATGCCGTCGTCGGCGTCCTCGCCAATCCGGACCTGCAGGCGGTGGTGATCGGCGATGGATTCACCTTCCGCTCGCGCCACGACCTGCCGGGCGTGCGCGAGATCCTCGCCCGCTCCGTCCCGTTCGACCCGCAGGGCGTGGACGCGCGGGACTATGGGCTGAAACTGGCTGCGGTACTGAAGGCCATTCGCCCCGAACTCGACGTGTACTTGCTGACCGAGCGAGGCGTGGAAGGGCTGGCGGGGCGCCCCGAGGCGGGCGTGCTGCGGCGGATCTTCTATGGCGTCGAAGAGCTGATGGAGCTGCATCTGTCGCTGCTCGACGGCGTGGGCGATCGTTACGACACGCCGTATTTCTCCAACCTCAAGCGCTATAGCCAGAAACCGGTGGGGACATTCCATGCGCTGCCGGTCGCGCGCGGCAAGTCCGTCTTCCGCTCGCACTGGATCCGCGACATGGGGCACTTCTACGGCGTGAACCTGTTCCTCGCGGAGTCCTCCGCGACGACGGGCGGCCTCGACAGCCTGCTGGAGCCGACCGGCAACATCAAGAAGGCACAGGACCTGGCCGCGCGTGCCTTCGGCGCCGAACGCGCGTATTTCGTGACCAACGGCACCTCGACGTCCAACAAGATCGTTCTGCAGGCACTGCTCGCGCCGGGCGACATCGTGCTGATCGACCGCAACTGCCACAAGTCGCACCACTACGCGATGGTGTTGTCAGGTGCGCAGCCGCTGTACCTCGAGGCCTATCCGATGACGGCCTACTCGATGTACGGCGCCGTGCCATTGCGCTCGATCAAGCAGGCGCTGCTGGCGCTGAAGGCCGAGGGCAAGCTCGATCGCGCGCGGCTCGTCGATCTCACCAACTGCACCTTCGACGGCCACATGTACAACCCGCGGCGCGTGATGGAGGAGTGCCTCGCCATCAAGCCGGACCTCATCTTCCTCTGGGACGAAGCCTGGTTCGGCTTCGCGCGGTTCTCGCCCTACCACCGACGGCGTACCGCGATGGCCTCCGCGCAGGCGCTGCTTGCGAGATACCAGGGCGAGACGTATCGGGCCGAATACCAGGCGTTCCGGGCGCAGGCAGGCGATCTCGATCCCGCCGACTCACGGCTGCTCGACATGCACCTGCTGCCGGATCCGGACAAGGTCCGTATCCGCGCCTATGGCACGCAGTCCACGCACAAGTCCATGTCGGCCTTGCGCCAGGGCTCGATGATCCTCGTGCACGATCAGGACTTCGAGTTGGTGCACGGCGCCTTCGAGGAGGCGTTTTTTACGCACACCTCCACGTCGCCGAACCTGCAGATCATCGCCTCGCTCGATTGCGCGCGCCGGCAGATGGAACTCGAGGGTTATGGTCTGGTGGCGCGCGCCACCGACCTCGCGCTGCGCATCCGCCAGCAGGTCAATACCCACCCGCTGATTTCGAAGTATTTCCGGATCCTGACGCCGGCGGAAATGGTGCCGGCCGGGCACCGCCAGTCCGGCATCGCCGACTACGGGCCGCCACACGGGAACTGGCAGCAAATGGCCGACGCCTGGGACAGCGACGAGATCGCGCTGGACCCGACCCGCCTGACGCTCGTCTGTGGCACTGCAGGCTACGACGGCACGGCGTTCAAGGGCATGCTGGCCGAGCGCTATGACATCCAGATCAACAAGACTTCGCGCAACAGCATCCTCGTCCAGACCAACATCAACAACACGCGCAGCGACGTGGCTCACATCGTCAAGGTGCTGGCCGACATCTCGCGCCGGATCGAGGACGACCTGCGCCGCGGCGGGGAGAGCGCCCGCGCGGAGTTCGCGGCCCGGGTCAAGTCGCTGATGGAAGACGTGCCCGATTTGCCGAACTTCAGCCGCTTCCAGGCGAGCTTCCGCGAGGACCCGAAGAGCGCGACAGCGGAAGGACACATGCGCGAGGCGTTTTTCGCGTCCTACCGCGCGGAGAACTGCGAGTACCTGCCGGTGAACTCGAAGGAGATGGACCAGCGCGTGAAGAAGGGCCCGGAGGTGATCGCCGCCGACTTCGTGATCCCGTATCCGCCGGGTTTCCCCATCATGGTGCCCGGCCAGGTCGTCACCGCCGACACCATCGAGTTCATGCGCAAGCTGGACGTGAAGGAAATCCATGGCTACCACGCGGCGCGGGGCCTGCGGATCCTGAAGCCCGACAGGCTCGGGCGCAAACGCCGTGCGGTCACCTAGAGTGATGATCGCGCGAAACGCGCATGCAAGGGCCACCCATGGCCACTACAGAAGAACGACGACTGCGTGAAGCCCGGGATCGCAAGGTCCCGTGGCGGAAATGGGGCCCCTACCTGTCCAGTCGCTCCGGCGGATGTACCCGTACTACGGCGATCAGTTCACGGTCGAATGCCCGACAGGGTCCGGCCAGCACATGAATTTGTGGGAGGCCGCCAATGAGATTGCGCGCCGCGTGGGCGACATCTTCCTGCTGGACGCCCAGGGCCGCCGGCCCGTGTATGGACAGGCCGAAAAATTCCAGACCGATGCGCACTGGCGCGACCTGATCCTGTTCTATGAATATTTCCACGGAGACAACGGCGCGGGGATCGGAGCCAGTCACCAGACCGGGTGGACGGGGCTCGTGGCCTGGCTGCTGATCTCGATGGAGATCCTCGACCCGAAAGACATCATGGAGAAAGGATTCGATGCGATTGCGCTGAAAATCACTCCGCAGGCCGCATCGACGCCTGAAGGCCTGTCCCTGGTGACGGCCCCGACATAGAGAGATTCGCACTCACACCGGAGCATGCATCATGTTGCACTGGCTGGCCGAGACTCTGCGCACTTACCCCGAGATCGCGATATTCCTGACGCTGGGCCTGGGCTTCTGGTTCGGTAAGTTGAAGTTCGGTTCGTTCAGCCTCGGGGTCGTCAGCAGCACGCTCGTTGCTGGGGTCATCATTGGCCAGCTCGACATCGCGATTTCGGCCAATGTGAAGTCCACCTTCTTCCTCATGTTCCTGTTCGCGGTTGGCTATGGCGTCGGTCCGCAGTTCTTCGCCGGATTGAAGGGCGACGGATTGCAGCAGGCGTTATTCAGCGTCGTGCAGTGCGTCGTGGTCCTGGTGATGGCCATCATCGTCGGCAAATTCCTCGGCTATGACGCGGGAGGGACGGCGGGCCTGCTGTCGGGAGCCAGCACGATTTCCGCGGTGCTGGGGGTGGCCAGCAACAGCATCGAGCAACTCGCCATCACCGCAGATCAGAAAAAAGCGATGCTGGATGCCATGCCGGTCGCCTATGCGGTGACTTACATCTTCGGGACGGCGGGTTCAGCGTGGATTCTCGCCACGCTTGGGCCGAAGCTGCTGCGCGTGGATCTCGCCGAGGAGTGCCGGAAGTACGAGGCAGAAATGGGCGGGGCGCTTGCCGCAAGCCGCGACCGGCTGACGGCTTACACCCATTTCGTGCTGCGGGCCTACCGCGTGGCCGATGCTCAATGGATTGGCAAGACCGTGCGGGATCTCGAGAAGAGTTTCGGCGAGAACCGCGTTTTCGTCGAGCGCATTCGCCAGTACGGACTGGTCATCGAGCCGGCCCCGGATACCGTCCTGCGCCAGGACGACGTGCTCGCCATCGCCGGGCGGCGCGAGGTGGTGGTGGAAGGCGGGGAACGCATCGGCCCGGAGGTCGATGACCGCGAGGTCATGGACATCGAGGTCCAGATCATCGACGTGGTGGTCACGAACAGGAAGTTCATCGGCAGGACGCTCGGCGAGATCGTCGCCGCGGACCTCAGCCATCACGGCCGGGGCGTCTTCCTGCGCCGGATCCTGCGCACCGGCGTCGAAATGCCGATAACCGTGAATTTTCGCCTGAACCGTGGCGATACCGTGACACTCGTTGGCGCCAAGAACGACGTGGAGCGTGTGGCGCCGCAAATGGGTTACGTTGATCGCGTCACGGAAGAGACCGACATGGTCGTCATGGGCATCGGCATCGTACTCGGGGCCCTCCTCGGCGCCCTGACGGTCGAGGTCGGCGGCGTCCCGCTGACGCTCAGCACCAGTGGCGGGGCGCTGATTGCGGGTCTCGTGTGCGGCTGGCTGCGGTCGGTGAACCGTACCTTCGGCCGCATCCCGGGGCCGGCGCTGTGGGTGTTCAACAACATCGGCCTCAACGCGTTCATTGCCGTGGTCGGCATCACCGCGGGACCGGGATTCGTCGTTGGCCTCAAGGCGCAGGGGCTGTCCCTGTTCTTCGCCGGCATCGTCGTGACCACGATCCCGCTCGTCGTCGGCGTGCTGGTGGCGCGGCACCTGTTCCGCATGCCGGCACCCATCGCGCTCGGCGCTGCCGCCGGAGCGCGCACCACGACAGCCGCGCTCGGCGCCATCGAGGCCGAAGCCCGGAGCAAAGTGCCGGCGCTCGGCTACACGGTGACCTATGCCGTCGGCCAGATCCTGTTGACCGTGTGGGGTGTAATCGTCGTCATTCTCATGTCGTGACAACATTGGTGCCGGTACTTCGG
>WYBE01000005.1 GCA_011526045.1 Nevskiales bacterium | reverse complement strand
GCAGCGGTGGTCACGGCCCCGGCGCGGGCATGTGTGGAGCCGGTTGCCAGGAGGGCAGCAACCGGCGGAACTCATAGCGACGAGCACAGGGACGTGCGAGGAGCGGCACGCGCCGGGGGCACGACCACCGCATCGTCCACCAGCGAGCCGCTGCATGCCCGCAGATCGGCGAAGAACCCTTTTTTCTGGTGCTGCGCCGATCGGCGGGGACGGGGTGCCGTCGCTACGGAGTCGATGCGCTGGTTCCGCATGAGGACACAGGAGGAACCCGTTCCTTTTCGAGCTCCTGCCCGTCCACGGCACCGCGAGCGGGCGGCGCCCGGCATGAAACCTCCGCCCGGCAATTGAGTACACTGTGCGCGGCGTAACGGGGATCGGTATCCCCGGATTGGGGGAGCCGCATGAATTCGATGTTTCGCCGCCGCCCGGTGGATACGAACCCGCATCGCGATACGGGCCTGCACCGCAGCCTTAGCGCATTCGACCTGACCCTGCTCGGTATCGGCTCGATCATTGGCGCCGGCATCTTCGTGCTGACCGGAATCGCGGCCGCCACCCGAGCCGGGCCCGGCATCGTGCTGTCCTACGTCGTCGCGGGCCTCGCCTGCGGCTTCACCGCGCTCGCTTACGCGGAGCTCGCCAGCATGCTCGGCGGCGCCGGCAGCGCCTACAGCTATGCGTACAACAGTTTCGGCGAGCTGGTCGCGTGGCTGGTCGGCTGGAACCTGATCCTCGAGTACGGCGCCTCCGTCTCCGCGGTGGCAGTCGCCTGGTCCGGCTACGTCGGCAACGTGCTGGCGGCAGCCGGGTTGTCCTTACCCGATGCGCTCATGCACCCGCCGGTGGAGGGCGGCATCGTGAACCTGCCGGCGCTGCTCATCATCGTGGCGCTCGGCTTCCTGCTGACCGCAGGCGTCAAGGACAGCGCCCGCGTGAACAACGCCATCGCATTCATCAAGGTCGGCGCCATCATCGTCTTCATCGTCGCCGCCGTTCCGCACATCGAGCCCGCCAACTGGCAGCCCTTCCTGCCGTTCGGCGTTTCCGGCATTTTCGGCGGCGCCAGCCTGATCTTCTTCGCCTACATCGGCTTCGATGCCATTTCCACCGCCGGCGAGGAAGCCCGCAACCCCGGTCGCGACATGCCGATCGCCATCCTGAGTTCGCTGGTGATCTGCACACTCATATATATCGTGGTGGCGGGCCTGCTCACCGCGATCGCGCCCTACCAGACGCTCAATGTCGCCTCCCCGGTCGCCGACGCACTGCTCAACGCAGGCGTGCGCTGGGGTGGCGCCGTGGTGGCGGCCGGCGCCATCGCCGGCCTGACTTCCGTCATGCTGGTGCAGTACTACGGCCAGACGCGGATCTTCCTGGCGATGGCTCGCGACGGGCTGATCTCCCCGGCGTTCGCCCAGGTGCATGCCCAACGGCGCACTCCGATGAAATCGATCTTCATCTGCGGCGCTGCCATGGCGCTTTCGGCCGGCTTCATGCCGCTCACGATCATCGCCGAGATCGTCAACATCGGCACTCTGTTCGCATTCGTCTTCGTGTGCGGCGGCGTGATCGTCCTGCGCCGCCATTACCCGGACCTGCCCCGCCCCTACCGGGTGCCCGGCGGCGACCTCGTCCCGGTGCTCGGCATCCTGAGCTGCCTCGGGCTGATGGCATTCCTGCCGCTGGCGACCTGGGTGCGGTTCGCGGTTTGGCTCGTTGTCGGGCTGGTCATCTATTTCGGCTACTCGCGCCAGCGGAGCACGCTCGGCCGCGCGGGATGAGCGGCCCCTGTCCGTCGCAGCCGGCGTGACGCGCCCGGCTCAGTAGGGCGTGCCGTCCTTGTGGACGAAGTCGGCGGCGCCGCTGTAGCGCTCGGGCAGGAATTTCATGTCGATATCCGGATACTCGCCATGGTCCGCCTCGTCACGGCCGCCGACGACCAGCAGCAGGGCATCCGCATCCGAGCGGTTGATGAAGTGGTGGCCGTTGCGATCGCCGCCGCGGAATCCGGCGCAGTCTCCGGCCCGCATCGGGTGCTCGCCCGCGTCATCCACCATGGTCAGCTCGCCGGCAAGCACGTAGACAAACTCGTCCTCGACCGCGTGCCAGTGGCGCTGGCTCGACCAGGTGCCGGGCGGAAGCGTCACCAGATTGACTCCGAACTGGGTCAGGCCCGCGGCGTCACCGAGGCGATGCCAGCTGCGCTTGCGGCAGGGCTCGTCGAACGGTGATGGATAGCGGCTGCCCGCACCTCGCGGCGCAGCCTGCGCGTCGATCTTCGGCATACCTACCTCCGCTGCGGCGACGGGCCGCGTTGCCGGTCAGTTCCACTGCGACCAGTCGCGGCGATTCTCGGCCACGTGAAACAGCGCCGCGATCACCCGCCGGTCGAACTCGGTGCCGGCGCCGCGCAGCAGTTCATCGAGCGCCGCTTTCACGGAGATTCCTTCGCGGTACGCGCGGCTGCTGACCAGCGCGACGAAGGCATTGGCCACCGCAAGCACCTGGCCGGCGAGGGTGATCCGCTCGCCACTCAGGCCGTGCGGATAGCCGCGCCCATCGGGGCGCTCCTGCTTCTGCGCAATGATGTCCATTACCGGGCCATCGAACTCCAGGCCGCGCAGCAATTCCAGGCCGTAGTCTACGTGCTTGCGCAGCAGTTCCTGTTCGGCGGCGTTCAGCGGTTCGCTCTTCGTGAGGATGTCGGCCGGGATCATGATCTTGCCGATGTTGGCGAGGCTCGCCGCCAGGTCGAGCAGGCCCCGCTCGCTGTCGTTGAACCCGAGTTCGCGCGCCAGGGCATCCACCACCTCGGTCATGCGCCGCGCATGGTTGGCGGAGAACGGGTCGTGGCGATCCACCGCGCTCACCAGCGTCAGCACCAGGCGTCGCAGCAGGCTGGTGTTGCGCCGGTGTGCCGCCTCGAGGTCGGTGACGTCGCTCAGCACGAGCAACGTCGGCGCGTACTCTCCGGCCAGGCGCTCGACCGGAATGAAACTCGCGCGATAGCTGCGGGTCGTCGCCCCGGAGGGCCAGTGCAGCAGCTTGTGCACCACCGCCTGTTGCTGGGTGGCCGCCTCGATGCCCGCGTGCAGATCGTGCAGCTGGCCCGAGGACAGGAAGCTCGCGAGTCTGGTATCCAGCACGTCCGCGATGGCCGACCCGACCGCTGCCGCCGCGGCCTGGTTCACGAACAGCACGCGCTCCTCGCGGCTCACGAGCAGGGTCAGCACGTCCAGGTTGTCGGTGATCGTGTGCAGTCGCTCGGTCTGGCGTTGCAGGCGACCGGCCTTGTCCGCGAGTTCGTCGGCATGGTGGCGCGAGCGCACGCTGCTGCCGTGGCGCCAGGCGGCCACGACGATGGCAACGATGGCGACCAGCGCCAGCGAAAGCGCGAGCAGCATGAAGCGGCGCCGTTCGTCGGCGAGGCTGAGGGCCGCAGCCGCATCCACCTGCTGCGCCAGCACCCAGCCCTCTTCGCCGCGGATACGGCGGCTCACCTGCAGCACCGGCCGGCCGAGGTAATTGTCGAGCGCCACGAAGCGCCCCGGAGCGGCAACAGCCGCGATCTCGGCGAGATCCGCCCGATCCGCGGGAAGCGTGCGCCGCAGGCCGGGCGAGCCGTCACGCGTCGGCGACAGCAGCACGACCGTGTCGGCGCGGCGCTCGAGGAGCAGCGACTCGTTGTCCTCGACGAAGGCCGGACTGCGTGTCAGCAACGGAAACAGCTCCTGCTCCGCACTGCGGATGCCGAGGAGCACGCCCAGCGGGCGCTCGTTGTCCGGGCCGCGGGTGCCCGGCACGGCATTGATCGCCACCGCAATCACGAGCACCGCCGCATCCTGCGCATCGCGCATCAGCACCGCGCCGGCGCGCGGCGGGTCCTGCAGGGCATTGCGCGCCATGGCCGCAAAGTTTGCGCGCGCCTCCACCAGCCCGGGCGTCGCCAGCACGGGATTGAGGTTCATGTCGAAGATGACCAGCCCTTCCGCGCGCGGCTGTGCCAGGTTGGCCGGCACGCGGATGCGCGACGCCGTGGCGTAGCCGAACCGCTCCGCGGCCGCGAGCAGCAGGTTACGCAGGTAACCGAGCGTATCGGGCTCGACGCCTGCGGCGCCCGACGCCTGCCCGAGCTGCCAGAGATAAAAGCGCAGCGAGGCGTTGGCGGCCAGCTCCTGCAGGTTGCGGCGGTCGGCGGAAACCAGCCGGTGAATCGCGTCGGCTTTGGCATCCGCGACCAGCCCGAGCCGCGACTCCCATTGCAACAGGTCGCGTTCGCGTTCCTGCCCGATGTAGGCGTTGATAAGGAATGCCCCGAAGCCGACCAGCGCCAGCAGCGCCAGCACCCCGGCAGTGATGGAGAATCTCACTGGAGCGCTCACGAACGCGAACCCCGGTTGCCCGGCGTGTGGATCCACCAGCCGCGCTCGTTGATCGAATAGACCGGCGCGTAGTGCACCACCTGCCGGTGCCCGAGCACGCCGGGCACCTGGTTGTCGAGCACCAGTATGTCGGCGCCACTGCCGACCGCCAGCACCGCATGGGGCACGGCGAGGTTCGTGTCCTGCACCACGACGATACGCATCTCGTCCTGCGGATACCCGAGCCAGCGCAAGGAGAAGTACTTGGTGATCGCGAAGTCCTCGCAATCGCCGCCATTCGCGAAAAACTCCCGGGGAATCGCCCAGTAGTCCTCGATGCCGTAGTTCTCCAGATCGAGGATGTAATCCTTCTCGTTGGCGTAGCGATTCACCTCGCGCAGTTGCTCGGCCACCGGCAGCGCCCGGATGCGGTCGAGAAACGCGAGCCAGCGCCTCATGTGACAGCGATTGAGGCGCCGCTCATCGCAATCACCATCGCGCAGGTTGTCGCGCAGTTGCCGCTCGAGGGCGTTGAGCCATTGTGGAAAGTCGGCGAGGTTTTCCTGCGCGGCCTGGCGGTAGCCGAACAGGTTCGCAGGAAATGCAGCGGCGACCATCGGACAGAACGCAAGCAGCAGGAGTACCCGGGCCGCACCCCGGCGGAACTGCGACATAATCGATTGAGCCGGCGACGAGCAGCCCGTAGTATCCCGTAGTCCCTGGCGATTTAACAATATGCACATGCGTGAATTGCTCTTGTCCGGCCGCTGTATCCGAGCCTTGACCGCCCTTGCGCTCGTCCTGGCGGGATCGATTGCAACGGCCGACGAACTGCAGGACCAGTTCGATTCGGCGATCAACGCCATCGAAACGGACCGTCTGCGCACCGCGCGCGACGAACTGCTGGCGCTGCTCGCGGCGAACCCGAGCCTGAATCGCGCGCGGCTGGAGCTCGCCCGCGTCCACTATCTGTCGCAGGACTACGAACAGGCACGTATCGAGGCGCAGCGCGTGCTCGACGACCCCAACACACCGGCCGGCGTGCGCACCACACTGCTCGCCTTCCTCGCCCAGATCGACGAAGACGAGCGGCGCAACATGCAGCGCCACCAATGGACGCCATCGGTGTATCTCGGCGCCATGTACGACAGCAACGTCAACGTCGGTCCGGACCGCGACCTGATCGATATCGGCGGGCTGCCGTTCGTCGTCCTGCCCGACTCACGCGAAACGAGCGACTGGGCCCTGGTGGTCAATCCCTCGATCGCCCATACCTACAATCCCAACAAGCGATTCGACTCCGGGGAACACAAGGGCTTTTTCCTCTGGCAAAGCGAGGCAGGCACGTACTACCGCAGTTATTTCGACGAGGACGATTACAACCTCGGCATCCTCACGCTGCGTACCGGCCCGGTGTGGGTGGTGCCGCAGCACTGGCGGGCCTGGGTTGGACTGCAGGCGGACCAGATCTTCCTCAGCGACGAGAGTTTCGCCCTGTACACCGGCCTGAACCCCGGCGCGACCTGGCAGGTCGGGGACGCGACAGAAGTCACGCTCGAGGGCGTGGTCACCCACCGCAACCACTGGGACAGCGACGAGGAAGGCCGGGACGGCTGGTACCAGGCGGGCTCGGTCTCCGCAACGAGGTACTTCAACCAGCGCAAGTTTGCGCTGAACGGCGGCGTCGGCCTGATCAGTTTCGATGCCGACGAGGATCGCTTCGGCCACAGCGGGCCCGAGGTCTACGGCGGATTCTTCGCCGAAGCCTGGCGCAACGGCGTGGTTTTCGGACGGGTGGGTTACACGAAGTACGACTACGACGGCGACGAGCCAGGCTTCAACACCGCGCGCGACGACGACGAGATGCGCTACACGCTTGGCTTCGGCCACGACATCCAGTCCGGCTTCCTCGATGACTGGTCATTGCAGGGCAGCTGGGTGTACACCGACAACGACTCGAACCTGTCGCTCTACGACTACGACCGCCACGTCGTGAATCTCGGCATCGCCCGCAGTTTCTGACCGCCGGTTCGCGGTCAGCGCTGCTTCCCGACGCGTATTGAGCCCGCCGGCGCGCAGCTGCATTGCCGCGACGCATCGCCGGCCGTTTCATTTACCATATCGCGTGAACGGGTTCTCACTGCAGCGCTGCTGTCAGTGAACAAACGTACGATTTGCGGTACAAAGGCCATGAGGCGTACACAAGAACAGGGAATCAAACGCCCCGGCGCCGTGGCGTCGTCCCGCGGAGAACAACAAACAATGCGCGCGCTCATCTTCTGCCTTGCCTTGCTGCCGGCGTTCTGGACCACCGGAGCCGTCGCCCAGACTGCGTCGCTCGATAACCGCGAATGCGCGGGGATCCTCGAACGCTGGGCGAACGACCCGAAGTCCGTGCCAAAACGCCTTGTGGACCAGTGCAAGGACCAGCTGGCCGCCGTGGCACCGGCCGCCGCGCCGGAAGAACCGATGGCCGCGGCAATCGATCCCTGCGCCGGCCCGAATGCCGGCGCCTCGGTGCTGTGCTGGGGCCCATGGGCCGGACTGGAACCCTCCGCTGCAGCACCCGTTCCCGGGGCGCCCGACACGAACCCGGTGACCGGCCTGGAACCGCGGCCGGAAACCGCGGAGATATTCCAGCCCGAGGTCGAGCCGGATGAGGTCATCACGCCGGAACCGCCATTCCCGCCCCTGCCGCTTGGGCCCTGCACGCCGGGCGCCCCCTGCGGGTTCGCGACCCTGGTCGATGGCCGCACCAGCAGCGCAGATCCGGCCGACACGAGCTTCCACCGCTTCGACCTGGCCCCGGACGGCTCGCAGTTCACCGTCGACCCGGGTGGCGAGGGCGAAATCAATTCCGTCACCGGCATGGACACCACTTACGGCAGCCGGCCCGACGAGTACGAGAACCTCGTGGCGACCGGGCGCAGCGGCGATGAGCAGTCGCGCATCGGCGCGCGGGTGATCCGCAGCGACGATGGCGAAGGTGGCCCGGGCGACATCGAAGTGGCGGCCGACATCTGGACCCACGGCAACCGCGCCACCGGCAAGATCCAGTCGGGCTACTTTGCCTGGGGCAATGCCACCAGCCAGGCGGGGCTCGACGCGCTGCGCGGCCAGGGCGCCTCCGTGCGTTTCAGCGGGCCGATGTCGGTGGACAACGCCACCGTCGGATCAATGACACTGAACTTCGGCACGCAGCCGGCCTGGAGCGGCAACTGGGTGAACCCGGGCTACAGTTTCTCGGCCGGCGGGCGCATGAGCGGCGTCGATCTCGTCTCCGACAGCGACAAATTCAGCGCCAACGTGCTCGCGGACAGTGTCGTGCAGGGTGCATTGCTCGGCGAGCCGGGCTCGCAGTCGATCGCACACATCATCGACGTGAATCTCGCCGACAAGGGTCGGATCAAGGATGTCGGGCTGCTGCGCGAGGCAGGCGTCGCTCCTGGCATCAGCAACGCGCCGCGGTAGCGTGGCACAGACAGGACCTGTGAGAATGACCATGAAACTGATTTCACGATTACTGGCCGTGGCGACGCTCGGTGCCGCAGCCAACCTGCAGGCGGCAAGCATCACGCTCGTGCCGTCCGCCTCGAACATCATCGAGGACACGCTCTTCACCGTGAACGTGGTGCTGGACGCGAGCGGTGCGCCCGGTGCAGATCCCGGCCTGTATATCGGCGAAGTGACCGTGGATTTCGACCCCACACAGCTCGCCTACCAGAGCTTTGCGTTTACCTCACCCGTCGGGCCTCTGGGGGGCGCGCCCTCCGTCGGCGCAGCCGGCGACCGGCAGACCGTGACGTTCGGATTCCAGCAGGCCACCAATAACAGCACGATCGGCACATTCAGCTTCCTCGCGCTCGGCAGCCCCGGCACCATCGCTTCGCTCGGCGTTGCCGATGCGGACGACTTCATCGGGACTTTCATCGCCAAGCTGCCGACGGATCAACCGTTCTATCCGGAGTTCAATGGCGCTTCGGTCGCCATCTCGCCGGTGCCGCTGCCCGCCACCGCATGGTTACTGGTGACGGCGCTTGCCGCAGCCGGTGCCCGGGCACGCCGGGCCCGGCACCAGCACGACGCCTGAGCACGCTTCCATGGTGTTGATGGTGCGGGCGGCGCTGGCGCCGCCTGCCGCCGCCATCGCTGCGATCCTCGCGCTCGCCGGCGCTATCGGTGCTCCCGCCAGCGCCGGCGCGACGGACGATGATCCGCGCCTGATCGCCCTCGAGCATGCCGGCGAGCATGGACTGCTGGCGACCGACTACGACGTCGAGCAATTGCGAACGCTTGCCGCCGGGCCCGACGTCGACCACAACCCCGAGTTTCATCGCCTGCTCGAGGCGGCCTACGGGCGCTATTCCCGTGACGTCAGCCACGGGCGGGTCACGCCCACGCTGGGGGACCCGGACTGGCACATCCCCGCGCGACCGCCGTTCACCGACCCGACCTCGGCACAACCGCCGGCCCACCCCCAGTACGGCCTGCTGCAGCAGGCGCTCACCCGGTACCTCGCGATCGAGCGGGGCGGCGGCTGGCCAAGCGTGCCGGCGGGTGCCACCCTGCGGCTCGGCACTCGGGATGCGCGCGTCGCGGTGCTGCGTGACCGGCTGCGCGCCAGCGGCGACTACCGCGCCGAAATGCAGGCGGATCCCTGGTTTTTCGACACCGGTCTCGACGGGGCGCTGCGCCGATTCCAGGCGCAGCACGACCTGGAGGCCACCGGCAGGCTCGACGAGCGCACGCTCGGGTATCTGAACGTACCGGCAGCGGCACGGGCAGAGCAGCTCGCCGCAGTGCTCGAGCGTTGGCGCTGGCTGCCGCCGGCGTTCGGATCGCGCTACGTGTGGGTCAATACCGCCACCACCACGCTCGATGTATTCGCGCACGGACAGCGCGAATTCTCGATGCGCACCATCGTCGGGCATGCCAGCCGACCGACGCCGAGCCTCGCCAGCGACGTGCGCCAGGTAGTCTTCAACCCCAGCTGGTCCGTTCCCTACACCATCGCGGTGGAGGATCTGCTGCCACGCCAGCAGGAGGATCCGGGTTATCTCGCCCGTCACGCGATCCGGGTGCTCACCGGCACGCCGGAGTCCCCGCGTGAACTCGATCCGGCCCGTATCGACTGGGCCGCGCTCGGCCCGGGGCGCTTTCCATACCGGCTGCGGCAGGATGCCGGGCCGGGCAACAGCCTCGGGCGCATCAAGCTCGCGATGGACAATCCCTTCGACATCTACCTGCACGACACGCCAGCCCGCGGCCTCTTCGACCTGACCAGTCGCACGCTCGGCTCGGGATGCGTGCGCCTCGAAGACGCCGCGCGCTTCACCACCTTCCTGCTGGCGGGTGACCGGGAGTGGACAGCCGCCGACACCGAGGCCCGCATCGCGAGCGGCAGGACCACCACGCTGAACCTGCAACACACGTTGCCGATCTGGATCGTGTACCTCACGGCCTGGGCCGACGAGGACGGCACGGTCAACTTCCGCCGCGACGTCTATGGCTGGGACGCAAGGCTGCTCGCCGCGCTGCGCGCCCCACGCACCGCCGCGACCGAGACTGCCGGCACCCGCCGCGCCCAGCCTTGAAGCATGGTTCAAGGTAGGGCATTCGGCTAAGATCCGGCCATGGAGCCCGGCTGAAGCCTCCCCAAATGGGCTCCGTCGACGACGACCATGTCCAGCAGACCGCTCACCATCGGCGCCCTTGCACGACGACTCAACGTATCGACCTCGATGCTGCGTTTCTACGAGCGCGAGGGCCTGCTGGCACCGGAACGGCGCAGCGCCTCCGGATACCGGCTGTATCCGGCCAGCGCAGAGAAAACGCTGCTCTTCATTCGCCGCGCACAGCGGCTCGGGTTTTCACTGAACGACATCAAGTTGCTGCAGCACGGTGGCAGCAACAAGGGTCGCGACGACGTGATGGATATCGCCGAGCAGCGTTTCCTCGACATCGAGCGACGCCTCACCGAGATGCTTGTGCTGCGCCACGAGCTCGAGTTCTTTCTCGAGGACCTGACCGAGCGTGTCGGACGCGCTGCCGGAGGCCCGACCGGCAGGCTTTATCGCGAGCTCCTGAACCAGGTGTGCGGACACGAAGCGCGGCACAAGGCGCCCTCCTCGCTGGCCCGCCTCATCAAGCGACTCGGCTGCGCGCTCGCGACCGCCGAACGCGACAAGGTGTTCGCAACGCTGCGCGGCCGCCATATCCATATCTGGCGCGAGGACGACGGCTATTCGATCCTCGTCGCGAGTCGCGACCCCCAGGTCGAGAAAGCCCTGCGCCAGCTCGCTGCGAGCGAGGCTAACTGCGAGGTTCACGTCGAACCGCGTGTCTCAGAGGCCGATGAGGGTTTCCTGTTCCAGGTGCGCGGGCCGAACTCTTTTCTCTTCGCGCAACTGTTTCTGGCGCTAGAGACGGCCGAGACCTGAGTCCCGGCACATGCCACGCGCCGGCGCCCGGCATGCAAGAGCCGTCGCGACCGGCAACCGCCGGCGCAGCGCGCTGACCCGCAGACCCGGCGCAACCCGGCTGCCGCGGACCGCCGGCTGCGGAATATCCCTATAAGATCGATACCAGGTATTGCTTTCAAAACCTGCCGGCCGATATCATAAGAGCGATACAAAATCGTTCTTCAGCGCATCCCGTCAGAAAGGCCCCAACATGAACCCCAACCGTCGCCTCTGGAAGGCGCTTGCCGTAATTTTTGTCCTGTCTTTTGCCGTGCTTGGCTGGATTGGCCGGGAAATCTACCTGGCCGCACCACCCATCCCGGCTACGGTACTCACCGGGAGCGGCGACGTCGTTTTCACGGGCGACCAGATACGGCATGGGCAACAGGTCTGGCTGGCCGCCGGCGGGCAGCAGCTCGGCTCCGTGTGGGGCCACGGCGGATATGTCGCCCCGGACTGGTCGGCCGACTGGCTGCACCGCGAAGCCCTCGCCCTGCGGGATCTGCAGGCCCGACAGTCCTTCGGCACACCCTACCGGCAACTCTCGGTGGACCAGCGCGGCAGTATCGATGCGCGCCTGCGTCATGAAATGCGGCATAACGATTACGACGCCGCGCGTGACCTGCTGACGGTCTCGGCCAACCGTGCCTCGGCCATCCGGGCGGTCGCGGCGCATTACTCCGGCCTGTTCGCCGACGAGCCGGGCCTTGACGGACTGCGGGAGCAGTACGCGATGACTGCCGGCACCGTGCCATCGAGCGCGGACCGCGCGGCGCTGACAGCCTTCTTCTTCTGGTCCTCCTGGGCGGCTGCCACCGACAGGCCCGGCGAGAACGGCCTCTCCTACACCAGCAACTGGCCGCACGAACCACTGGTTGGCAACGAACTGACCGCGGGCAGCGCCATCTGGACCATCGTCAGCATCGTACTGCTGATCGCCGGCATCGCGGCGATGCTCTGGTACCACGGCTCGCAACCCGAGCCGGAGGAACTGCCGGCCCCGGTGAACAACCCGCTGGAGAACATCGCTCCGACGCCGTCGATGCTGGCAACCCGCAAGTACTTCTTCGTGGCCGTCGGGCTGCTGCTCGGCCAGGTGGCGCTCGGCGCCATCACGGCACACTACGCGGTCGAGGGGCAGTCATTCTTCGGATTGCCGCTCGGCGAGATACTGCCCTACGTGGTCAGTCGCACCGCCCATACGCAGTTCGGCATCTTCTGGATTGCCACCGCATGGCTGGCAACCGGCCTGTACATCGCCCCGCTGCTCTCCGGCCATGAACCGAAAGGCCAGAAACTCGGCGTGGACCTGCTCTTCTGGGCGCTTCTCGTCATCGTGGTCGGTTCCACCATCACCGGCTGGCTCGGGACCATACAGCGGCGAGGCGTCGATTTCGCGTTCTGGATCGGCAATCAGGGTCTGGAATTCACCAGCATGGGCCGCATCTGGCAGTTCCTGCTGTTCATCGGCCTGCTGCTGTGGCTCGTCCTGCTCGGCCGCGCGCTTTGGCCGGCGCTGCGGCGGCCCTCCGAATCACGTGGGCTGATCAGCATGGTGTTCCTCTCGGCCATTTGCATCGGCGGCTTCTATGCCACCTCGCTGGTCTGGAACCAGGAAACGCACTACTCGATGATCGAGTACTGGCGCTGGTGGCTGGTGCACCTCTGGGTCGAGGGCTTCTTCGAAGTCTTCGCAACCGCGGTCGTCGCCCTGATCTTCGCGCGACTCGGGCTGGTGCGCACGAGCACGGCCAACAGTGCAATCGTGCTCGAGACCGCGGTCTTCCTGTTCGGCGGCATACTCGGCACGCTGCATCACCTGTACTTCACCGGCACGCCGACGTCGGTCATCGCGCTCGGTGCCGTGTTCTCCGCGCTCGAAGTGGTGCCACTGGCGCTGCTGGGGCTGGAGGGCTACCGCACCTACCGGCGCAGCCAGGCCGCACCATGGGTGGCCGAGTATCGCTGGCCGATACTCTGCTTCGTGGCAGTGGCCTTCTGGAACGTGGTCGGTGCGGGCCTCCTCGGCTTCGCGATCAACCCACCGGCGTCGCTGTACTTCGTGCAGGGACTGAACCTGACGGCGGCCCATGGCCATGCGGCGCTGTTCGGCGTGTACGGGATGCTCGGAATCGGGCTCGCGCTGTTCTGCCTGCGCGGCCTGTTCGCGTCCGCCTGGCACGACGAACGCCTGCTCAAGCACGCGTTCTGGACCCTGAACATCGGCCTCGGGCTGATGGTGTTCCTGTCGCTGCTCCCGGCGGGGATCTACCAGGCCGTGGCGAGCATCACCGAAGGCCTGTGGTATGCGCGCTCGCCCGAAGTCGTGCACTCACGCTGGATGGAACTGTTCGTCTGGCTGCGGGTGCCCGGCGATGTCGTCTTCGGACTCGGAGCACTCTGCCTCGGCGCTTACGTACTGAAGCTGATCGCAGCCCGCTCCAGGCGGACCGCGGCGGCCACGCTCACACAGGCAGGCGAAATGGCCTGAGTGGGCTCAGGTACAATGACAGGCGCCCCGCGGGGCGCCTGTCATCCGTACGCCGGGTAACCACATGCGGCTCACGACCTTCACCGACTACAGCCTGCGCGTACTCATTTATCTGGCGATCCGTCCCGAGCAACGCGTGACCATTGCCGAGATCGCCACCGCGTTCGATATTTCCGAAAGTCACCTGATGAAGGTCGTGCACTTTCTCGGCAAGCACGGCTTCCTTGCCAACGTACGCGGCAAAGGGGGCGGACTGACCCTGGCATCGACGCCGGATGCCATCAATGTCGGTGCCGTCGTGCGCCTGACCGAGGCAGACTCCCTGCCGGCAGAGTGTTTCGACCCGGATCGCAACACCTGCGTCATCAGCCAATCCTGCCAGCTGCGCAAGATCCTCGGCGAAGCGGTCAGTGCGTTCTACTCGGTCCTCGAGCGCTACAGCCTGGCCGACCTCGTTGTCGGACGCAGCCAGCTCGCGCGGATCCTGTCGATCCCGGTCGAGACCGTCCGGCGCCGCGCCAGGCCCTGACAGGTTGATGCAAAACCGTTAACGGCGACCCGCGGCCGCGCGACAACCAGTCGCCGCCCGACCCCGGGTATTACTCGCGGCCGAAGCGGTAGCTGAGCGTCGCCCCGACCTGCCTGCCCGGCTGCAGCGTGACGCCGAATCCCCGTGGGCTCGTGGAGGAGCCCGCGCAGATGGTCGCCGGGTCGGCTGGCGGTAGTGCGGCACAATTGGTCAACGTCCCGTAGCGCCGGTCGATGTAGCGCAGGATGTCGAGCGCCGTATCGTCGTCGGTCAGATTCTTGCCCCAGACGCTGAAATCCCAGTTGCCCCAGGTCGTTCCGACGCGCGCGCCGAGGAGTTCGCGATCGCCGGTTTCGATGAGATTGTGCTCCTGGGCGTACTTCGATTCCTCGAAGGTGAAATCCGCGCCGAGGTAGACGCTGCCCCAGCTCACGGGCGTCTCGTATCGCGTGAACAAAGCGAACTGGTTTTCCGGGATGCGTGGCGATTGCCTGCCGGAGGTGTCGCCGAGGGTGTTCAGGTCCTCGAGCGTGCCATTGCCGCCGCGCAGATCGGCCTCATCGTTGCTGATATTCCTCTCGTATTCCGAGTCCGTCCAGGAATAGATCAGGCCGGCGGTCCACTCGTCGGTGATCGAGTAGGTGCTGTCCAGCTCGAACCCCCACACCTCGGTCTTGCCCACGTTGTCGATGACCGACTGCGGCACGCCACCCGGACCCTCGATGTTGCGCGTGAACTGCTGATCGGTGACATCGTTGCGGTAGATGGCCACGTTGGCAATGACACGGCGGGCCAGCCACTCCGTCTTGGCGCCGATCTCGTAGGACCAGACCTTCTCTTCCTTGACATCACGGAAGCTCTCGTCCGGCACGCCGTCCACCACCGGCACCGTGCTGTTGAACGTCCCCGGCTTGGTGCCCTTGGCGACGTTCGCGTAGAGGTTCACTTCATCGGTCAGGCGATAGCGCGCCGTCACGCGGGGAGTCAGGCTCTCGTAGGTCTCCGAGCACGAGGGGCTCGGGCCGCAAGGCTCCACGGCCCCACTGCCATCGTTGACCCGATTGGCGACCTCGATCTCGTCTTCGGCATAACGCATCTCGAGACCCAGGGTCGTCCGTTCGCCGGCATCCCATTCGAGGCCGCCGAAAACGGCCATATTCTCGACATCCTGGTTCGTGAGGTTCGCCACGGTCTGCAACGCAGGCAACCCGCTCGGCAGTACCTTGCGGTTGGCGATCTCCTTGTTCGTCTGGTCCAGGTAATAGAGCCCGATGGTTCCGCGCAGCGGCAGGTCCTGCGCCGAAGTCATGCGTACTTCCTGCGAGAAGACTTCGTTCTCATCGCGGTCGAGCTGCCAGAAGCTCCCGAGCGAAGGGCCAATGGGAATCGGGTCATACCCCGCGTAGGACACGTCGAAACCGGTCTGGATGCTGTCGCGTATGAAGCCGGTGACGCTGCTGAAGGTGTAGCCGCCGTACTCATATTCGACCGTCAGGTTGGCGAGCCGGCGGCGCAGCTCCACGCCCGACATCGCAGCCTGGTCCAGCAGGTCGGTGACCAGGTTCAGGCCGTTCTCGTCGGTCACCGCCTCGCCGCAGTAGTACTCGCGGGACCGCGGTGCGTCCGGCGTGCGGAAGAAACAGTTGTTGAACGTGCGCGGCTGCAGGTAGATAGCGAAATGATCGTCTTCCGTCGTCTGAACCCCGCCCCGCAAGGAAACCTCCAGCCCGTCGAGCGGCGTCCAGAGCAATCTCGCGGTCGCACTCTGGCTCTCGGTGCCGCCCACCTCGTCGCCCGTGCGCTGGTTGTCGAACTCGCCGCCGTAGGTGTCGTAGCCGGCCGCCACGTAGAAGGCGAGCTGATCGGTGATGATCGGCCCGCTCGCCCATGCCGAGGTTTCCCAGGTGTCGTGCTCCGCACCGGTGGCGCTGACACCACCCTCGATGCGGTCCATCGAGGGCTTACGCGTGATGAAATTGATTGCGCCCGCGTACGTGCCGCGACCAAACTGCGCCGCCTGCGGCCCCTTGATGATCTCGACGCGCTCGAGGTTGTACAGCTCAGTCGACTGCGGCGACGCCCCGAGATAGACGCCGTCTATGAAGTAGGCCACCGCCGAGGCGTTGCCGATGCCGTTCTGAATGGTCGTGATGCCGCGCATCGCGGGGCGGTCCGAACCCGGCTGGCGGCCGAAAGCCGAGGTGAAGGAGAAGCTCGGGGTAAACTTGGCGATGTCGTCGATGCTGCGGAGATTCAGCTCCTCGATGCTGGTGGCGGTAAACGCGCTGACCGCAACCGGTATCTCCTGGATGTTCTCTTCGACTTTGCGCGCGGTGACGACGATTTCCTCGACGGCGGCGGCACCGAGCGGCGCAAGCAGCACCAGGTTTGCGCAACCGAGAACCGCAACGTGACGGCGGATGGATGCCTGCACGATGACCCCCCTTCGCGACTTCCGTCGCGCCCCAGTGGGTTGACGGGCCATTCCTAGCCCGCCGCGGTCATGATGTCAATATGACGTTATTCCGGCCCGGCAGGGCAGCCGTGTGGCGGCTGCGGCCCGCGTGCGTCATCCCGACCTGCGCCTCACGACACCAGCTTGGCGTCCACCTCGTCCTGCTGGATCTCGAACATGCGCGCATACCAGCCGCCCCGGCGCATGAGCTCCTCGTGCGTGCCGCGTTCCGCGATCCGGCCTTCCAGCATCACCAGGATCTCGTCGCTGTCCACGATGGTCGAGAGCCGATGGGCGATGGTGAGCGTCGTGCGGCCCTGGCACAGGCGCCGCAATGCCTGCATGACGCCGAGCTCGGTTTCGACGTCGAGGCTCGAGGTCGCCTCGTCGAGCAGCACGATCGGCGCATTCTTGAGAATTGCGCGGGCGATGGCCACTCGCTGGCGCTGACCGCCGGAGAGTTTCGAGCCGCGTTCTCCCGCCGGTGACTCATAGCCCTCCGGCAGACTCATGATCCAGTCGTGCAGCCCGGCCTTGCGTGCCGCCTCCTCAATATCCGCCTGGCCGGCATCGCGCCGCCCCATGCGGATGTTCTCGCCAATGGTTTCGTTGAAGATGAAACTGCGCTGCGACACCACGGCAAACTGCTTCTGCAGCTCCGCCAGCTGGAACTCCGGCAACCGGCGCGGGCCAACCCGGATCTCGCCCGTCTGCGGGTCCCAATGGCGCAACAGCAGGTTGACGATGGTGGACTTGCCGGTGCCCGACGGACCCACCAGCGCGACATGGCGCCCGGCGGGGATGTCGAGCGTGAAGCCGTCGAAGACTTTCTTGTTGCGGCTCCATGTCTCGTCGTCCGCGTCGTACTCGAAGTTCACGTTGCTAAAGTGCAGCGACGGATCGAGCTTCGCGGCCACCGGCTCACCGGCCGTATCCTGGACCGCGGGCGGCTGATCCATCATCCCGAAGAGGCGGCGCGCCGCAATCAGCGACACACGGAAATCGGTGTAGTTATTCGCTGGCCCCTGCGACGTGTAGAAGCCGACGATGGAAACGGCAATGACGGCGGGGAGGTCCACCAATGCGTCGATCTTGCCGGCCAGCGCCAGCTCGATACCCCACCACGCCGCCGCGAGGATGCCCACGGTCGCGAAGATCTCCGAGAGCGCACGCTGCGTGGCATCGGCGCCATAGAGTTTGTCCTGCCCGGACTGCATCGAGACGCCCCGCTGCCAGAGTTCGCGCGCGCGCTCTTTCTCGTAACCGAAAGCCACGGTGTCGCGCACACCCTGGATGCTGTCGGCGACGAACGCGTTGACCAGCCCGAGCTGCTCGCGGTACCGCACGCCATCGCCACCGAGGCGGGCCACCAGCCAGGGCAGCACGAAGACGCACGCGGCGTAGAACGGCGCCAGCACCCACACCAGCGAGGGGTGCACGGTCCAGCACCAGGCCAGGATGATCATCGGCACACTGATGCCGGCTACCGCCGGGGCGAGCGTGTGGGCGTAGAACGGCTCGACGCGCTCGCAATCGCTCATCACGCGACTCACCGCATCACCCGACTGCAGCTTGCCAGTGCGCGCTGGCGCGAGCGGCAGCATGGCGTAGTAGAACTTGTCACGGAACTCCGCGAGGATGCGAAACGCCACGTAGTGCCCGGTGTAGTTCTCGAGGTAGGAGGCAAACCCGACCAGGGTGCCCACCAGCGCGATCCAGCGCACCTGGGCCCAGATCACGTCCCAGTTGACCACCCCAGGCTCGGCGGACTCGACATAGATCCCGACACTCGCCGCGGCAATGCCGAGCAGCGCCGCCTGGCTGACGATCTTGATCACGCGCGTCACGAGCGACACGAGCATGATGCCGTTGAACGGCGACATGTAGCGCATCAGGCGGCGCATGATCTGGAAGTTGCTCGCCTGCGGCCCCTGCCCGGCGATCGCTTGTGCAGTATTCATCGATTCGTCTCCCTCAGGCGATGCCGGCAGCCGGCTTGGTCTGCATCGGCCGCGACTCCATCTCGCGCTTGGTGCGGACCATACCCGCGTAGATGCCGCCGCGCGCGAGCAATTCGGCGCGGGTGCCGCTCTCGGCCAGCCGCCCACCCTCCATGACGATGATCCGGTCGGCCTGCTCGATCGTGCTCAGGCGATGGGCGATGAGCAGCACCGTCTTGTTCGCGGTCAGCCGCGCCAGTGCCTTGTTCAGCAGGGTCTCCGTCTCGACGTCGATCTGCGATGTCGGTTCGTCGAGGATCACGATCGGGGCGTTCTTCAGCAGCGCGCGGGCAATCGCGAGCCGCTGGGCCTGCCCGCCGGAGAGCGCCATGCCCTGGTCGCCGACCTGGGTCTGGAACCCGTCCGGCGTGGACCGGATGAAGTCGTAGAGTTCCGCCGCCGTGGTGGCCGCGACCAGTTCCGCCTCGGTCGCGTCGGGCTTGGCCATGCGCAGGTTGTCCGCGATCGTGCCGAAGAACAGGAACGGATCCTGCGGCACGAGCGCAATCTGCTCGCGTATCCACTCCAGCGTCAGCTCTTTTTCGGGCACGCCGTCGAACAGGATCTCGCCGGACTGCGGCTCCAGCGTGCGCAGGAGCAGGTTGGTGACCGTAGTCTTGCCCGAACCGCTGCGTCCAATCAGCGCCACCGTCTCGTTCGGCTCGAGCGTCATGCTGAGGTTCTCGATGGCCGGCCGATCGGCGCCCGGATAGGTGAAGTTCACGTTGCGAAGCTCGATGCGGACGGCTTTGCCGGTGGTCCTGCCCGCGTGCGCGCTGGCGGAACTGGTGATCGGCGCCTTCTCGTCGAGGAACTTGATCACCTCGGCGGCTACCTCGCGGCCCATGGCACCGGCGAAGAAGAACTCGCCGATCAGGAGCAGCGTGCGGCTGAACTCCAGGCTGAGCAGCACAACCGCCACTGCCTCGCCCGGCGTCATGAAGCCACCGCTGTAGCGGTACAGGGCGACGCCCATCGCCACGGCGGTGGAGAACAACGCGAAGCCGAGCTCGAGAAAGACGAACTGGCTCTGCGCGACCAGCAGGAGCTTCATCGTCGTGCGCCGCTGCTGCTCGTTGCCCTCCTCCATTTCTCGGCCGCGGCGTACGGCCTCGTTGAACATCTTCAGCGTCGTCATGCCCTGGATCGAATCGAGGTACTGCGCGCTGTTGCGGTTCTTCACCGCTTCGTTCTGCTTGCTGATGCGGCGGAACCCGCGTGCGGAAGAGCCGACGAACAGCGGCGTCAGCGGCACGCCCGCCAGCATCCACAGGCCCACCACCCAGTCGATCCAGAAGATCGCCGCGCAGAGGAAGATCGGGATCGCGATCGCCACCCAGACCTGCACGAAATACACGCTGAAGTAGTAATCGAGGTACTCGACGCCCTCGGTGGCCGTGTTGGCGATCTCGCCGGTCCGCCGCTTGCCGAGGATTCCGGGACCGAGGCGCACGACCTGCTGGTAGATCCGGTCGCGCACGTTGATCTTGGCCTCCGCGGAGGCGCGAAACTGCCCGGTGCGGAACACCCACGCGAGCGCTGCCTTCAGGACCACGAGACCGGTGAGGATCCAGAACCACTGGCGCAACAGGTTGCTGCCCTCGACGGCAGCATCGACGGCCAGGCCGAGCACCCAGTAAAGAAGAATCGTGGTGGGAATGGACGCCAGTCCCGCAATGAGGCCCACCTTGACCCATTTCATGGTCGTCGGCGTGATCAGCCTGTCGTCAACACCCAGCATGACATCGCTCCCACGGCCGGGGTCTCCGGCCTCCGATCGGCACCATAAACCCTGAAGCAGGGTTCAAGGTCAATAGCCGGACCCTGCTTGACCTTGAAGCTGAGTTCAAGGTGGATGATGCCAGCCGTCCCGGTCCCGTCGGACCGGCCGTGGATGCAGTGCAATGAGCCAGGCCATTTCCGCCACCCCTGCCGCCGTGAACCCGCTGCGCGTGAAGATCGCGGGCATGGACTGCGGCAGCTGTGCGATGACGATCGAGAACAGCATGCGGCAACTGCCGGGTGTCGACGCAGTGACCGTAAGTTTCACCACGGAGTCCATGGAGCTCACCGGCAGCCCGACGCTCGCGAGCATCGAGCAGCGGTTGAAGGAGCTCGGCTACCGCATCGCTTCCGACGCGCCGCAGCCGGCGTCCAGCCCGGGCGAGGCGCACGGTGCCGCCGGGTTCTTGCGTTTTCTCTGGCAGCAGCGGCAGCTGCGCGTGGCACTCGTCATTGCCATCGCCGTGCTCGCGGGCATCCCGCTGCTCGCCGGCGCACCGGAAATCGCCGGTGTGGCCCCGCTCGACCTGCTCTTCAGCGTCGCGGTGATCGTGGCCGGCACACCGGTGTTCCTCAAGGGTATGCGGGCGCTGATCTTCGCCCGCCGCGTGACCATCGACCTGCTGATGGCGGTCGCCTCTGCCGGCGCGCTCGGCATCGGGGAGTTCGGCGAAGCAGCGACGGTGATCCTGCTCTTCACGCTCGGCGAGGCGCTCGAAGCCTACAGCGCGGAGCGTGCCCGCGGCTCGCTGCGCAGCCTCATCTCGCTGCAACCGCAGGAAGCCACCGTGCTGCGCGAGCACCGCGGCGGTCACGGCGAGCACGCCGATCATGCCCACGACGAACAGGCTGGTTGCGACCACGAAGGTCACGACCACGGCACCCACGCACATGCCGCCCACGATCACGACGATCACGACGATCACGACTGCGCCGGGCATGGCCATACCTCGCATGGCCATGCTCACCACGACCATGACGATCACGCCGGGCACGGCCATGAACATGGTCCTGCACACAAGCACGGCCATGCCCCGGCCTCCATCGCCACCCCCGAGGCACACGCCGGTTGCGGGCACGATCACGACCACGGCGATCATGCCGGGCACGGCCACGATCATGCCAAGCACGCTCATGAGCATCATCGGGATCACGACCATGCGGCGCATGATCACGGACACCATGAGCATCACGACGATCATGGTCATGAGCATAACGGTCACGACGGGCGCGACGGCTGCGGACACGATCACGCGCAGCACGAACACGGGCATGAGTCGCGGCTTGCGCCGCTCCTGCAGGACCAGCCCACGCCTGAACACAGGGATGCAGGAGCGGCGCAAGCCGCGACTGCTGCACTCCGGGAGCACGAGGACGTACACATTCACCAGGTGATCCTGCCGGTGGCCGAGGTCGCGGTCGGCGACACGGTGCTGGTCCGCCCGGGCCAGCGCATTCCGGTCGATGGCGAGATCACGCGCGGCCAGTCGTCGGTCAACCAGGCAGCCGTAACCGGGGAAAGCGTACCGGTGCCGCGCGATGTCGGTGATGAAGTCATGGCCGGCACCGTCAACGGCGAAGGCGCGATCGAGGTCCGCGTCACCCGGCCGGCGGGGGATGCCACCATCGCGCGTATCGCGCGACTGGTCGAACAGGCTCAGTCCCAGCGCAGCCCTGCCGAGCGTTT
Organism: Nevskiales bacterium; assembly: GCA_011526045.1. Taxonomy (GTDB): domain Bacteria; phylum Pseudomonadota; class Gammaproteobacteria; order Steroidobacterales; genus QUBU01. Next base: position 11,088 of record WYBE01000005.1, on the reverse strand, counting down.
CATCGACCGCTTCGCGCGTTACTACACCCCTGCGGTGGTGCTGCTCGCCGCGCTGGTGGTGGCGGTGCCGGTGCTCGCCTTCGGCCAACCGCTGCTCCAGACCGCCGACGGTACGTTCGGCTGGCTGTACCGCGGCCTTGCACTGCTCATCATTGCCTGCCCCTGCGCGCTGGTAATCAGCATCCCGGTGACCGTGGTGAGCGGGCTCACGCGGCTCGCGAATCTCGGTGTGCTGGTGAAAGGCGGCGCGCAGCTCGACCGTCTTGCCGACGTGCGGGCGGTGGCGTTCGACAAGACCGGCACCCTGACGCACGGACGCCCCCAGGTGACGGCCATGGCCGGTCGCGACTGCGCGCACGAAGAAGCCACCCACGACGACTGCGCGAGTTGCGAAGACCTGGTGGCACTCGCCGCTTCCGTCGAGCGCGCCTCCGAGCACCCGGTGGCCCACGCGATCATCGCGGAAGCCACGCAGCGGCAGGTCCAGCACCGCTACCAGACCAGCGGTGCGGTCACGGCGCACGCCGGCCGCGGCATCTCCGGCGAGCTCGGCAACGGCATGACGATCGCGGTCGGCAGCGACGCGCTGGTCGGCGCGGCCGGCAATGGCTTCGGGCACCTCTCCTGCCAGGCCGAGAATGCGCGTACCGCCGGCAACACCGTGATGTACGTTGCCCGCAACGACGACGTCATCGGCTTCATCGGCGTGCAGGACGAGATCCGCGAGGCCAGCCGCCTCGCATTGCAGGAGTTGCGCGACAGCGACCAGCCGGTCGCTGCCGTCATGCTGACCGGCGACAACCCGCAGGCGGCCGCACGCGTTGCCGAGCGCGTTGGCTACATCGACGATGTGCGCGCCGGGCTGCTGCCCGAGCAGAAGCTGCAGGCGATCGAGGCACTGCGCGAGCGCTACGGCGTCGTTGCGATGGTGGGAGACGGCATCAACGACGCGCCGGCGCTCGCCCGCGCCGACGTCGGCATCGCCATGGGGGCCGGCACTGCACAGGCGATGGAGACCGCCGACGTGGTGCTGATGCAGGACGATATCTCCCACGTGCCCATGGCATTGCGCCTGGCGCGCAAGTCGCGGACCCTGGTCAAGCAGAACATCGCGTTGAGCCTGGGGCTGAAACTCGCCTTCCTCGCGCTCGCCATTCCGGGCATCGCAACGCTGTGGATGGCGGTGCTCGCCGACGTGGGCGCCACCATGCTGGTGACGCTGAACGGCATGCGGGTGCTGCGCGAGCGGTAAGCGGTGTGTGATGCGCTGATCGTGTCCCCAGGGCGCGCTGGCGGCGATGAACCCAAGAACAGCCTGACGGCTTCTAGCGAACCCGACGATAGGCGGTACCGGCGCGCTGCTGCCAGCCGTGATACGGGTGGCGCGCGAGCAGCACCGGGTTGCGGAAAACCAGCGCCAGCAGCGCGCCGGCGACGAACCCGCCTATGTGCGCCCAGAATGCGACGCCACCGCGTCCGCTGCCGAGCGAACCGAGGCCACCGATGACCTGCACCAGGAACCAGTAACCGAGCATCCAGATTGCCGGGATGGCAACCGTGGTCACATAGAACCCGAGTATCAGCAGCATGTGCACGCTCACCCGCGGGTAGAGCAGCACATAGGCGCCCATGACACCACCGATCGCCCCAGAGGCCCCCACCATGGGAATCGCCGATGCCGGGTTCGACACCACCTGGATCCCGGCCGCCGCGAGTCCGCACAGCAGGTAGAACACCGCAAAGCGTGCGTGGCCCATCGAGTCCTCGACGTTGTTGCCGAAGATCCACATGAACCACATGTTGCCGATGATGTGCATCCAGCCGCCGTGCAGGAACATGTGCGTAACGACGGACAGCCAGCTCGCCGAGTCGGTCACGACGCAGTAGGTTTCGGGCCCGATCTGCACCCGGGTGCCGGCTGCGACCGACTGCAGCAACTCACCGGGCACGAGCCCGAGGGTGCACACGGAGCGTGACAGCGCCGGCTCCGTGCCGAGTCCCTGCAGCAGCACCCAGGCCGCGACGTTCAGGCCGACGATGGCGTAAGTGACGTAGGGCGTGAGGAAGTGCGGGTTGTCGTCGCGGATCGGGAACATGGCGGCATTCTAGTGTGTCGGTCTGTCTTCCCGCCTACAGCCGCCACTTGATATTGCAGCCGAGGCTCGGCTTCTGCCCGGACGGTGCAGGGCGGCCGGCAAGAACTGCAGCGACTGCCGCGCGCAGGTCGGCACCCGTCACCGGCACCGTGTTGCCGGGCCGGCTGCCGTCGAACTGCCCGCGATAGGCGAGTCGGCGCCCGGCGTCGTACAGGAAAAAATCGGGCGTGCAGGCGGCCTGGTACGCACGCGCCACCGCCTGGCTCTCGTCGAAGAGGTACGGGAAGCCGTAGCCGCAGCGCTGTGCGGTCTCGCGCATCTTCGCCGGTGAGTCCTCCGGATAGGCCACCGGGTCGTTGGCACTGATCGCGACGATCGCGAGTCCCTGCGGCTGATACTCCCGCGCGAAACGCACGAAGGCGTCCTCTACGTGCTTCACGAACGGGCAATGGTTGCACCAGAACGCCACCAGCAGCGCCGGCGACGCGGCGAAATCGTCCCGCTGCACGATGCGCCCCTCGGTGCCCGGCAGTGAGAAATCGGGTGCGGCGGATCCGAGCGCCGCCATGGTCGATGCGGTTTGTGCCACTGCTGCTCCTTATGGTTCCGTACGCTGCATTATGCCGTTGCCGCCACTGCGCGCCGATCGGTTAGCATCTGTCTCAATGCCCCAACTGCGAGGTGCGCCATGACCAGGCCGATTGCCATCCAGATCGTCTCGGACATCGTCTGTCCCTGGTGCTACATCGGCAAGCGCCGCCTGGAGAAAGCGCTCGCAGAGCGCCCCGGCATCGCCGTGGAGGTGAGCTGGTTTCCCTACCAGCTGACCCCCGACATGCCGCGCGAGGGCAAAGACCGGCGCGAACACTACGCGAGCATCTTCGGCGCAGAACGCGCCGGGCAGATCACGGCGCGCATGAAGCAGACCGGCCTCGCGGACGGCATCGCCTTCGATACCCCGCCCGGTGCGCGCTCGCCGAACACGCTCTCCGCGCACGTGCTGCTCTACTGGGCTTCGCGCTCGGCCGGCGTCGATCAGAACGCGCTGATGGAAAAGCTGTTCGCGGCGCACCACGAGCGCGGCGAGGACGTCGGCAACCCCTACGTGCTGGCCGGCATCGCGAGCGAAGTCGGCATGAATGCGGCCGAGGTACTCAAGGCCCTGCAGGATGGCACGGACGAGGACACCGTGCGGTCGCTCATCGAACAGGCACGACAGGCCGGCGTCTCCGGCGTGCCGTTTTTCATCATCGACGGCCGGCACGGGTTGTCCGGCGCCCAGCCGCCCGAGGAATTCATCCGTCTGCTCGACGAACTCGCGGCCGGTGACGCGCACCGGCAGCCATTGACTACGGGCGGGCCGGCGGCATGAGCGACGGCGAACACCGCAATCCGTCCCTCGGCAAGACCGCAGCGGAATGGCGCGAGCTACTGGAACCGGGGCGCTACGACGTGTTGTTCGGGGAAGGCACCGAACCGCCCTGGTCCAGCCCGCTGAACGCGATGAAGGAGGACGGCACGTTCATCTGCGCCGCCTGCCACCTGCCGCTCTTCGAATCCGGTGGCAAATTCGACAGCGGCACGGGCTGGCCAAGCTTCTTCCGGCCCATCGACCCCGCGCGCATCGCCACCCGGCGCGATTTCCGCCTGCTCGTGCCGCGCACCGAATACCACTGCGCGCGCTGCGACGGCCACCAGGGCCATGTGTTCGACGACGGGCCCGCGCCGACGGGCAAGCGCTACTGCAACAACGGGCTGGCGCTGCGGTTCGTGCCGCGCGGCGAGCCGTTGCCGCCGCTGCGCGAGTGAATCAGGCGAAATAGCGCGCTTCGTCGAAAGTCCACACCCAGTGTGGCCGGATGGCGACCAGCACCGTCAGCACGATGCCGTTGATGAACCCTTCCGCCAGCGACAGCAGCGGCAGGAACAGCAGGTAATCACCCCACGGCACGCCGTCACCAAGCGTACCCGCCGCAGCGAGGATGGCCGCCATCGCGAGACTGCCCGCCGCCATGGCGCAGGCGGCGCCAAGATAAGCGTTGAGATAGATGTAGACGAAAAAATTGCGCGGCAGCCAGCGCCGGACGGCCTGGAGCAGCGCCCAGGTCACCGCGGCCGGCAGCACGAACAGGACCAGCGCATTGGCCCCGAGCGCGGCCCAGTCGCCGTGCCCGAGCAGGCACGCGGCAATGAGCACGGGCACGGAGGCGAGGCAGGCGAGTTGCCAGCCGAACATCAGCGTGAGCGTCGTGACGCCGAAGAAGTGATAACCCGGCGCGATCTCGAGACCTGTGCGGATCGTCCACAGCAGCATGACGGCCACGCAGCCCGCCGCAAATGCATGCTGCATCTCGGCACTGCGCAATCGCGACCACGGTGCCGTGCGCGCAGCAGCGATGAGTACCGTGCCAGCGAGCACGGCGCCGAGGCCGAGCCAGCCGGGCGCGAGAGTTGCAGCAGTGAGTTCCATGGGCGCGCCAGCTTAACCGCAGCGCAACGGTTTGGGATATAAAGAACCCGTCGACGACCGGAGACTGTCCACCATGCGCAGCAACCGAATGGCCGCCAGCCTGAGCCTCCTGCTCGCAGCGATCCCCGTAATGGCCGTAGCCGACCAGGGTGGCGCGCCCGCATTGCGCGCGAGCGCACTGGGCGCCACCACTCCCGTGCACGCATTTGGACACCTGCTGCTGGCAGGCCAGCCCGGCGAGGCCGATCTCGCGCTCGCCCGCGCGCACGGCACACACACGGTGGTCACGCTGCGCCTGCCCGACGAAGCGGTGGGATTCGACGAACGCGCCGCGGCCGGGCGTCTCGACCTCGAGTATCACGATGTGCCGTGGAACGGCACCGCAGAGCAGGCGGACGCGGTGTTCACCGAAGTGCGCAGACTGCTCAATACGACGATGGAACCGCTACTGCTGCACTGTCGAACCGCCAACCGCGTCGGAGCAGTCTGGATTCCCTGGCGCGTGCTCGATGGCGGCGTCCCGCTGGAGACCGCGGTCGCCGAAGCGAGGACCATTGGGCTGGTGAGCCCGGACCTCGAACAGCTCGCGCGCGACTACGTGCAACGGGCAGAGGAGTCGCGGTAGCGCCCGTGCTTCCGGTTTTCGGGCCTGTGCAGTAACGCCAGACTGCATGCGCGCCGCGGTATTTTCGGCACACCACTCGTACCAGAGGAGACCGTCATGACCAGGCCGCCATCGCTCTCCCGCCGGCTGTTCGTCGCCGCCGCTGCCACGCTCGCCGGAGCCGGCGGCGCGCGGGCACAGGAGCGCTCGCCAGGAGCCGTCTCCGTGCCGGCCAACGGCCGCGAGTACACACGCGTCCCGCTGCGCCGGGACACGGTCGCGGTCGGAGCCGTGCAGTCGCGTATCCGGGCGGTGGATGGGGCATCGCCGGCGAAGGGCATCCGCGAGAACCTCGCCCACATGCTCGAGCTCATCGACAAGATGCAGTTCTACGGCGGCACCAAGGATCTCCTCTGCTTCCACGAGTTCCCGCTGCAGGGCTGGAACCCCTGGGACCGGCGCGAACTGGAACGGCTGTCGATCGACCTGCCGGGGCCGGAGACCGAGGCGATCGCGGCCAAGGCGAAAAAGTACGGCTGTTACATCCAGTTCGGCGCCTATGCGCGCGATGCCGACTGGCCCGGGCACGTACTGAGCATCACCTCGATCATCGGGCCACAAGGCGAGCTCGTGGCCCGCGACTGGAAGGCGCGCAATATCGTCGGCGTATTCCCGGGCTTCGAGCTGGTGACCACCACTGTGTACAACGTGCTCGACCGCTACGTCGAGATGTACGGCGAAGACGCGATCGTGCCGGTGCACCGGACCGACATCGGCAATCTCGCCACTTCGTCCACGCAACTCGAGCCGGAACTCTTCCGTGTCATGGCGATGAAGGGCGCGGAGATCCTGCTGCGTACCGCCTCGGGCGGCTTCGAAGCCGAGGACATCCGCATGGTGTCGCGCTACAACCGCGTCTACTCGGTGATCGTCAACAATGCCGTTTCACCGGGCAACCCAGGCTTCCTCGACGATCCGGGCGGGCGCTCCGGCGGCACAGCAATCTACGGCCCGCGCGGCGAAGAACTCGCGAAGGCCGGCTCCCGGTTCGAGCAGGACGTGGAGGCGCACATTCCCATGGCGCAGTTCCGTGCGGGCCACCGCATCCCCGATGTGCACATGCCGCTGTACGAAGCGGCGTTCCGGCAGTATCAGCCGCGGCACGCGCCGGGCCTGTTCAGCAGCTACCTGCCCACGAGCCTGCGCGATGCCAAGCGCTTCCTCGACGAGAAGGACCGCTGGCGCTGATGCGGCTGCGACCGGACACCACGGCGCCGCGGCTTCTCTCCGGCCTTGCCGCCGCGTGCCTGTTCGGACTGGCGTTGCCCGCAACCGCGCAGGTAAACCAGAAGAAGTACGACGGCTACTTCCTCGTGGGCCAGTTCGGCGAGATCTGCACCATGTGCGAAGCGGCAGTCATCTGCGAGGCGGCGCAGGCCCCCATCGCGCCGGCTGCGGTACCAGCCGACGGCAGCTTCACGCTCTACCATTTGCACACGCGCACTTTCTGGTCCCAGGTGTCGACTATCTGGGAGTGGTTCATCAGCAATTTCAGTTCGGCTTCGCTCGCGGCAGGCCATGAGCGACCCGTCACGGTGTATGACGTGGCGAACGGCGAGTGGCAGCCGCCCGTGCAGGCACGGATGCGGGTCGCACTCGAGCCTGCACTGCTGAGCACCAGCGACGGTCGCGAGATCGATCGTCGCAATCGGCGCTGGCGCCGGTCGGCCAGCGGCGAGGCGCTCGGCTACTGCGCGCGATTGCCGCTATGGGATGCGATCGCCGCCATGCAGTCCCGCGCGCCTGCGACGAGCGGCGATGAATAGCGCCACCGGTACGCCGCCCGGCCCTCGGTCGGGCAGCTTCATCGGCCGGCATCCGCTGCGGATGACCGGCGTAGTGCTGAACAGCGTTTTCCGCCTGCTGTTCGGGCTCTTCTGGCTGGCCGCCGGAGTCAACAAGCTCGCCAAGGGCTGGCTCACCACCGACATCCTGAAACGCATCTTCGAGGACCGTCTCACCGAGATGCATCCCGACAGTTTCCAGGTCGCCTACCTGCAGGCGTTTGCCATACCGCTCTACAAAGCGGTCGCCTGGATCGTGACCTTCGGTGAACTCTACGTCGGCATCGGGCTGCTGCTCGGGCTCACCACGCGCTGGGCGGCGGCCCTGAGTTTTTTCATCCTGGTGAATCTGTCGCTCGGCGGCTATTACGACGCCTCGCTGATCCCGTTCTTCCTGCTGAGCCTGGTGTTCGTGATCTGGCCCTCGGGTCAGTGGTTCGGGCTCGACCGCTGGCTCGCGCGGAAGTATCCCGGCTCACGCTGGTTTTGTTAGTACCTAGCCCGCAACCGCCGGCCGGGCCGCTCGCCACCACACTCGCCCCCCCATCGGCAGTCTTCCGCCGTGATCGTTTATTGACAGTGTTTATACACTCACCTAGTCTCAGAGCATGTCAGCCGGGCGCAGTCACTCTGTCGCGGAGCTTTCCCGCCATACCGGGTTCGATCGGCGCACCATCGTCTATTACATCCAGCAGGGCCTGATCGAGCGGCCGGGGCGGCGGGGACCCAATACCCGCTACCCGGGCGAAACCCTGACCCGCCTGCAATTCATCAGAGGAGTCAAGGAGTTACAGCAGCGTGGCCAGTTGCTGAACGTGACCCTGGCCGACATCCGGCGAGCCATGGCTGCCCGCGACACCGCCGGGCTGCAGGATCTGTTGGACCGCAGCATGCCGGTAGCGGAGGTCGAACCGCTACTCGCCGTTGCCGTACACACGGCGCCTGCTCCACCCGACAGCCCCGCACCCATGCCGCCGCCGGCCGCTACCCCGCCAGCGCCTGATACCGGGGGCCCGGCAGCGCTTACCAGGCCCGCCGATCCGCCGCCGCGGGAACGCCGCGCGTTCGGCCTGGCCGATGCCAACGTCCGCCAGCGGTTCGCCCCGAGCGGAACCGCGCCGGCGGCGACCGGACCCGCACTGGCCGCCCCGCCGCCCGTCGGCGCGACTCCCGCGTCGGCGACACCGGCACCCGCTCCGTCCCGAACACCCCTCGAGGCGGGCGACACCGACCTCGGCACCCTGCTGCGCGAACTCGAAATCCGTCCGGCCATGTCCGGACGGCGCCTGCTGCCGGGCGCCGCGGAGCAATGGACCGAAATTCCGATCACCAGCCGGGTCTACCTCTCGGTACGCGGCCTGTCGGCCGAAGACGCGCCGCTGGCCGACGCCACCGCACGCGCGCTGAAAAAACTCCTGCGCGGACCTTGACCGCGCGGCGCCTAGCGCAGCTTCGGCATCACCTGCTCCGCGAACCACCGCGTCTGGCGCACCATCGCCTCCTGGCGTGCGCCGTGCGGGCCCGGCACCGGCGAGCCACCGAGCAGATACACGTGGTCGAGCCCCATGGCCAGCAACTCGCCGAGTCGTTCGATGCACTTCGACGGCGGGCCGCAGATGGAGAACCAGTCGACGAACTGATCGTCCACCAGCGCGAGATGCTCCCCGTCGTTCTGTGCATGACGTGCCATGTCGTAGCCCGCCTTCATGCGGACCGCGAGTACCTTCAGGCGCGGCGGCAGGTGCTCGACGGGCGCATCTTTCATGCCCGCAAAATGCGCCAGCATGCCGGCAATCATGCGCCCGAGATCGATGGCACGCTGCTCGTCGGGATCGCAGACGAGGTTGATGTAGGCGCCGACGCCGAGCGATGCACGGTCACGGCCGGTTTCGGCGAGGCGAGTGTTCAGCGTGTCGAGCGCCCAGCGCAGGCGTTCGGGTGCTGCGCCGACCGCAAAAGAAACCCGGTCGGCGATATCGGCAGCCATGCGGATCGCCGCCGGGCCAGTGCAGGCGATGTCGATCGGCACCAGCGGCAGCTCACCCGGAGCGAGCCAGCGCAGCCGCGAAGCGGTCTCACCGCGCATCACCCGGTCACCCCGCAGGTAGCCGCGCAGCTGTTCACAGTAGAGGCGCAGCTCCGCGAGTTTCGCGTTGCGCCGGCCGATATGCGCGGCCGACGAATCGCCGCGGCCGATGCCGCAGCGGGCCCGCCCGCCCGACTCGATCTGGAGCGTGGCAAGCGCTCCCGCGGTCACCGAAGCGTCCCGCGTGTACGGGTTGGTGACGCCGGTGCCGAGCGCGATGCGGCTGGTGCGCGCAGCCGCAAGGCTCAGCTGACCATATGGATCGGGACCCAGGCACTGCGTATCCGGGCAGGCGAGCGCGTCGAAGCCCATGGATTCTAGTTCCGCCGCGAGCCTTGCCGTGTAACCCGGCGAAGGCTCCATCACGACGCCGAACTCGGGCACTACTTGTGGTCTCGATGGGCGGCGAAAGCGATGCGATCGAGTAAACCGAGCAACACGGCCGAAACGACGAACGTCAGGTGCAGGATCACGTACCACATGATCTTGTCGTTCGGTACCTGGTGGGCATCCATGAATACGCGCAGCAGGTGGATCGAGGAGATCGCCACGATGGAAGCGGCAACCTTGAGCTTCAGCGTGCCGGCGTCGAGCTTGCCGAGCCAGCCGAGCGTGTCGGTTGCCCTGGCGTCGATGCGCGAGACGAAGTTCTCGTAGCCCGAGAACATCACCATCACGATCAGGCTGCCGACCAGCACGATGTCGATCATCGCGAGCACCGTCAGGACCAGGTCCGCCTCGGTGGAGGTGAATGCGTGCGTGAGGACGTGGAACGCCTCCTGGAAGAACTTCATGCCGAGCGCGAGTAGCGCCAGCGACAGCCCGATGTACAGCGGCGCGAGCAGCCAGCGACTGGCAAAGAGCAGGGTCTCGATCCAGCGCTCGAGCGGCCCAGGGTCGCCCGGTGCTCCGTTGCTCATTCCTGGTTCCCGCGAATCCTGGGCTTCAGGGCGTCGACCGCGGGCCGCATGGCCGCCCACTCGGCAGGCGATTGCTTTGATACGCTCAGTGCCACCGTCTCGCCGCCGGCCACCCGCGCCCGACGTCCTTCGGGCGCATCGGCCGCGCAGGCTGACTGCAGCGCAACCACCATCAGCAGGGCCAGGAACGCGAGCGGGTTTGTGTTCATGGGGGCGCCATTGTAGCCGCGCCGTGACGCCCGGGAAGCCCCCGGGCACAGGCGCGCCGGCCGGTCGCGTCCGCCGGCTGACCTCTGCCTGCGGCGCTTGCGCTCACACGGGGGGCCCGGGTCCCCTGCCCGCGCCTGCTAATATCCGGCCATGAGCGATCTCGACGAGCTGCGCCGACGCCTGCGCGAATTCGCCGCCGAGCGCGACTGGGGGCAGTTCCACACGCCGAAGAATCTCGCCATGGCGCTGGTCGCGGAAGGCGGCGAGTTGCTGGAGCACTTCCAGTGGCTGACCGCGGATGAGAGCGCCGCACTGCCGCCCGCCCGACGCGAGGCGGTCGCGGCGGAACTCGCCGACATGCTGCTCTATCTCATCATGCTCGCCGACCGCCTGGACATCGACCTCGTCGAGTCGGCGCGGAACAAGATCGAAGCGAACGAGCGCCGTTACCCGGCCGACCGGGTGCGCGGCAGCGCGGAGAAAGCCGGACGCTGAATGCCGAGTCGGGGCTGAAGCTCCGTCGCGGCTGGCGCCGCTCCTACACCGCTGCGTTCACCGCGATCGTTGGTCGGCCCCTTGTAGGAGCGACGCGAGTCGCGACCACCGCAACGTTTCCCGCCGCGGCACGACGGGTCGGCGCTGCAGCCCCGTCGCGGCTTGCGTCGCGGCTTGCGTCGCGGCTTGCGTCGCGGCTTGCGCCGCTCCTACACCGCTGCGTTCACCGCTATCGCTGGTCGGCACCCTGTAGGAGCGACGCGAGTCGCGACCACCGCAACGTTTCCCGCTGCGACACGACTGGTCAGCGCCGACGCCCCGTCGCGGCTTGCGCCGCTCCTACACCGCTGCGTTCGCCGCGAT
>WYBE01000062.1 GCA_011526045.1 Nevskiales bacterium | reverse complement strand
CCACCGAACTTCTCCCCCATCACCTTCGTCAGCGCCGAAGTCAGCGTCGTCTTCCCATGGTCCACGTGACCAATCGTCCCAACATTCACGTGCGGCTTCGTACGCTCAAATTTTGCTTTTGACATCGGCTTCTCCAGGCATCATTTTCAGCAACCTAGTGTCCGGCATGCGGCACAGGGCTCATTTGTTGTGGTTCACCCGAATCCAGCCCACTTGGCGGATCCAGAAGTCATCTGGAGCCCACAACCGGAATTGAACCGGTGACCTCTTCCTTACCAAGGAAGTGCTCTACCGACTGAGCTATGTGGGCCAAAGATAGGGGGACGGCCTCCTACATGTACCTATCGCTCGACTCACACACGTCGCCTGCAGACGGGCTCACGTCTGGAGCGGGTGATGGGAATCGAACCCACGTCATCAGCTTGGAAGGCTGAGGTTCTACCATTGAACTACACCCGCCAGCTCGATTACTCACAGCGATCCTGACGGATCCATCAGCGCCCGGCAGCAGCATTTGAGCCGTTGCGCGCCGTCGCTTTCCGTTGCGATGCGCAACCTGCTGCTGCGTTGGCTCCGCAGCGCACTGCAACCCTGGTGCTCGTAACGTCCTCAAATTACCTGCGCGAAAAAGCCCGCGCGCCACCCCTCCAGCAAGGTGAGGAAGCCCGGGCGGTCGTGAAAAATCCGTTCGCGGTCTGTTCCTGGGGGGTTCGCCGTAACCACCCGCCAACCAGCCAATATTGCTGGAGGGGGTAGGATTCGAACCTACGAAGGTATAAACCAGCAGATTTACAGTCTGCCCCCGTTGGCCGCTTGGGTACCCCTCCGCGGACGAAAGCGGGCCATTTTCCGATTGGCGCGCCCGGGTGTCAACAACGACGGTAGCTGCGGCCCGGTTTACGCGGGGAGCCATCGGGATCTGGTGCCGGAAGCGGGACTTGAACCCACAACCTACCGCTTACAAGGCGGTTGCTCTGCCAGTTGAGCTATTCCGGCCGGCTGGTATGTCGTTACCGGGAACCAAGGGAATTCTAGATTAATCCGACAGATTGGGACTACCGGCCTCCGCTGGGCATGCAATCCGGCGGGTCGGCAGGCGCTGGCCCCCCTCCTGATCCAGTATCCCGTCCGGCAGCACACGCTCACCGGGACGCAGCACGGTGACCCAGTACTGCGTTCCGGGACGATAACGATCGGTGATCTGGGGCCGGTAACCGAGCTTCGCTGCGGCGCCCGCCACCGCCTCGGCACGCGCTCGATCGCGGAAAACCCCCAGCGAAATGGAAAACGGCGGCGCAGTCTGGAACACATAGGCATCGGGAACCCCCCCGGCGGCGAGGCGCGCCACCATCGCGTCGGCGGCCTGGCGACTAGCCACGCTATCGATCTGGACCCAGTGGCCAACCCAGATCTGGCCATCCTCGGCGAATGCTGATGCCTCGAAGCCGGCTGTCGCCAACCGTGTCCGCAGCCGGTCTACCGCCAGACCCTCGGCAATGGGTCCAATGCGAACGCAATCGCCATCCGGGGGGCCAGCCGCCTGGGGTTCCTCCAATCGCGTTGGCGCCGTTCCTCGCGGCATGTCCGTCGCCGGTCGGGCCAGGGCCGTGATTTTTGCCTCCGCGGCAACATTCCGCAGCTCGTCGGCAGGCACATCCGGAGGCACGATCCAGTAGCGCCAGCCGGCATACAGGAGATTGGCCAGGAGAAGCGCCAGGAAAAAATTTCGCATGAAATTTCGCCGATCCGACACTGCCACAGCGGCAGGCGACGCCGGTCAGGTTTCGGCGTCACCATACCGCACAGCCAGGCCTTCGAGCACCAGCAGCGGTCGTAGCATCGCCGGGACCGCCAACACAGCGCACAATGCCTCGCCGTCGCCCCCGGTCATGACCAGGGTCCCGCCCGCACCGGCAGCACCGCACATTGCCCGCTGGCACGCCTCTACGATGCCGATGGCCGCGAGCCTCGTGCCACGGCTGATGCAACTGGCCGTGTTGCGGCCCAGCAGATCGCCCGCCGACATGCCGGGATTGGACGGATTCGCCGTCCAGGCGGTGTTTCCGGTCCTGTCGATCAGCGCATCGCGCATGAGCGCAATGCCCGGGATGATGACCCCCCCCTGGTGAGCGCCATCCGCGGCAACGATATCGATGGTCAGGGCCGTGCCGGCATCGACGACGCAGACGGCCGACCGGTAGCGCGAAAAGGCCGCCACCATGGCGAGCCAGCGGTCGACCCCGAGCTGGGCCGGATCTTCATAGCCATTGCGAACGCCTGCGGCAGCCGCCTCAGTCACCGCCAGCCGCACCGGTACGGCGAACTCGCGACCGAGCGCCTCGATGAGCGATTCGTTGACTGCCGCCTGAGCGACGCTCGCGACAATAACGCGCTCCGCAGCATGACCTGAGGCACGAAGTGCCACCACCAGCGATGCTGCCCCTGTGCCATGGTGAGGCGTGGCACCGGCATCGCGCAGCACGCCGCCGTCGAGCCATGCCCATTTTATGCGGGTGTTGCCGACGTCCAGGAGCAGCTTCATTCCCGGACCCTGACGGTGACTTCGCCGTTGAAAACGGCAGCGATACCCTCGGGCCGCTCGATCAGCAATGCGCCGTCGGGCGCAATACCGCATCCGATGCCGCATTTCTCATCGGTGCCGCTGCGAACCACCACAGGCTTCCCGAACAGATAATCACGCCGGCGCCAGTCGTCGGCGAGCGGAGCAAAGCCGTCACGCTGAAATCGTTCGAGTGCCCGATATAGCGACCCAATCATCTCGGCAGCCAGCCTGCTCCTTTCCAGGGGCGCCTTCCCAGGTGCGCCGTCCAGTGCACCCGGCGACAAGCCGCCTTCCGCCGTCACGGTACGGACGAGAGCTTGCGGTGCTGACAGGTTGATGCCAATCCCGATGACTACTCTCAATGGGCCGCGCGCATCACCATCAACATCGACCAACACACCACCGAGTTTGTCGCCGGCTATCAGGATATCGTTCGGCCATTTCAACGCCAGCTCTTGCGCACCGGTTGCCTCGAGTGGCCTGATCACAGCGAGACCCGCAGCCAGCGACAAGGCCGGAAGATCGCGCGGGGCACGCGAAAAGAGCCAACTCAGCGAGAAACACAGGCCGGTGCCGAATGGCGAGATCCAGCGCCGCCCGCGACGACCACGACCGTCCGTCTGGTACTCGGCGAACACCGCGCGCCAGCGTCCGGCAGCCGGAGCTGCCCGACTCGCGAGCATCGTATTGGTGGAGCTCGTCACGAACAGGACTTCCACGCCGTCCGACGCCTCGCGTGCCTGTGGGTCCAACGCGTTGGTGATTGTCGACGCATCAAGCAGATCCAGCGAGGAGGACAACCGATAGCCCCGCCTGCTGGCGGTTTCGATCGCCAGCCCCAGCGTGTTCAATTGATGGATCTGCTTCCAGATGGCACTGCGCGAAACACCGAGAGCCCGCGCCATATCGTTGCCGGAGTGAAACTGACCGTCCGCGAGAAGCCGGATCAGCCGATCACGCAGGCTCATGGCGCTTTCAACGGTGCCGACGCCTGATCATCAGGCCAACCACGCGATTCTCCTGACGATGAATCATGCGAGAGATGTTCGCACGATGGGTGTACAGAATGAACAGCGCGAGCAGCAGCAGAAATACCAGTAGTTCGCCACTCTCCTGCACGCGGGTGACTGCGACGAAAAGCGGCAATACCGCCGCGGCAAGCATCGTCGCCAACCCGACATATCCGGTGATTGCAACCACCAGGACCCATGTCACCACGCATGGCACCAGCAACATGGGTGACAGGGCAATGAGTACGCCGACCGCGGTCGCGGCTCCCTTGCCGCCCGAGAAACCGAACCACACCGGGTAACAGTGGCCAATGATTACTGCCGCACCAACGGAAAGCGTAATCGCCATGGGCGTCAGGACGGGTTCCAGGCCAACCGCCGGCAACTGCATGCCCGGAAGCCAGGAAACGGCAAGGAAGCCCTTGCCGACATCGATGATCATCACGGCCAGGGCAAACCACTTGCCTCGCGCCCGAAGCGCGTTGGTGCCGCCGGCATTGCCGCTTCCCACGCTGCGGATGTCAGGCCCACCCATGATACTGCCGAGCAGTAAACTGCCGTTCAGCGAGCCGAGCAGATAACTCAAGAGTGTTTTGAGTCCAAGTTCCAGCACGATGTTGCGAACTGATTCTCCGAGCGCCAAATTCTAGCATTCGCCGGGAGATGAACCGGATCTCGCAGGGACGCGGTTGCTATGCCGGGGTCGCGAGCCACTGGGCGCGGCGCGACTGTGCTTCCCCCGACGCCTGCTCGTCCAGGGTCAGGAAACAAGTATCCCGCGGCGGCGCGGTCGGAGTCAGCTCGATCCGCAGCAACTCATCCCGCCGGAAGAGGTGCACTGCCGTCGGACTCCCGATAGTCAGCCGTTCGACGAGCGCAGCAAAGGAATCGGGATCAGACCGGATGCCCCGAATGGCGACGATCTCGTCCTCAGCTGCAACGCCCGCCTGCTGCGCAGGCCCACCGTCCAGGACGTGCTTGACCCGGATCCGCCCATGCGCGTTGCGGATCCGCAGCCCCAACCAGGGACGATGCTCATCGACATCCCGGCCGGCAGTGCCGCCGGGATCCGTCTCGCCGCGAGCCACACGAAAGTTCAAGCGCACCCCGAACTGCGCGAGCAGAATCCCGACTGGCGGATCACGCGTGCCGCGAAGCGCGTTCCTGAAGAAATCACCGAGGTCGGCACCCGAAACTTCTGCCGCCAGTTCCTCGAAGCTGCCCTCCGTCATACCGTGTTTGACGTCGGCTCCATACGCCTGCCACAGCGCACGCATGATGTCGTCGAGTGATACGCGGCCTTCGGTCCGCAGACGCGTCTCCAGGTCGAGCGCCAGGGCCACCATGGCGCCTTTGGCGTAGTAGCTGATACTTGCGTTCGGGGTGTTTTCGTCCGGCCGATAGTGCTTGATCCAGGCATCGAAGCTCGCGTCCTCGAGTGTTTGCCGCAGTCGTCCCGGCGACCTGTACACGGACGTAAGCGTCCGACCCAGCAACTCCAGGTACGAACCGGTCGTGACAAGTCCGGCGCGCAAGAGCGCAAGGTCATCGTAATACGACGTTATGCCCTCGACGATCCAGAGCTGCCGCGTGTACACCTCGCGGTCCAGTTCGTGCGGCACGAACTCCGCAGCCCTGATTCGCTTGCCATTCCACAGATGAAAGTACTCGTGACTGGCAAGGCCGAGGAACCTGCGGTATTGCACCGTAGGCGAACCCATGCCGCGCGCCGGCAGATCGCTGCGGTGGCAAACGAGCGCGGAAGAGGCACGATGTTCGAGGCCGCCGAATCCGTCACCGGTCAATCGGACCAGGAACAGATATCGAGGCATCGGCGCCGCTCCACCGAAAAAATCGATCTGCCATGCGCACAGGCGCGAAAGATCCTTCGCAAGCCGCTCGGCATCCGCCTCATGCCGATCTGCAAACACAACGGCATGCGGCACCCCGCCAGCGGTGAACTCTATCCGCGAAAGATCCCCCATCAGCACGGGGCTATCGACGATCTCTTCATAGTTCGCGGCGGCAAAAGCCCCGAACTCCCACGGACCACCGGTCAACCTGTCGAGTGACGTGGCGACGTGCCAGCGGGCACTGTCCGGATCCTCGCCGGGGCTCACATGCACGACATGGCGGCCGTCCTCCTGCCCATGCACTCGCAAGAACACGCCTGCGCCGTTCAGAAAAGCGCCGTGCATGTCGAGGCTTGCGCCCCTCACGGACGAATCGCCGGCATAGATTTCACAGCGTATCAACAGTTCACCGGCCACCGGCGCCACACGCCAGCTGGACTTGTCGATCTTGCGAATCGGGATCACCCTCTCCGCCTGCCTGGCCTCAATCGCAACAACGTGGCGCGCGAAGTCGCGAATCATGTAGCTTCCCGGCGCCCAGGCCGGTAGCGACACGACCTGGCCCAAGGGATCCGGCGCAAAGATCCGGCAACAGACTTCCATCAGTCGTGCGCCTGTACTCAGCGGGCGCAGGTGGTAAACGACCGGGGCATCCATGGTGGTGAGATTCATGATTCGCGCTCAGGTGGTCAGGCCCCGGCCAGTCTGCCAGTCAGACTGCCTGGGGCAGGAATATCTCGGCGAGCATGCAACGTACGCCGCCGCCGCCGACCTGCTCTATCGTTTCAACGGCAACGGCAACGAGCTCGCCATGTCGCGCAAGAACCGACAGCTGCTCCGGGTGCAAAGACCTCCGCGCGCGCTCGGACAGCAGGATCATCGAACTGTCGTGCCGCGCCCGAAGCTGCAGCAGGTTAGCGGCAAACTCCCCCAACTGCACCATGGAAATCATGACAACGTCACGGCCGCTGTCTGCCAGTGTCCGCAGAACCCTGCGACGCTCCCAGGCCTCCGCGATGGCTTCGGCGCAAACAACTGCGAACCGGTCGCCAAGACTGAGCATGACATTGGTGTGGTACAACGGAATACCGTTTTCCTCGCGGGTACGAAACGTCTCCACGCGAAAACCCGTTTCTTCGCCAAACCGGACCAGCGCGGCAGGGTGTGTCCGCGGTGACAGCGCGGCATAAGCAACCATGGCCGGGCGATCGAGCACCAGGCTGCCGGTGCCTTCCAGGTACTGAGCCCTTTGCTCCAGCCACGACAGATCGACAATGCGACGAACCTCGAAGCCGCCTTCTTCCGTCAACCATGCCACGATGTCGCGGCGTCTTTCCGCCCGACGGCTCGCCGCCTGGAGTGGATAAAGAACCACCGTTCCGTCGTCGTGAAAGGACACCCAGTTGTTCGGGAAAATCGCATCCGGCTTGTCCGACTGGTCCGTGTCCTCCGCGACCTGGACATCGACGCCGTAGCTCAGCAGCTTTCCGGCCACACAGTCGAACTCGGCGAGCGCGCGTTGGTGAACCAGTTCCGCGCCGATAACAGGCCACCGCTGCAGGGTATTGGAGGTTGCTGTTTCGCGATTGAAACCGAACCTCATGGGACGAACCATCAGAACCCGGCCGGTAACCTGCAGGCCACGACCGGCGACTCCATTGCGGCCGGCATCGATCACGCCCGACCTGTCATCGCGATTGCCCGTTACTTCCACCGGTGATGCCACATGTGCGCTGCCAGGACGGTTGGCATTGATTCTACCGCCCGCACGCTCCAGCCATCGGCTGACATTCGACCGATCCACCCGTCCAGTTGGGCGGCATCCGCTTGCCGTCGCAAATTGCCGGAAACCACGCTCGATGTTTGCAGCATCCGCAGCAAGCGAATACCGTATGGCCGCTACTGCCAGGCGGTGGGGGGCGCGCCTGACAGGTAGGCACCGTGAATCGACGCAGGGGCCCGCAACGCTCGCCAATTTCGCATTACGTGTTCAAAAGAACCAGGAAAACCATTCTCCGCGCCGGCAAGCGGGTTCGCTACCTGCGCATGACCGCGGCGAACCTCGGCCTGCCAGCCGCGGGGTGGTATTGGCTACAGTCACTGCGGCGAAAATTTTGCGCTCCCGACAAACTGCTGACGCTCCGGTCACGCTTCGCGGAATACCCGTTGTTTTTTCGCGCCGGCAGTACCGACCTGCTCGTCTTCCGCCAGATTTTCGCCGAACGCGAATACTCCTGCCTCGACAATGTGGCCACGCATGGCCTGATTATTGATTGTGGCGCCAACGTCGGCTTCTCCTCCGCCTACCTGCTGACACGCTTCCCGCGCGCGGCAGTAATTGCCGTGGAACCCGATGCCGGCAATTGCCAGGTGCTGCGCCGGAACCTTGCGCCCTATGGCTCGCGGGCACAAGTCGTGCCGAGCGCGGTATGGTCGCACCCAGCCAGACTTACGATCGCGGAAACACGTCACGGCAGTGGCGGCGAATGGGGCTACCAGGTCCGCGAGTGCCTTGCCGCCGATGAACCGGGATTCGATGCGGTGGACATCGGCACGCTGCTGCGTGGCTCCGGCCATCAGCGGATTGCCGTCCTGAAAATCGACATCGAGGGGGCTGAATGCGTTCTGTTCTCGGCGAATTTCGACGCATGGATCGATCAGGTCGATTCGCTGGTCATCGAGCTGCACCCGGATTCGGTGTTCGGCAATGGCGTCGATGTCTTCATGAACGCCATCGATGGCCGGGGCTTCACCGTCACCCGGCACGGAGAACTCGCCGTGTGTCTTCGAACCGGCACGTGACAGGCGTTGCGGGATTGGCGGCCTGGGAGTTGCCGCGTGCAGCGTCGGGCGTCTGCCCGGTCGTCTACAATCAGGTTTCCAGGCGTGAGTCGAGGCAGAAATGACAGCCATTTCCGGAACGGTGATCAGCTACAACGAAGAAGATCACATCGAAGCCTGCGTTGCCTCCCTGAGACAGGTCTGCGACGAAGTCGTGGTCGTCGATTCCCTGAGCACCGACCGGACGACTGAACTCGCACGAGCGGCAGGCGCGCGTGTCATCGACCAGGCCTATCTCGGCGAGGGCAAGCAACGCAACCTGACTGAGAAACACGCCCGCAATGACTGGATCCTCGCCCTGGACGCCGACGAGCGATTGGACGAGGAAATGCTTGCCACGATTTCCGGTCTCGAGTTACGCGATCCGGAAACGGCCTACGCATTCAACCGCAAAAGTTTTGTTGGAAGGCACTGGATCAACGGGCCAGGGTTCTACCCCGACTATGTCACCCGCCTGTACAACCGTAACTGTGCCGCGTATGAACCGCGATTTGGTCATGCGGGGGTGCGCGCGCCCCGTGTCGAACGCGCACCCGGCCATATCATGCATTACACGTACGACAACCTCACCGACTGGATCGCGAAGATCAACCAGGTCAGCAGCCTGGACGCCCGTGGCATGCTCGAGGCGGGGCGCCCGGCGTCCGCCATCAAGCCCGTAACCAGCGCACTTGCCGCATTTTTTCGCCAGTTGATACTGCGCGGCGGAATCCTTCGTGGCACCGATGGCTGGACCATCGTCATGACCAGCATGTTCCGGTCATTTCTGAAGTACCGGAAATTGAACGAACTGCACGAACAGAAAGACGCCAGAGATCAGTTGCCGGACCGGTGAGCCCGGGACAAGAGATCAGGATTCCGCCACCAGCGATTCGTAGAGCCGATGGTGTGCCTCGACAGAGGCTTCGAGGGTGAAGTCTGTGGCAATTCGCTCGCGGGCCCTGGAACCCATCTGCCGCGCTGACTCGCGGTCGCGGGACAGACCGAGAATTGCCTGGGCAAGCGCCGTGGCGTCTCCCGGTGCGACCACGAGCCCGCTGACGCGATCCTCGACCAGCTCCGGGCTCCCGCCGGTTGCCGTGACGACAGGCGCCACTCCCAACGCCATCGACTCGATTACGGTCTTCGGCAGCCCCTCCCGCTTGATGGCCGGCAGGACTGTCGCATCACTCGCCGCCACGACGTTCAGCACATCGTCCCGGTGGTCGAACAGGTGCAGGCGATCGGCCGCTCCACTGGCCTTTACGAGGTCACGCACTTCGCTGCTGAGCATGCCACTGCCGATCAGCAGGAGGTGCACCCCGGATTCCGGCGGCACCATCGCAGCCGCCCGGATCAGCACCGACACCCCCTTGCGCGGCCGATTGTTCGCGACGCAGGTGACTGTAAATGCTCCCGCCGGAATGCCGAGCGTCGCGAGATCCGCCGGCTGGATGTCGGCGTACCATTCCGGACTGTGACCCTTGTAGATCGTGATCAACTTCGCCGGGTCGCGCACCTCGGGCAGGAGGCTCTGGCGGACAGCTTCGGCCACACAGACTATGCGGTCGACGCGGGGACTGAGGTGCGTCAGATATGCCACCGGGTCGAATCGCGAAATGTTGCCCGTCTGCCCACGATAGGTCACCACCTTGACGGGTAACCCAAGCGCAGCAGCAACGCCGGCGACGATCGCCTTGTTGTTGAACAGGTGCAACACGTGATGGTGACCGACGGTGAGCACCCGGCGCATGTACCGGATCGCGGCCAGAGAGAACTTGGACGGCGGAACGTAATCGTGGATGCGTATGCCGAGGTTGGCCATTTTCTCGGCGTAGTAGCAGCCGCGGCGCGTCATCACCTCGATGTCCAGTCCGCGACGTTTGAGCCCGATGATCATCTCGGCTTCGGGCCGGATGTTGTGAATCGGGATGTCGTAGTTGCCTACGAATAGAACCTTGATGGCCATGGCGCGCCAAGGCTACCATGCGCCGCATCAGGCAGCCGCCCCGGCGCCAGGCCCGACGAAGTGCCAAGAATGCCTCCAATCCATTGGCTGACCGACCACCTTCCGGTCCGCCGAAGGCTTGGCACGGACCCTCTGCACGCGTCGATTACCGCAGGCGCACGTTACACACCGGTGCCGATTGACCGGCTGAAGGTCACCGGCAACCTTGCGCCGTCGATTCTCGCTCGCCGTCGGCTGGACGAGCCATTCACCATTGATCGCGGGAAGCGTCTCGCCGTCGTATTGCCGTTCCGCGATCGTGAGGCGCACCTGGCCCATACGCTTCCCCGCATCCGGCAAGCGCTGGAGACCCAAGGAATCGATTACCGCATCGTGATCGTCGAGCAGGCGCCCGGCCAGCTCTTCAGCCGCGCACAGACGATCAACATCGGGACGGAGATTGCGGGAGACGCCGTCGATTACTTTTGCTTCCACGACGTAGACATGTATCCGGAGGCAGCCGAATACGGTTGCCCCTCTCAGCCGCTACGTCTGGTGAAGCGGTTCTCGACTACATTCCGGCGCCAAAGTGCGATTAGTGGCTGTTATTTTTCCGGAGCTATCGCGATCCGCCGCGATCAGTTCCTGGCAGCCAATGGCTTTGACAACGGCTTTCGCGGGCATGGCAGCCAGGACGAAGACTTTTTCCTGCGATGCCTGCTCGCCGGCCTGGTCCCATATGAAGATACACAGGGAGTTTTCGGGGAACTCGACAACCCTGTCGGTGAAGAGTCGTACCGGCGCAACCAGGTGCGCAAGAGAAACAAACGGCAAATGATCTGGCAGTGCTACCGCCGGAGAATCGGCCAGTCCGGAGTCAATAACCTCCAGTTCCGCCTGCTCGATCGCCGCGACGACGGGCGGGTGGCGCGCGTCCTCGTCGATCCACAGGAACGTTGATCCAACTGGAACCCGGCCGCAGATACTGGCAAAACAGGCCGAACCCGCCTGGTCCGAAAGCGCTCATGTGTCGCTCTGCGAGCGGAAGACAAGGTCGTGACGGAGCCAGTTCACCAGCAGCAAGACATCCCACAGCCGGGTACCGCCTCGCCCGGCACGCAGATCGATTCGTTGCTTCCAGATCCTGCGAACGGTAATACCGTCGAAAAACTCATCCAGCACCGGATCCGCCAATAGATCCTCCGCCCAGCCGCGCAGTTCGCCGCGCAGCCATGCAGAGACCGGCACCCCGAAACCCTGCTTCGGTCGCTCGACCAGTTGGCGCGGTACATACCGCGCCAGCACCTGACGCAGCGGCCATTTTGTAACCCCGTCGCGGATCCGCCACGACAGTGGAAGGCGCCAGGAGAACTCAATGACCCGATGATCCAGCACGGGCTCCCGCGCCTCCAGACTCGCCGCCATGCTGGCCCTGTCGACCTTGTGCAGGATGTCATCGGGCAGATAACGGATCGTGTCGCGTAACATGAGGCGCGCAAGGAGGCTGGCGCCCAGAGGAGCTTCGCCGGACTCGAACACCGTGTCCGAGTTCGTGCCGCCGCGAAGGATGCGCGCGGGCCGCTGCCAATGCGACAGCATCGCGGTGGCAATTTCATCGATTCCCGTGGCTGCCATCATCGCGCCTTTTCGAGCGAGCTTCCCGGCGCTGGCTCCGGAACGGGTCATCAACTCGCCGAGTGTGCGCCCGAGCGCGCGCGGCAGCCGGCGATTGAGCCGCTGCGCCGACGCCACTCTGGTGTAGTGGTTGTAGCCACCAAACAGCTCGTCGCCACCGTCGCCGGACAACGCCACCTTGACGTGCTCCGCTGCCAGCCGGCTCAGAATCCAGGTGGGCAGAATCGACGGATCGGCAAATGGCTCATCGCCAATTCGCGTAATGTCGTCGACATGCCGAAGCAGATCGGCTTCTCCGACATAAAGCTCCTGATGCTCCGTTCCGAGGTGCGCTGCGACACGCTGCGCGTGTTCCGCCTCGTTTGACCCCGGTTCCCGGAAGCCGATGGTGAATGTCCTGATGGGCTGGCTGGAATGGCGCCGCATCAGGGCCACCACCGTACTGGAGTCGATGCCGCCGGACAGGAAGGCACCGACCGGCACGTCGGCGATCATCCGCAGGCGTATGGAATCATCCAGCAAGGCCTCGAGCTCCTCCACCGCATTTTCCGGGGTGCCCTCATAGGGATATTCCTGGCCTGCTCGGGCGACATCCGGCAGGCTCCAGTAGTGATGCTCAGTGACGTTGCCCGAGTCGATGGCAACCTGGAGGTAAGCGCCGGCCGGGACCTTCCGGACGCCCTGGTAGACGGATCTCGGGGCAGGGATGTAGCCATAGCGAAGGTAGAGCGACAGCGCCTCCCGATCAGGCGAGTGATCGAGCCAGGGGTAATGACGCAAGGCTTTGACCTCGGACGCAAACGCCCACTGGCTGCCGCCGCGGCCGAAATACAACGGTTTGACACCCACGCGATCCCGCACGAGGTAGACGCAGTTCGCTTGTGCGTCCCACAGCGCGAAGGCAAACATGCCGATGAACCGGTGCAGCGCCGGTTCGAGTCCCCAGGCTTCAACCGCTTCGAGAATGACTTCCGTGTCGGAATGACTGCGGAACGCGATGCCCCTTGCCTCGAGCTCCTGGCGCAACGCCTGGTAGTTGTAGATCTCGCCATTGAAGCAGATGACCAGCCGACCACTGGCCGATGCCATCGGTTGATTGCCTGCGGCTGACAGATCGACGATGGTCAGGCGGCGATGTGCAAAGCCCAGGCGTCCACCCGGCGCCAGCCAGTGGCCCTGCGCATCCGGTCCGCGATGCCGGATGGCCGCCGCGCTGCGCGCAAGCGCCGCGACCAGATCGCCTGCTCCGGCTTCCAGATAGGCCCCGGCTATGCCGCACATCTGTATCCGCGTCCGTCGATCCGGCGCCCATGCAGGACCAGATGCCGGCAACAAGGCGACCGGCAGGCAGCAGTCTCCCGTCGGTAGCTCGCCCTGGCGATTATCTGGCGACCACCGGTCGCGCCAAATCCGGCAGGGCCCGACACGACTGAGCGCCAAAAACGAAAAAAGCCGCCTCCGGAAACCGGAGGCGGCCTTCGTCGTGAAAAGATGCCTGGCAGTGACCTACTCTCACATGGGGAAACCCCACACTACCATCGGCGCTGGGCGTTTTCACTTCTGAGTTCGGAATGGGATCAGGTGGTTCCCGCCCGCTATGGCCGCCAGGCAATTCGGTTTGGCCTGCTGTGTAATCGCGGCTGAAGCCGCTCCTACAGCAGACCACAATCTGGTTGGTTTCGACGATACAACTGAATTCGATCAGGCTGCTTGGGTGTTATATGGCCAAGCCTCACGGGCAATTAGTATCGGTTAGCTGAATCCATTACTGGACTTACACACCCGACCTATCAACCTCGTAGTCTTCGAGGGCCCTTCAGGGGAATCAAGTTCCCAGGGAAATCTAATCTTGGGGTGGGTTTCCCGCTTAGATGCTTTCAGCGGTTATCCCGTCCGCACATAGCTACCCGGCAGTGCCACTGGCGTGACAACCGGAACACCAGAGGTGCGTCCATCCCGGTCCTCTCGTACTAAGGACAGATCCCCTCAAATTTCCAACGCCCACGGCAGATAGGGACCGAACTGTCTCACGACGTTCTGAACCCAGCTCGCGTACCACTTTAAATGGCGAACAGCCATACCCTTGGGACCTGCTACAGCCCCAGGATGTGATGAGCCGACAT
>WYBE01000061.1 GCA_011526045.1 Nevskiales bacterium | reverse complement strand
CGCACGTCCCTGTGCTCGTCGCTACGGGTTACGCCGGCTGCTGCCTTCCTGGCAGCCGGCTCCACACGTGCTCTCGCCGGACACCGGGCCACCCCCTGACCGCAAACCGCGGGCGGCGTGCCGCCGCAGATCCGGACTCACCCGGGCGGCTGGCGGTGAGGTCACGACAGGCGTGTCGGAAGCAGGCGTCGGATCCGGACGGCCTGTAACGGGCGTGTGAGGCCGGCGCCGCAGGAGCGCAGCCGCAGCCGAACCCGAGCGAGCGCAGCACAGGGAGGTGCGAAGCGAGCGTCCCGGCGCAGGCCGTCCGGCTCCGAAGCCCGCGCCTGTGCCGTGTGCCCCGGAGCAGCGTCCCCGCCAGCCGCCACCGTGCGCAGTCAACGCTTCGACTCCGTAGCGACGGCGCCCCGTCCCCGCGGATCGGCGATGAACCTGTTGTTTTCCGGTTCGGCATTCGGGCAATGCCGGCGACCGGCATCCACCGTGGCGGGGGGAACCGAGACTTTCCCGCACAGTCGGACTAGATTAGCCGCACCGGCATACCACTCGCAGCAACCGTCGCGACTCGCCAGCGTACCGCGGGTGGAACAGACGTGTTGCCGCGAGACGCCCCGGTGCCCAATGAGGAGATGCCATGAACCGAACCCGCCTGTTGCGTGACCTCGGCCAGAGTCTCTGGCTCGACAACATCACCCGTACGCTGCTCGACGCTGGCACGCTGCACCGCTATATAAAGGAGTACGGCATCACCGGGCTTACGTCGAACCCGACGATCTTCGAGCACGCGATCGGCGGCAGCAGCGCCTACGACGCGGGTATCCGCGACAAGACCGCGGCCGGCCGCTCCGGCGAGGCGCTGTTCACCGAGCTGGCACTCGAGGACCTGCGCCGTGCGGCTGACCTGTTCCGCACGGCTTTCGATGCCACCTCCCAGGTCGATGGCTGGGTGTCGATGGAGCTCTCGCCGCTGCTTGCGGCCGACACGCCGGGCAGCATCGCGGCGGCGGCGCAAATCGTCCGGCAGGCCGACCGCCCCAACCTGTTCGTCAAGATTCCCGGCACGCCCGCAGGCATTGCGGCGATTGAGGAATCGATCTGCGCCGGCGTGCCGGTCAACGTGACGCTGCTCTTTTCGCGTGAGCAGTACCTGGCCGCTGCGCAAGCCTACCTACGCGGCATCGAGCGGCGCATTGCGGCCGGGCGCGATCCGCGCGTTGCGTCGGTGGCCTCGCTGTTCGTGAGCCGCTGGGACCGGGCGGTCAGTGCCACGGTGCCGCGCGAGCTGCGCAACCGCCTCGGGATCGCGATTGCGGGGCGGACCTACCGTGCCTATCGCGAGCTGCTGGCGTCCGCGCGCTGGCGCCGGCTGGCGGCCGCGGGAGCATCACCGCAGAGGTTGCTGTGGGCGAGCACCGGCACCAAGGACCCCGACGCTGCGCCGACCCTGTACGTAGAGGCGCTGGCCGCGCCCGACACCATCAACACCGTGCCCGAGGAAACCCTGCAGGCCTTTGCTGCGCGGGGCGAGCTGCGCGGCGTGATGGCCGAGGACGGCGGCGACGCCGAGGCGATGCTGGCACGCTTCGCGCAGGCAGACGTCGATGTCGATGCCCTGGCCGGGCGGCTACAGGGCGAGGGCGCGCAGGCGTTCGTGAAGTCCTGGCAGGCGCTCATGCAGCGCATCGCCGAGAAGAGCGGGTCGGTGGCCGTCGCCAGCCGGGCCCAACCGTGAGCGGCCTGACCGGGCGGCCGCAGTGGCGCGCGCTGCAGCAGCACTTCACGCAGGTGGAGCGGCTGCACCTGCGCGAGCTGTTCGCGGCGGATTCATCGCGCGGCGAGCGCCTTGCCGTCGAGGCGGCCGGCCTGTATCTCGATTACTCCAAGAACCGGGTCACCGACGAGACGCTGCACCTGCTGATCGAACTTGCCAGGGCCTGTGACCTCGCCGGTCGCATCGAGGCGATGTTCCGTGGCGACCGGATCAACGTCACCGAGCAGCGCGCGGCGCTGCACGTCGCGCTGCGCACACCGGCGGGCAAGCGCCTGGTGCTGGACGGGACCGACGTCGTGGCGCAGGTGCAGGCGGTGCTCGGGCGCATGGCAGCGTTCTGCGAGCGGGTGCGCGCGGGCGCGTGGACCGGGCACACCGGCAAGCGTATCCGCAACGTCGTCAACATCGGCATCGGCGGCTCCGACCTCGGTCCGGTGATGGCCTATGAGGCGCTGCGCTTCTACAGCGAGCGTGACCTGGCGTTTCGCTTCGTCTCCAACGTGGACGGCACCGATTTCGTCGAGGCCGTGCACGGTCTTGACCCGGCTGAGACGCTGTTCATCGTCTGTTCCAAGACCTTTACTACGCTGGAAACGATCGCCAATGCGCGCGCCGCGCGCGTCTGGTGCCTGCAATCCCTGCGCGACGAGCAGGCGGTGGCGAGGCACTTCGTCGCCGTGTCCACCAATGCCGCCGAGGTCGCCCGCTTCGGCATCGAGACCGACAACATGTTCGGCTTCTGGGACTGGGTGGGCGGCCGCTATTCCATGGACTCGGCGATCGGGCTGTCCACCATGCTCGCCATCGGGCCGGAGCGCTTCGGCGACATGCTGGCCGGCTTCCATGCGATGGACGAGCATTTCCGCAGCGCGCCCTTCGAGCGCAATCTGCCCGTCCTGATGGGACTGCTGGCGATCTGGTACAACAATTTCTTCGGTGCGCAGACCGTCGCGGTGCTGCCCTACGAGCAGTACCTCAAGCGTTTTCCCGCCTATCTGCAGCAACTCGCCATGGAGAGCAACGGCAAGCAGGTCACCCTCGACGGCGAGCGGGTCGGCTACCAGACCGGAGCGATCTACTGGGGAGAGCCGGGCACGAACGGCCAGCACTCGTTCTACCAGCTCCTGCACCAGGGGACGAAGCTCGCGCCCTGCGACTTCATCGGCTTCTGCAATCCGCTCAACCCGCTGGGCGGGCAGCACGACCTGCTGATGGCGAACCTGTTCGCGCAAAGCGAGGCGCTTGCATTCGGCCGGGCGGCCGATGAGCCGCACCGCCACTTCGACGGCAACCGGCCGAGCAACACCGTGCTCGCCGAACGCCTCACGCCGCGGGCGCTTGGCGCGCTGGTGGCGCTGTACGAGCACAGCGTGTTCGTGCAGGGCGCGATCTGGGGCATCGACTCCTTCGACCAGTGGGGCGTGGAACTCGGCAAGGCGCTCGCGGCGCGTACTGCGGCTGAGCTCGGCGCTGCGGGTGAGCCGCAGCTTGCGCACGACAGTTCCACCAATGCGCTCATCCGGCGGTACCGCAACGCACGGATTCCCGGCCACGACCGGTGACGGAGCCGACCCCGCGCCGGGGCGACGTGGACCCACAGGCAGGGCGCGGTGGACGCGGCCCCGGCGCCGGCCGTTTCGTCTACACTCGCGCTGTCGCCGAAGCGCTTTGGCAGGGGTCGAATGGAGTCGGTGCTGCAATTCTTCCTGCGGGGGCTGGTGCTGGTGCCCGTCACGCTGCTGCCGATCATCAACCCGCTCAGTACCGCGCCGATTTTCGCGGCGACCGTGGGTGCGAACCGGGATCTGGCGGCGCGGCTGGCGCGACAGGTCGCGATCAACAGCTGGTTCGTGCTGGTGAGCTCGATGCTGATTGGCACCTATGTGCTGGAGCTGTTCGGTATTTCGCTGGCTGTCGTGCGTCTCGGCGGCGGCCTGCTGGTCGCGGCGACTGCCTGGCGCCTGCTGCACCACACCGAGGATGACGACGTCCACGCCGTTGCTGCGGAGAAAGCCGCGGAGCTTTCGGATGTGGAGATCATGCAACGCAGTTTCTTCCCGATCACGTTTCCGCTGACCACCGGGCCCGGCACGATTGCCGCCTCGATCGCGCTCGCGGCGCGGGTGCCTTCGAAGCCGACCATGTACGCCGTCGGCATCGTGGTGGCCGTCCTCGGGTCCGCGCTCGTCTCGCTGACGCTGTACCTGATCTTCAGGAATGCCACGATAGTGCTGCTCCGACTCGGCCGGATCGGCACGCTCGTGATGATCCGCATCGTGGCGTTCATCCTCCTGTGTATCGGCCTGCAGATCATGTGGACGGGCTGGGCCGAGCTGAACTCGATTCCGTCCTGACGGCCGCAACGGCAGTTTGAGAAGGCTGAAAAGGACAGGCACCGGTCCTGTGGTCATCGTATTGGTTGGCAGGGCACCGTGTTCTGGCGCCGGTCGCCGGTCGCCGGTTGCCCGGCCTGGTCTTGGCTTGCTTTCGGACAGAGGAACCCAATAGCATCGGGGCTTGCTGAACATTGGTTCCTGCAGCGTGCCCGACACCCGCCGCAGCGCTCTCGAACACTAACCCAGAAGCAGGAGTCATTGACATGCCTAACACCGACAAAGCCCCCGCCTTCGGCGTGCATTCGGAAGTGGGGCAACTGCGCCTCGTGATGGTCTGCGCGCCGGGCCGCGCCCACCAGCGCCTCACGCCCTCGAACAACGACCGGCTGCTCTTCGACGACGTGATCTGGGTCGAGACTGCCAAACGCGACCACTTCGACTTCATGCAGAAGATGCGCGACCGCGGCATCGAAGTGCTCGAGATGCACAACATGCTGGCCGAGACGGTGGCGATCCCCGAGGCGAAGAAGTGGATCCTCGACAACCAGATCCAGGCCAATGAGACCGGCCTGAGCCTGCTGGCGGAAACGCGCGCCTACCTCGAGTCGCTCGACGACCGGGTGCTGGCCGAGACGCTGATCGGCGGGCTTTCGACCTTCGACGTGCCGGACGACTTCGGCGGTGAACAGCTGAAGCTCATCCGCGAAGCGGCCTCCGGTGTGGCCGAGTACCTGCTGCCGCCGCTGCCGAACACGCTCTTTACGCGCGACACCACCTGCTGGATCTATGGCGGCGTGACGCTGAACCCACTGTACTGGCCGGCGCGCCACGAGGAGACGATCCTCACGACTTCCATCTACAAGTTCCATCCGCGTTTCGCCGGCAAGGTCAAGGTCTGGTGGGGCGACCCGACCAAGAACTGGGGGCTGGCGACCCTCGAAGGCGGCGACGTGATGCCGGTCGGCAAGGGCAACGTCCTGATCGGGATGAGCGAGCGCACCTCACGCCAGGCCATCGAGCAGGTCGCGGCGGCGCTGTTCAAGCAGAAGGCGGCCAGCCGCGTCATCATCTGCGCGATGCCGAAGATGCGGGCGGCCATGCACCTCGATACGGTGTTCACCTTCGCCGACCGGGACTGCGTGCTGCAGTATCCGGACATCATGAACGACGTGCAGACGTTCTCGGTCTATCCGTCCGACAAGCCGGCCGGCATCGAGATCCGCAAGGACGAAGGCGCATTCGTGGACGTGGTGGCCAAGGCGCTCGGCGTCAAGAAGATGCGTGTGGTCGAGACGGGCGGCAATGCCTACGTGCGCGAGCGCACGCAGTGGGACAGCGGCGCGAATCTCGTCTGCGCCTCGCCGGGCGTGGTGTATGCCTACGACCGCAATACCTACACCAATTCCCTGCTGCGCAAGGCGGGCATCGAGGTCATCACCATCGACGGCTCCGAGCTCGGCCGCGGCCGTGGCGGCGGCCACTGCATGACCTGCCCGATCATTCGCGACCCGGTGGACTTCTGAGGCGGACTCCTGCAATTGCGCCTGGCGCGATCCAGGCGCCAGGCGCATCTCAGGGCTTCGAGCCCGCCGCGGAGGGGCCGAGCTTCAGCATCCGGATGCCGAAGATTCCCATCGCAATCGAGATCAGCGGGCTCAGGATGTTGAAGAACGTGAAGGGCGCATAGGCCACGGTCGCGACACCGAGCGTGGCTGCCATGAAGGCGCCGCAGCTGTTCCAGGGGATCAGCGCCGAGCTGACCGTCGCCGAATCGCCAAGTGACCGCGACACCACGACGGGCGCCAGTCCGCGTTGGCGGAAGGCGTCCTTGAACATCCTGCCGGGCAGCACGATGGCAATGTACTGATCGGCGGTCACGATATTGGTCGCGATGGTCGAGGTGACGGTCGCTGCCACGAGCCCGCCGTTCGATTTGACGGCCGCGAGCACCGGTGCGATCAGCCGTTCGATGACGCCGGCTTTTTCCACTATGCCTCCGAAAGCGAGCGCGGCGATGATTAGCCAGACGGTATCGAGCATGCGCTCCATGCCGCCGCGTGACGCGAGCTGATCGAGGACCTCATAGCCGGTGGTCGACGTGTAGCCGCTCGCCAGCGCCAGCCAGGCGCCTTTCAGGAGCGCCAGCGGCGTCCAGAGATCGGGGGCGGCGGCGAACGCGATCACCCGCTCGGGGGCCGTGAACACGGCGAGCACCGCGCCGGCGAGCGCGCCCATCATGATGGTCGTGAACGGCGGAATGCGTATGGCCGCCATCACGACGACGACCACGAGCGGCAGGAAATGAATGAGCGAGACGTCGAAGGTCTTGCGGATGTTGTCGAGCTTCTCGGTCGCGTCGAAATCCCCGGGGGCGCCCATGAAGAAGAAGATCAGCAGGGTGATCGCCAGTGCCGGGACCGAGGTCCAGAGCACCTCACGGATATGCTGGTACAGGTCTGCACCCGCGACCGCGGCGGCGAGATTGGCGGTGTCGGACAGGGGCGAGGACTTGTCCCCGAAATAGGCGCCGGAGATGACGGCGCCGGCCGTGACCGCGGGGCTCAGCTCCATGTTGACCGCGATGCCGACGAGCCCGACGCCGATCGTGGCGGCGACCGTCCAGGAACTGCCGATGCTGAACGCGACGATGCCGCAGATGATCGCCGTGGTCATGTAGAAATAGTGCGGACTGAGGAGTTGCAGGCCGTAGTAGACCATCGCCATCAGCGTGCCGCTCATGGCCCAGGCCCCGGTCAGGGCGCCGACCGCAAAGAGAATGAAGATCGCGCCGACGCCGGTACCGACGCTCGCGATGGCCGCCTCGCGCAGCTCGTCCGTGGTGAAGCCGGCGCGCCGCCCGATGACCAGGGCGACCATCGCCGCCAGGACCAGAGCGACCTGGTTCGGGCCTTTCGCGCCGGCGTCGCCGAACAGATAGAACGACATCCCGACGAGCACGATCAGCGCGGCGATCGGAATCACCGCTTCCGTCAAAGTCAGGGGTCTGGTCTTGCGGGATGCGTCGGTCGCTGGTGGCTGTTGCGCTGGAATCACCTAGAGATCTCCCGGCAGGTCGCCTGCGATGTCGGCGACACGGTCAAAGCCTGATACCCCACGCCCGGAGTCCGGGCGCCACGCTCATTCTTGCAGAAAATCCGGTTTGTTAATCATCAGAGCGGTTACTGCTGTTGCCGCAAATTGTCCCGCCGGCGAGGGGAGGGCAACCGTGGCACCGAGGGCAGGGAGACACGTGGAAGAGAATGCGTCAGCGCGCCTGCGCGGGGCGGTCGCTCCATCGAGCGCTGCGGCCGGGGATGACCTGTGCCGGGACGCTCGCTCCGTACATCCATGTACTCGCTCGCTCGGGCTCGGCTCGCGGCTGCGCTCCTGCTGCGCCGGCCTCGCACGCCCGTTGCAGGCCATCCCCGGCCTTGCGGTTCCGGTATGAGCGCCGGGCCGTGACCGCCAGCGCGTACGTGTGGAGCCGGTTGCCAGGAGGGCAGCAACCGGCGCAACCCGTAGCGACGGGCACAGGGACGTGCCCGGAGCGGGCGCGCGGGTGGTCACGGCCCGGCGCCCAGGACCGGGCATGAACGACTGAGCACCGGCGCGCTGAGGGAAGAACGGAACGTCCAGGGTTCGCAGCCGCTCTCAGAGCTGGCTGTTGATCGCTATGCCGGCGCCGATGACGGTCTGGTTCCAGTTGTAGTCGATCATGCTCTCGCCGTAACCGGAGAACAGCAGCAGGTAGCCCCGGAGCGGGCCGATCAGCGGGCTCGACAGGTAGGTGGCTTCGATCGAGCCCTTGTTGGTATTCCAGTTGCCGCGGCCGGTCAGGGTGAAGCTGTGGTCGCGCCACCGGTAGAGGGCGGTCAACTGCCCGTAGCCGAGGTAGTCGGTAATGTCGGGGTTGTCGTCGTCCGAGTCGCTTTCGGAGATGCGATGCCAGGCCCGCGCCAGCAGGGCGAAGTTGCCGTTCTCGACGCCGACTTCGGCGAACAAGCGATCCCAGCTGCGTGACAGAAGCTGCGTGCGGCCATTGGACTGGTGGTTGTAGCCGATATTGAGCACCCCCCAGTCGAACGAGCCGAACTGCAGGTCCGGATCGTAGCTGGCGAACAGTTCCGGCATGTAGTTGGTCTCGCGGAACGGGCGCGAGAGGTCACCGTTGTAGACCTGCCAGTGGCTCTGCTGCGTGTACGCCGCCCAGACCCCCAGGCGCCGGTCATCGGTGACCCACAATCGGGACCGGAAGCTCAACTGGAACTTGGCCTCGAGGCTGTCCACTTCGGCGCCCTCGGGCGCCAGGTCGAGACCCGGCCTGTAGGGTTCCTCGTTGGGGTCGTTCGAATAGCGGGCTGGCAGGAGGTAGTTGGTGTAGTGATACCGCAGCAGGTACCGCCCGGAATCCGGCGCGAAGCCCCAGGCGTCCTCGAGCAGCGATCTGCGCGGCGCGGCGACAACCGGCGTTGTCGTTTCCGGTGCAGCCGCTTCTGGCGCAGCGGCCGCCGGTCGGCGCCCATGCGCCCGGTCGTAGCATGCGAGGCGCTCGCCATCGGCTGGAATCGCGACGCAATCCGACGTGTCGACCGCCGCGGCCGGCGTGGCCATGAGCCCGGCCAGCAACAGCCCCGTCCACAGCGCACCCAGCCGCACCATTCGAACGTTGCTGCTCATCGTGTACTGCCTCTTGCCGGATCGCAGCCGCAAACGCAATCCCCGACCCGTCGGAGGCGGCGGCAACGCGCCGATGATGCCAGCATCCTGCGCCGAAAAGAATCGCGGCTTGTCCGCTGCGTTATGCCCGTGCACAATTCGTGCGGTCCTGGCTTGCATCGCGACGGAGTCCCAATCATGCCTATCGTGCGCCGAGTCCCGCCGCGCAACCCGTCGGCGATTGGTCTCTTCCTGGTCGTGGTGACGCTGCTGTTGTCGGCCTGCGCGAGCGGCCCGCAGGTCCGGGCCAGTGCTGCGCCCGAGGTCGATTTCAGTGCGTTCCACACTTTTGCGTTCCTGGAGCCCCTCAGCACGGACCGCGCGGGCTTCCATACGCTGGTGTCGCAGCAACTCGCATTTTCCACGCAGCGCGAGCTGGAAGTCCGCGGCCTGCAGTTCGTCGCCGATCCCGCCAGGGCGGACCTGCTGATCAACTTCTACGTCGATGCGGTGGACCGGTTCCGGGTCCGCAGCACCACGAACCGGTGGAACGGGCCGACTTACTGGAATCACCGGACAGGCTTCTACGACCCGTGGCGCGGTCATCGCAACTGGCCGCAGCACTCCACGCTCACCGTCGATGAGTTCACCGAGGGCCTGCTGAACGTGGACGTGATCGATGCGCGGCGGAACATGCTCGTGTGGGAGGGCCTGGCCACCAAGCGGTTGACGCAGCGCACGCTCAACGATTTCGGTCCCGCGCTCGACAACGCAGTCCACCATATCTTCCGCGAGTTCCCGCTCGAACCGCAGATCTGAGCGCGCCAGGCTCGGACACCACACGGGGCGGCCCGCGTCATGGTCATTTCCCGGACGAGCGCCTGGCTGCTGGTGGCGTTCACGCTGGCCAGTGTCCTGGCCGCACTGCTGTTGCCCGCGGTGCCACAGCCGCTCGACTACCACGCGTTCGCGGATCACCGGACGCTGTTCGGCGTGGTCAATTTCCTCGACGTGGCCTCGAACGCCGCGTTCCTGCTCACGGGAGCCACGGGCCTGCTGATCACCTGGCTGCGTCGCGCGCAGTTCGGGCAACCCGCCGAACGGCTGCCGTACACGCTCTTTTTCGTGGGCGTGACCCTGACCGCATTCGGCTCGGCCTACTATCACCTGGCGCCGGACAACGAGCGGCTGTTCTGGGACCGGTTGCCCATGGCGATCGCGTTCATGTCGCTGATCGCGGCGCAGATCAGCGATCGGATCAGTGTGCGGGCGGGACTCGCGTCGCTCGCGCCGCTGCTGGCTGTCGGCGTGGCATCGGTCTTCTACTGGATCCATACCGAGAGGGCGCACGAGGGCAACGTGGTGCCCTACGCCATCCTGCAGACGTACGCCGTCGCCGTGCTGCTGCTCATGAGCCTGGTGCAGCCCTCACGCTACACGCGCGGTGGCGACATCTACTGGGTCGTTGCCGGTTACGCGGCGGCCAAAGTCCTGGAATTGCTCGACCGGCAGGTGCTGGCCTTCGGGCACCTCATCAGCGGACACACGCTGAAACACCTCGCCGCTGCGATTGCGGGGATGGTGGTGTGCCGCATGCTGTGGCTGCGCAGGCGTATTGCCGGCTGAGGGCGGTCACCGCGACGGTTCGCTATTCTGGTCCGCCCATTCGATGACCCGCTTCTCGAGATAGTCGTAGAAGGGGTTGTAGCGCATGCGCAGCAGCCAGTCCGTGGGGAGGGCGAACATGCCGCGCTCACCCTGGATCGCGATCTGGCCGAGAAACAGGGTCTGTGGGCTGTCCGGCGGCCGCACCCCGTACAGCGGATCGTCCGGGGAAAACGGCAGGGCGACGTGAGACAGGGAGATGACCGTCGAGGGCCAGCTCATGCCCAGCGGTTCGGCCCGGGAGAACGTCGCTGAGTTCGGTGGCTGATGGCGCGCCTCGACTGCGGGGCTGTTGTCGTCCTCATTGGTGACCAGGGTCACGGCGAACGGTAAATCCGGAGCGCCAACGACCGTCGTCGTGAGCGCGTTGGGATCGGCAACCTGCAGGATCGACTTGGCCGCGAGCCGGTTGATGTCGAACAGCACCAGCTCGTTGCGGTTGGCGTCCAGCCGGCCGAGCAGGCGCCCGACGACCGCCTGGTTGGTCACGGTCGCATCGACATTGGACTTGAACACCAGAGTGGGCGGAAAGTCGCCGAGCGTACCGATCCGGTCGCGGCGGGCGATGCGCGCGCCGACCGACCGCGTCAACCGGTGGGCCTGTTCACCGGCGCGGGTGGTGAAGGAATTGTATTTGTAGGGATCGAACTCCGGCTCGATCGTCAGCCAGGCAAGACCGTGCAGGCCGGGCAGCACCGACAGACCCCGCTTCAGGCCCGCGAGCGCCGCGGCGGGATGCACGCCGATGGCGGGGGAAATCAGGATGAGGCTGGCCGGCACCGGCGCGCTGCGGCCGTCGAGCGCATCGAGGGTGTAGTTCAGCGCCAGCGTCGAGCCGATCGAATAGCCGACGATGTGAATCGGCTTGTCGCCGAGCTCGCTGGCGAGGTGATTCATGGCGATGCGCACCGCGCCGGCCATGTCCTCCCATACCACGTACTTCAGGCCGGACGGTGCCGCACCGTTTCCGGGCAGGCGCAGGCCGACGACCTGGTAGCCCGCGCGGTTCAGCGCTTCACCCACGACGCGCAGGCTGTAGGGGGAGTCCGACATGCCATGCAGCAGGAGTACGCCGCCTTTCGGCTGCGTCGCCGGCAACTCGAAGCTGCGATTCCAGTTCGGCTGCCACGCCCGCGGGTCGGCGGCACTGCCGGGGCTGTAACGGATCAACCCTTTTTCGGGGCGGGTCGCGGTGACCGCATAGACCTTCTGGTCCAGCTCCGCCAGCAGGCGTTCCTCGAGGGCCAGGTAATCCTCGAAAGTGCGGACCTGGTCGGCCTTGCGCACACTGAACTCTTCGGTCAGGCGGACATCGTGCCAGACCTCCGTGTCGAGGCGGGTGCAGCCGGCGCCGAATGACACCAGCACGGCCACCAGCACGGCCCGGGCGAGCCACGGTCGCCGGGCGGCCGGTTCAGTGGTGTGGTTCACGCTCATCTTCAATGCGGGCTCCGGGGATGTTCCGGGGCGAACAGTCTAGCCAATGCCGCGAGCGCCGCGTGACCGGCGACCGCTTATCGGCCACTGGTCAGGACCCAGTACACCGCGCCACTGGAGCCCTCGACCGGGTACAGCAGCCGGTACCGCGGCACTTGCGTGTTTGCCAGGCGCAGGTACACGTCGTCGTAGAACTCCGGTGTCTCGAGGCTGAAATTGTGGAAGTTCCGGGTGCGGTTGACGGACGTGACGTCCACCACGGTGATCGGATCGAGGTTGGGGTCCTGGTCGACGACCTGTACCCGGCCCTGTGTCTGGCCGGGGCGAAAGCGGCTCTCGCCCAGGCGCCGGGCCCGGTTGAGCAGGCGGCTGGCCAGCAAGGCCCGATCGTTCGACGACACGTAGATCGTCGTGTGTCGCGCCAGGGCTTCGAGCACCTGCCGGAACTCCTGGTTGAACTCCTGGTATTCGACGTCAGGCGCACTCAACAGCACGTTGTCCATCAGCGGGTGGGCGGTTGCCGCTTCGCGGCCCTGGTGAAGAATACGCAAGGCGTCGACCACGACCTGTCCGCCCATGCTGTTGGCGATGAGAGACATCCGCTCCGGCGCCACTTCGCGCGCCACCAGGTCGAGGAGCCTGGCGAGTTCGCCGGCGGAGGCCTTTGCGGCCCGCCGCGCGCGCAGGTATCCCTGCGGGGAACTGCCCTGGTTGCCCGGCCAGTCGAACACCAGGATCGGCGTGTTGAGGTCGAGCACGTGGCCGAGGAACGCCGTCTTGCGCAACGCCGACAGGAAAGAATCGCGAAAGCCGTGCACCACCACGAGTAACGTGCGTCGCGGTGACCGCTCGACGATCTCCCGCAGCTGGGCCGCGAAGGCATCCGGTTCGAGCAGCCGGGTTGCCTTCAGCTGAATCTCCCGGGTCTGGAGCCAGTCCGTCGGGTTGATGAGCATCCCGAGGCCGAGCGTGGACTCGATGGTGACATCGAACGTCCCGAACGACAGGTCGGGCGAGCGGGCCGTGCCAAAGCGCTCCTCGACCTGGGTGGCGCCGTTCTCGTCAGTCCGGTTGGTGGCGAAATAGAACCGGTAGTTGCCCGGTTCTTCCAGCTGGGCCACCTCCATGCGGCGAAACGCCAGCCCCTCGGCACGCTCCAGCGCGTGGGTCGTCGCCGTGAAATAGGCCCGGTAGAGCCAGGCTCCCGCCGCGGCTACCGCGAGCAGGCCGATGCCGAGGAGCAATCGGCGACCGAGCCGGCGGCGATTCATGCCTGGCCCTCGCCGAAGCCGGCGCAGCCTGCGACGAGACAGGGCAGGACGGCGAGCGGACTGTATGGGATGCAATGCTGTGGGTAGTCCATGAGCTGTTCCCTGCACCAGGAGAGGATCTTGCAGTCCGTATCCTACCCGCAGCGTGGGTCACGGCGGCAATAGCGTCCAAGCCACTACCCGTCAGGACACAGCGGCGGCGTCATCTTGAATCCAGCTCACCAACGCCAACACCTCGAAGCTGACGCGGTTCGGCAGCCAACTGGTCAGCGTGGGAGGCGGCCTGCGATACTGGCTGGATAGTCCCGGCGGCGAGCCGGAAGGTGTTGGCCTCCGCCTCACTGTCATGCTGCTGTTTCCCAGGTCGCGGTCGCTACGATAGGAAGCCCAGGAGATTTCGCGATGAAACCAGATCGTATTGGCGCCATTCTGCTGGCGAT
The DNA here is from genome assembly GCA_011526045.1 of Nevskiales bacterium. Classification (GTDB taxonomy): domain Bacteria; phylum Pseudomonadota; class Gammaproteobacteria; order Steroidobacterales; genus QUBU01. The sequence goes on along the minus strand of WYBE01000061.1, from coordinate 97,844 downwards.
CAGCGCCGGTGCGTTCGCGCCCCTTGCATCGGCGATCGAGACGATTGCGCAGACGCCCGGCTGGCGCGGCTTCGTGGTGGTGGGCGGGGGTTACGCTGATCTCAAGAGCAATCTCGTCGCCGGCAACGACCTGATCGACATCGGCGATCCGACCATCGATTCGGTCAACCAGCGCCCACAGAGCGACGACACCTTCCATCCGGTGGTCACCGGCGAGGTCAATTACACGTTCGGTAATGGCTGGCAGGGGTTTTTCGGTACCTCGCTGGAGGACGCCGTCACGCTCGACGGTGTGATCCAGCTCGGCGCCCGCAAGAATCTTGGCTCGGCGGGAATCGTGCAGGGCGGCTTCCTGTTCAGCGGCATTCCGACCGAGGTCTGGGAGGATCCGTACGCGGAGGGCGTGCGGCGTGAGGAAACCGATCGCGACTCGACCGGCCTGCGCCTGCAGTGGGATCGCGTCCTCGAGTCGGCACTCGAGCTGACCTTTTCGTGGCGCGACATCTCGATCGACACCGAGCGCAGTGGCGAGGGCGTCAACAGTGTCGCCTGCGATTCGGACTGCCAGCGGCTGCTGCGGCGTGACGGCGACCAGTATCACTTCGATGCGTCGTATTTGTTCCGCCTGGGCGAGGGCCAGCGCCACCTCGTGCGACCGATGATCCGCTACACGATCGACGATCGCGACGGCGACGCGATCGGCGGTGACGCGTACCGGTTGCAGCTGAGCTATGTCTTCCTGAGCCAGGGTTATTCGATAGCCAGCAACGTCGCGTTCGGCAGCAGCAGCAGCGACGCGCGTAATCCGATCTACGGCATCCGGACCGATGCGGACCGGTTCGCCGTCGATACGACGCTGTTCTACCGGCTGCCGACCGACAGCGGACGCTGGCAGGCGGTGGGCAGCGTGCTGTACGGCGAGGACGATTCGGACGTCGCGTTCCACGACTCCGAGATCTTCATGATCAGTGCCGGAGTCATGTACCGCTTCGGCGGGCGGTGACGCCGCGCGGTCGGGAGACAGGCCGACAGGGAACAGGGCATGGGTCGGCTACGGCGTCGGCTCGGCGCTGGCCGAACTCCCGGAACCCGCAGATGTAAACCCGCCTTCGGCTCTCATCTGCCGGAAACGCCGCACGACGTCCGCCATCCCCTCGACGGCCTCCAGTTTCGCGCGCAGACTCAGCGAGCGAAAGTACCGCAGTTGCGAAAGATTGTGCGCGGCCCACGCCGTGCCCAAATCGCTGGATGTCTCATTGCTCATGGCCCGCGTCCTTCTGCAGTAGTCTCAGTTGCCGGACATCCTCGCGATCTTTCTCGCGGCCGGTCGCCTCCTTCATCCGGATCAAGGTTTCGAGACGAACGAATCGCGCCTGTAACCCTGGCGAGATAGTGCCAACCAGGGCCATGCCGTATTCATGGTCGAAATCGAAAGGCTCCGCAACAAACAGATCGATTCTGGTTTCCGGATGCCTGTCACTGTGCAGCTGGAATACCACCATGTTCTTATCGCGGATCCAGGATTCGCGAATGACAGGGTCTGCGAATTGCCTTGCTGGAACTGGCACGGTTGGGCGATAGCCCAGAGTTTCAAGAGCGGTGATTGCTCGTCGCACGTTTTCCGGGCGCATCTGGAGGACGAGATCGAGGTCGAAAGTGACGCGACCGTAGCCGTGAGCCGCAACAGCCAGTCCGCCAACGATGAGATAGCGAACATCGGCTTTGCACAGAGCGCTTGAAATCGCCTCAAGACTGGTGAGCTTCACAGAGTCTCCACTGCCGGCGGCATTATTGCACTCGAATTTCGCTATGGGACACAAGGGGGTGGCCGGGACGCGGGCCTCGGGTCGATCTGTTCAAGGCCCATGGGCCGACGACCTGGGCGAACACCGTTATACTGTCGCCTTCGCCCGCAACAGCCGCGATTTCTCGCGCACGGCGCGACTGGGCTGCCACGCGGGCGCGGCAGCGAACCCGAAGTTGCGGGTCGAAAACGAGCACGGCAATCGGCTGTTCAGCGAAGATGGCAGCACTGCTGCTCGGTGTAAACTTCGTCGGCCGGTTCTGGGCGGCGGGCCGACAAACAAATAGATGCAGGACTTACCAATCTAAGGAGATTCACCCATGATGAGCCGGTTCAGGGTTGCGTTGACAGCGGTATTTCTGGGCGCGCTGGCGTTCGCCTCGGTCGCCATTGCGACCTCGGTGCAGTTCGGCCGGATCACGGCCGTGCGGCAGGTCAATATCGGTAATTCGGGCGCCCAGACGGCGGGCACCCTGGTGGGCGGTACCCTCGGCGTGATGTCGGGCTCCGGGCAGTCGCGCAGCAATCGCGCCTTGCGCGGCGTCGGCGGCGCCGCGGTCGGCAGCCGGGTCGGCGCAGCCGCAGGCTCTTCGACGGGCTTCGAGTACACCGTGCTGATCGGGAACAGAACCACCCAGATCGTCACCGACCAGGCCGGGTTGCGCGTTGGCGACTGTGTCTCGATCGAACGCGGTACGTTCAACAACATCCGCCTGGAAGCCGACGAGCGTTGCGACGGGGCGAGCGCCGCGCCGTCGGATGCGGCGATTACCGGGGCCTTTGCCTGTGACGCCGCCAAGCAGCAGATGCTCGACGCAACGACCGATGCGGAATTCGACCTCGCGGAACGTCGCATGCGGATGCTGTGCAACTGATCGCTCCGGCTGCAGGCCGAGGCGCCGGTTCGAATGCCCGGTGGCTGGCCTGATGCGGCGTGAGTGGAATCGAATGACTGGCAGTCGTGCGATGCGGACGGTATGAGGGCGGGCCGAGTCGTTGCGCTGGGGGCTGCCGCTCTGTTGGCGGCCGGCTGTACCGTGGGCCCGGACTATGTGCGCCCGGACGTGGAGGCGCCGACGGCCTGGCGGGTCGATTTCGAGAAGGCCGCCGATGTGGCCAATACGAAGTGGTGGGAGCAGTTCGAGGATCCCGCGCTCAACGGGCTGATCGAGACGGCCCTGCACGAGAACCGCGACGTGCGCATCGCGGCCGCACGCATCGAGCAGTTCCGCGGCGTGCTGGCCACCGTGCAGGCCCAGGGCCTGCCCCAGGTCGGCTACGGTGGCGGCGTCAGCCGCACGCAGGCGAGCCGCGAGGGCTTCCCGGCAATTCCGGCGCCCGTGGACCGCGAGTTCTCGCTGTACGAGGGCGCGCTGTCCGCAGCCTGGCAGGTCGACCTGTTCGGCCGCGTGCGCCGGCTCAGCGAAGCGGCGCAGGCCCAGGTCTACGCGAGCGAGCAGGGCAAGCGCGGCGTGGTGCTGTCGCTGGTGGCCGGAGTGGCCAGCAGCTACATCACGCTGCGGGCCTTCGATCGCCAGCTCGAGATCGCCGAGGCGACGGCGGTGAACTTCCGGGAGTCGCTGCGGATCTTCGAGCTGCGCTTCAAGGCCGGGATCGTGTCGCAGACCGAGGTCACCCAGGTGCGCTCGCAGTACCTGCAGGCGCGGGCGGCGATTCCGGCGATCGGGCAGCAGATTGTCGTGATGGAGAACCTCATCTCCGTGCTGATCGGTGGCAATCCGCAGCCGATACCGCGCGGCCGGCCGATCGGCGAGTTCATCGCGCCGTCGATTCCGGCCGACCTGCCGTCCAGTCTCCTGCAGCGCCGTCCCGACATCCTGCAGGCGGAGCAGAACCTGATTGCCGCAAACGCCAGCATCGGCGCAGCGCGCGCACTCTACTACCCGAACATCTCGCTGACAGGCCTGCTCGGATCGGTCAGCACGGAGTCGAGCGAGTTCCTGACCGGCTCGGCGACGGCGTGGTCCGTCGGGGCCGAGCTGACTGGCCCGATCTTTACCTCCGGCGCCATCCGCGGGCAGGTCCGGTCGGCCGAGGCGCAGTACCAGCAGGCGCTGCTCGCCTATCAGCAGATCATCCTCAACGCGTTCCGCGAGACCAACGATGCGCTGGCCGGGACCCTGAACCGTGCCGAGGAAGTCGAGCTGCAGATGCAGCGGGTCGAAGCGCTGCGCGAGTTCCTGCGGCTCTCCCAGCTCAAGTTCGAGAAGGGCGTGGCCGGTTACCTGGAGGTGCTGGTGGCCGAGAACGAGCGTTTCGCGGCGGAGCTCGCCACGATCCGCCTGCTTGCCGATCGCTACATCCAGGTCGTCAATGTCTACCAGGCCATGGGTGGCGGCTGGGTGGATATCGCCGAATCGATGACGCAATGAGTTCCCGGCCGGCGACCGCGGTCGTTGCAGGGCTGTTGTGTCGATCCGCTTGCCGGACTCCGCGTCAGCGTCGTGCCTTGACGGGCTGGGGGCGGCAGGATATAGAGTTTGCCAGATACGCTTGACCGGTCAGCGGGCGAGTTTGTGCCTTGGGAGGTTGCGATGTTCAGCCGATTTTCGACTCTGGGTCTTGCCGTCTTGCTCGCGGCCCTGATCACGACGGGTTGTGCCAGCACCGAGCGCGGTGCGACGGAATGGGACGGGCTGGTTCGCCAGCCGGGGACGCAGCTCCATGCCGTCTTCGTCAAGCCGGATGCCGAGATTCCGGCCTATCGGAACATCCTGCTGGCACCGGCCGAGGTGCATTTCTCCCGGAACTGGGAGGCGAATCGTGGTGGACGCGCGGGGATCAATCGCCTGGACGCTGCCGACATGACGGCTATCCAGGACAACCTGGCATCGATGCTCCACGACATTTTCCGGGAAGAGCTGGCCGCGGGTGGCTATAACCTCGTCACCGAGCCCGGCCCGGACACGCTGATCGTCGTCCCGGCCATCGTGGACCTCTATGTCACGGCCCCGGACACCATGACACCGGGTCGCAGCCGCACGTATACGGCGAATTCCGGCCGCATGACGCTGGTGCTCGAGCTGCGCGATTCGACCACGGGCGAAATCCTGGCGCGGGCCGTCGACACGCGCTCGGGGCGCAGCGCCGGCACGATGATGGTCACCAACCGGGTGACCAATACCGCCGATGCGCGCCGTGCCATTCGCGTCTGGGCGCAGGCGCTGCGCGGCGGTCTCGACAGCCTCCACAAGAACCAGGGCTGAGCCCCGCTCCATGCGTGGTGACCCGCGAGCGGCGGCGTTCTGGCTCGGTGCTGTCGCGTTTTCGGGTGCAGCAGTCGCCGCGGAGCAACCGCTGGTCTGCTTCGGCAACGAGCCGTCCTGGAGCGTCGATCTGACCGAGTCGGGCACCGCCCGCTTTGCCACTCCGGATGCAGATCCGCTCGTGTATCGCGGCAAAGCAACGCGCCTCGACTTCCTGCGCGAGACCCTCTGGCGTGGCACCTCGGGTGCGGGCCGGGATCTCGTGGTCTGGATGCAGGACAAGGCGTGCAGCGATGGCATGTCGGATACCAGCCACCCGGTTACGGCACGGGTATCGCTGGCGGACGGGCGATTTCTTGCGGGCTGCTGCCGCCTGGCGGCGGCCACGACGGCAGCGACACCATCCGGCAGTGTCGAAGGCGTCGAGTGGCGACTCGTGTACCTCCCGGGCAACGCGACCGGCGGGCTCGAGCAACTGTCTCGCCCGATCACGGTGCGCTTCGAGGAGGGCCGGGCGCGCGGTTTTTCCGGCTGCAACACGTTCACGGGTGGCTATCGGCTCGAGGGCGATCGACTGACGCTGACGCAGCTGGCCGCCACGATGATGGCCTGCCCGGGGCCGGCCATGCCGATCGAGAATACGTTCCATAAAGCATTTTCCGGCACGATGCGTTACACGCTGGAGGGCGACCGGTTGACGCTCGTCGGCGCATCGGGCGAGACCTTCCGGTTCGAGCGGCAGCCGCCGCCCCGGCTCGCGGGTGTCGACTGGAAGGTCACCAGCTTCAACAACAATCGCCATGCCGTGGTCGGAGTGACCGGTGACGCGGCGATCACGCTGTCATTCAGGGACGGGCAGGTTTCGGGCAGCGCCGGCTGCAATACCTTTCAGGCTCCGTACTCGAGCGACGGCAACCGCGTCCAGATTGGTCCCGCGGTCACGACACGACGCGCCTGCGCGGAGTCGTTGATGACCCAGGAGCAGGAGTTCCTGGCAGCGCTTGCTTCGGCCACCACCTGGAGCATCGACGGCAACGTGCTCGACATGCACCGCGCCGACGAAGAACGCGCCCTCTGGGCCGTGGCGCAGTGACGCCCTGATCCGGAGACATTCGCCGCAGGCCACCGGAGCGGCACGCGGCGGCGCGAGCTGCGCACCGCCGCCACCGACCAGTCGATCACGCGCTGACCGAATCGCCCGGCTCGCGCAGGTCCGCGGCGTCCAGCCGGTACCGGTTCAGGATGAGAATACTGCCGAGGTGCAGCAGCGCAGGCGCCACCACATAGGCGAGCGTGATCCAGCGCAACACCGCCTCGCTCTGCCCGGGCAGGCTGCCGTCGCTGGATTCGACGAACCCCACCAGCGACAGGAAGCCGAGCAGGAGCGTCGCGCCCAACGCGTTGCCGACCTTGTCCACCGCGGAGTAGACCGCCGAGAGCGCGCCTTCGCGGCTGATGCCCGAGCGCAGGCGGTCATAGGCCACGGTGTCGGTCAGCACCGAGAATGACATCAGGATGAAGCCGCCGTTGAACAGGCCGATCGCGACGGCGATCAGCCAGACGATCCAGAACGACCCGGCATCGACCAGGAAGTATCCCTGGATGCTCAGCGCGTACAGCGCCAGGCTCCACTTGTACACGCGCATCTTGCCGAAGCGCGAGGCGGCCCACACGAGCAGCGGCATCGAGCCGATCGAGGCGATCGAGATGATGATGATCCAGATCGGGATGACGTCGAATACCTGCATGCCGAGCCCGAGCGCGTAGGCGAAGAAAAAAAACCCGCCGGCGTAGCCGATGCCGGCGCTGACGTACTGCACGATGTTCGCGGCGATCAGCACGACGAACGGCTTGTTCGCCCAGGCGATCCGCAGCTGTTCGCCGAGCGGCACGCTCGCCGCGCCGCGCGTTTGCGACCGCGCCTTCGCCGTGCCGGCAAACACCCACAAGGTCGACAGGCCGATGACGCCGGCCAGCGCGAGGCCCATCCACCGGTAGCCCTCGCGGAGCGTGCCGCCGGGCGTCTGTGCCACCCAGCCGACGATTTTCGGCGCCAGCGCGCCGCCCATGATGAGTCCGACGGCGAGACAGGCGTTGCGATAGGCGAGCAGCGTGGTGCGCTCGTTCGGATCGGCGGAGATCTCCGAGGCCATCGTGAGATAGGGCACGGAGAACAGGGAGTAGCCGGTGTTGAGCGCGAGATAGACCACCAGCATGTAGAGGAAGGTGTCGAGCTGGCGGTTCAGCGTCGGCGGTGCGAACAGCAGCAGGAACGACAGGGCCGCTACGAGCCCGCCGGCCAGAATGAAGGGCCGGCGCCGGCCCCAGCGGGACTGGCTGCGATCCGAGATCACGCCCGCCAGCGGGTCGGCGACGACCGCCCAGGCCTTGGCGATCATGATGACGAGTCCGGCGAGCGCGGGCTCCAGCCCGAGCACGGTGGTCATGTAGATCGGCAGGATCAGCACCGGCGTATCGCGCAGGACCTGTCCGCCGATCTGCCCGGCACCGTAGCCCATACAGATGGATGCGGGCAGGCGGTTCCCATCGCTGCTGCGGCTCACCGGCGCGGCCTCCCGCATAGGTATAAATACCTACCGGCCTTATGACCGTCAGGCCTTCGCGCGCCGGGGCGGACGGCTACATTGGCCATGCCGGCACCGTGGGGGGCATGTCTCCCGGTGGCCAGCCGAAGAACAACGAAATGCAGGAAGGCGCCGCAGAGCCCGCCGGGTGCGGCGATCGCTTCGCACGGGTGATGATCCATCATGGCATCGCGTGACTTGCCGCTGGCGCGGTGGTGCCGGGTTGCGCCCGTCGCCGGTGGTTGCATGACGCCGGCATGGTACCCGGGTCACCGGGCGGGCGTGCGCGGTGGTGCCGGCCGGTGCCGGGTTCCGTCGTGACCGCCGGGCAGGCCATGCACTCCCCATCGCTGCTGGATGCCCTGCCGTTTCCGGCATGTCCGTGTCTGCTCGGCGAGCCGCCGGCGCCCGGCGACGACCTGTGCCGGTTGCACGGGGCACTGGCGGGGCTGGCCGCCATCGATCCCGCGCAATTGCCGCGTTTCAAGCGCGCGGTCGCCGCCGGCCGGCAGCTCGGCTGGGGTTACTTCTTTCCCGGTCTGTTGGCGCTCAACCGCCCGGATCGCAGCGCCATCCTCGTCGGGGAGGATGACGGCTCCGTGTGCGTGTTTCGCTGGGCCCGGCGCGAGTCGCTCGAGCGTCTCGACGTGCTGCTCGCGCCGGCGCCGATGAGCCGGGTGCTCCTCCGCCGCTGCCTCGAGCGTGCAAACGACTTCAACGGTGACCGCTCCGCCCGCGTGCTGCGCGTCGACGCCGCGGACGTGGGTGCCGTTGCGGCCACCGCGGGCCTGCAGGTGCACGAGCACAAACGGCAGTTTCTCTTTTCGCCGTCCGCATACGCAGATATCAGCGGCCGGAAGTTCCGCACGATCCGGCGCAACGTGGCGAAGGTGATGGAGCTTCCGGGCATCGAGGTGCATCCGTTGCAGCCCGCGCACCTCGACGACTGCCGCGACCTGCTGGCCCGCTGGGGTGAGCATCACCGCAGCGTGCACGGCACGCGCGGTGGCCTCGGGGCCAGCCGGCGGGCGCTCGAACTGGTCACGCGCGTGGGCGCTCCCGACCTCGAGGGCGAGGTGGTCCTGGTGCAGGGCCGACTGGTCGCCTACGCGCTCTGGGGCGAGATTCGTGCCGGCGTAGCCGCGTTCTTCGACGCCAAGTGTGAGCGCGAACCGGCCGGCCTGGCGTTCTTTCACCGCTATCACTTCCTGTCGCGACAGCGTCAGTTCGAGGTCATCAACGACGGCTCGGACGCGGACCGTCCGGGGTTGCGGCAACTGAAGAACAGCCTGCGGCCCATCGGGTTCCACGTCGAGCACCGCGCGTACCAGATCGCCGGCCCATGAACCGACCGGGGCGGCGCAGACCGGGGTGAACATACGGAGTACATCGTCATGAGCAACATCGCAACCCAGAAACAGGTCCCGGACACCCGGGTGTTCGAAGGCGCCCTGCCCGACAAGCTATTCGACCGGTTGGTCGCCGCGGTGCACGCGATCGGCGACGAGCGCCTCAAGAACAACTACACCACGACGTTCTGGTTCCCTCGCGGCACGCAGCCCAGGAATGTCGCCGAGGAAGCGGTGGTGGAACTGGCCCGGTACGCCGATCCGCCCCCGACCTGCAGCGGCATGGAATGGTGGCTCGGCCGGCTCGCCTTCGGCGAGAAACTGCGTTATCACTTCGACCGCGACATGACCATCCGGAAGAAAGTCGGCCAGTACGTGACGCCGATCTACGGCAGCGTGATGTATCTCAATTCCTATCCATCGAGCCCGACCGTGATCCTGAACCAGGTGCCCTCCGCGGACGGCCGCTCGAAGATTCCGGCCAAGGCCGAGGTCCGCGAGGTCGTCACGGCGGTTGCGAATCGCTACCTGGTCTTCCGCGGCAACATTCGCCACGGCGTGATCCCCGACACGAAAGCCGGGCATCCCCCGACGCAGGAGCTGCGATTGACCCTGCTGGTCAATTACTGGGACCGGCGGCCGCTGCCGCCGATCTGTTTCGACTACGACGGCAAGATCTACGGCGACCTCGCCGACCCCCGGTTCTTCCGCGCCGGCAAGTCCTGATCGCGCGGCGCAGGCCCTGCCATGCGTTACCGGCGCCTCGGCCACAGCGACCTGCTGGTTTCCGAGATCGCGCTCGGCTCCTGGCTGACCTATGGAGTCGCCGTGGACCGCGAGCGGGCCGCCGCCTGCCTGCGTTGCGCCATCACGCAGGGCATCAATTTTTTCGATACGGCCAACATGTACGGCCGGGGTGCCGCGGAATCGCTGCTCGGCGAGCTGCTCGCGCCGTACCGGCGTGACAGCTACCTGCTGTCGACCAAGGTGTACTTCCCGATGTCGGCGACCGACCGGGGGCTGTCCCGGGCGCAGGTCCGCAAGCAGATCGATGCTTCGCTGGCGCGGCTGCGCACGGACTACGTCGATCTCTACCAGTGCCACCGCTACGACGAGGAGACCCCGCTGGAGGAGACGCTGCAGGCGATGACCGAGGTGGTCGAAGCGGGGAAGGCCCGCTATATCGGCTTCAGCCGCTGGCGGCCGTCGCAGATCCGGGCGGCGTTCTCGCTGCAGGGAGTAGCGCGTTTCGTGTCCAGCAGCCCGCAGTACTCGCTGTTGCGACGGCAGCCGGAGCGGCGGGTCTTTCCGCTGTGCCGCACGCTCGGCGTCGGCCAGATCGTCTGGTCGCCGCTGGCCCAGGGCGTGCTGTCCGGCAAGTATTCAGCGGCCGGCGCGCCACCCGCAGGGTCACGCGCCGAATCGAGGACCGCCCGGCGCCACATGCTGCGTTTCACCGAGCCGGAAGTCCTCGCCGCAGTCGAGCGCCTGCGGCCGATTGCCGCCCGGCTGTCGCTGACGCTGCCGCAGCTTGCGCTGGCCTGGGTACTGCGGAACGATCACGTGAGTGCCGCGATCATCGGCGCCACCCGCCCCGCGCAGATCGAGGAGAACGTCGGCGCCATCGGGAACAGACTGGACCACGAAACCTGCCGCGCAATCGATGCCGCACTCGAGGGCGTAGTGCGGTGACCGCGCGGGTCGCGCAGCGGCGCGCGGGATGGATTGCGCCGGCTGGTCGACCACCGCGTCAGCCGGGCTTGCTCGCCAATGTGCCGCGCCGCCCCTTACACTGCGCGGGCCCGGCGCGATGACTGCCGGGTGCGCGACGAGAAGGAGGGCGCTCGCATGAATCCCAGTGAACAGGTGCCCGGAGCGCCGGTCAGTGTCGTCGTGATCGGCGTCGAGAACCTCGAGGCCTCGCTGCAGTTCTATGCCGGCACCCTGGGCCTTGCGGTCGCCGAGAGCCGGACCTGGCAGGGGCCGGAGTTCGAGCGCTACTGGCGGTTGCCGGCCGGAGCGAGCGCCCGCTGTGCGTTTCTGCAGCACGGTGCGGACCCCGTCGGCCGCGTCCAGCTCATGGAATTCGCTGCACACCAGCGCAAACTCGTCCGGCCGCCGTCGATCCGCCGCGCGGTGGGCCTGTTCAACCTGAATATCTACGCGAGCGATATCCGCAGGGACTACGAGCGGCTCACCGCACAGGGGTTCCGATTCTGGAGCGAGCCGGCGCACAACAACTTCGGGCCGGTCGTGGGCGAAACGCTGGAGGCTGCCTTCGACGGCCCGGACGGGGTCGTGATCAACCTGATCGAACTGCTGACCACGGACCCGAAGACGGTCATCGGTCGCATCGTGAGCTTCATCGACCGTTACGGGCGCACGCCGACCGGCTTCACCTCGGTGGTTACCACGGCGCACACGGTCGCCGACATGGAGAAGGCGCTCGCCTTCTATTACGGCCCGCTGCACCTGACGCTGTTCATCGAGTCGGTCCTGCAGGGCCCGGTGACGAACCGTGCGCTCAGCCTGCCCGCGGAGGCCCGCACGCGCAGCGTGATCGTCCAGGGTAACCACGAGTACGGCAAGATCGCCCTGGCATCGGCGCTCAATTATGAGATCCCGAGCCTGACGCAGGCTGCCGTGCCGCCAAACATCGGCTACCTGGCCCAGTCGTTCCAGATCGCCGATCTCGACGCGGCCGCCCGCGGCTCCGCCGCCGTGGGCGCCGACGTATTCTCCGGCCCGGTGGACATCGACCTGCCGGGGCGTGGCCGTTGCCGTTCGCTGGTGGTGCGCAACCCGGGCAGCGGAGCTCTGCAGGAGCTGTTTCAGGTCCTCTAGCGTGGAGCTTTGGCACCGTCGCCGGTACCATGCGTCACCGGAATGGCGCGAGACGGGCCGGCGCGGCGCACGTCGCCCGGCCGCCCGACGCGCTGGCTTTATTGCCGTCATTTGCAGCACCAAAGGGGGTTGACCTGTGGACCGAGTTTTCGCGGCTGGGGCGGTTCGCCCGAACTGCGCGCGTCTGCCCGTGCTCGCGGTGTCGGCGCTCGTCCTGCTGTCCGCCTGCGGTGGTGGCGACGAGGAACTGCCACCGGAGATTCGCCCGGTGCGGACGGTGACGATCGCGACCAACACCGCGGACGGCACGACCGCGCTGACCGGTACGGTGCAGGCGGAAAATGAAATCAACCAGTCGTTCCGTATCGACGGGCGGCTGATCGAGCGGCATGTGAGCGTCGGCGACACGGTGCGTGCGGGCCAGCTCATCGCGCGCCTCGACTCCCAGAACGAGGAGTCGAGTCTCCAGTCGGCACGGGCGCAACTGGCCGCGGCCCAGGCGCGGCTGGTGGAAGCCAGCAACAATTTCGACCGGATGCGGGACCTCGTCGCCGAGAATGCCGTGTCCCGGGCCCAGTTCGACCAGGCCGAGGCCAACCGGACTGCGGCCGCGTCGCAGGTCGAGTCGGCGCAATCCCAGGTGACGCTGGCCGAGAACCGGCTCGGCTATACGCGCCTGCACTCGTCCGTGGACGGCGTCGTGACCACCACCGCGGCCGAGCCGGGCGAGGTGGTCGGTGCCGGGCGCATGATCGTGCAGGTGGCGCGCGAGGGAGCGCGTGATGCGGTCTTCGACGTGCCGGCGCGCATCAAGGACAGCGCGATCGGCCGCAATCCGCAGATCACGATCACGCTGGTCTCGGATCCGACGGTGACGGCGAAGGGTCGCGTGCGCGAGGTGTCGCCCCGCGCCGACGCAGTCACCGGGACTTTCCGCGTCAGGGTCGGCCTCATCGACCCGCCGGCAGCGATGCGCCTCGGCAGCACGGTGACGGGTCGTATGCGGCTTGGCGAATCCGCCGTCATCGAGATTCCCGCGTCCGCGGTGTTCCGCTCCGAGCGCCAGTCGGCGGTCTGGGTCGTGGACCGGGAAAGCGGTGCGGTCTCGGCCCGCAACATCGAGGTCCGCAGTTCCACGCCGTCAACCGTTATCGTGGCCGCGGGTCTCGCGCCGGGCGACGTCGTGGTGACCGCGGGCGTGCAGGCGCTGCGGCCCGGGCAGAAGGTGCGGCTGCTCGGGGCGGGGCAGTGATCGGTCCCAATCTTTCCGCCTGGGCGCTCAGCCGGCCTTCGCTGATCTACTTTCTGATGATCCTCGCGCTGGCCGCGGGGACGTCCTCGTTCCTGGGCCTCGGGCGCGCGGAAGATCCCGTCTTCACCTTCCGCACCATGGTCGTCGCCGCGGGCTGGCCCGGCGCGACCGTCGAGGAAACGCTCGAGCAGGTGACCGAGAGGCTGGAGCGCACCGTGCAGGAAACGCGCTTCCTCGAACGCGTGCGCAGCTACACGACCGCGGGCCAGACCACGCTGTTTGTCGATCTCAAGCAGTCGACGCCGCCCGAGGAGGTGGCCGACATCTGGTACGAGGTGCGTCGCAACGTCGGCGACATGCGCCAGACGCTGCCAGCGGGTGTGGTCGGCCCGTTCTTCAACGACGATTTCGGCGATACCTTCGGCATCATCTACGCCTTCACCGCCGACGGCTTCAACTTCCGCGAGCTGCGCGACTACGTCGAGGCGGCACGCTCGCGCCTCCTGCAGGTGCCGGACGTCTCGAAGATCGAGGTGCTCGGTGCCCAGGAGGAGCAGATCTACATCGAATTCTCGATCGAGCGCCTCGCCGGTTTGCGGCTCGACTTCCCGTCGATCGTGGCGACACTGCAGGCCCAGAACATCATCCGGCCGGCGGGCGTCATGCAGACCGCCACCGAACGCGTATTCCTGCGGGTCAGCGGCGCGTTCGATTCCGAGGCGGATGTCGCGGACGTCAACTTCGTGGCCGGCGACCGCATATTCCGTCTCGGCGACGTCGCTACGGTCCGGCGCGGCTTCACCGATCCGCCACAACCGATGTTCCGCGTGAACGGCAAGTCCGCGATCGGGCTTGCGATTGCGATGCGCGATGCCGGCGACATCCTCGCGCTCGGCGAGAATCTGCGCAAGGAGATGGCGGCGATCAGCGCCGATCTGCCGCACGGTATCGAGTACACGCTGGTTGCTGATCAGGCGGTCACCGTGGACGAGGCCATCGACGACTTCATGACCTCGCTGTGGCAGGCGATCGTGATCATCCTCGCCTGCAGCTTCGTGATGCTGGGCGTGCGCCCCGGCGCGGTGGTCGCCATGGCGATCCCGCTGACGCTCGCGGTCGTGTTCGCGGTGATGGATGCCGTCAACATCGACCTGCACCGCATCTCCCTCGGTGCGCTGATCATCGCCCTGTGTCTGCTGGTCGACGACGCGATGACGACCGTGGACGCTATGCTCAACCGACTGGCGGCTGGCGACGACAAGAAAACGGCCGGCAGTTTCGCCTACAAGACGCTTGCCGCCTCGATGCTGATCGGCACGCTGGTCACGATCGCGAGCTTCGTGCCGATCGGTTTCGCGCGCAGTTCCGCCGGCGAGTACACATTCTCGATCTTCGCCGTGGTGGGTATCGCCCTGATTGCGTCATGGCTGGTCGCCGTATTGTTCGCGCCGCTGATCGGCGGGCTGATTCTCAAGGTTCCCGAGAAGAAGGCGGGCAGCGGGCCGGGCAAGGTCGAACAGATCTACGGCGGGTTCCTGCGCGGAGCGATTCGCGCGCGCTGGCTGACCATCGGCCTGACGGTCGGCGCGTTCGTCGCGACCGTCATGGTGTTTGGGCTCGTGTCGCGCCAGTTCTTTCCCGCCTCCGACCGGCCGGAACTCACGGTCGACCTGACGCTCAGGCAGAACGCCTCGATCTACGCCACGGAGGCGGCGGTCGAGCGCTTCGAGGAGCTCCTGAAGGGCGACCCGGACGTGGATCATTACAGCGCCTACGTCGGCCGCGGCGCGATCCGCTTCATCCTGACGCTCAACGTGCAGCTCGCCGACCCCTTCTTCGGGCAGTTCGTGATTGTCGCCAAGGATGCGGAGGCCCGCGAGCGCCTGCACCGCAAGCTCGAGGCGGCGCTCGAGGAGCAGTTCCCGGACATCGTGGCGCGCATTGCGCCGCTGGAACTCGGACCGCCGGTCGGCTGGCCGCTGCAGTACCGCGTGTCCGGCCCCGACCTCGATCAGGTCCGCTCGATCGCCTTCGATCTCGCCGGTGTGCTCGGCTCGGACCCGCGCGTGCGGCACGTCAACTACGACTGGATGGAGCCTGCGCGCCAGTTGCACATCCGCATCGACCAGGATGAGGCGCGCCAGCTCGGCGTCAGCACCCGGGCGCTCGCCGGCGTCCTGAATGCGGCCATGAGCGGGTCGACCATTACCCAGGTGCGCGACGACATCTACCTCGTCAACGTCGTGGCCCGCGCTGTCGACGATGAGCGCGCGTCTTTCGACGCGCTCGGCTCGTTGCAGGTGCCGACGCCGAGCGGGCGCATGGTGCCGCTGCGGCAGTTCGCCGATTTCGTCGAGGAGCAGGAGTATCCGCTGGTCTGGCGCCGCAACCGGGTGCCGACGCTGACCGTGCGGGCCGACGTCATCCCCGGCGTGTTGCCGGACGACGTGGTCGGCACGCTCGCGCCGCAGATCGGGGCATTCGCGGACAAGCTGCCGACGCCCTACCGTGTCGAAACCGGCGGCCTGTTCGAGGAGAGCGCGATCTCGCAGGCGTCGGTGTTCGCGGTCGTGCCGTTCATGATCATGCTGATGCTCCTGATCATGATGATCCTGCTCGTCAGCTTCCGCCGGCTCGCCATCGTGGTCTGCCTGTTGCCGCTCGGCCTGATCGGCGTGGTGTCGGCGTTGCTCCTGTCCGGTCGTCCGCTCGGCTTCGTCGCCATCCTCGGCGTGCTGGCGCTGATCGGCATGATCGCGAAGAACGCCATCATCCTCACGATCCAGATCGAGACCGACCGCGCTGCCGGCAAGAATGTCATGGACGCGGTGCTGGCTGCGGCCACCGCGCGCATGCGGCCGTTGATGCTCGCCGCGATCTCGACCGTGCTTGGCCTGATCCCGATTGCGCCGACCGTGTTCTGGGGGCCGATGGCGTTCGCCATCATGGGTGGCCTGCTGGTCGCGACGATGCTCACCCTCGTGCTCCTGCCGGTGTTGTACGTGACGGTGTTCGGCAACGAGAAGCCGCCCGCCGGAGAGCCCGCCGCGGAGGCGGTGTAGGCGGCGCGCCGCTGTGACCTCGCAAGCGATCATCGAGCTGCATGTCAACGAGCTGCGACAGCTCTTCGACGCGATGGATCCGGCGCCGTTTCGCGAACGAGACCTCGATCCGAAGGCGGAAAGGTACATCGTGGACTGGGCGCGTGAGCAGCACGCGGACCGTCCTCTCGCCCTGGTCGTGCGGGTTGGCGGCGATGCGGCGACGCCTGCCAATGTCAGCATGCTGCAGGAGGCGGTCCACGAACATTTCCGTCGGCTCGCCATCAGCGAGCGGCAGCGTCTGCGCCAGTTGTTCCGTGTCGGCCGCATCAGCCTTGCCATCGGGCTCGGCTTCGTCGCGATCGCCGCAGTCGCTGCGGAGTTTTACGGCACGATTTTAAGATACAACGCCACAAGCTCATTCGTCAGTGACAGCCTCGTTATCGTCTCATGGGTGGCGATGTGGCGGCCGCTCGAGACCTTTCTCTACGACTGGTGGCCGATCCTTGCCGAGGCGCGGTTGCTCGATCGCCTGGGCGCGATGGACGTTCGCGTGATCGGGGCGACGGCGCAGGCACGGGCGGGATGAGCGCACCTCTTCGCGTCGTCGCCCTGCGCGCCGCGGTGTATTTCCTGCTGTGGGTCGTGCTGATGCCGAGCGCAAAAGCGGCGGACCTGGCATTCGGTTCGATTGCGGCGGCGCTCGCGACCTGCGCGAGTCTGTACCTGCTGCCGCCCGCGGCCGGGAAACTGCGGGTCTCTGCGCTGCTCCTGTACCTGCCGCGTTTCCTGTGGAAATCCGTCGCGGCGGGCGTCGATATCGCGCGCCGCGCGTTCGATCCGCGCCTGCCATTGCAGCCGGGATTCGTATCCTGTTCCACCGGTCTGCCACCCGGGCGCGCGCGTAATGAGTTCGCTTCGATCACGAGCCTGATGCCGGGCTCTGTTCCTGCCGGCGACGGGCCGGGCGCGATCGAATTTCACTGCCTCGATACCGGGCAGCCGGTGGCGGAGCAGATTGCGGCCGAGGAGCGTGCGCTCGCCGGGGTCCTGGTGCCGGGAGGCCGGGCATGAACGGGTTCCTGCTGGGAACGGCCGCCTTCATGCTCGTCATGGTCGCGCTGGGGTGGTTTCGCATCCTGCGCGGCCCGGACAACGTGGAGCGCATGATGGCAGCGCAGCTCTTCGGTACCGGTGGGATCGCCGCGCTCCTGCTCACCGGGGTGGCGACCGGCATCAGCGCGATCATCGACGTGGCGCTGGTGCTCGCGGTACTGGCCGTGTTCGCTTCCGTCGCGTTCGTGAAAGCCGGTACGGGGGAGGGCGCGTGAACGCCACGATCGAGCTCCTGTCCATCGCTGCGATCGCCGCCGGCGCGTTCTTCTTCCTGGCCGGCACGGTCGGCCTGCTGCGTTTCCCCGATACGCTGACGCGCCTGCATGCGCTGACCAAGGCTGACAATCTCGGGCTCGGCCTGATCGTGCTCGGCCTCATGCCACGCTTCGACAGCGCCTTCGCCGCGGCAAAACTGGTGGTCGTCTGGTTCCTGGTCATGCTGGCCTCGGCGGTCGTCTCCCAGCTCGTCGCACGCGCGGCACGTCGCGGAGACCTGCCGCGATGATCGACGTGCTCAACCTGATCCTGGTCGCCATGGTCCTCGGCCTCGCGATCTGGGCGATCGCGGCGCGCGATGCGTTCGCGGCGACCGTGGGTTTCCTGGTCTATGGGCTCCTGCTCGCGCTGGTCTGGGTCAGCCTGCGCGCGATTGACGTGGCGCTGACCGAGGTGGCGATCGGCGCCGGGCTGACCGGAGCGCTGCTGATCGGCGCCGCGTCCCGGCTGCGCAAGGTGCAAGCGTCCGGCGACGAGCGGCCCGCGGTCCTGACCCGGGTGCTGGGCGGCCTGCTGGCCGCGGCCGTGACGGTGGCGCTCGCTGCCTGCGTGCTCTGGCTGCCCGATCCGCCACCCACGCTCGGCGCGGTCGTTGCCGCCAACATGGGCGCGACCGGTGTCGGCAACCCGATCACCGGCGTGCTGATGGCGTTTCGCGCGCTCGATACGCTGCTCGAAGCGACCGTGCTGCTGTTCGCCGTGATCGGGGTCTGGTCGCTGTCGCCCGACCGCTTCTGGGGTGGCCGGGCAGGGCCGGCGCATCGTTCCGACCCCGACGGCATCCTTGCCTGGCTCGGGCGCGTGCTGCCCCCGATCGGCATCGTGATCGCGATCTATATCCTCTGGGTCGGCGCGGACGAACCGGGGGGCAAGTTCCAGGGCGCGACCATCCTCGCGGCGATGTGGACCCTCGTCATCATGGCGGGGCTCGCGGATGTGCCTCCCGCCAGTCGCCGCGTGCTCCGGCTCGGGCTGGTCCTGGGCCCGGCCGTGTTCATCGCGCTCGGCTTCGTCGGCGTCGCATTGGCCGGCGCGTTCCTCGCCTGGCCGGCCGGGCTCGAGAAGGCGTTGATCGTCGTGGTCGAGATTGCGCTCATGCCCTCGCTCGCAGTCACCCTCGGCCTGCTGCTCGCCGGCACACTGCAGAGGCCGTCGCGATGATCGACGCGACGACGCTTTTCGGGCTTTGCGCGGCGGTGCTCGTCGGGCTCGGCCTGTATGGGCTGGTGGTGAATCCCCAGCCGCTGCGCAAGCTCATCGCGTTCAACATCATCGGCAACGGCATCTTCATGATCTGCGCGGTCATTGCCCGGCGCGGGGCAGCGGCCGGCTTCGGCGGCGATCCCGTGCCGCAGGCCCTGCTGATCACCGCGATCGTGGTCGCGTTTGCCGCCTCGGCCCTGGCCGTCGCCACGCTGCTCCGGCTGCACGAGGAAACGGGCTCCACCTCGATTGCCCCGGAAGCGCCGGCGGATGCCGGCCGCGGCTCGGGCGGGCACTGACCCACCATGCCGGCGCACACCGCGGATATGACGACCCCGGGCGGCCTGCTCCTCGTGCTGGCCGTGCTCGTGCCCGTGCTCGGGCTGCTGGCAGGCCTGGTGGTTGGCGGCCGCCAGGCACGCAGCGTCGTGCTCCTCACGATTGCCCTCGGTCTGGCCATCGCGCTCGCCGTCGCCCGCGAAGTCCTGTTCCGGGGCAACCCGCTCGCCTACGTGCTCGGCGGCTGGGCGCCGCCGCTCGGCATTATCCTGCAGGCCGACGGCCTGTCGGCCGCCATGATGCTGGCGGCCGCGGTGGTGGTCGCGGGCATTGCCGTCTATGCCGGCGGCAATTTCGGTACGGCGCGTGGCGAGCCCGAGTCACGCCGGTCGCTGTCGTTCTGGCTGCTGCTGCTTGCGGTCTGGGGCGGACTCAACCTGGTGTTCGTGACGCGCGACCTGTTCACCGGCTACGTGGCGCTCGAGATGCTGACTTTCGCGGCCGTGCCGCTCGTCTGCCTCGACGGGAGCGGCGAGACGATCCGCGCGGCACTGCGCTACCTGCTGTTCGCGTTGCTCGGTTCGATGCTTTATCTGCTCGGCGTGTTCCTGCTGTATGGAACCTACGGCACGGTGGACATGGCGCTGCTTGCCGCGCGCGCCGGCCCGGGCCTTACGACCATGGCCGCGATCGCGCTGCTGACGCTGGGGCTTCTCGCCAAGACCGCGCTCTTTCCCCTGCACCTGTGGCTGCCGCCGGCGCACTCCGGCGCGCCGCCCGCCGCGAGTGCCATCCTGTCGGGGCTCGTGGTGAAGGGTTCGTGGTTTCTGGTCGTGCGCGTGTGGCTCGATGTGTTCCCCGGGGTGGTGCCGGTTTCAGCGGCGCAACTGCTGGCAGCCTGCGGCGCGGCGGCGATCCTCGCGGGCAATGTGGTTGCGCTCCGGCAGCAGCGGCTGAAACTCCTGGTGGCGTACTCGACCGTGGCGCAGATCGGCTACCTGTTCGTCATGTTTCCGCTGGCCGCCGGTCTCGCCGGTCTCGGCCTCGATGCAGCGCCGGCGCGAAGCGCGGGGCTGCTGCAGGCCATGTCGCACGCGCTGGCCAAGGCCGCGATGTTCATGGCGGCCGGGCTCATCTACAAATCCGTCGGCCACGATCGCATCGCGGAGCTCGCGGGCTGCGCGCGCGCAATGCCGCTGACGGTGCTCACCTTTGCGCTCGCCGGCATCGCGCTGATGGGATTGCCGCCGAGCGGGGCCTATGTCGCGAAAAAGCTGTTCTTCGACGCTGCAGCGGCTTCCGGGCAGGAGTGGCTGGAGTTCGTCCTGAATGCCGGCGCCTTCCTGACCGCGAGCTACACGATACTGGTGCTCGCCCACGCGCTGCGCCCGGTGGGGGGGCGACTGTTGCTGAAAGCGCCACCGTCGCGGGCCGGCGAGCTTTCCGCGCTCGTGCTCGCGCTGGCCTCGCTGCTGCTCGGTTTCGTCGCCACCGGCATGATTCCCCACGCCTCATTGTCCGGGGCGTTCACGCTGGCCGGCCTCGCAGCGGCGCTGGTCGTGCTCGCGGTCGGTGCGGTGGTCGCCGCCGCCCTCGGGCTGCAGCTCCCGCCGGTCGCCGGGGGTTCTGCCCTGGCGGGTCTGCTGGGCCCGCTGCGGCGACTGACAGTCGCCGCGGGCGTGCTGGTCGTGCGCGTGGATGGTGGTCTGCGGCACTGGCCGGTGGCGAGCATCACGCTGCTCGTGCTTGTGCTCGGTTTCGCCGCGGCGATCGTGAACGGGCACTGAGACCACCGGCGTTGCCGGCCGGCCGCTTGCTTCAGCGTGGCGGCCCGCGGGTGGTCAGCGATAGAACTCGAGGTAGAAACGCACCTTCCCGATCGGCTTGACCAGGTGGCTCACGCGAGGCTCGACGACACCGACGCGGTCCGGGTCGAGGAGGATTTCCTCGCGCGGCTCCCGGATGATGTACAGCAGCCGTCCCTCGAGCACGATGATCTTCACCCAGACGCCCTGCTTGGTCGTGTGGGATCCAAGCCACATGTCCGGCACGTTGTCTTCGTCGTACTCGGGGGTGCGCCCGTAGGCGGTGACGTTTTCCGGCATGGACTTCATGGGAGATCGCCTCGCACAGCAGAACAGTCCTCGTCGTATAACAACGATACAATCTATATCTTAAACGGATCCGCCCACAGGATCCCGCATTCCGCATTGGCTGCGGACCGGAGATTACCCGTACGGGCACGCGATTTTCCGAAACCGCAGCACATGCTGGCCCGGCGGTGCCGGAGCTCGAGCCAGGTTCGGCGCCGGCTGCGTTGCTCGCGCGCGGTCGTAGATCGACAGAAGCTCCGGGCCACCACTCGCACCTGTCGGACAAGGGTGCGCGCAGATCCGCCAGCTGCCACGCACACGGAATCGACGGCGCGACTCTGCAGCACCCCCGCCGATCGGCCCAGCCACATTGATAAATGCCAGCAGCCTTGCGGCCGGGAAACCGTAGAATCGCCGCTGTCGGCCAGATGGTTCCAGCGTCTCGCGCGCGACCATGCCGACAGACGGGTTACGGCTGAAGAACGGCGGTCCCGACGCCGGTGGCAGGAGAGTGAAATGAATCTGACGGTTCTGCTGTGGGGCATCCCACAGGCGATGCGGGTGGCGGCGCGGGTGTACCCGGAGTACGCGGCCCGCCTGAAGGAACGCAACGTCACTGCCCAGTTCCGGCTGCGCGACGAACCGGTCGGTCGGTGGATCCGGATCGAGAACGGCAGGATCAGCACCAAGGCAGGCATCCATCCAAAGCCCGACCTGGACATCCACTTCAAGAACAGGGCGATTGCGGAAAATTTCCTGACGCCACCCTTCAACCTGCTGGAGCGGGTGGACGCCGCCAAGAACTTCAAGATCGGCCTCGACGGCCCGGACGACCTGGCCGTCTGGTTCATGGCCACGCTGGCGCGCCTGGAGTCGGTAACCTGGAAGGCCGGCACCGACATGGGCAACGGCGTCACCCGCTACACCAACGGCACCAACAGCGGGTCGATCTTCGTCTACGTCAAGGACGGCAGGATCATCCGCACCACGCCGATCGACTTCGACGACGAGGATGCACCGTCCTGGTCCATCAAGGCGCGCGGCAAGACGTTCACCCCGTCGCGCCGCACGACGCTCGCGGCGCACGGCGCCTGCCTGAAGTCGATGGTGTATTCGAAGAACCGCATCCTCCACCCGATGAAGCGGGTCGATTTCGATCCCAACGGCAACCGCAACATCGCCAACCGCGGCAAGTCTGAGTTCGTGCGCATCAGCTGGGACGAAGCGCTCGACATCGTGTGTTCGGAGATCAAGCGCGCCAAGGCCAAGGGACCGGGCGCCATCTGCGTGGCCAACGGCTCCCACCATCAGTGGGGCAACCTCGGCCACTACCTGTCCGCCTTCAACCGCTTCTGGAACCTGATCGGCGTCACCAAGCTGATTCACAACCCCGACAGCTGGGAAGGCTGGTTCTGGGGCGCCATGCACCACTGGGGCAACAGCCTGCGCCTCGGCTGCCCGGAGTTCTACGGCACCGTCGAGGATTGCCTGAAGGAAGCCGAGCTGATGGTGTTCTGGTCGAGCGACCCGGACGCGACCTACGGCTTCGACGGGACGCAGCGGCGCGAATGGGCCAAACAACTCGGCATCGAGATGGTTCACATCGACCCGTACATGAACCACACCGCAGCGCACCTCGGCGGCAAGTGGATCTCGCCGAAGCCCGGCACCGACGCGGCGCTCGCACAGGCGCTCTGCCACGTCTGGATCACCGAGGGCCTCTACGACAAGGCATTCGTCGAGAAGCGCACCACCGGCTTCGCGGAATGGAAGGCGTACATCCTCGGCGAGACGGATGGAACGGCGAAGACACCGGAATGGCAGGAGCCGGAAACCGGGATCCCGGCCCGCGAAGTGCGGGCGCTCGCCCGCAAGTGGGGCACGAAGAAGACCTACCTCGGTGTCGGCGGCTGGGGCGTCGGCGTCGGCGGGGCCGGCCGCGGCCCGATGGGCCTGCAATGGGCCCGCATGATGGTCATTCTCGGCGCCATGCAGGGCTATGGGCGACCCGGCGTCAATTTTGGCAACCTGCAGTACGGTACGCCGCTCGATTACAACTTCTATTTCCCGGGCTACGCGGAGGGCAGCTTCTCCGGTGACTTGCAGTACAGCGCCAATGCGGCCAACAACTACCAGCGCATGCCGCATATCGTGACCATGAGCTCGGTCAGGCAGGGTATCCCCCGGATGTGGTTTCCCGAGGCGATCACCGAGGGCAAGGCCATGGGCTACCTCACGGACGTCGCCTCGGTGCAGGGCCAGTTCTTCCCCGTGCACTATCCGTCGCCCGGCCATGCGCGGGTCGAGATGCTCTACAAGTACGGCAGCGCGTCGTTCGGCACGATGGTCAACTCCAACCGCTGGGTGCGCATGTACCAGCACGAGAACCTCCAGTTCGTCGTGAACCAATCCGTCTGGTGGGAGGGCGAGACGCCCTATGCCGACGTCATCCTGCCCGCCTGCACGGTGTTCGAACGCTGGGACATCGGCGAGTGGTACAACGTCGGGGCCGGCTACGTGCACCACATGTACTCCATGAACAATCATCGCGTGATAGCGATGCAGCACAAGTGCATCGAGCCGCTGGGGGAGTCGAAATCCGATTACGACATCTTCACCGCGGTCTGCGAGCGCCTGGGAATGGGCGCGGTGTACTCGGAGGGCGGCACTACGGAGCTCGACTGGTGCAAGCGCGTGTTCGATTCCTCCGACATGGCGAAGCACATTTCCTGGCGCCAGTTTCTGAAGAAAGGCTACTACGTGGTGCCTGCGGATCCGGAGCCGGCGCGCGCGCCCGTGGCGCACCGCTGGTACTACGAGGGCCGGAAGAAGGACGTGCCGGAACCCTATCCGCTGCCGTCGGATTACGTGGCCGGGTTCGGCGAGGGGTTGCAGACGCCGTCGGGCAAGTTCGAGTTCATCGCCCAGACGCTCAAGCGCATCGAGGATCCGGACCGGCCGCCGCTGAACACCTACATGCCGGTCTACGAGGATCCGAAGCGCGATCAGGAGCTGGCAGCGTTCCCGCTGCAGTTGCTGTCACCGCACTCGCGCTACCCCTTCCACGTCATGGGTGACGACGAGGGCAGTTGCCTGCGTGACATTCGCGAGCATCGCGTCTTCAAGGATGGCCATTACTATCTCGTGGCGCGCATCAACCGGCAGGATGCCGAGGCCCGCGGAATCAGGGACGACGATCTGATCCGGCTCTGGAATCACCGCGGCTCGGTGGTCTGCGCGGCACAGGTGACCGACCGCCTGCGTCCCGGGGTCGTGAGCGCCTCGACCGGATCGGCCGAATACCGGCCGGTGGGCGAGGCCGGACGCTCCACCGATCTCGGCGGCTGCGTGAACATGCTCAATCCCAGCAAGTCCATCACGAAGAAATCCCACGGCATCCGGCCCAACACGACCCTGATCCAGATCGAGAAGTGGACCGGCGTGGACACCTGGAAGCCCGGCGTGGAGGCAGCGTGATGGCACAGAAGTGGAACATGATCGTGGACGTGGCGCGCTGCGATAACTGCCGTGGCTGTTTCGTGGCGGTCAAGGACGAGCACATCGGCAACGATTTTCCTGGCTATGCGGCGGCACAGCCTGCGCAGGGGCACAATTGGCTCGACATCCGCAGGAAGGAGCGGGGCAGTTACCCCCTGGTCGAAGCGCACTTCATGCCGGTGATGTGCAATCACTGCGACGATGCGCCGTGCATCAAGGCGGCGCGCAACGGCGCCGTGACCAAGCGGCCGGACGGCATCGTCATCATCGACCCCGAAAAGTCGAAGGGGCAGAAGCAGATCGTGGATGCCTGCCCCTACGGTGCGATTTCCTGGAACGAGGAGAAGCAGATTCCGCAGGCGTGGATCTTCGACGCGCACCTGCTGGACCAGGGCTGGACGAAGACCCGCGCCGAGCAGTGCTGCCCGACCGGCGTGTTCCGCTCGGTCAAGGTCGAGGACGCCGAGATGCAGCGGCTGAAGACCGAGGAGGGCCTCGAGGTGCTGCAGCCGGAGCTGGGTACCAAGCCGCGCGTCTATTACAAGAATCTGCACCTGATGACCAGGTGTTTCGTCGGTGGCTCGGTGGTGGCCGAGGTGCGTGGCGTGGAGGAGTGCGCGGCCGGCGCCGAGGTCGTGCTCAGGAAAGACGGCCGCGAAGTCGGACGCGCGACCACCGACACCTTCGGCGAGTGGAAGATCGACCGGCTCGAGCCGGGCAGCGGCCGCTACGACGTTGAAGTGACCGCTCCGGCCGGCCGCCTCGCGCTGCAGTTCGAGCTCGGCGCCGAGAGCCGTTATCTCGGCGTGATGAAGCTCCAGGGCAAGGCGTAGCGGCCGCCGCTCACAGCCGCGCTCAGTGGCTGCGCCGGAATAGCCGGCTGAAGACGGAGTCCTGGAAGCGCCACCCGTTGCGGCTCTGGTTCTGCCGGGGCGCCGCCTCCCCGGGTGTCGTGGCCGTTGGTGTCGCGCTCTGCGCAGGGCCAGCGGCAGGCGGCTGCTGGGCCGCTGGCGCGGAACCGGTGCCCGTTGCTGCTGCGGCCGGCGGGTTGTTCACGCCCGGCGCCACGACCTCTTTCGGCTTCGACGGTTCCGTTCCGGTCGCTGTGGCCGTATTGGCCGGTGGGCTGCCCTGGCCGGCGATTGCCGCTGCCAGGTAGGGCCTGGCCGCATCCAGCATCCGCGATGGGCTGTGACCCACGCCCGGTACGATCACGGTGCGATGCACCGGCCGGCCATAGTGGCGGGCGAGGTGTTCGTAGTACTTCAGACCCCGGTCATAGCGGTTGCCGCCCTGCCGGTTCGCTTCGCAGCTCGTATCGAGGTACTTGTCCACCTTGGTGTCGAGGCTGCCGAGCAGGTAGATCACGTTACGCTCAGGAAAGTCCGACGCCACGCCGGCGCTCATGTAGCTGTTCAGATCCTCGAGGCCGTACTTGTACTCGTTGAAATCGGGGCACTCGCCGGCGACCGGGCGGCTCGCGTCCAGGTACATGTAGGAGCTCGGATTCGCGACGATGTAGGCCAGCCCCTGCATGCGTGTGCCGGCGGCGTAGCGGCTGACGAACTGCCCGCCCGCGCTGTGCCCGATGACCGCGACGCCATGGAACATTTCCACCATCCGGTCGAGCACCTCGAAGGAGCTCACGCGCTCGGAGTCCCGCGACTTGTCGCCCTGTTTCCAGCCGGAGGACCAGTACAGACCCGGCCCCGCTTCCTGGAACTCGGGGGCAATGACCAGCGTGTCGAGATCGTCGAGATAGCCGAGGTAATCATCGGCGTTGCGGTTCGTGCCGTGGATCACGAACACCGCCGGGCCGAACTTGCCGTTCGAGCAGTACGGCACGTAGGAACCGCCGACCACGAAGCGCTGCGTGCAGTCCACCGCGGCCGTGGCCGCCCCGCTTGCCAGTCCGCACAGGACCAGCCCGAGTACCATCCGAGCCCGCATCACGACCTCCGGCCATATCAACGCAACACGGCGGGAGTGTTGTGCAGGCGGAATGTGGCAACAAATAACGGGTTCTCAGTTTTTCGGCTGTTATGTCAAGAAGTCGGAAAATTTTTTCGGTCATCGCCGATCTGCAGGGGCCCGACGACAACCGGTACGCGGGACTCTGCCCGTCCCCGGCTGAAGCCCATCGGCCGGCTGGTCGAGCAGGCACGGCGAGCAAGGCTTGCTCGTAGAGGCAGCGGGCATGTCGGTGCCCGGCATCCGTCCTCTCTCCGTCCGGAGACGCTTCAGATCGTGACGAATCCGGGTACGCGTGAGGCTTTCAGGTCGAAAGTGGCCGTTGCCCGGCAACCGAGCTGGCGGTTGTGCGCGCCGATCAGGCAGTCGGCAAACCCGCTCGTGCTATCCGCCCAGTAAAACAGCGCTTCCTCGATGGCAGGCTCGTCCTCGAACGCCAGCTCGCGGGCCGCCAGCAAACTGCGCAACGCCCCCAGCGTTGCCTCCTTGTCCAGACCATAGCGGCTGCGCAGTACCCATTCCGTCTCGACCATGACTGGCAGTGAGACGAACACAGCGCCATCTGTGGCTGTGGCGTGCGCCACGATTTGCCGGGCTCGTCGCGTCTGGCCGGCATCATCGGTGACCAGGAGACGAACCAGCACGTTGGTGTCGATGCCGAGCACGTACCGCCGGGCGCTTCTCATTGAATCAATGCGCCGCTGCCCGAGTGCGGTCAGCCAGCCCCTGTCGCTGCCAACGAAACCGGCAGTGTTCAGGCGCTCAGCGCTTGCGCGCCAGCGTGAGGCCGTCGCCGATCGGCACCAGCGAAAGATCGATGCGCTCGTCGCGGTGCAGATGATCGTTGAAGGCGCGAATGGCGCGGGTGTCCTCGTCGTCGACCTCGGGGCGCGCCACGTCGCCACTCCACAGCGTATTGTCCGCGCAGATCAGGCCCCCGGGGCGCAGCAGATTCAGCACACGCTCGTAGTACGCGATGTAGTTGGTCTTATCCGCATCGATGAAGGCGAAGTCGAAGCCGCCGGTGCCGTCGGCGGCGAACTCGTCGAGCGTCGCGAGCGCAGGTTGCAGCCTGAGATCGATGCGATTTTCCACGCCAGCTTCCCGCCAGAACTGGCGTGCCAGCTGCGTCCACTCGTCGCTCACGTCGCAGGTGACGAGGTGACCGTCGGCCGGCAGCGCCAGCGCCACCGCCAGGCTCGAGTAGCCGGTGTAGGTGCCGAGTTCCAGGCAACGCTGCGCGCCGGTGAGGCGCACGAGGAACTGCATGAACTGCCCCTGGTCCGGGCCGATCTGCATCTGCGCGCCACGCACTCCCGCGGTGGCCGCGCGCAGGCGCGCGAGCACGGGCGGCTCGCGGCTCGAATGTTCGACCACGTAGCGGTAGAGGGCGGAGTCGAGGGACAGGCTGCGCGGGGTGGGACCCATGGGGCAAAGGTACCGGAATTTCACGGGTTTTGCGCCAGGCTCACAGGTCGTGACCGGCTGGCCCGACCGGCGCTTCTGCCATTCGCCCCCGGGGCGCAAAGCCGCTATCTTGGTGATGCAGGATCTGCGGCCCTCGGTGGCCGCCACCCGGGAGAACGAACGTGATGTTGCTGACAGGCGTGACCGGCAAGACCGGCGGCGAGACCGCCCGACAACTGCTGGCGAAGGGCGTGCGGTTTCGCGCGCTGGTTCGCAACGCGGGCAAGGCCGCGGGACTCAAGGCCGCCGGCGTGCAGTTGGCGGTCGGCGACATCGCGCACGCCGATGCCGTACGGCGGGCCCTCGATGGCGTCGAAAAAGCGTTGCTGATCCTGCCGAACGGCAGGACCCAGCAGGCCAGTGAAACGCAGTTCACCGACCTTGCCAGGGCTGCCGGGGTGAAGCACCTCATCAAGCTGTCCTCCATGGAGGCAGTCGCTCACGCCCGCACACCGATCCCGCAGGGTCACTGGGCCGTGGAGGAGTACATCCGGGCGTCGGGCCTCGGCTGGACCATGATCAAGCCGAATTTCTTCATGCAGAACCTGCTCACCAGCGCGGCGGGCATCAAGAGCCAGCACCGGCTCTCGCTGCCCATGGGGAACGGCACGACCGGCATGGCCGACGTCCGCGATATCGCCGCGGTTTGCGTCGAGGTGCTGACGGGCGCGGGCCACGCCGGCAGAAGCTACGAAATCACCGGCCCGGAGATCCTGACGTTCCACGACGTGGCCGAGCGGTTCTCCGAGGTGCTCGGCGTGAAGATCGAGTACGTGCCGATGCCGATCGAGGACTTTCGCGAGCGCATGAAGAACGTGCTCGAACCCTGGCATCTCAACGCCGTCTGCGAGCTCTTCCGCGAGATCGACGAGATCGGCCTCGACCACACGACGGGCACCGTCCGCCAGTTGCTGGGCCGCGAACCGATTCCGCTCCGGCAGTTCATCCGGGATCACGCAGTGTCGTTCCGGGGCTGAGCCGGCGTCGGAAGGCTTCACGACAATCACGCGGTCGGACGCCCGGCGGGCGGCTGCCGGATGCGGCGTTGCGCCCGCAGGACCGCGCCGCCGGCTCCCGGGTGGTCATAATCCCCGCCTTGCGGCGGGCGCCCCGCGCGCGACTGCCGCGACACCCCCTGATACCCGGCCAAACCCTCCCAGCGATACCGCGACCCGTTGCGTGCCACATCGATTTGGAGTGCAATGACCGGCAACAACAACGAACCCATGAGGTAGACGCCATGGCAGCCGCAGCGCCGGTGCCCGGAACCGGTTCCCGCATTTCCCGGCAGCATTGCGTGGCGATTGCGGTGCTTGCTGCGCTCGCCTGGATCGCGCCGGCGGGAGCCCATACGCCGCTCGACCCGGCGATCGTCGCCGAAGGTCATCCGACTGCCCACACGCAGGATCACGGCGACATGATCTGGCCGCCGCAGCCGCGCGGCATCACGAACGTGACATCGCGAGCCGATACCGGCGATCGGGCGCGTCTGGCCAAGGCACAGGAGAAACTCGCCGCGGCCCTCGAGCGCGTGGCGCTGGTGGGCCCTGACGTGCGCCAGGCGCTCGGCAACCGCTACACCCGGATCGCCGTGCAACAGCACGCCGGCAAGGACGGTACGCCGGCCGAGCCGGTGCTCGTCTATTTCAGCCACGCGACGAATTCGACCGTCGAGGTCGCGATGGACCGCCAGCGCGTGCGCAGCGTGCACCGCGTTTCGGCCGCCGAGTACCAGCCGGAGATCACCGACGAGGAAGTCACCGAGGCCGAAGGCATCGCGCGGTCCCACTTCGCGGGCCTCGGCGAAGAGCGCGTCGCGCAACTGGAGGCTTTCGGCATCCTGGCCTACAAGCCGACCGGCAGCGGCTTCTACGACACACGCGTCCTCTACATTTCTTTCCATCCCGACAACGACTCGTTTCCCGAGTACGCCGCGTGGGTGGACCTGACGAACCGGCGCGTCATCCGCACTCTCATAGAGTAGGCGCGGCGCACGCCGCGGGCTTACGGTACCGGCTTACGGTGCCGGGTTTGGCTTATTGGCTTGTCGGGTAGAGCGGCGGCATGCTGGAGAAAGTGACGCGCGGCGGGGTGACCGAGTACAAGCACCTCATTCCGGCCGGATCGAGCGCCCTGGCGCTCCACACCCGGCGGACGAATGCGACGAACTCGACCTATTACGTCACCCGCGATCAGCTGGGCTCGGCGACGGCGGTGATGGCGGCGGCGGGCAATCGGGTGGCGAACTGGAGTTTCAGTGCCTTCGGCAGCCGGCGCCGTTCAACGTGGCAGGACACACTGCTGCCGGAGGAGTACGCGCCGATCACTGCCACCACGCGCCGCGGCTTCACCGGGCATGAGCACCTGGACAGCCTCTCGCTCGTGCACATGAACGGGCGGGTCTATGACCCGAAGATCGGGCGGTTCATGTCGGCCGATCTGCTGCTGGGGGATCCCGGAAACCCGCAGTCCCTGAATCCCTACAGCTATGTCGGCAATAATCCGTTGTCGTTGACCGATCCGACTGGATTTGAAGCCTGGTCGCTGGCGCCGGACGCGGCAATCGCGGACATGGACCAGGCGATCGCCCATTGGCAGAGCGATTTCTCGGCGTGGCGCAGCACCTGCCTGTCCGCGTCGGCGTTGTGTGATACGGGCGGAATGCCGAGCGCCGTGGGCATCAGAGACGCTGCCCTGGCGGTCGTCAGCGCTGCGACCGGCCAGATGTGGGCGGACACGGGGAGTCAACTGCGGTCGGATCTCATCACGGGATCCTTCGACAAGTGCACGAGCGGTGGCGGTTGTCAGATCGTCGAGAAGGGTGCGTACAACACCAATCAGCATCGAGTTGCGGTGTTTGAGGCGGAATTTGCGGATTTTCTGACGACGTTTCTGAGCGATCACGGTGCGTTCGTGATCGGCGACCTGGCGCAGGTGCGGGCCTTCTGGGCTGCAAATGGCGTCTACAAGGCACCGGTCGGTAATCTGGAGCCAGGAGAATTTGGCGGCCTGTTGATGGCGGATGCGGCGGTTGATGCTGGGCGACACGCTGGAATAGCAGCGAGCCTTGAGATTGCGGGTGGCACCATGATTGGCGCCTCAAATTTTCTCCCCGGGGCAGCACGGATAGTAGTCGGGGTGACTGGTATCGCGATCCTTTCTGGGGCCGCCGTTTACCACTACTACTACGCGCGGGAACACTTTGAATACTCCTTGGATAAACACATCGGCCACATCGAGAAGGCTTGGGATGGCAATGGCCGATAACTCAAAAAAATGTCGTCTCGCTGACGAAAGCGCCATTGCCCCCAGACGATCGATGAGCCCATCGTTGATTCTGTTGCGGCTTGTAGTGATCGTTGGAGTTATTGGCATCACGTGGATTTGTATCGCTACAATCGCGGAGATCGTTGGCTATCCGCTTCTCCGATCTGGCGGATGGAAATCGATTCTCATCTTTGCGGCAACGCTGATGTTGCTAGGCTTGGCGTCGCGATTGTTGGTTTGGGGCAAAGAGCCATCGGCGAGGAAGGACGCGATCGCGCTCGTAGTGTTGCTGTCAGTCAGCAGTGGATTTATCGCTTGGATCCTGATTGCTGAACCGAAGTCGGAGGTGTCGCGTGAGCTTGCAGTTGGCATGGTATTTCTTCTGGTGACGGCTGTGTCGCTTTGGCGTCTTGTATGGCCAGGGTCAAGCTTGTCCCTCGCGCGACAACGCGCTACGAGAATTTATGCTATCGGCTGCCTTTTGATTGTCTGGGGCGTTTGGCTGTTTGGCCTCTCGTAAGGACGGCGGATCAATGTGCGTTACCCACCAGCCTCGTGTCGGCACGGAGCAGGACTTTTCGGGCTTAATCGAACCGTGGTAAACGGTGCCGGGTTTGGCTTATTGGCTTGTCGGGTAGAGCGGCGGCATCCTGGGAAAGATGACCCGCGGCGGCGTCACGGAGTACAAGCACTACAATCCGGCTGGATCGAGCGCCCTGGCGCTCCACACCCGGCGGACGAATGCGACGAACTCGACCTATTACGTGACCGGCGATCAGCTCGGCTCGGCGACGGCGGTGATGGCGGCGGCGGGCAATCGGCTGGCGAACTGGAGTTTCAGTGCCTTCGGCAGCCGGCGTGGCTCGGCCTGGCAGGACGTGCCGTCGAACGACGACTGGAACCAGATCACCGCCACCACGCGCCGCGGCTTCACCGGGCATGAGCACCTCGACAACCTCTCGCTCGTGCACATGAACGGGCGGGTGTACGATCCGAAGCTCGGGCGGTTCATGTCGGCCGATCCGGTGTACCTCGGCAAACTGGCCAATCCCCAGAGCCTGAATCCCTACAGCTATGTCGGCAATAACCCGCTCAGTGCGACCGATCCGAGCGGGTTCAATCAGGAACTCTGCGGTTCGGATCCCAATTGCCTGTCGGTGGTTGCGTATCCCGGGGGCTACGACATTGTCTTGCCATCTGCGGGACATTTTGTTTGGGGAAGCGGGGGTTCCGATGGGGCTTCCGGCGGTAGCGGTGGATCGCGTCCGCCAGGAACCCCCGATCCGGAGTCGCAGCGAGCCGATCCGTCTCTCAGCGAAAACCCGCCGGGCAACGTAATTGTCCAGGATGTGGGACGCCGAAATTGGCCGACGGATAAGAACATGAATATAGTCGAGGCGCTTAATGCGGTGGAACGCGAGCAGTCGGCGCAAAACGCACTTGCTGACGCACGTAGCGAAGGTGACCTGGTCAGGTACAACAACGCAATTTTGGCGATTCAACGAGCTCAATTCGACTATTACAGATTCTGTGGTTGTAGCGGACCCGTGTCACGGGATTCGCTGTGGGTACCGCCACTTCCGGAATCCTCTTTTCAGGACCCATTTCCGTGGATACCTCCGCAACCCGAACCAGAAATAGACCCTGGGCGACCTCCGAAACTTTAATCGACCAAGGTTTCGTTGCGGCAGCTACTGAAGTGAATACGTCCGGTGCGAACAAGACGAAAAAAGGCAGGTTGCGGTTCTGCCTGCCATTCAGAACCACGGCTTATCTGTCAGCGGCGCTGATTCTGCTGGCAGTTGGCATCGGAGTCGGACGATCGGCGTTTTTCAGTTCGAGTCAGGCTGCGCGTGACCATAGTCCGGGATTCGTGCCGGCACCTTCTGCCGACAGCGGGCATGTTGAGGTGTTGTCTCAACTGGGGTTAACCGCGCAGAATCTTCGTCAGCCGGCCAGCCCGGCGTCAGCTCGGTCCCCGACATTGGCGGCTGAGCAGAATCGCCAGATTGATGATGACCCGAGTGTACGAGGGTCGACGGCGCTTCCGGACCACATCGGCGAGTCGCGGTCGCCGCTCTCCGGGTCAGATGCGTCGAACCCGGAGGGGGTGCATGGCCTTCTATTCCCTGTATCAGAGAGAATCAAGGCGAGGTGCAGGCAATGGGAGGAGGACGAGAATTGCCGCGAGATGTTCCACCAACTCGCAAATTTTGCTGTCGAGACGCGCGATCCCCTGTGGGCCCCTCAGATGGAGGCTGGAATCGAGAAGCTGGTGCGAAATGACCCTCGCGCAAATGTCATTCGGGCGCTCGAATGTCGGCGGTCACTGTGCGTTGTGGAAATTGCGACACCGTACGAGCTCTTCATGTTCATCGCGGATCCGGCCTACGAGGGTTTGCGAGGCATGGGTCTGCATTGGGGATTCGAAATGAGTGCAGTAGAGGCTACCGCGGACACGTTCGGGGTCAAGGTACATGTAATGCTGACGGTCTTGGAACGCGTAGAGTAAGCGCCTGTGTCAGCCCGGCCTTGTCGAGCTTAATCGAACCGGGCGCGCTGGAAGCAGGGGTAAACGGTGCCGGGTTTGGCTTATTGGCTTTTCGGGTAGAGCGGCGGCATCCTGGAGAAGGTGACACGAGGCGGCGTCACGGAGTACAAGCCCTACATCTCGGTCGGGGCGGGCAATCGGGTGGCGAACCTGAGTTTCAGTGCCTTCGGCAGCCGGCGCGGCTCGGCCTGGCAGGACGTGCCGTCGAACGACGACTGGAACCAGATCACCGTCACCACGCGCCGCGGCTTCACCGAACACGAGTGGGTTTCACCCCATTCGCCTGACACCGCCCTAAGGTAGCCCGGCGGCTTTTTCAAAAGCCATCGGACTCACATAACCGATCGTCAAGTGCTGTCGATGCGGATTGTAGAACCGCTCGACGTAGAACGGGCCTGACGTTTCGCGACACTTTTTGCGGCGCAAGCCGCGGCCCAGCGTCGCGCGACTGCGGTCGCTCCTACCGTGTGCCGCCGTGTGCGGCGTGGGCCGGGCAGCGTGTGCAGGAGCGGCGCGAGCGGCCCTCGATTCCGATCGCGGCAGACTGCCGGCCGGCGGCGCCATCGGCCGCAAATTGCTACGATGCGGCCCCGATGGAGCACGACCTCGCCGTCTTGCCTGAGCCCCTGCGTGCCGAGACGGCGCAGGCGCTCGACACCTTGCTGGCGTCGCCGGAGATTCGTGGTGTGCTCGACCGCGATCCGTCTCTGCGGCCCACGCTCGCGCGGGTTGCCGCGTGCAGTCCGTTCGTTGTCGGCGTGCTCAGGCGCTACCCGCAGCTTCTCGTGGACCTGGCCCAGCAGGGCCGGCTGGCCCGCTGCAGCGCTGAACACGAGCTTGCCGGGCTGGTCGCGGCTGGCGTGGCGACGCAGCCGGGCGAAGACGCCTTTCAACGCGGGCTGCGCCTGGCCCGGCACCGGGAACTGCTGCGCATCGTGTGGCGCGAGGTGGCAGGCGTCGCCACGGTCCGGGAGTCGCTGCGGGACCTTTCCGATCTTGCCGATGCAGCCATCCGCGCGGCGCTCGACTGGTCCCTGGAGCAACTGCGGCAGCGCCACGGCGTCGCGCGCACCGAGGCGGGCGAGCCCTGCGGTTTCGCCGTCCTCGGCATGGGCAAGCTCGGCGGGTTCGAGCTCAACTTTTCCTCCGACGTGGATCTCGTGTTCGTGTACACCGAGGCGGGGGAGAGCGACGGCGCGAAACGGCTCAGCAACGAGGAGTATTTCCGGCTGCTTGGCCAGCGCCTGATCGCGCTGCTTTCGCAGCAGACGGTCGACGGTTTCGTCTATCGCGTGGACGTGCGGCTGAGGCCGTTCGGGGCGAGCGGGCCACTCGCGCTCAGCCTGCCGGCGCTGGAGCACTACCTCATGCGCAACGGCCGGGACTGGGAGCGTTACGCCTACATCAAGGCGCGCGCCATCAACGACTGGGCGGACGCAGGCTACTTCTACGATGCGGTCGTGCGCCCGTTCGTGTACCGCCGCTACCTCGACTACGGCGTGTTCGCGTCGCTGCGCGACATGAAAGCGCTCATCGAAGCCGAGGTGCAGCGCAAGGAGTACCAGGCCGACATCAAGCTCGGCCCGGGCGGGATCCGCGAGATCGAGTTCATCGTGCAGTCCTTCCAGCTCGTGCGGGGCGGCAGCGTGGCGGGGCTGCGTGGGCGCGAGATCCTGGAGGTGCTCCCGGCGCTGGCGCGGCACGGATGCCTGTCGCCGTCGGCGGTCACCGGCCTGACCGGGGCCTACCTGTTCCTGCGCCGGGTCGAGAACGCGATCCAGGCCATCGGCGACACGCAGACACACCTGTTGCCGGCGGACGGCATCAATCGCGACCGGCTGGTCCTCGCGCTCGGCTACGCCGACTGGCACACGCTCGCCGCAGACATCGAACGCCACCGGGAGACGGTGGCGAGGCATTTCCGCGACGTGGTATTCCGCGGCGAGGAGGGCGAGGCAACGGGCGGTCGCAGCCGCCTGCACCAGGTCTGGCGCGAGCAGGTCACGCCGGAGGCCGCCGCGGGCCTGCTGCGTGAGTCGGGCTTCGCGCATCCCGAGGAGATCCTCGAACGGTTGCGGCAGCTGCGCTCGGCGAGCGCCCTGCAGCGGCTCGACGAACCAGGCCGCCAGCGGCTCAACGCGCTGGTGCCGGCCGTGCTGGAGATCGCCGGGCGCCAGTCGAACCCGCGGCTGGCGGTCGAGGGCGTGGCGCGGGTGATCGAGGCGGTCGGCAGGCGCTCCGCTTACTTCGCGCTGCTCAACGAGAACCCCGCCGCCCGCGAGCGCCTGGTCAGCCTGTGCGCCATGAGCGATTTCCTGGCCAATCAGGTCGCCGCCCATCCTCTGCTGCTCGACGAATTGCTCGATCAGCGGATGTTCAGCGAGCCGCCCTCCCGCGCCGAACTCATCGCCGACCTCGCGCGCCGCCTCGACGCCGTTGCAGCGGAGGACAACGAGCGCTGGCTCGAGGCGCTGAAGAATTTCCAGCAGGCGGCGAAGTTCCGGATCGCGGTTGCCGACCTTTCCGGGGTGCTGCCGCTGATGAAGGTCAGCGACCGGCTGACCGAGACGGCGGAACTGGTGCTGCAGGCCTCGCTCGACCAGGCGACCCGCGAACTCGTCGCGCGCCACGGCCAGCCCCGCTGTGTCGTGGATGGCAAGATGCGCGCTGCGGAGTTCGGGATCGCGGCCTACGGCAAGCTCGGCGGGCTGGAACTCGGCTACGCCTCCGATCTCGACCTCGTGTTCCTGCACGATTCGGCCGGCGAGGCCCAGCAGACGGACGGTGAGAAACCGCTCGAGAACGCCGTGTTTTTCGCCCGCCTCGCCCGTCGCATCATCAATATCGCCACCATGCTCACGGCCGGCGGACACCTCTACGAGGTGGATACGCGATTGCAGCCGGAGGGCAAGAAGGGGCTGCTCGTGACCAGCCTCGCCGCGCTGGAAAGCTACCAGAAGGATGGCGCATGGACCTGGGAGCACCAGGCGTTGCTGCGCGGTCGCGGTATCGCGGGCAGTGCGCAGGTGCTCGAAGGGTTCGAGGACCTGCGGCGGCGGGTGCTGACGCAGTACGTGCGCCGCGACAGCCTGCGTGTGGACGTGCTCGACATGCGCGAACGCATGGTGAAGGAACTCGCGAAAGGCACCGCGGAGCTGTTCGACATCAAGCAGGATCCGGGCGGTGTCACCGACATCGAGTTCATGGTGCAGTATCTGGTGTTGCGCGAGGCCTGCGCCGAGCCGGCGCTGGTGCGCTGGTCGGACAACATCCGCCAGCTCGAGGCGCTGGTGGCCGCCGCGGTGATCCCGGCTGCCACCGGTGAGCTGCTGACGGACATCTACCGGAACTACCGCCAGCGTCTGCATCACCTGTCGCTGGCGGGCGAACCCGGATTCATGCCGCGGGCCGAAGCCGTGGACGCCATTGGCGCAGTGCGCCGGACCTGGGACCAGGTTTTCGGCTGAGCGCGGGCCGCTTTCCCCTATAATCCGGGACGGAATTCCCCTTCCCGGAGATTGCGCAGTGGGCAAGCAGGCCGCCGATGCCGCACAACTGATCCAGCCGAATGCCGAGCACCTGTACCAGGTGACCCGGGCGGATTTGCCGCTGTCGTGCCCGATGCCCGGGATGTACCTGTGGAATTCCCACCCGCGTGTCTACCTTCCCATCGAGGCGACCGGCACGGTCAAGTGCTCGTATTGCGGGGCCGTCTACCAATTGGTCCGCTGACCGGTGGCGGCGCGTTCGGGCCACGAACCCGCGCGCAGCGCCACCGGCTGACCACCGCGACATGTCCGAGGCTCCCCCGACCGAGGCACCCGCACCTGCTGCGCTGATCGCCCACATCAATCTGGCTCGCGGCTTTCGCGGCGGTGAGCGCCAGACGGAGCTGCTGTTGCGCGAACTCGCGACGCTTGGCTGGCGCCAGCGGCTGGTTGCGCGGCGGGGCGAGCCGCTGGCACGGCGGCTTGCAGGCGCCGGCCGGATCGAACTGGCCGAGGTGACGGGAAACGTGCTGGCGGCGGCCGGGGCAATGCGCGGCGCCGCGCTGGTGCACGTGCACGAAGCGCGGGGTCTGCAGGCGGCATTCGTGCAGCAGCTGTTGGGCGGTGCGCCCTATCTCGTCACCCGTCGCGTACAACAGGGTCCGACGCAACACGGGCTGAACCGGGCCATGTACCGGCGGGCGGCGGCCATCGTGGTGCTCTCGCGCGCCATCGGCGCTGCAGTCGTCGCGCTCGATCCTGCGCTGCGCTGCCGGGTGATACCGAGCGCGGTTGCCGCCCTGCCGGTCGATCCGGGCCGCGCCGCGGAGATCCGCGCGCAGTTCGGCGGGTTCCTGGTTGGCCACGTCGGCGCGCTGGTGGACTCGCACAAGGGCCAGCGGCAGATTCTCGCCATGGCCCGGGAAACGGCCCGCAGCGCACCGACGATCCACTACCTGCTCATCGGCACGGGGCGCGACGAGGCGTCGTTGCGCGAGCAGGGCGCGGGGCTCGCCAACGTGCATTTCGTCGGCGAGATTGCCGACGTCGGGAACTATCTGGCCGCCTGCGACGTGTTTCTCTATCCTTCGCGCCATGAGGGCCTGGGCTCGGTGCTGCTCGATGCGATGGCCGCGGGATTGCCGGTCGTGGCAACGCGGGTCGGTGGCATCCCGGAGATCATCCATGACGGGGTCAACGGCCTGCTCTGCGAGGTGGATGACATCGCGGGCCTGACCGCGGCGGTCCTGGCCCTGCAATCGGACCAGGCCCTGCGTGAGAGACTGGCGGCGGCCAACCGTGTCGCCGCCGGCCAGTACTCGGCTGCCGCCATGGCGAGCCGTTACGTCGAGGTCTACCGGGGACTGCTTCCCGCAGCGACGGGGATGGCGAGGCACTCATGATCATCGTGACCGGCGGGGCCGGGTTCATCGGCTCCAGCATCGTGCAGCGGCTGAACGGCGCGGGCATCAGCGACATCCTGGTGGTGGACGATCTCACCGACGGGCGCAAGGCGCTCAACCTGGCCGGTACGCAGATCGCCGACTACATGGATCGCGAGGAGTTCCTCCGGCGCATTGCCGCCAGGCAGGACGTTGCGGCGAAGGTGGTCGGTGTGCTGCACCAGGGCGCCTGCACGACGACGACCGAGTGGGACGGCCGCATGATGATGCAGGTGAACTTCGAGTTCTCGAAGCAGTTGCTCCACTACTGCCTCGACCGCCGCATTCCGCTGGTCTATGCCTCTTCCGCGTCGGTGTACGGCGGCGGGCGCGAGTTCCGCGTGGCGCCGGAATGCGAGCGCCCGATCAATGTCTATGCCTGGTCCAAGCTCGTCTTCGATCAGTACGCGCGCCGCTTCGTCGCCGGTGCGCGTTCCCAGGTCGTCGGCCTGCGATATTTCAACGTCTACGGTCCCGGCGAAGCCCACAAGGGCGCCATGGCGAGCGTCATGTGGCACTTCCACAACCAGTTGCTCGGCGGCGATGAAGTGCGGCTGTTCGACGGCAGCCATGGTTATGGACCGGGCGAGCAGGTGCGCGACTTCATTCACGTCGACGATGTCGCGAGCGCCAACCTCTGGTTCCTCGAGCGCGGCGGCGCCCGCGGCATCTTCAACCTCGGCACGGGCCAGGCGCGGAGCTTCAACGACGTGGCGCGCGCCGTGATCGCCTGGCACGGTCACGGCAGGATCCGTTACATACCGTTTCCTGCGGGACTGACCGGCAGCTACCAGAGCTTTACGCAGGCCGATCTCACCACCTTGCGGCTCGCCGGCTACCAGGACGGATTCATCGGCCTGGAGGAAGGCGTGCGTTCCTATCTCGACACACTCAAGGCGCAGGAGCGCTGAGCCACGCTCCGGCCGCAGGGACGCCCGACGGCATTACAGGTGAGCAGGGAGCACAAGATCCTGATCGTTGGGCCGGCCTGGGTCGGCGACATGGTCATGGCGCAGTCGCTGTTCCGACTCCTGCGCCAGCGTGAGGCCGGCGCGCTCATCGACGTGATCGGGCCCGCATGGTCGCTGCCGCTGGTCGCGCGTATGCCCGAAGTACGTCGCGGGATTACCCTTGCTGCCGGTCATGGTGAACTGGCGCTGGCCGCGCGTCGTCGCCTCGCGCGCGAGCTGCGCGCCGCGGGGTACGAACGCGCCATCGTGCTGCCGCGCTCCTTCAAGAGCGCCCTGGTGCCCTTCCTCGCCCGCATCCCGGTGCGCACCGGCTACCGCGCTGAAGGTCGCCGCTGGCTGCTGACCGATGCACGGACTCTCGATCGCGGCCGGCTGGACCAGACGGTGAAACGCATGCTCGCGCTGGGCCTGCCCCCGGACGCACCCCTGCCCGATCCGCCCGCGCCGTCCTTGCGCACGGATGCGGCCCATCGTGCCGCCCTGCTCGGGCGCTTCGGCCTGGGCCGGGCGCCGGCCGTGGCGCTCCTGCCGGGCGCCGCCTACGGGCCGGCGAAACAATGGCCCATCGCGTATTTCGCCGAGCTGGCCCGGCTGCTGGCCGGTCGGGGCGAGGAAGTCTGGGTGCTCGGTTCTGGCGCCGAGCGCGCGCTCGGCGCGCAGATCAGCGCAGCCGCGGGCGACATGGCGCACAACCTGTGCGGCGACACCGGTCTCGGGGATGTGGTCGATCTGCTCGCGGCCGCCCGCGCCGCAGTAACCAACGACTCCGGTCTCATGCACGTGGCCGCAGCCGCCGGGACTTATGTGGTGGCGATCTACGGATCGAGTTCGCCGGCATTCACGCCGCCGCTCACGGCCAGGCGGACCATCCACTCCCTTGGGCTGTCCTGCAGCCCGTGTTTCGAACGCGAGTGCCCGCTCGGGCATTTGCGCTGCCTGCGCGACATTTCGGTACGCGACGTGCTGGCTTCGCTGTCCGCCATCCCGGCGGCACAGTAGGCGCCGCCCCGGTCCGGCAGCGGCCTGGACCGCAGGCCCTCAGCGGCTGGCGGCCGGGGGTTCCCCCAGGGCCTCGAGCAGCGGGCGCAGATGCTGCTCGTAACGCCGCCAGGCCTGCACGGAACTGCCGTAGATCGGCTGGCGCACCTGGGTCGCGCTGCGCGTGCGCACGGCATGCTTCGTCTGGTGGAAGGCCAGGCAGCCGGCGTCGAAGGGCAGGCCGATCGCGTCCAGCAGCGCGCGGATCCCGGCTTCGGGTTGCGCCACGAGGTCCTCGTACTGGACGTCCACGATCTTTCCCGGCAGGACGCGGCGCCAGTGTGCCATCAGGTCGCGATACAGCGCGTAGTAGTGGCCGAGATCGGCGAGGTCGTAAGTCCATTCCATGCCAGATTCCGAAAAGAAATTCTTGAAGGCTGAAAGACAGGTGTCGACCGGATCGCGCCGGAGGTGGATGAGCCGGGCGTTCGGCAGCATGACGGCGATCATGCCGATACGGAAGAAGTTGAATGGCATCTTGTCGGTGACGTGCGGCTTCGAGGCGTTGCGGACCCGCAGTCGCGCGAGATAGCGGTCTGCCAGCCGTTGCCAGTCGGCGGCTTGCAGGCGCTCGACCGAGGCCGGCATGTCTTTCATCGCGGCCGTGCAGATCATCGGCAGGTCCGGCAACTCGCCGCCACCATGCACCATCGGGTGGCTGGCCAGGATCTGCTCGACCAGACTGGTGCCGGACCGCGGCATGCCGAGAATGAAAATCGGCGTGGCATCGCTCCGGCCGAGTCCCTGGCGCTGCGCCAGGAACTCGGCGTTGAAAGTGGTTCTCAGGTGCCGGTGAATTTCCTCATTGCGTGCAGCCGAATACGGCTTGATGCTGCGGCGCTGGCGGTTCGCGCCGGCAAAATAGCCAAAGGCCTTGTCGTAGTCGCGCAGATCCTCGAACGCCTTGCCCAGCCCGAACGCGTAGATCATGCGCTCGTCGGGGGAGGTCGTCGGCCGGTCGTGCAGGGCCTCCATGGCCTTGATTTCGGCGTCATACCGGACGTGATGACGCGTTATAGCGAGAAGTTGGTAGGTCAGAGCCGCGGGGCGCAAGCGGATGGATTTCCTGAAGGCGGCAGCCGCATCTTCGAGCCGCCCCAGATCGGACAGCACATGGCCGCGGCAGAAAAGGATTTCGGGGTCGCCGGGGCGCAGCGTCACCGCCCTGTCGTACGCGGCCAGAGCTTCTTCGGCGCGGCCAAGATACCGCAGTGCTAGTGCGAGACCGAGATGATTGCGAAACTCGTCCGGCTCGGTTGCGAGCGCCCGCCGGTAACAAGCCACCGCATCTTCGTAGCGGCACAGGCGGAAACATGCGCCACCGAGGCTTCTCTCCGCCACGGTTGAGTCCGCCTTGACCTTCAGCGCATGGTCGATGACCTCCCAGGCGTCGTCATACCGCTCGAGTTCCATCAGCGAATCCGCCAGGTTGGCGTGCGCCGGGACGTGATCGGGTGCGAGAGCGAGCACTTTGCGGAAGTGGTCGATCGAGTCCTCGAAGCGTCTCGCCCGCTGGTGCAATGCGCCGAGGCAGAGATTGGCCTCGACGTGTCGCGGCCTGAAGCGAAGAATCCTGCGACAGGCCTTCTCGGCCGCCTCGTATTGGCCGGCCTGCAGGGACTGCCAGATGGGTTGCATGTCCTCCTTTTCGGAGGACGGCGAAGCCCTTCCTCCCAGGCCCAGGAATGCAAGCAGGCGGTTTGTGGTGCTTTCGGTCATGCAGTGGCTGTCGATTATCGCATCGGCTTCTTTGGCGGGAATACCGACCGCAACGCACCGCAATCGTCGAATAGCTCCTCGAACCGCCGGGCCACGTCGCCCGGCTCGCGCACGATTCCGCGGATCCAGCGCAGCAGCGGGAGGTCGGAGTCGTCCAGGAAGCGATGCTGGTCGGCGGCTGCGAGTGTGCGGATCGCTTCGCCCTCGAGACCCCCGGGTACCCCAACGCCCGTTTCGCCACGGGCAAGCCGCCTGCCGAGCTGGTGGTGGTGGGAGTGC
This sequence comes from Nevskiales bacterium, assembly GCA_011526045.1. Lineage (GTDB taxonomy): Bacteria > Pseudomonadota > Gammaproteobacteria > Steroidobacterales > QUBU01. The sequence continues at coordinate 55,084 of WYBE01000061.1, read as the reverse complement.
TCGCTGGTCGCCGTCGCGACCAGATCGCCCAGGCCAGCCAGACCATAGGCGGTACCGGGGGCGCCGCCCAGCTGCTGCACGAGTGCGTCGAGTTCGCGCAGGGCGCGGACTGACAGCCAGCCACGCACGTTGTCGCCGAGACCGAGCTCGTCGGCCATGCCGAATGCCATGGCATAGACGTTCTTCAGCACGACCGCCCAGTTGATGCCAATCAGGTCTGTGACCGGCGTGACGTGCAACCGTGTGCGGTCGAACAAGGCGGTCACGCGCGGGACGACACCGCTGCCGCTGCAGCCGAGTTGCGCGAAAGCGTGGCGGCCCGCAAGGATCTGCTCGGCGATCATCGGCCCGTGCAGCACGCCGTAGCCGAAGTCTGGACCGAGTACGTCCTCGAGTATCCGCGTTACCGGCCTGCCCGCGGGATCGAGGCCCTTGGCGACGCTGAGGCAGATGCACGCGGGTGCCAGCCAGGGCGTGATTTCAGCGAGTACCTCGCTGTGCGGTTTGGTAGGCAGGCAGAAGATCACGACGTCGGCTCGTGGCACGGCCTGCGGCAGCGACACCGAGCGAAATCCAGCCCGGGGAAACTTCTCCCAGATCGATACCGACGCACGGTCGGCCAGCAACCGCTCCATCGCGCGGCCCATCTCGCCGTAGCCGAGCAACAGCACACGGGTGCGCGCGGTCATTCGGATGCCGGCAACGGTCGCCGCAGGGTGATCGCGCCCCGGATGTCGCCGACCTCGTATCCGGTCGCCCGGTCATCGGGGTAGAGCGCCGCCAGCCGCGATCTGACTGACGGGCTGATCCGCTCCACGGTGCCGTGGCATCCCAGGCACAACTCCTGGGTTGGCAGCGCCCGCATGTACCGGAACACGGGATGCCCGTCCTCCGTCACCGTCTCGCCACGCTCGAGCGCAGCCGGGCTCTCCCCGGCGGCAGCGCGCCGGTCGAATTCCTCGAGGATCGCGCGCTCCCAGGTGTCGGGAACCGCTGCGGGGTTACGGTTTCTCAGGCTCACGCGGCGAATGGCCCAGCCACTTTCCGCCGAAGCCGTCCGCGCGAGTTCCGGCGCAGTATCGCGGCAGGCGACGATCGCGCCCTCGAGTCCGCCCTGGGCAATCTCCTGCTGCAGCACGGCCAGCAGCCGTGGCGGCACCGACGTCGCGACGCGTCGCGCTTCGTCGAGCAGCGCCACCTCGTTGCCGGCCTGACCCGCCGAAGTTGCGAGCAGTAGGCCGAGAAGCCAGCACCGCCGTATCGGTGTACCGATCATCCTGATGCCTCCGCCAGTCGTGCCCGGGCCAGCCGCAGTGTATCGGGACTAAGCGCGTGACGCGCGTTGCCCGCGAATGATCGCGACGATCATTCCCAGCACGAACAACGCCAGTGCCACGGCATTGAGCATACCGCCGCTGCTGCGGACCTGCGCTGCGCCGGCCAGCGTCCCGGCGACGCGAATCAGCACCGACAGGTGCAGCACGACCAGTGGAACGTAGAACATCGCGTGATACGGCAGGCGCAGGCCGAGGACCGCGGGGAAGATGATCGGGGCGTGACCGAACACCATCGAGAAGACAAAACCGAGCATGACCGCGTGCAGGCCCGCGTCGTAGGCCGTGGTGCCCGGCAGGATTCCGCCGGTGGTGAGCAGGATCAGTGCGCCGGTGGCGAGCCATGCGTAGCCGGCCAGCAGGCAGATCGCGATGAAGCGCGTGAGACCGTGCTCGCGCACGGTGCGCCGGGCAATGTCCTGGCGCAGCAGCCAGAGCGCGAGCGCCAGCAGCGCAGCGGGATACAGCGCCCGTCCCGCAGTTACCGTGGCGGCGCCCGGCAGCATGGCGATCAGCAAGGCGATGACGATCGCGGAGAACAGCCAGCGCGCCGCCGGCGAGGGCGGCAGGAAGCGCGACAGCTCGAGCCGCTCGCCGGCGATGGTCAGGACCAGGAATGCCATCCAGGGTGCCACCGCAGCCGTGACCGGTGCACCGTCGAGCCAGAGCAGGTTGCCTGCAGTCCACGCCGCCGCGCCGAGGGCGAGTGTCAGGGTGTGCAGCGCGCGCTGACGCAGGAAGACCTGCACGGAGGCGCCGAGCAGCAGGAGACTGGCGGCACTGAGCAGGGCGCTGGCTGTAGCATCCCCGGCGCCAGTGAGCATGGCCAGGCCGCTGAGCCCCGCGAGCAGCGGGGCGCCATACGCCCAGAGTGCGCCGAGCGCGACCGCGCGCTCCAGGCTGATCACCGTGCCGAAGAAGGCTCCGATCATGAGGACGGCGTGGTCCATGACTGAAGCGGCTCCCGGCGCCGGCGTCTGCCAGCCGATACGCACGAGACCCGCCAGAGCCCCGGCCGCAAGGGAGAGCATCGCGAGCATCAGCAGGGGGACACGCCAGGGGCGCGGCAGGTCGGCGCTCATCACCAGCCGAAGTGTTCGCGTGCCTGCGCGCTCATCATGGCGGGCTCCCAGGGTGGATCCCAGACCAGCCTGACCTCGATGGCAGTGCCCGCGGGGAGCTGCGCGGCCAGCACGTCGTGCGCTTCACCGGCAATCATCGACCCCATCGGGCATGAGGGCGTTGTCATGGTGAGATCGACCTCGAGCCGGCCGTCCGACAGGCGTATGTCATAGACGAGCCCGAGATCCACGATGTTCACCCCGACCTCCGGGTCCAGGACCTGGGTCAGGGCCTCGCGCAGGGCCTCCACGGTCGGCTCGGGCGGAGCGGGGGTCGGCATCGCGGCATCATGACGAAGAACGACTAACCCCGCCACATACGCCGCAGCACGCCGTCCCTGCGAACGTACTCGTGCCACAGCGCCGCAACCGCGTGCAGGCCGAGCACAACGGCGCCGATCTTCCAGCAGGCCTCGTGAATTCCGCTGAAGAGGTCGCTCGTGAACGGGGATTCTCCGGTGGCCTGGGGCACGATCCGGAAGACATGGTCCCAGCCGAAGAAAAAGATCGGAAACTCGCCGTCGTAGGCGGACAGCGCGGCCCAGCCGGTGAGCGGGAAGATCAGCAGCAGGGTGTAGAGAGCGGTGTGGGTCGCACGCGCCGTCAGGCGCTGCCAGGCGGCCAGTCCGGCGGGAAGGTCCGGGGCAGGGTTCTGCAGCCGCCAGCCCAGCCGCCCCAGCACCAGTATCAGCACCAGGAAACCGTTGGTGTTGTGCGCCCGGGAGAGCGTCATCACCAGCGCCGTGTCGCCCTTGCCGGCGAGCCACGCGTCGTAGGCATCGACCATCCAGAAGCCAAGCGGCACTTGTGCGGCGATCATCAACGCCATCAGCCAGTGCAGGCCCCGCGCAGGCCAGCCCCAGCGTGTTGCGGTGTTGCGGATCATCACGACTCGTCGCTGTGGCAAGCGGTCATCATGCCCTCAAGAACCCCCGGCTCCGGACGCACACCGCACACCATGCTGCGGCCGTTATGCGCTGCCGGGAGCATCCGGTGTGCCATTGCGCCGGGCGCCCGGGTTTTGCAGTACCTGCTCCGCCCTGGCGATGACATCGCTGGTCCGGATCAGGTCCATGGCTGCGGGGTCGCGTACCCGCTGGCCGAAACGCAGTTGCGAAACGGGCACGCCGAACTCGCGGCGCACGGCTTCGGGATACGCGTCCACGACCAGGTCCTGGCAGAAATACGGCCCGGTTCGGTGGCGATTGGAGGTGGCGTAGAGTCCGATCACCGGCGTGCCGACGGCGGTCGCCATGTGCGCCGGGCCGGAGTCCGGGCAGATCAGGAGAGAGGCGCGCTCGAGCAACGCCAGCAGTTGCTTGAGGCTGGTTTGCCCGATGAGGTTGGTGACAGGCGCGCAGGTCGCGGACGCGATCGCGGTGCCGTAGGCTCGCTCGACCGCTGTCGGGCCGCCAGTCAGCAGCAGCTTCGCGCCGAACTGCTGCTGTAGCCGGTTGGCGACCTCGGCATAATTCTCGGCGCGCCAGTCACGAAAGTTGCGGAATCGCTGGCTGCTGCAGGGGCTGATCACCACCAGCGGCGCCGGGCCGCGCGCCTGTGACTCGGCGAACGCGCGATCGTCGTCGCTGAGCGGAATATTCCAGCGCAATCGTCGCTCGTGGATGCCCAGGTGCTCGATGAACGCGAACAGGCCGTCCATCACGTGCTGGTCGGCGTGCGCGGCGATCCGCTCGTTGGTGAACAGCCACTGGTAGTCGCGGGCGCGGCCGCGGTCGAAGCCGATGCGCCGCACGGCGCCCACCACACGGCTGGCGAAGTTCGCGCGCATGGAAGCGTGCATGTGCAGGAGCACCGGGAAGCGTCGGCCTCGGGTCTGCGCGCGGAGTTGCGTGAGACTGGCCCGGGGCTGGTTTTTGTCGAAGGTGATAAACTCGACGCCGTCCACGCCCTTCATCAATTCGTATTCTGTCCGGCCGATGACCCAGGTGATGCGCGTGTCGGGCCAGGCTGACTGCAGGGTGCGCAGCACGGGCAGCGTGTGGCAACAGTCGCCGATGGCCGAGAGCCGAATGACACAGAGCGATTCCGGCCACTGCCCTGGCGTTCGACCGGATGAAAAGGCCATGCGTTCGGTGGAGCGTATAGAGCGGATCGCGGACGGTGCCATCCTATACGATGGCACCATCGTCAACCACATGAAGGCCGACTGGTTCGACCCCGCACACTGGCCCGCGGCGCGCGTGGCGAGCGGTGATTCCGGCGGGCGCGGAGCCACGCTCTTCATTCGCTGCGAGGGCCAGGACTGGGTCCTGCGCCATTACCACCGCGGCGGCGCTGTGGCCCGGTTTGCGCGCGATGGATATCCCTGGCTGGGCGAAGACCGCAGTCGCTCGTTTGCGGAATGGCGCCTGCTCGACCGTATCCGCAATGCGGGCCTGCCCGCGCCGCGGCCAGTGGCCGCCCGCTATCGGCGCCGGGGCATGGTCTACCGGGCCGATCTGATCACCGTGCTGATTCCCGGTGTCGTGCCGTTGTCCACGTACCTTGCCAGGCGGGCGGTGGACGAGGCGGTGTGGCGTAACGTGGGCGCGTGCATAGCCCGCTTTCACCGGGCAGGTTTCTTTCACGCCGACTTGAACGCGCACAACCTGCAGATCAACGAGCGTGGCGAAATCTTCCTGCTCGATTTCGATCGTGGCCGTGAGCGGCCAGCCGCCGGTGCCTGGCAGCAGCGCAACCTCGCCCGACTGCGCCGTTCGCTCATCAAGATCAGTGCCGACGGTGCGGTGCGCTTCACGGGGGAAAACTGGTCGGCGCTCCTCGCCGGCCATGGCACGGAGCTGTCTGCTGCGCGTTCCTGAGCGTGGCGCATCCTGGCGCCGCGCGCGTCAGCGATAAGGGTCCGGGAAGCCTTCCGGACGCCCTTTGAAGCGGCGGTGCACCCAGTAATACTGCTCGGGCGCCTGCCGGATGTGTGCTTCGAGCAGCGCCAGGACGCGCTGTGTGTCGGCCGCGACATCGCCGCTCGGAAAATCCTCCAGCGCGGGCAGGATGCTCACGCGATAGCCACTCCCGTCAGCCAGGCGCTGCGGGAAGTACGGCACCACCGGGGCAGCACTCAGGCGCGCGATAGGGGTGAGCGCGCCGTTGGTCATCGCGGGCTCGCCGAAGAACGGCACGAGCACGCTGTGCTGGCGCCGATAGCTCTGGTCGGCTGCGTACCACACCGCGATGCCCTGTTTCAGGACGCGCAGCAGCACGCGTATGCTGTCCTTGGGGATGACAAACTGCACCGCCCGTGCCCGCGCCCGGCGCAGAAACTCGTCGAGCAGCGGGTTACGGACGGGCCGGTACAGGACGCCGTATTGGGGCACGAGGGCTTTCATCGCTCGTCCCGTGATCTCACCGCCGGAAAAGTGGCCGCTGACGACCAGCACGCCACGCCCGCTGCGAAGCGCATTGCTGAGGTTCTCGAAACCCTCGATGCGGACCAGGGACTGGATACGCCGGTCGCTGGCCCACCAAGCCATGCCGAGTTCGAACAGGCCGATTCCCAGTGAGGAGAAATGCCGGCGCAGCAGGCGGGCACGTTCGCGCTCGCCGAGTTCCGGAAAGCAAAGGCGCAGGTTGATCGCCGCCACCCGCCGCCGCTCGCGCAACAGCAGGTAGAGCAGTCGGCCAAGCCCGGCGCCCAGCGCCAGCTGGACCCGGAAGGGCAGCACGATGAGCAGGCGCAGCAGCCCGGCCCCGAGCCACAACGGCCAGTAGCGCGGGTGCCAGAAACCAGACAGCGATGCGCGTTGTCCCGGTGGAGAGTTCATGCGGCTTGGCAGCACATGCTAGGTGCGGGGCGGGTTCTGGGAAAGGGGCGGTCAGCGGGAAGACCCCGGTACCGGTTGCAGCAAAATGCGTCAGCACCCCCAAAGAAAGCAACAACTGCCACGGCCGGGGGTTGAATTATCGGCTGCGGCAACCACCTAATACGCAACCCTTGGATGTGAGGAGACCCCAGGTGAAGCGAGTGTTTTTGCTGATCGCCACGAATATCGCGGTGTTGCTCGTGCTGTCCGTGGTGGCCCGGGTGCTCGGCCTGGACCGGGTCATCGACGAGCAGGGCGGGATCAATTTCCAGGCGTTGCTCGTGTTCTGCGCGGTGTTCGGATTCGGCGGTGCGCTGATTTCGCTCGCCATGTCCAAGTGGATCGCCAAGCGCAGCACGGGCGCGCGGGTCATCACCCAGCCGCGCGATGCCACGGAAGCCTGGCTCCTCGAGACCGTGCAGCGGCAGGCGCGACAAGCCGGCATCGGCATGCCGGAGGTCGCCGTCTACGACGCGCCGGACGTGAACGCCTTCGCAACGGGTGCGCGCCGCGACAGCGCGCTGGTCGCCGTCAGCACCGGGCTCCTGCAGCGGATGGAGCGCCGCGAGGTCGAGGCCGTGCTCGGCCACGAGATTTCCCACGTCGCCAACGGCGACATGGTGACGCTCACCCTGATCCAGGGGGTGGTGAATACGTTCGTGCTGTTCCTGTCGCGCGTGATCGGCTACGTGGTCGACCGGACGGTGTTCCGCTCGGAGCGCGATCATGGGCCAGGTTTTTTCATCACCACCATCGTTGCCCAGCTGGTGCTGGGCGTGCTCGCCAGCATGATCGTCGCCTGGTTCTCGCGGCAGCGGGAGTTCCGGGCGGATGCCGGCGGAGCCAGCCTGGCCGGCCGCGATGGCATGATTGCGGCGCTCGAGCGGCTGAAAAGCGCGCATGAACCCAGCGCGTTGCCCGATTCCATGAAAGCCTTCGGCATCTCCGGCGGCCGCGCCTCGCGGTTTTTCATGTCGCATCCGCCGCTCGACGAACGTATCGCCGCGCTGCGCAACGCGTCGCAGCCTAAGCTCGGTTGACCGTCGGGCCGGGGTCTGCCGAAGGCCCCGGCCCTACTCGGTATCCTGCCTGAGGTCGGACTCTTCCGTTTCGACCGATTCCCGGTCGCCGTCTTTGCCGTTTGCGTCCTTCGGTGCGGCATACGCCAGCGCCGGCGGGCCTTGTTGCGCTTCGGTGCCGAGGTGGAAGGCGGCGAAACCGGGCATGACGACCTGGTTCACGGCCATGCCGATGACGCGGCCCTCGAATGGCGCATAGATGAGGTTCTGCTCATTGCTGATCGGGTCCGTGACCGTGCCGAGGATGTCGCCCGCCCGCACCGTCTGGCCCAGCCGCACGACCGAGAACAGCACGCCGCCGTGGTCCGCGCGCACCCAGCGGGAGTGGTAGTACACCGGCTCGGGTTGCTTGAGGAGCGTCGCGCGCCGGATCATGCCGAGCGAGCGCAGCAGGCGGTTGACGCCGGCTACGCCCTGTTCGACCTGGCGTGGCTGCAGCCGCAAGGGCTCGCCGGCCTCCATGATCACCGCAGGGATGCCTGCATCAGTGGCCGCGCGGCGCAGCGTGCCGGGTGAGGCTTCGTCATTGAGCACCAGCATGCCGCCGAAACCGTGCGCGAGTTCTGCCACGGACGGCTGCGACAGATCGGCCCGCACCTGCGGCAGGTTGTTGCGGAAAAACGAGCCGGTATGCAGGTCCACGACGACATCGCATTTGCGGATGATTTGCTCGAACAGGGAATACGCGATGCGCGCTGCCGAACTGCCCTGGGGATTGCCGGGGAAGAACCGGTTGAGGTCGCGCCGGTCCGGCAGGTAGCGCGAGCCGCGCCGGAAGCCGTGGATGTTCACGATCGGCATTCCGATGACCGCGCCCTTCAGTTCGTCGGCAGCCAGTTCCTGGAACACTCGCCGCACCATCTCGATGCCATTGAGTTCATCGCCGTGCACGGCTGCGGTCAGGCACAGTACGGGTCCTGCTTGGCGTCCGTTCACGACCAGCACCGGGGTCTCGCTGCTCATGCCTTCGAAAATACTGCTGGCCGACCACATCAGCCGCGTGACGGTGCCCGGCGGGATCTGCTCGCCGAGTACCTCGAGCGTGCCCGGAGGCCGCGCGGGTGCAGCAGCCTCGGGTGCTGTCGGCGCAGGCGCCGCCGTTGCGGCGATGGCCGGCACGGGCGGGCTGTCGGGCGCCGGCATTGCCGGTGGTGCCGATGCTGCGGGAGCCGGCTTTGACTCGGTCGCGGCCGGCGCGGCGCGGTCCGGCAGCGCCGCTTTCGGCGGCGCAGTGGCTGCGGGCGGGCCGTCCGGGCCCGAGCCGCAGCCCGTGAGCGCGACGAGGATCAGCAGCGCGGCCAGGCGCGGGATCTGACCCACGGATGACGTCTCGGGTACGCGCTGCATCACTGGCTCGCTACCGGGGGTCGCTCGGATGGATGGCCGGATGCGCATCAGCATCACGGCAAGATAGGTAAAAGAGTGGCTCGACGGCGTGAAACAGTAGCAGTTTTGTAAAACCGCTTGAAGCCGGCGCGCGTCGTGCAGGCGCGGCGACAGGCCTTGCGGTGCACGCGGTCATGTTCAGTTATGTGAATCGTTTCGTCTCCGGCCAGCCCCATGCCGGGCTAGGCTGGGCGTGCGGTGACGCGCTTCGGCTGTGTGGCTGGCCGGCGCTTGCATTGACCGGGGCGATTGGCTATCAATCGCCCGATAAACAGGGTTCGATCTGGTGCTAACCGTGATTGCCAGAGCTTTGGTCCTCGCAGCGAGCATGCTCGTCGGTTCGCTGGCGCTCGGCAATGACGCGTTGCCGCGGCCGGCCGGCTTGCAATCGGAGATCGGTTTCTGGCGCCGGATATTTGCCGAAGTCAGCACCCAGCAGGGGCTGATTCACGACAATCGCCATCTCGGTATCGTCTACGAGACGCTGGACCTGCCGGACGGCTCGAACCCTGCGCGTATCCGCAGCGCCGCAGATGCGGCACGCGGCAAGTACGAGCGCATCCTGCGGGTATTGGCGGAGGGCCGCCGGGACGGTCTCAGCAGCGAGCAGCGGCGCGTGCTGGCGTTGTGGGGCACGGGCGTCTCCAACCACGAGCTGCGCGAGGCGGCCGAGCGTGTGCGCTTCCAGCAGGGGCTTGCCGAGCGGTTCCACGCCGGGCTGGTCCGCTCAGGACTCTGGCGCGACCATATTCTCAAGGCGATGCGCTCGGCCGGCGTGCCGGAGGAGCTGGTGGCGTTGCCGCACGTGGAGTCGTCATTCGATCCCAGCGCCCGCTCCTTCGTGGGCGCGGCGGGATTGTGGCAGTTCACCAGCGGCACGGGCCAGCGCTTCCTGCGTATCGACCAGGCGGTCGACGAACGTCGTGATCCGTATGAATCGAGCGAGGCTGCTGCCCGCCTGCTCCAGTACAACTACTCGGTGCTCGGGTCCTGGCCGCTCGCAATCACCGCGTATAACCACGGGACTGCGGGTATGCGCCGCGCTGCCGAGTCGATGGGCACCACGGATATCGAGCGCATCATCCGACGCTACGACGGCCGGGCATTCGGCTTCGCGTCCCGCAACTTCTACGTTTCGTTCCTGGCGGCGCTGGAGATCGACCAGGCGCCGGAGAAATTCTTCGGGGCCGTGCAGCGCCGGGCGCCACGCGAGGATCTGGTCGTGGAACTGCCCGACTACATGCGCATTTCCACGCTGGAGCGCGCGCTCGGGGTCCCGCGCAGCACCCTGCAGTCGTTCAATCCGGCACTGCTGCCACCGGTGTGGGAGGGTGCTAAGTACGTTCCGCGGGGTTTCCGCCTCCGGTTGCCGGCGGAGACGGTCATCGCCGCGCCCGAGCAGGTGCTGGCTGCCGTGCCGTCCGGGGAGAGGTTTGCCGCGCAGGTGCCCGATCTCAGCTACCGGGTGCAGAAAGGCGACACGCTTTCGCAGATCGCCCGGCGCCACGGCACCACCGTGACGAAGCTGGCGCAGGCCAATGGCCTCGGCAATGGCAGCCGCATCCGCGTTGGGCAGACACTGAAGCTGCCGGCGCGCGCCGGTTCGACCCGACCCCCGCCGGCCGACCCGCAGCCGGCGCAGTCCGGCGACACGCGGCTCGCCAGCCGTTCGCCGCCGCCCGCACCGAATGCCGCGAGCGAGCCGGCGTCGCGGCCGTTGCCGGCAGGCCCGGCCCCGCAGGCACCGTCAGTTGCGACCACCGGCCCGGCCACCGCCACGAATGACGCGGCCGGTTATCACGTCCGGCCGGGTGATTCGCTGGCGGCCATCTCCCGGCGCACCGGCGTCTCGCAGCGTGACCTGATCGAGTTCAATGACCTGCGCAATGCCAACATGCTGCACAGCGGACAGACGTTGCGTCTCGCGCGGCCGGCGGAAGCGGCCAATGCGACGCGGCCTGCGGCGGCAGCCCTGTCGGACACCGGTGGCGGATCGCAGGTCGCGAGCGCAGTGCAGCCGGCTGCCGGCGGCAGCCCGCCGGCCACCTCACTCGCGGATCCCAGCGACTACCTCGTGGCCGGCGACGGCACCGTCGAGGTGCAGGCGGCCGAGACACTCAGCCACTACGCCGACTGGCTGGGAGTCGGTGCCGCGCAACTGCGCAAGGCGAATGGCTGGTCACGGCAGCGTCCGCTGGTGCTCGGCCAGCGTGTGCACCTGGTATTCAGCGAGGTCGACCGCGAGACGTTCCAGTCCCGGCGCATCGACTTCCACCGCGAATTGCAGGAGGCGTTCTTCAGCCGCTATCGCATTACGGACACCACCGAGCACCGGTTGCGCCGGGGTGAGTCGGTGTGGGTGCTCGCATCGCAGAAGTACAAGGTGCCGGTCTGGTTGCTGCGCCAGTACAATCCCACTCTGAAACTCGACGAGGTGCGCCCCGGGACGGCTGTGGTTTTCCCCCGGCTGGCGCCGGTCGCCTAGACAGTCCCGAGAGCCGTCTGCCATGACACGATTCCTGCCCGCCGCCGCCATCGTTGCGCTGCTCGCCGCTGGCCTGTCAGCGCCGGGCCCGGGGCCGCTCGCGGCGGTCAGCTTCGACCGCGCCGACCGGGTGCTGGTGCGCAAGTCCGAGCGCAAGCTCTACCTCATGAAGGGTGATGCGGTGCTGCGCAGTTTCGACGTGGCGCTCGGGCTCGCGCCCGAAGGTGACAAGCTGCGCGAGGGTGACTTCCGTACCCCGGAGGGCAGCTACGAACTCATCGAGCGCAATGCGGACAGCGACTACTTCCTCGCCATACTCATTTCCTATCCGAGCGTGACCGATACCCGCCGTTCGCGGGCAAAGGGCTATGACCCCGGTGGCTCGATCATGATCCACGGGCAACCCAACAATCCCACGCGGTCGCCGGAGTACTATCGCCGCGTCGACTGGACCAATGGCTGCATCGCCGTGTCCAACTCCGACATGGTGGATATCTGGCTGATGACCGGCCGCAATACCCCGATCGACATTCTTCCCTAGCAGGGCGCGCAGCCACCCGGGTGGAGGGTTACCCACCCCCCACCCGGGAGCCTGCAATGCCCAGACATCGAAGCGACCCATGAGCAATGGCCCCGCGCAATCCCTGGTCGAAGTCATGCCCGAGGGCAGCCTGGAGCTGCTGTCCCAGCACGAGGTCAACCGGCTGCGCAGCACGGGAGAGGGTGGCCAGCACGAGGTGCTGCGGCGTTGCGCTCTGGCCATCCTGAACGTCGGTGGCCAGAGCGACGACACCCGGGAAGTGCTGGAGAAGTATCAGGATTTCGACGTTTACATCGTGCAGCAGGATCGTGGCGTCAAGCTGGCGCTGAAGAACGCGCCGCCGGCAGCGTTTGTCGATGGGCGGATGATCCGCGGCATCCGCGAGCTCCTGTTCGCGGTGCTGCGCGACGTGGTGTTCATCAATACCGAGGTCGCCAGCGGAGCGCAGTTCGACCTTGGCAGCAGCGACGGCATCACCAATGCGGTCTTCCACATCCTGCGCAATGCCGGAGCGCTGCGCGCCGGCGAACCCGATCTCGTCGTGTGCTGGGGCGGGCACGCCATCAGCCGCGAGGAGTACGACTACTCGAAGAAGGTCGGCTACGAAATCGGACTGCGCGGCATGAGTGTGTGCACCGGCTGCGGCAGCGGCGCCATGAAAGGCCCGATGAAGGGCGCGGCGGTCGGTCACGCCAAGCAGCGTGTCGCCGATGGCCGCTATGTTGGCATCACCGAGCCCGGAATCATCGCGGCGGAGTCGCCGAACCCGATCGTCAACAAGCTGGTGATCATGCCGGACATGGAGAAACGCCTCGAGGCGTTTCTGCGCATTGCCCACGCGATCGTGATCTTTCCCGGTGGGGTCGGTACGGCCGAGGAGTTCCTGTTCCTGCTCGGCATCCTGCTGCATCCGCACAACCGCGACATTCCGCTGCCGGTGCTCCTGACCGGGCCGGAGTCCAGCCGGCCTTACTTCGAGCAGATTGACCGCTTCATCGGCGCGACCCTCGGCCGGGAGGCCCAGCAGCGCTACCGCATCAGCGTCGGTGACCCGGGGGCGGTGGCTGCCGAAATCCGCGCCGGGCTGCAACGCGTGCGCGATTTCCGCCATGCTCACAGCGACGCGTACTATTTCAACTGGCGGCTGCACATCGACATGGATTTCCAGCGTCCGTTCCGGGCGACTCACGAGAGCATGGCCGCCCTGCAGCTGTTCCGTGGCGAGGATGCGCCGCGTCTCGCGGCCAGCCTGCGCAAGGCCTTCTCCGGGCTGGTCTCCGGCAACGTCAAGGACGACGGTATCCGCGCGATCGAACGCCACGGGCCGTTCGAACTCTCCGGCGAGCCCGCGCTGATGGGTGAGCTCGACCGCCTGCTCGCTGCGTTCGTCGCGGCGAACCGCATGCGCCTTCCCGGTCGCGTCTACCAGCCCTGTTATCGCCTCGTCGTGTAGAGCCAGGCCCGGCGGACCGGCGGCGCGCGATGCGTCGCATAACGTCGCTGTTAAATCGAAATGCCTGTGACATGGTTCCTCGATGGCGCACGTGCCTCTTCATAAGCTGATTGCAGTGTGGAGGTTCGGGGACAGTCACCATGAGCAATTACAATAAAAACAATTCGCCCCCAGGGTCCGACGAGGCATCGGGCGAGGTCGTGGCCGACGGCAAGTCGGCCTACGAAAGCGCTTTGCGCAACGGCCGGGTTCGCAACCTGGTCACGCCTGACGGTCGGGACATGGGCGCTTGGGATTCCTACCGACGCTGGCTGAATCGGGTGCAGCAGCCCGACAAACGCCGCACGCCGATCGATCCGGCCCTCTACACCTGGAAGGGATACCGCAACTGGTCGGACAAGGTCCGCCGTGACTGGAAGCAGGACGAATAGTGCAAGCTGATACCGAAGGCGCGAGCCCGACGCCTTTGCCGATGCCGAATCCGCGGAGTCCGGATTTCGAACAACAAGCCGCAACCATAAAAAAACAGAATATGTCGGACAGGGACGACAACGAAGACATCATCCGGAACCAGGACACAGTCGCCCGCCGGGCCTGGGTCGAGTGGGCGCTGGACAGCGTGCGCCGCCGGCTGCAGACCGACGAGGAGATGCCGGGCGGCACTGCGAAGGCCGCCGACCGGCCATCGCTGTTCGTCGTGCGTCCGGGCCGCAAGCGCTGAAGCGGCCGGTTTCCTTCGCGATGCAACCGGAGCGCGCGCTCAGGCTGCTCGACGCACTCGACGGGCTTGCCGGCGCAGTGCGGCTCGTGTGTATCGGCTACTGGGGCCGGCGGCTGCGCGCGGCACTCATCATGGCGGCGGTGCTGTTCGTGCCTGCGACAGTGCTGACGCCGTATATCTGAGCGCGGACTCAGAGCAACGCTGAGATCAGGGCGAGGCTCGTCGTCGCGAGCAGCAACGCGGCAATCAGCCCGGCGGCAAGCGGCTGCCAGCCGACATGGCGCAGGTCGCGCAACTCGACGTTGAGCCCGACGCCCGCCATCCCGACGATCAGCAGCAGCTCGCTGAGCTGCGCGGCCAGTGCCAGGGCGGGCTGCCACAGGTGTTCGACGAAGGCCGGGCTGGATGCGCCGAAAACGTCGCCGAGCGAGCGCAGTGCCGCCAGCCCGACGAACGCAAACACGAAGCCCGGCACCAGTTTCCGCAGTGAAAGCGAGCCGGTGCCGCTGGCGGCCGCGCCGGCACGCGCCTGCATGGCAGCCAGCACCGGGACGACGAGCACCAGCGTGAGGTTACGCATCAGCTTGGTAACCGTTGCGGCTTCGAGCGCCTCCGGGGCGAGGTACTGGTCGCTGTAGATCAAGGCCGCACCCATGACCTGCGAGGTGTCGTGGATGGCCGTGCCGAGGAATACACCGGCGGCGGCCGGCGCGTCCGCAAACAGCGTGTGCGCGAGGGCCGGGTAGAGCAGCGCGCCGGCAAGCCCGATGACGACCACTATGGTGACGGCATAACCGGTCTCGGCGGCGCGGGCTTTCAAAACGGGCGCAACCGCCATCACCGCCGTGCAGCCGCAGATGCTGGTGCCGACGGTGAGCAACGACACCAGCGCGCCCCGCAGGCCGAGACTGCGTGCGATGCGCGGAATGGCCAGCCAGGCAACCGCCAGGCACCCGGCGACCACCGGCAGGGCGCGCAGTCCGAGCACGCCGATACTGCTCAGCGTGAGGCGCAGCCCGACCAGGGCGAGTCCGCAGCGAAGCAGGGTTCCGGTCGCGAGCGCGAGGCCTTTGTCCTGGAGCGGACTGACGCCGATCGTGTTGCGCACGGCGATTCCGGCAAGCACCGCGATCATCACCGGGCTGACCGGGCTATGGCCGAGGCTGAAGATCGCGCTGCCGAGGAATTCCGCCACCAGCCGGGAGGACAGGGCGATGGCCGCGACGACGGCGAGACCCGGAATGACCGACGCCCGCAGGGCATCGCGCATGACAGCGCTCATTGCGCCAGGAGTCCTGCTGGTTGAGTGATGGGGCCGGTGAGACGCGGCTAGCCGGCGCCGATGGTGTCCGCGCCAGCGGTCGCGCCGCCCTGGGCCACGTCCAGGCGCGGCCGGCGGTCACGATTCACGACCATGCGGTCATGCAGGCGGGTGATCGTATTGCTGCCGGTTTTCACGAACAGGAAGGGCAACAGCCCGTGAATGAAGCAGCACACCCCGGCACCGATCATATGCAGGGCGAAGCTCGAAGCGCTCCCCATGTGCTGCACATAGGTTTCGCCGACGGATGCCGGGTGCTCAGTGAACAGCGCCTTGATCTTGCTCATGTTGCGACCTGCTCCTTCACGGCCCCCCGGGTCGCCCGATCGGTGGATACCAACGAGCAACGGGGTTTTTATAATCATGGCTTATATGGGTATATATTTTATTCATTTAGCGCAGGCGGGCAAGGCCGTCATCGACGCCACGGCCGGGATGGCTGGCGACCGCGAGGCACGTAGCCCGGAAGCGGCCGGGGCTGCGCCAGGGCGCGGTGGCCATAAGGGGATTCGTGCACCGGCCGGACCTGGGGCCGTGTGCCGCTTGAAATCCGGCGCCGCGGTCCTTATTTATGCGGACCCCCGGTCCGGCACGACCGTTTGCCGCCAGCAAAGGCCAATGCAATGACGACACGCGAGACCCACGGCTTCCAGGCTGAGGTGAAGCAACTGCTTCACCTGATGATCCATTCGCTCTACAGCAACCGCGAGATCTTTCTGCGGGAGCTGATTTCCAATGCCTCGGACGCCGCCGACAAGCTGCGCTTCGAGGCGATCGCGCATCCGGAGTATCTCGCGGAGGACCCCGAACTCGCGATCCGGGTCGCAATCGACGCCGGGGCCGGCACCCTCTCGATCAGCGACAACGGCATCGGCATGTCCCGTGACGAGGTCGTCCAGCAGCTCGGCACGATTGCGCGGTCCGGTACAGCCGAGTTCGTGCGCCGCCTGAGCGGCGACCAGAAGCAGGACGTGAACCTGATCGGCCAGTTCGGTGTCGGCTTTTATTCGGCGTTCACCGTGGCCGACCGCGTGGAAGTACTGACGCGTCGCGCCGGTCTCGGGCCGGAGCAGGGCGTACGCTGGGAGTCCGCCGGCGACGGCGAGTTCACCGTGGAGACGGTGGAGCGTGCCGAGCGCGGCACCCAGGTGACGCTGCACCTGCGTTCCGACGCGACGGAGTTCGCCGACGATTTCCGCCTGCGGGCGCTGATCCGGAGGTATTCCGACCACATCGCATTCCCGGTGCTGATGCGCAAGGCGGGCGCCACGGCGAAAGACGTCGAGGAGACGCGCGAAGAGGCGGTCAACGCCGCCCGCGCCTTGTGGACGCGTCCCAAGGGGGAGATTGCGGACGAGGAATACAAAGAGTTCTACAAGCACATTTCCCATGACTTCACCGAGCCTTTGCTCTGGAGCCACAACCGCGTCGAAGGCAAGCGCGTCTACACGAGCCTGCTCTTTCTGCCGGCGCGCGCCCCGTTCGACCTGTGGAACCGCGAGAAGCCACGTGGCCTGAAGCTCTACGTCCGGCGCGTTTTCATCCTCGACGACGCCGAGCAGTTTCTGCCGCTGTACCTGCGGTTCATGCGCGGCGTGATAGATGCCGACGAGTTGTCGTTGAACGTGTCGCGGGAGCTGCTGCAGCACGATCCGGAGGTGGAGGCGATCCGCGGCGGGCTGGCGCGGCGCGTGCTCGACCTGCTGGAAAAACTCGCGGCCGACGATCCGGCGAAATACGCCGGGTTCTGGAAGGAATTCGGCCGCGTGCTCAAGGAAGGACCAGCGGAGGATCACGCGAACCGTGAGCGCATTGCGAAGCTGTTGCGTTTCACCAGCACGCGCTCGGCCGGCGACGAGCCGGACCGCAGCCTCGACGATTATCGTGCCGGTGCCCCCGCGGGGCAGCGCCACATCTGGTACCTGACCGCCGACAGCCTGGCCGCGGCCCGCAGCAGCCCGCATCTCGAGATTTTCCGCAAGCGCAACCTGGAGGTGCTGCTCCTCACCGATCCGATCGACGAGTGGGTAACCGGCCACCTCGCCGAGTTCGCCGAGCTGAAGTTCCGCGACATCCGCCGTGGCGAACTCGACCTCGAGGAAGGCGAGGGCGACGGAAAGGACGAATCCGATGCACCGGCCGGCGAGCACGCAGCGCTGCTCGAGCGCCTGAAGGCGGCGCTCGGCGACGAGGTCGAGAAAGTCTGCGTCAGCGAGCGGCTGACGGAATCGCCTGCCTGCCTGTCGATGGGCGAGTTCGACATGGGGCCGCAGTTACGGCGGATTCTTGCGGCCTCGGGCCAGGCGGTGCCGGATGCGCGGCCGATCCTGGAGATCAACCCGGCCCACGCGCTGTTGAAGCGGCTTGCCACCGAGCAGGGCGAGGCACGGTTCGGCGACCTTGCCCAGGTGCTGTTCGAGCAGGCGCTGCTCACCGAAGGCCGGCCGCTGAAGGACCCCGGTGCGTTCGTGCAGCGGGTGAACCGCCTGCTCGCGGGGTGATGCGCGTCGGCGGTCGGGTCGCCGTCGTGACAGCGGTGGTTCAGCAGTTCTGGTCGCAGGCTGGCCCTACGCCGTGCTCGACCTGCAGCGTGGCGTGACCGATGCGGAAGCGGTGCTCGAGCTCCCCGGCGACATCGCGCAGGAAGCGATCGTCCTTCAGGCCGGCGGGGATCACCAGGTGCGCGGTCAGTGCCGTTTCCGTCGTGCTCATTGCCCAGATGTGCAGGTCATGGATGCCGGTCACCCCGGGCAGCTGCCGCAGGAACTCGCGCACGTCCTGTGGATCGATCGCCTTCGGCACCGCATCGAAGGCCATGTCGAGCGACTCGGTGAGTACGTCCCAGGTTCCAACCACGATCACCGCGACGATGACCAGGCTGATCGCCGGATCGAGCCACAGCCAACCGAGTGTCAGCACGCCGATGCCGCCAAGCACCACGGCAACCGACACTGCGGCGTCTCCCACCATGTGCATGAATGCAGCGCGGACGTTGAGATCGTGATGGCGTCCGGCGGCGAAGAGCCAGGCCGTAATGCCGTTGATCACCACGCCCACGCCCGCGACCCAGATCATCACTGAGCCTGCGACCGGCGCCGGCTCGCGAAACCGCAGCAGCGCCTCCCAGCCGATCGCACCCATGGCGACCAGCAGCAGTACGGAGCTCACCAGCGAGGAGAGGATGGTGCCGCGCCGGAAACCGTAGGTCCGCCGCGGAGTCGGGTCGCGCCTGGCAAGGCGCGCGGCACCCCAGGCCATCACCAGGCTCAGGACATCGCTCAGGTTGTGGCCCGCATCGGCGATCAGTGCGAGCGAGTCGGCGATTACGCCAAACACCAGCTCCACCACCACGAAGAGCATGTTCAGGCTGATACCGATGAGGAAGGCGCGGTTCAGGTCCTCGGGCGGCGGATGGTGGTGATGGCCGTGGGAATGGTGGTGCTCATGACGCTCATGACGATCATGATCATCATGAGCGTCATGGTCATGGTCATGGTCATGCCCGTGATCCCGGGGATGGTCGGGATCATGCGCGTGCGAATGGGGGGTTGTTGCCACGATCGGACGCCCTGATCGTCCCGGCCCTGGATTCGGCGAAGCCTATCACGGCTGTTTTCGGCGCGGCTTGGGAACTTTCCCTTACGCCAGGCGCCCGGGACGTCGGGTACACTGGACACTGTCCCGGTTGAGAGACCTGATGGCAGGCTTGCATGCGTTCCGTCGAATGCCTGGCGGCCCTGGTGGGCCAGACACCACTCCTCGAGATCCGTTACCGGTTGGGCGGCCGACGCCGCCGGCTGTACGCGAAGTTCGAGGTCATGAACATGACCGGCAGCGTCAAGGACCGCATGGCGCTGCACATCCTGCGCCGCGCGCAGGAGCGCGGTGAACTGAAGGACGGCGACGTCATCGTCGAGGCGACCAGCGGCAACACCGGCATCTCGTTTTCCGCCCTCGGCCGCGCGCTCGGTCACCGGGTGCGCATCTACATGCCCGACTGGATGAGCCACGAGCGCGTGCACCTCATGCACAGCCTCGGCGCCGAAGTGATCCCGGTCGCCAAGTCGCAAGGGGGCTTCGTCGGCTCGATCGCGCTCACACGTGAGTACGCCGCCGAAAACGCGAACGTGTATCTGCCGCGGCAGTTCGACAACCCCGACAACGTCGAGGCGCACGAACTCATGACGGGCCCGGAGATCGAGACGCAACTCGCCCGCTTCGGCGTCAAGGCAGATGCCTTCATCGCCGGCGTCGGAACCGGCGGCACGGTCATGGGTGTAGGCCGCTATCTGCGCCGCGACGGGCGCAAGGTGCGGGTGCACCCGCTGGAACCGGCCAACTCCCCGACGCTGCGCACCGGGAAGAAGGTCGGGTCACATCGCATCCAGGGCATCAGCGACGAGTTCATTCCCTCCATCGTGAAACTCGACCAGCTCGATGCGGTCGTGGATGTCTGGGACGGCGACGCAATCCTCATGTCGCAGGCGCTGTGCCACCGCATCGGGCTGGGGGTCGGTATCTCCGCCGGCGCCAACATCGTCGGGGCCATCAAGCTCGGCGAGGAGCTCGGCGACGATGCGGTCGTGGTCACCGTCATCTGCGACTCGAACAAGAAGTATCTCTCGACTGCACTCGCCGCGGCCGAGCCGCCGCAGGACGACTACATCACCCCGCAGGTGCAGCTCGACTCCTTCATCAGCGTGCGCTGAACCTCGGGGTGAGGAGCCGCGAATCGACGGCGCTGCGCAGTCCGCGGCTCAAAGGCAGCCGAGCGTCCGGAGTTCGCGCTCGCATTGGGCCGGATCCTCGAAGCGGATCGTCAGTATGCCGAACCGGGCCGCGGCCGACAGGTTCACGTCGAGGTCGTCGATGAATACCGTTGCGGTAGCGTCGAGACCGAAGGCCCCGAGCAGGTGCGCATAGATAGCCGGTTCCGGCTTGCACAGTTGCACCCGGCAGGAGATGACCTTCCCGGCAAAAGCGTCCCAGAATGTCTGCGTGCGCTCGAGATATTCGATGGAGGCGGCGTGCATGTTCGACAGGCAGAACAGCGTGTGCCCCCGCGCTTTCAGCCGGTGCAGCAAGTCGATCGTGCCCGTGATCGGTGTGAGCGACGGCGGCACCCGTCGCATGAATAGTGCAAGAGCATCGGCCGGCAGCCCGGTGCGCTGCGCGGCGCGCGTCACCGCGGTCGCAGGTGCCAGCGTTCCGCGGTCGAGTTCGAGCCAGTCCGGGTGATCGATGACGTCCCGGCGCACCCGCGCGCGCACAAGCGGGTCGGCAAATACCGTTTCGATGACGGCATCCGGCTCCCATCGCACCACCACGCGCCCGAGATCGAAGACGACATTCATGCCGTGCATGGCGGCTGCGGAGCGGGGCCGGCCCGCTCACAGCAGGGCATTTTTGCCGTAGTCAGAGCAGATCCTGATTCATGGTGTACGTGCCCGTGAGCCGCGCCTCGGCCAGCACGTGGCCCGCGATCGCCTTGCGTACCTCGGCGGCGGTGAAGCGGCCCTCCACCGGGCAGCGCTCGAGGTCGGTCGCATACAGCGTGAAGTGGTAGCGGTGGATGCGCTCGTCGTTCCACGGTGAGCAGGGGCCTTCGTAGCCGTAGTAGTCGCCAGCCATCTCGGGATCGGAGGCCATGAAGCCGGTGTACTCGTTGATGCCCTGGCGCGAGCCGGGCGGTCCCTTGGGATGCTTCTTGCCGCGCGGGGTGATGCCGTCGGAGCACTCGCCCTCGGCAACACCGCCGTCGCGCGGCGCGATGTCCACCATCGCCCAGTGGCAGAACTCCACCCGCGGGAGCTCCTGCGCGATCACTGTGCCTTCCTTGTTGAAGTGATCGAGCGAAGAGGGCACGTCCACGTCGATGCAGAGCAGTACCAGCGACTTCGCGCCCCGCGGCAAATCCGACCAGGAAAGCTGCGGATTGCGGTTCTGGCCGAGCTTCATGTGCACTTTGGCATCGGGGATGCCGAATGCGCAGCGGCCCGGGATCGGCTCGCCGTCGCGGAAGGAGGTGGAGGTCAATTTCATCTTCTTTGCACCTTTTTCATGGACAACCGGACCATGACGGCGCGGAATTCCTGTGATCCCGGCGGCCAGTCCCGTCATTCTTGGCGTGTCACGCTGACGAAGCAAGGCGGTGGGGCCGCCCGCAGGCGCCGTCTCGCGCGTATTCGCCCAAGCCACCTATAATCGCGCGCATGGCCCACCATCACGCCCCCACCAAGGAAGCCGTTACCATCGCCGGCCCCGCGGGTGCGCTCGAGGCCTTGCTGGAGGTGCCCGACCGGAGCCAGTTCTCGCGTGTTGCCGTCATCTGCCACCCGCACCCATTGCACCACGGCTCGATGCTGAACAAGGTCGTGCATACGATGGCGCGGGCGATGCTCGACCTCGGTTACCCTGCGTTGCGATTCAACTTCCGGGGCGTGGGCGCGAGCGAAGGCCAGTTCGCCGAGGGTGTCGGCGAAACCGAGGATGCGCAGGCCGTCTGTGCCTGGGGCCGGGAGCGTTACGGTGATGCCGGCCTGGTGCTGGCGGGTTTCTCCTTCGGTGCGATGGTCGCCTGTCGAGCTGCGCTCGCCGTGCGGCCGGAGTGGCTGATCACGGTCGCTCCGCCCGTGGCGCGCACGCAGAAGCTGCTCGACGGGCAACGACCGCCAGGACCATGGCTCATCGTCCAGGGCGATGCTGATGGCGTGGTCCCGGCCCACGAGGTCGCACAATGGGCCGAGGAACTCGGCTCTGCGGCCGAGCTGGTGATGCTTTCCGGCGTGGATCATTTCTTCCACGGCAGGCTCACCATGCTGCGCCAGACACTCGTCGGGCGACTCGCTACAAGCCGGCCGGCAGGAGCGAGCGCATGATCGGCAGGCTGGGCGCGCTGCTGCAGCGGCTGTCGCAGCCGGGGCACGCACCGGTGGACCCCGATCGGGTGCCGCTCGCCATGGCCGCATTGCTGGTAGAGGCGGCGCGCGCCGATCACAACGTCAAGGAGGCCGAGCTCGAGGAGCTCGGCACGCTGCTCGCAGGGCGGCTGGGACTCGCGCCCGAGGAGGCGAGCAAGCTGGTGCGCCGGGCACGCGCGGCGGTGGAGCAGTCCGTATCGCTCTACGAGTTCACGCGCCCGCTGCACGAGGCGTTCAGTTATGCCGAAAAGGAAGAGTTCGTCGGCATGCTCTGGCACGTGGCCTGTGCCGACCGGCGCCTCGACAAGTACGAGGACTACCTCGTCGGCAAGGTATCCGAGTTGCTCTACGTCGCGCGCGGCGACGTGATCCGGTTGCGTCACGAGGCGCTGCAGATCAAGCAGGCTGCAGCGGGAGGCGACTGAGGGCCTGCCTTACTCGGTGTAGAACGTGCGGGTGAAGCGCACGCTGAAACGGCTGGTCTCGTTGATCGGCGTGGCGTCGACAGTGAAAACCAGCGTCTCGGCATTCGAGACCGCAAAGTCGCCGATGTAATAAATCGCATCGCCCTCGCGGATCTCGCGCAGGTTCGAGTCCTTGACCTGCCCGGTGTCGTTGGCGACCAGCGCAGCCACACTGCCCGGAACCGGTCTGCCGATGGAACCTTCCTCCTTCTTGATGATGGAGACGTTCAGCAGTGCCCGATTCTTGCTGCGCACGATGTTGTAGGCCTTCGCCACCTCCGGCGTGAGCTGGTCGGTCGAGATGGCGTTGAAGTGCACCACGTAATCGCCGAAGTCCTTGCTGGCAACCCCGGCTGGTTCCGCGGGCGGCGGATTGCCCGCGGGGCTGCCAGCGCTCGGCGCGCCTGGCTTCGGAGCGCAGGCGGCGAGCACACAGACGGCCACGGCTGCAAGGAGCGCGCGGCGGGTAGCAGTGTTCGTGACCATCACATCACCACCTTGGGATCGGCAGAGCCAGACTATAAACCAGAATCACGCCGCCCGCCGTCGCTCAGCTTCGCCGGATGACCGGCGGCAGGCGCCGTGGCTGGTCGATGCGAAAGAGCTTGTCCCGGCCCGTGTCGCCGCGCACCAGGGTGACCCGTGCCGCGCTCACGCCGAAGGTCTCGGCGAGCACCTCGCGGGCCTGGGCATTGGCCTTGCCGTCGACCGGCGGCGCGGTGAGGGCGAGGCGCAGGCGATCGCCGACCAGCGGCCCAAGCCCAATGCGACCCGAGCGCGGTTGCACGCGTACCGGCAGCAGCAGTGCGTCGTCCTGCCAGCGCCCGCAAGCGAGCTCGGGCCGGGCTGCCGGCATTCAGAACGGGATGCACACGATGCCGGCGAGCGGCACGCGCGCAGGTATGAGCCGTTGCAGAAAGCCGATGATCAGAAATGCAGCGATCGGCGAGAGATCGAGGCCTCCGATCGTGGGGATCACCCGGCGCAGCGGGGCGAGCAGCGGCGCCACGACGCTCGCCAGCAGGGCGAGCGCCGGGTTGTAGCCGCCGGGCGAGAGCCAGCTCGACAACACGTAGACGATCAGCAGCCAGAAGTACACGTTCAGGACTACATGCACCAGCCGGAGCAGGGCCAGCACCACGATCTGGTCGACTTGCGGATTGCCGACGCAGGAAAGCTGCAACAGGAGCGCCGTGGCGGCCGTCTGCAGCAGGATCAGCACCACGAGGGTGGCGGTGTCGAGCGGGCCTGCCGCCGGGACGATGCGTCGCGCCGGAATCACCAGCGGGTTGGTCACCTTGATGATGAGCTGGGCGAGCGGGTTACGGAAGTCGGCGCGAACCCAGCCGAGGGCGAGCCGCAGGACGAAGGTGATCACGTACAGCTCGAGCAAGGTGGAGACGACGAATACCAGCGCGTTCTGCATCGACAGGTAACTCCCTTGCCTGGTTTCAGCGCGTCGCGCTGCCGAGTTCGGCGCCACGATCCCGCGCGGCGGTGATCGCCCGCTTCAGGGCTTCGCGCCAGCCGGCCGCGTCCAGCACCGCCAGTGCTGCGGCGGTGGTGCCACCCGGTGAGGTGACGCTATCGCGCAGCGGTGCGAGGCCACCGCCGGTTGCCACCGCAACGCCCGCCGCGCCGAGCGCAGTCTGCCGGACCAGCGTACGGGCGGTCTCCATCGGCAGGCCGAGCGCCACGGCGGCTTCTTCCATGGCTTCCATCAGCAGGTAGAAATATGCGGGGCCGCTGCCCGACACCGCGGTCACCGCGTCCATGAGTGACTCGTCATTCACCCATAACGCCTGCCCGGTGGCTGCAGCGATGTACTGTGCCTGTGCCCGTTGCGCGGCACCCACTCCGACGGCGGCGACCAGGACCGACATCCCTGCTCCGACCAGCGCGGGCTGGTTGGGCATGATGCGCACGGCGGCGCCGCCCGGAGCGACACCGCGCTGGAGCGTGGCCAGCGTGATGCCCGCAGCGACCGACACGAGCAGTTGTCCGGGCGGGCGACGCAGGCCGGCGAGTTCGCCGAGCACCGCGGGTATCACCTGCGGCTTGACGGCGAGCACCAGCACCCCGGCCCCGACTGCTGCCGAAGCGCTGGCGTCCGTTACCTGCAGTTGCGGGTGCAGGGCGGCAAGGCTCTCGCGGGCGGCTGTGGCCGGCTCCGCGATCGCAATGCAGGCCGGCTCATGCCCGGCGCGCAGCAGGCCGGCGACCATCGCCCGCGCCATGTTGCCGCCGCCGACGAACCCGATCTGCAGATTGCGCTCGCTCATGTCAGGCTGACCCCGCGTCACGGGCGCCGAACAACGCCGTGCCCACGCGTACCATGGTACTGCCTTCGGCGATTGCCAGCTCGAGGTCCTCGGACATGCCCATGGAAAGCGTGTCGAGCGGGTGGCCAGCCGCGCGCAGCTCGTCGAACAGCTGGCGTACACGGCAAAACTCCGCGCGCAATTCCCCGGCGCTGAGCCGTGGCCTCGGCATGAACATCAGCCCCCGCAGCTTCAGTCGCGGCATCTCCTCGATCTGCGCGGCAAGCAGGGGCGCATCCGCCGCAGCGAGTCCGCCACGGCCTGAGGCGGGCTCGGGACGAATCTGCAGGCAGACCTGCAGGTCTGCCGCGTGAAACGGCCGCTGGCGCGAGAGTCGTGTCGCGACCTCGGCGCTGGCTACCGTCTGTGCCCACTGGAAATGTCCGGCGATCAGCCGTGTCTTGTTCGCCTGTATCGCGCCGATGAAATGCCAGGTCGTGGCTTCGTTGAATTGCGTGATCTTCGGCACGGCTTCCTGCACGTAATTTTCGCCAAAATCGGCCAGTCCGGTCTGGTGTGCTGCCCGGATGGCGTCGACGGGCTGTGATTTGCTGACGGCGACGACGGTCACGCTCGCCGCCTGCCGGTTTGCGGCCCGTGCCGCAGCGTCGATCCGTTCACGCAAAACGGTGAGTTTTTCCGTGATTGCCGTCACGGTGAGGTGGGGCTGCGTCCCTATACTCTGCGGCACTGGCGCGGTCCGCTTATGGCAAGTGTGTAATCGGCGTACGATGAAGGCAACAGATTGAGTTGGGGACGGAAATGGCCGTTGACATAGCGCAGTTGCTCGCATTCTCTGTCAAAAACAACGCATCCGACCTGCACCTGTCGGCCGGCGTGCCGCCGATGATCCGCGTCGATGGGGACGTCAAGCGGATCAACATGCCGGCGCTGTCGCACAAGGAAGTGCACAGCATGATATACGACATCATGAGCGACAAGCAGCGCAAGGATTACGAGGAGTTTCTCGAGACGGACTTTTCCTTCGAGATTCCGAAGCTCGCGCGCTTTCGCGTCAATGCCTTCAACCAGAGCCGCGGTGCCGGCGCCGTCTTCCGCACGATCCCGTCGCAGATCCGCACACTCGAGGACCTGAAAGCACCGGCGATTTTCCGCGATATCGCGATGTACCCGCGAGGCCTGGTGCTGGTCACCGGCCCGACGGGTTCGGGCAAGTCCACGACGCTCGCCGCGATGATCGATTACGTCAACACCAACAAGCCCGACCACATCATCACCATCGAAGACCCGATCGAGTTCGTGCACGAGAGCAAGAAGTCGCTCATCAACCAGCGCGAGGTGCACAAGGATACGCTTGGGTTCTCCGAGGCCCTGCGCTCCGCGTTGCGCGAGGATCCGGACGTGATCCTCGTCGGCGAAATGCGCGACCTGGAGACCATCCGGCTCGCCATGACCGCGTCGGAGACCGGCCACCTCGTGTTCGGCACCCTGCACACGAGTTCCGCGGCCAAGACCGTGGATCGAATCGTGGACGTTTTCCCCGCCAACGAGAAGGAGATGATCCGAACGATGCTCTCCGAGTCGCTGCGGGCGGTGATTTCGCAGTCGCTTTTGAAGAAAAGCGGGGGTGGGCGCATTGCCGCGCACGAGATCATGATCGGCACGCCGGCCATCCGTAACCTCATTCGCGAAGGCAAGATCGCGCAGATGTACTCGGCGATCCAGACCGGCCAGGCGGCCGGCATGCAGACGCTGGACCAGAATCTGCAGGAGCTGCTGACCAAGGGCGTCATCAGCAAGGAAGAGGCGCGCTTCAAGGCCGCCAACAAGGACCAGTTCTAGGCGGCCCCGGTTGCCGCGCGGAGAGTCACATGGAACGCGATCAAGCCACACGCCTGACGCAGGGCTTGCTGAAGAAGCTGGTCGAGGTGAAGGGTTCGGATCTCTTCATTACCGCGGGGTTCCCGCCCGCGCTGAAGATCGACGGAGAAATCCATCGCGCCTCCGAGCAGGTGCTCACCCCGGAAGACAGTGCCGTGATCGTGCGATCCATGATGAACGATCGCCAGGCAAAAGAGTTCGATGCGACGAAGGAGTGCAATTTCGCGATCAACCCGCAGGGCATCGGGCGATTTCGCGTCAGTGCCTTCGTTCAGCAGGGCCAGGTTGGCGCGGTGTTGCGCACCATCATCAGCAGGATTCCGACTCTCGAGGAGCTGGAGCTGCCGCCGATCCTGAAGGACATCGCGATGACCAAGCGCGGCCTCGTGATCGTGGTCGGCGCTACGGGTTCCGGCAAGTCGACCACGCTGGCGGCGATGGTCGGGCACCGCAACGACAATTCGCGCGGCCACATCATCACCATCGAGGACCCGGTGGAGTATGTCCACCCGCACCGCCGCTGCGTGGTGACCCAGCGCGAGATCGGCGTCGATACCGACAACTGGGGCGCCGCACTGAAGAACACGTTGCGGCAGGCGCCGGACGTGATTCTCATCGGTGAGATCCGTGACCGCGAGACGATGGAGTACGGCATACAGTTCGCCGAGACCGGGCACCTGTGCCTCGCCACACTGCACGCCAACAGCGCCAATCAGGCTCTGGACCGCATCATCAACTTCTTCCCCGAGGACAAGCGCTCGCAGCTGCTCATGGATATGTCGCTGAATATCAGGGCGCTGGTGTCGCAACGGCTGATACCGCGCGAGAGCGGCAAGGGGCGCATCGCGGCGATGGAGATCATGCTGCATTCGCCGCTGATCGCCGACCTGATCTTCAAGGGCGAGGTCGCCCGGATCAAGGAGATCATGGCGAAGTCCACCCGCCTCGGGATGCAGACATTCGACCAGGATCTCTTCGCGCTGTTCGAGCGCGGCGCGATTTCCTACGAAGAGGCGATCAGGAACGCCGATTCCAAGAACGAGCTGCGCCTGCGCGTGAAGCTGGAAAGCAAGCGCGACAAGAAGGCGCTCGACACGGGGGACCTCGCGATTGCCGAGGACGAGCGTGACGATCGTGGCGTAATTCGCATGTAGGGCGCCGGGGAGAGCAGCATTGGCAGATAACATCACCGAGCTGGCCACGATGAATGTCCAGCCGCTTTTCAACCTGATGGTCGAAAAGCGCGCCTCGGACCTCTTCCTGAGCCCGCACGCCCCGGTCAAGATCAAGATCGACGGCAAGATCATGCCCGTGAACAAGCTCGAGCTCACGCCGAAGATGATCCGGCAGGCGGCCATCGAGCTCATGAGCGAGCAGCAGCTCGAGGAGTTCACGCGGGAGCTCGAGATCGATTTCGCGGTGTCGAAGTCCGGGCTGGGACGGTTCCGGGTCAACGTCTTTCACCAGCGCGGCAATGTCGCGATGGTGATGCGCTACATCACCTCGGACATTCCCAACCTCGACAAGCTGCAGATGCCGCCGATCCTCAAGGATCTGGTGATGTTCCGCCGCGGGCTCCTGCTCATGGTTGGCGCGAGCGGTAATGGCAAGTCCACGACGCTGGCCGCCATGATCGATCACCGTAACGAGAGAACCTCGTCCCATATCCTCACGATCGAGGACCCGATCGAGTTTCTGCACACCAACAAGAAATCGATCGTCAACCAGCGCGAGATCGGCTCGGACACGAAGTCCTACGCCAAGGCGCTGAGAAGTGCGATGCGCGAAGCGCCGGACGTGATCCTGATCGGCGAAATCCGCGACCGCGAGACCATGCAGGCGGCGATCGACCTTGCGGGTACCGGCCATCTGGCGATTGCCACCCTGCACTCGAACAACGCGCCGGAGACCCTCGACCGGATCATCAACCTGTTCCCCGAGGAGCAGCACCAGCAGATCTTCATGGATCTGTCGCAGTACCTGCGCGCGATCATCTCGCAGCGCCTGGTGCGCGGCACGCACGGGGACCGTATCGCAGCCGTGGAAATCATGCTCAACAGCCCGCGCATCGCGGAGCTGGTCCAGCTCGGCGACATCGGGAAGGTGAAAGAGGCGTTCATCAGCACCACCGAGCAGGGCATGCAGACTTTCGACCAGGCGCTGCTCAAGCTCCACAAGGAAGGCAAGATCCCGATGGAGGAAGCGCTCGCCAACGCCGATTCACGCGCCAACCTCGAGGCGCAGATCCACTTCGGCTAGCACAGCGGCTTCACGCCGTGGCGAAGATCTCCGGGTAAACGGCCCGGGCATTGAACACCGGGCCATCCACGCAGACGCGCTTCATCGCCGGACCGTTGTCGGTCGTGACCCTGACTGCGCAGCCGGCGCAGCCGCCGACGCCGCAGGCCATGTATTCTTCGAGGCACAACTGGGCCGGCAGCCCGAAGTCGCGCGCGAGGCCGGCAGCCGCGCGCAGCATCGCGTGCGGGCCGCAGGCGAAGATCATCGCCTCGCGGCGGTCGCTCTCGTGCAGTGCTGCGAGCCACTCGCCGGCGAGCGTGGTCACAAAGCCCCGGTAACACCCGTCGAAGTCCGCCAGCGAGGCGAGCCGTGACGGTACGCCGAGCGCCTCCAGTGCCGGCTCGCAGGCGTCGATGTGATGGTCGATGCCGTGAAGGCGGCCGCCGGCGCGTGCCGGACGGAACGGGAACGGGATCTCGGAGCCAAAGAAAGCGATCGGCTGCCACTCGCGAGCGGCATCCGCCGCGAGCCGCTCGGCAAGGAACTGCAGTGGCGGCATGCCCACCCCGCCACCGACCAACACCGCGCGTGGCCGCTCCGGGTCAGGCGCGAAGCCCCGGCCGATCGGGCCAAGCATGCTGATGAACTGACCCGGCACAGCGTGCGAGAGCGCGCGCAGCCCTTCGCCAACCACTTTAAACAGCACCTCGATCCAGCCTGCGCCGGGATCGGCCCGCAGGATCGACAGGGGGCGGCGCATCGGAAAGTCGGCCGCGCACTGCAGGTGCACGAAGCTTCCAGGGGTCGCCCGCGCCGCGCATTGCGGTGCCTCGAGCCGCAGCACGAACTGCTGCCCCGGAAACGCATGGATGGCCGCGAGGCGCGCGTCCTCCAGGAAAATGGTGCTGCGGTGCCCGGCTCCCATGCGGTTATGGTACCGGAGCCGACCGCAGCCACGTCTGCGCAATCAGCGCCGCCGCCATGCGATCGATGTCCTCCGGCCGTATCCTGCGGGTGCGGCTGCCCGCGCGGCGCTGATCCCGGAGCATGCCTTCGGCCTCGACCGAGGTGAAGCGTTCATCGACTTCCTCCGTGGCCAGGCCGGACTGTCGGGTGAGCCAGGCGGCAAACGAGCGCGCGCGAACGGTCATGTCCGACTCCGTGCCGTCGGCGTTGCGCGGAACCCCGACGACCAGCACTTCGGGTTGCCAGTCCACGATCAACGCGGCGATCTGCTCCCACGCCGGCCGGCCATCGCGGGCCGACAGTGTCGCCAGCATCGTCGTGGTCTGCGCAAACCGGTTGGCGCTCGCCACACCGATTCTGCGGGTACCGAAGTCGAAGACGAGGGCGCGGTCGGCCATCGACGGCGATTATCGGGGCTGAGGGGCGCCGCGCAAGCTCAGGTTCATCGCCGATTTGCGTGGCTGTCGCGAAGGCGTCGCACTGATCCCGCTGCAGGGGCTACTGGCGGCGACGCTGCGCCGGGACGCTTGCTACGGCCGTCCATGGCCTATGCGCGCTGCCCCACACGCCCGTTGCAGCGTCCCCGCAGCTCGGCGCTGAACCTAAAATCACGCGTGACCCGCCTCGGAACTGATCGTCGCAAGGTTGATGCCGAGCAGGCCTGCGGCGGCCGTCCAGCGCGCCTCGAACGGGGTCTCGAACACGATGGCCGGGCTGGCCGGCACGCTCAGCCAGGCGTTGGCGCCAATCTCCAGCTCCAGCTGGCCGGCGCCCCAGCCGGCGTAGCCGAGCGCCATGATGGCGCGCTTCGGTCCGGTGCCCTGCGCCATGGCGGTCAGGATGTCCTGGGACGTGGTGAGATGCACCGTCTCGCTGACTTCGACCGTCGAATCCCACGCACGGGTCGGCTCGTGCAGCACGAAGCCGCGCTCGGTCTGCACCGGGCCGCCCCGCAGCACCGGCTGTCTCGCCAGGCCGACATCGGCCGATTCCAGCGAGAGTTGCTCGAACACCTCGCCGAGATCCATCTGCAGCGGCCGGTTGATGACGATGCCGAGGGCGCCGCTGTCATTGTGTTCGCAGATGTAGGTCACGGTCCGCGTGAAATTCGGATCCGCCATCGCCGGCATGGCGATCAGCAGGTGCCCGGTGAGATAGGTGACGTCAGCCAAAGATGCCGTCCTGTCGCTGTCGCTCATGATCCGCTGACGTCCGTGACCCGGCCTGCCCCGGCGCCGCGTCCGAAGTGCCATTCGTAGGCGAACCGCAGCACGTCATAGTCCTCGCGCAGGCGCTGCGGAAACGGTTCGAAGGGCGCCGCGAGCCGCAGGATCTCCATCGCGGCCTGGTCGAGCGTACGGTGACCCGAGGAGCTTCGCACGACGACTTCCCGGAGCGCGCCATCGGCTCCGATTGCCACCTCGAGCACGGGATAGGCGCGCACCCCGGGAATTGCAGCAGCGCTTGGGAAATTGAGCGTGCCGACGCGCTCCACGCGCATCTTCCAGGAATTCAGGTAGCCGGCGATGCGCGACTCGCGCGTGCTGGCGCTGACGAGGAGTTCACGCGGGTTGCTGTCCGGGATCGCCGTGACCGTATCGAGTTCACCGAGCAGGTCTGCCGTGCTCGTCTCACCCTGCAGCGACATATGCTGAGCGGCCTGCAGCGCCTCGGCCCCGGTCTCGCCCGCCCGCAACGTTTCCGCGGCGCGCGCTGCGGAAGTCAGGCGCGAGACCGCGGGCGTCGGGGTGCCGGTTTTGCGTGGGCTGGTCAGTGCGCCCGGTTGATCCGGCCCCGGCATGGCGAGATCTTCGGTCTGCGGCGGTGCCGTGCGCAGCCTGGCCGAGAGCGGCGCGTTGCCCCGCCCCAGCAGGTTCTGCTCGGCGAGCAGGGAGGGTTTGAGCGGTGCCGCCATCTTCTCGTAGTCACGCGTGACCAGTACGACCTCCAGTGAGGTCGCTGTCGGGTCACGCTGCGCCGGGTCCGCCGTGAACGTGACGCCGAGAATCACGATGCCGTGCAGGAGTGCAGCGAGGAACACCGTGGAGGCGAGGCGGTCCTGCGCGGCGGTTGCCGACCACGCGCCTGCCAGGGCGAGTTGCGTCGGGTCGTATGCTGGTCGCGCGGCCTGTCTGCGAATCACTTTCCGATTGCTCCCCCGGCGAGTAGAGGGATCCGGCGTTCGGCGGCTCGAGGCCGCCGGAACCCGCCGGCGCCGCTTCCTCACGGCCTCCGGATTATACGTGGGCGCCCGGCGGCAGGCGGCAATCCATCACACACTGAGGCAACGTTGCGCCCGGCTTCCCGGGACGCCCGCTGACGCGGCGGCCACCACGCCGGCTCGCCGCCAGCGCGTGATACGCTGCGACGTTCCCCTTCTTCGGTCAGGTCTGGCAGCGATGCGCAACGTCTACCTGCTCGCGGCCGCCCAGGCACTGGCTGCCTCGGGGATGTTCGTCGTCGTGTTGCTGGGCGGCATCCTGGGCGCCGCGCTTACGCCTCGACCCGAGTGGGCAACCCTGCCGGTCACCATGGCCATTCTGGGTGTTGCGACGACCACGGTGCCCGCCGCCCTGTTGATGGGCCGCATCGGGCGCAAGCGCACGTTCATGCTCGGCGCAGGGCTGGCCGGACTGTCCGCGCTCGTGGTGGCCTGGGCGGTTGCCCGGCAGGATTTCACGATGTTCTGCCTGGCCATCTTCCTGATGGGTGCCAACATGGCGTGTGTGCACCAGTACCGGTTCGCCGCGGTGGAGTATCTGCCGCCCGAGCGCGCGGGCATCGTAGTGTCGATCGTCATGTGCGGGATGCTGGTTGCGGCTTTCGCCGGCCCGCAGCTGGCGCTGGCCGCGAGCCACTGGGTGCGCAGCAGCGAGTACTCCGGATCGTTCGTTGCGGTGGCGCTGCTGTTCGCAATGGCGATGCTGCTGCTTTCGCGCTTGCCCGCGCCGGTGCTGAGCGAAGCGAGTGCGGGGGAGGCCGCGAGACCACTGATGGTAATCGTCCGGCAACCCGCGTTCATTGTCGCCGTGCTGGCCGGCGTCTCGGGCTACGCGGTGATGAGTTTCATCATGACGGCCACGCCACTGAGCATGCACGTCGTCGACGGGTTCGGCGTGGAGGATACGAAGCAGGTGATACAGGGCCACCTGCTGGCGATGTTCGCGCCATCTCTGCTGAGCGGCTGGCTGATCACGCGGCTGGGCGTGACGCGGATGATGACGTTGGGGGTCCTGCTCATGGGGCTCGCAATCGGCATTTCCGTGCTTGGTTCCCGCCAGTTCACGCACTACTGGTGGGGCCTGGCGCTGCTCGGTTGTGGATGGAACCTGTTGTTCGTATCCGGTACGACGCTGCTCACCACCACTTACCATGCAACCGAGCGTTTTGCGGCGCAGGCGGTCAACGAATTCACGGTGTTCGGGTCTCAGGCGCTCGCCTCGATCCTCGCGGGCCCGGCGATCCAGCACCTGGGGTGGAAGGCGCTCAACCTGGCGAGTGCGCCAATCCTGGTCGTCATGCTGCTCGCGCTGCTCACGGTGCGCGGGCAGCGTACGGCCGTGGATCGCACCCGGCGCGCGCCGGCCGGCAGTCAGGGAGCCTGGCGCGCCTGAGTGGCGTCGCCACGGCCGTGCTCCGTCCAGCCGAGCCGGCCGCGCATCGCTTCCGTGGCCAACACCCTGCCGTCGGTTGTCACGAGCAGGGCGTGTTGCACGCCCATGCGCCGGACCATTTCCTCGAACCGTGCCGGGCCGGCCACGATCAGCACCGTGGCAGTGGCGTCGGCGAGCTCTGCGTCGCGGGCGATCACGGTCGCCCCGAGGCTGTCTTGGGCCGGGTGGCCGGTGCGCGGGTCGAGAATGTGGTGATGCTCGCCGGAGGCGCCGAAGCGGTGCTCGTAACTGCCGGACGACGCTACCGCTTCGCCGGGCTCGAGCTCGACCGTGCCGAGCACGCCCGGCGCCGCCGGGTTTCTGATGCCGACGCGCCAGGCGCGCGTGCCCCTGCGGCCAAGCGCGAGCAGGTCGCCACCGGTGTCGATCAGCGCGTCGCTCACCCCGAGGTCGTGCAGCAGCATGGCGCCCGCCTGCAGTGCCGCGCCTTCAGCCAGCGCATTGAGATCGAGCCTGACCGGCGCGTCGCTGCGGATGCTGTGATGCTCGAGATGCAGTTCGGCGGCTTGTAGCGTTTGCCGGCGCAGTCGCGTGATGGTTGCCTCGTCCGGCGGTTCCTGCGGCGTGTGCCGCGCCATGTCCTCGAAGCCCCACAGCGATACCAGCGTGCCGACCCGCGGCTCCAGCAGTCCATCGGACAGCGACCGCAGCTCCAGACCACGCCGGATCAGTCGCTCCAGGCGGGGCGACAGCTCAACGCGTTGGCCGGATTCCAGGGCCGCATTGACGCGGCCGAGCTCGCCGGCGCCGAAGCTGCGCCAGTCGCGGTCGAGTTCGAGATACAGCGCCTCGATTCGGTCGAGCGCCTGCCCGGCGAGCTGCGGATCCCGGGCAACGATCTCGACCTGCCCGGTGGTGCCGAACAGCGGGATGACGCGCTGGTACACCTCGGCAGGCCGGTCGCAGGCGCCGAGTGCGAGCGCCAGTGCGGCCAACGCCAGGCCGGGAATCGCGCGCGGCATCCTTGCGACGGGTCCGGCCCGGTGGGGCGGGGCGCTATCAGCGGCTGCGGACGCGCTCTTCGACGACATCGAAAAACCGGGCCGCGAGATCGACACCGCCGTATTTCTTGAGTTCGCGGATCCCGGTCGGGCTGGTGACATTGATTTCCGTGAGGTAGTCGCCGATGACGTCGATGCCGGCGAACAACACCCCGCGCTCGCGCAGCACCGGCCCGACCTGGCCGGCGATCCAGCGATCGCGCTCGGTCAGCGGCCGGATTTCCGGGGCGGCGCCCATCACGAGGTTACCGCGGTTGTCGTCTTCGGCGGGGATGCGCGCGAGCACGTGTTCGGGCGCCTCGCCGTTCACCAGCAGGATGCGCTTGTCGCCCTGGCGAATTTCGGGAATGTAACGCTGTGCGATCGCGTGCCGGGTATCGAACTCCGTCAGTGTCTCGAATATGACGTTCGCATTGCGATCACCCTGCCGGATCACGAATATCGATCGCCCGCCCATGCCGTGCAGCGGCTTGACGACGATATGGCCGTGCTCGGCGAGGAACGCCTTCATCTGCGCCATGCAACGCGTGACCAGCGTGTCCGGGCAGCACTGCGGGAACCACGCGGTGAAGGCCTTTTCATTGATGTCGCGCAGGCTGGCCGGGCGGTTGATCACCAGTACGCCAGATTGCTCCGCGCGCTCGAGGATGTAGGTGGTGTAGATGTATTCGGTGTCGAACGGTGGGTCCTTGCGCATCAGGATCACGTCGAGGTCACCGAGGCGGATGTCCCGCCGGGCGGCGAGTTCGAACCAGCGTTGCCCGTCGTCGAACACCCGCAGCAGCCGGCTGCTGGCAAGGGGCTCGCCATTGCGGATGCGCAGGTCGCCCTGTTCGAAATAATGCAGCTCGAAACCGCGTCGCTGCGCTTCGAGCATCATCGCGAGACTGCTGTCCTTGGCCGGCGCGATGGCGGCGATGGGATCCATGACGAACCCGAGGCGGATGGTAGTGGCCAAGGCGTACTCGCTCCCCGCCTCCGAATGTGACACAGGCGGCAAAAATGTAATTCTCTCCTACGGTTGCTGAAATATCACCAGCGCAGGGTTATCATCGCCCGGTGCGCGCGGATAGGACTTTTCAGGCCTTGGGCCAGTCCGGCGTTATTGTGGGGATTCCCAGTGGTCTTTCCGGGCACTGCGCCTGACTCGGCAGCACGTGGTTTCCACCTTGGCGCGCGGCATGGCTGAGCTGTGACCGTTATGTTAAAAGGGCGTCAGCAGATACCCCGCATGGAGACCTCAGTGGGCGCGGACGGTGCAGGTGACCTGCGTGGGCTGAAAATTCTGGTCATCGACGACAGCAAGACCATTCGGCGCACGGCGGAGACCCTGCTTTCCAAGGAGGGTTGCCAGGTCTTCACGGCGGTAGATGGATTCGACGCGCTTGCCAAGATTGCAGATCACCGGCCGGACATCATCTTCGTGGACATCATGATGCCGCGGCTCGATGGCTATCAGACCTGCGCGCTGATCAAGCACAACCGCACCTTCCGGCAGACCCCGGTGATCATGCTGTCGAGCAAGGACGGGCTGTTCGATCGCGCTCGCGGGCGCATCGTAGGTTCCGAGCACTACCTGACGAAGCCGTTCACCAAGGACGAACTGTTGGGAGCCATCAGGGGCCACGTCGCACGCTGAGACGGGCCAGGGAGGTTGTGCCGATGGCACTGGTACTGATCGTTGACGATTCCCCGACTGACCAGCACGTGCTCTCGCTGGCGCTGCAGCGCCACGGATTCGAAACGCTGGTGGCCAGCGAAGGTCGCGAGGCAATCACCCTCGCCGAGCGCGAGCACCCGGACGTGATCCTCATGGACATCGTGATGCCGGGGATGAACGGATTCCAGGCGACCCGGCAACTGACCAGGAACCCGGCCACGGCCTCGATCCCGGTGGTCATCGTGACCTCCAAGGACCAGGAAACCGATCGCATCTGGGGCCTGCGGCAGGGCGCCGTGAGCTACATCACCAAGCCGGTCGGCGACGATGACCTCGTCGCGGCCGTGAGGGCCAACATCCGATCATGAATCCGGGGCCATGAGCGTCACGGGAGGCAGCGAACTGCGGGAGCTCAGAGAGCACCCTTTCGACCTGCTGCGCGAGATGGAGCGGCGGTCGCGGGTAGCGCTGACCGGGACGACGGGGGACGATGCGAGTGGTGAAGAATGGGTCGGCATCGGCCTGCGGCTCGGTAACGAGCGGTTCGTCGTGCCGCGTGAACAGGTCAGGGAGGTGCTGATGCTGCCCTCGACCCTGACGCGGGTGCCGGGCGCCAAGCCGTGGATACGTGGCCTTGCCAACGTGCGCGGGCATCTCCTGCCGATCGCCGACCTGCGGGCGTTCCTCGGGGCGGGCGCGACCGGCGCAGAGCGATCCGCGCGTGTCGTGGTGCTGAACAGCCCCGACTATCCGGTGGGCCTGGTGGTCGATGAGGTCTACGGCTTTCGCCGATTCTTGCAACGAGAGCATGTGAGCGAGTTTCCCCAGCCGCAGCTGCGGTGCGAGCAGTACCTGCGGGGCGCATTCCGGCGCGGACTGGAGATCTGGCCGAGGTTCGACCTGGCGGCGCTGCCCGACAGCCGCGAGTTCCAGCGCGCGGCGGAGGACTAGCGGCCAGCGAGCGGTCGACGGCGTTGCCTTCGGCACGATACGGGGGCAGGCGCCCGCGAAGGGATGACAAAAAGTCGTGTGTGGTGGCGGCATGCAAGCAGCGTCACCGTGCGGAGGATAAGGTACTCATGTTTAGCAGCAGCAACCGGTCGCGGAACCTCGCCTTACTGGCGATATGCCTTTTCGCCGTGCTCGTCGGAGTCATGGCGCTGGTGTTCAGGACACCCGGCACCACCCACGTGGCGGGTGAAGCCGAGACGCTCCTGCTGCAGGCGCGCGAGGCGTCGCGCGGCAGTTCACAGGCGTTCGATGCGCTCGACCGGACGCTCGCGCGGCTGCCGGCACCGGCTGCATCGGCCGGCGACCAGGCGGGCCTGGTCAGCCAGCTGCGCTCCGGCGCGGCGGCCATCAGCAAGGGTCGCCAGGACATCCTCAATGCGTACGCGATAGTCGCCGACATCGAGCAACTCGTCCCGGCATTACTGCGTGAGACCGCGAATCTCGAGTTTGCCGCAGGCTCGGAGCCGGCCGTAAGCGCGCAGCTGAACCGGCTGCGGGTGGTGGCGCGAAACGTCGCACCAGCGGTGCGCGCGCTGGTGTCAGGACCCGACAAGCCGAGCGATGTCGCCAACGATCTCGGCCAGACGGAAATCGACGCGAGCCAGATCGTGCTCGGACTGCAAAGCGGCGACGCCGATCTTGGCATCCGGGCGGTGAGCGGCCCGCGGGCGCTGGAGGCATTGAGCAAGCTCTCCGGCGCGAAGGACCGGCTGTTCGCCCGTGTGCGCGACGTGCGCGCGCTCAGCGACCGGCTCGATCTCGTCCACCAGGGTTCGAGCCAGCTCGACGCAGTGGCCGCGCGCGTCCTGGGCGATGCAACCAATGCCGGATCCGGAGCCGGGCGTTCCACACGGGACCTGCTGGTGATCGGCCTGCTGGTGCTCGCCGCCGTGCTGCTGGCCACGATGACCTGGCTGTACCTGCAGGGCGGGGCAGGGCGTGAGGCCGACCCCCAGATCGAACAGGGCGAGCGCAACCAGCAGGCGATCCTGCGGCTGCTCGATGAGCTTTCCAGCCTTGCTGACGGCGACCTGACCGTTCAGGCGACGGTCAACGAGGACATCACCGGTGCGATTGCCGACTCGATCAACTACGCGGTCGAGGCGCTGCGCGAACTGGTCACGACCATCAACGAGAGCGCCATCCTGCTCGACGGTGCCGCCAAGAGCGCCGAGTCCACTGCGGTTCAGCTCACCCAGGCGAGCGAGGCGCAGTCGAAGCAGGTGGATTCCGCTTCGCAGGCGATCGGCCGCATGGTCAGCTCCATCGAGGAGGTGTCGGGCGACGCCGAACGGTCCTCCGACGTCGCGCGTCACTCCGTTGACGTCGCCCACAAGGGCGGGGAGGCGGTTCGCCGCACGATCGAGGGCATGAACGCCATCCGGGAGACGATCCAGGATACCTCCAAGCGCATCAAGCGCCTCGGCGAGAGCTCCCAGGAAATCGGCAACATCGTCGAGCTGATCAACGACATCGCCGACCAGACCAACATCCTGGCGCTGAACGCCTCGATACAGGCCTCCATGGCGGGCGAGGCCGGTCGCGGTTTCGCCGTGGTGGCCGACGAGGTGCAGCGGCTCGCCGAGCGCTCGGCCAATGCCACCAAGCAGATCGAGGTGCTGGTGCGCACGATCCAGGCCGACACGAACGAGGCGATCGTCTCCATGGAACGCAGCACGACCGATGTCGTCGGCGGCGCCCTGCTCGCTGAGAACGCCGGCGCCGCGCTCGAGGAGATCGAGCAGGTCTCCAGCCAGATCGCGAGCCTGGTGCAGAACATATCGAACTCGGCCCGCGAGCAGGCCGGCGCTGCCAATGCGGTGATCCGCATCGTCGAGGTGCTGCAACAGATCAATTCCCAGACTGCCTCCGGCACCAGCGCCACGACGGATTCGATCAGCAAACTGGCGGAACTCGCAGCGCAGTTGCGCCGCTCGGCGGCTGGTTTCCGTCTCCCGACCCGCGTGCCGGAAGGACGCCGCAGCGCAATGGGTGACGCGGCCGTCGCGGGCGACGCGGCGCGCGCTGAAGCGCAAGCCGACAGCCGGCCGGTCTACGAGGAGCGGACCCTGCGGATCCTCGGCAAGAAGACGGCCTGAACGGAACCCGGCGAGCTTCGCGCCGTTTCTGCATGAATACCGCCATACCACAAGCCTCGCTGCAGATCGTAAGCGACGAACTCGCCGTTACGCTGCACGACGCCCGCGTCGTGCTCGAGCAGTACGCCGAGGGCGACGGCGGCTCACAGGCGCTGGAGCGGGTCGCGGCACTGCTGCATACCGCGCGCGGCGTTCTGCGCATGACCGAGACGCATGGCGCGAGCATGCTCGCCGAGGAGATGGAGCAGACCTGTGCCCACCTGGCCCGCCTCAGGCGCAAGGATGCCGGCGCCGAGGAGCCGCTCGAGGCGCTCATGCGTGCCGCCGTCCAGTTGCCGGCATACGTGGAGCGCGTGCTCAATGGCGGCCGCGATATTCCCCTGGTGCTGCTGCCCCTGCTCAACGACCTGCGCGCGGCCCGTGGGCGCCCGCTGCTGTCCGAGAGCACGCTGCTGCTGCTCAATGTTGGCAGCGAGTCGCGGGCGCGGCCGGGCACCCTGCGTGCCGCCGGCAGCGGCGAGGACGTCGCCCGGCTCTGCCACGAGCTGCGGCCCCGGTTCCAGCTGGCGCTCCTCGGCTGGATCCGCGGCGAGGATGCCGAAACGAATCTGCGCCAGATGTATGGTGTGGCAGAGCGGCTCGAGCATGCGGCTGCGGCGCCGGAGGTCCACCAGTTGTGGTGGGTCGTTGCCGGCGTCCTCGAGACGCTGTTGGACAAAGGTCTGGAGACGAGTGTTTCCCTCAAGCGCCTGATGGGCCAGGCGGATCGTGAGATCAAGCGCCTGCGCACACTCGGTGAGGCGCAGTTTGCCAAGGCTCCACCGATCGAGCTGGTGAACAACCTGCTCTATTACGTCGCCCGGGCCCGACCGACGAGCGAGCGCGTCATGGCGATCCGCTCGGCGTTCAATTTGTCGGACCTGGTGCCAGGTGACGCCCAGGTCGAGCAGGCGCGCCAGGGGCTGTCGGCGCCGAGCGTCAAACTCATGCAGACGGTGGCTCATGCCATCCGGGAGGATCTCGGACGGGTCAAGGACGTGCTCGATATCTTCGTGCGGACGGGCATGGAGCGCGTTGAGGAACTCGCGCCGCAGCTGGAACTGCTGAAGAAGATCGGCGATACGCTGGGAGTGCTCGGCCTTGGTGATCTGCGCGAGATCGTCCAGTCGCGGCGTGAGGAACTGCAGGAACTGGTCAGCCGCGGGCGTCGTCCCGAGGAGAGTGCGCTGGTGGCTATAGCCGCCGGGTTGCTCGGCGTGGAAGACCGGATCGAGGGGGACCTGATCGGCATGATCGCGCCGCGCGCGGAAGAGCCCACCGTGGTGTCGCTCGAGGCCGCCGCCGAGCCGGGCGCCGGGCTGAACCAGGTCATGCCCGCGGTGATGCGCGAAAGCCTCGTCAATCTCGCCCGGGTCAAGGATGCTGTTGCCCAGGTGACCGAGCGTCGCGGCGACGGTGCCGCGATCGACGCGGTGCCCGAGTTGTTGCGGGGTATCACGGCCGGACTGTTGATGCTCGGCAAGGAGCGCGCCGCGGGGGTCGTCGACGAGTTGCAGAAAGCCATCCGGGCGCTCGTGCGCCAGGACGACAAAAGCGCCCCGGACAGCCGCATGGACCGCCTGGCTGACGCCACCGTCAGCCTCGAGTACTACCTGGAAACTCTGCAGGCCGGTCGTCGCGATCCTGATTACATGCTCGACAATGCCGAGCGTTGCCTGGCTGGCCTCGTGACCGAGCCGCCCGCAGCGGCCAGAAGCTTCGTGGAACTGGGTGCGCTCGACGAGGCGGCCACGGTCGCGGCGACGCCTCCGGAGTACGAGGCCACCCAGGTCCTGCCGACGGCGCGCGTGCCCGTGCAGCCCGAGCAGCCGACCCTGATCTTCAGTGGCGGGCGCGAACGGCTCGACCCGGAGCTGCTGGAGTTGTTCATCGAGGAAGCGCGCGACGAGATCGGCAACGTCAATCGGGATCTGCCGGCCTGGGAGCGCGACGACGCCGATGGCAATGCCCTCGCGAGCCTGCGTCGCTCGTTTCATACGCTCAAGGGCAGCGGTCGGATGGTCGGTGCCGATCGCATTGGCGAGTTTTGCTGGCACGTCGAGCGGGTCCTGAACCGCCTGATCAATGGCACCCTGGCGCGCAGCCCGCGGCTCGTGGAAATCCTGCAACAGACGGTCGCGACCCTGCCCGCGCTGCTCGAGGAACTCGAGACTGGCGCCACTCCCCGCCAGGACCTGCCCGCGTTGATCGCGGAGGTACGCCGGTATGCCGAAGCACCGGCGCCCGTCGAAGTGCCGGAGGACGCCGGGCAACCGGCGAGTGCCGAGCCGCAGCCGGTGGCGGAAGCGGAGCCGGTGCCGGCCGAAACGCCGGCGGAAGCGGCTGCGGCCAGCGGGCCGGCGGCGATGGATCCGGTCCTGCTCGATATTTTTACGCGCGAGGTGGGCGGCCACCTGACAGTATTGCGTCGCTTCGTCGCTGCCTGCGAGCATCCCGGCCTGGCCTATGCCGTGCCGGAAGAGTTGTACCGCTCCTGTCATACGCTGAACGGCAGCATGGCCATGGCGCGGGTGACCATCGGTCAGCCGCTGACCGAAGCGCTCAATCGGATGATCAGTGTCGCCTACAACCGTCCGGCGCGACTGCCGCCGGGTGCGGTCGATACCCTGCGTGACAGCGCAGCGCGTATCGAGGCGCTGCTCGCGTATCTCGCTGAGCCCTGGCGGCCGGTCCCGGTCACGTCGGACCTCGAGCGGCGTCTCGACGATCACGCGCTGGCGGTCGAGCATGCGGCCGACGAGGCCGCCGACCGGACCGGAGAAATTTCCATTCCCGGCCTGGTGCCGGACGGTGAGGCGCTCGACTCGTCGATCATCGTCGAGGAAATGGCGCTGCCGGAGGTCATCGAACTCACCGGCGAGGTTCCTGCGGCGGAACTGGAGCCCGAGGCGTTGCTGCCGGACGAGACGGCGGCGGTTGCATTGCCCGCCGAGGACGCACTGGCGGAGCCACTGCCAGAGCCGGTCACCGACGAGGAGTCGCTGACAGCCGTCGTGCCAGGCATCGCGGTGGAGCAGCCCTTCGAGGCCGGCGCCGAGGATCATTTTGCGACGGAGCCGAGCACGCCCCCCGCGCCGGCCCTGCCTTACGATGCCGAGATTGCCGCGATTTTTGCCGAAGAGGCGGCCGAACTGCTGGATGCGGCAGACGGCGCCATGGCGCGCCTCGCAACCGGCGCCGGCAGCGATCAGGCGCTGGCCGACCTGCAGCGCTACCTGCACACCCTCAAGGGTGGCGCCCGCATGGCCGGGCTCACCGTCATGGGCGACTTCAGTCATGAACTGGAGACTCTGCTCATCAGGCTGAGCGAGGGTCTGACCGCGCACGGCCCGGCGATCGGTGAGTTGCTGCAGGCGAGCCTCGACGAACTGCACCGGCTGCGCGAGGACGTCATGACCGGGGAGCAGCGCCCGCTGGCGCCCCGGCTGGGCGAGCGCCTGCGTGCGGCGATCCACGGCAAGGCGGCGGCGCCCGCGGAGCCGTCGGTCGCACCGGAGCCCGTCGACGACCGGAGCGTCGTCCCCGCTCCGGCCATGGTGCAGGCTGCGCCCGAGCCGGTCGTCGAGGAGCCGGTCTCGGTACAGGTTGCTCCCGAACCGGTCGTCGCGGAGCCGGTCTCGGTACAGGCCGCTCCCGAACCGGTTGCCGAACCACCCGCGCCGGAGGCGGCCGCTGAGCCCATGGTCCTGCCGCCGCCGGAGCCGCCCGCATTCGAGGAGGACAAGGGCGACATCGCGCTGCCCGCGGCCGAACGGCTCGGCGAGCTTGCCCGGGAACTCGAACAGCCGCCGCAGATCGTGGTGCCGGCAACCGGGCTGCGCCCCGAACTGCCGGCCGCGCCGTCGCGCGCTGCCTTGCCGGACCGGCGCGAGACCGCGCGCGTGGACTCGGTGCTCCTCGACCTGCTGCTCAACAACGCTGGCGAGCTCAGCATCTTCCAGTCCCGGCTGAGTCAGCAGGTGAGTCTGATCCAGTTCAACCTCGAGGAACTCGGCGCGACTGTGATCCGCCTGCGCGAGCAGTTGCGCAAGCTGGAAATGGAGACGGAAGCCCAGATCCGCTTCCGTCACCAGGATGAGGCCGGGGTGCGACCGGACTTCGATCCGCTGGAACTGGACCGCTACTCCACCATCCAGCAGCTGTCCCGCAGCCTCGCGGAATCCGCAACCGACGTCAGCAGTCTCAAGGACCTGTTGCAGAACCTGGCGCGCGACACCGAGGGCCTGCTGGTGCAGCAGTCGCGCACGGCCACCGAGCTGCAGGACGGTCTCATGCGCACCCGCATGGTGCCGTTCCACCAGCACGCGCCACGGCTGGCGCGCCTGGTGCGCCAGACCGCGCTCGAACTCGGCAAACGCGCCGAACTCCACATGCAGGGCGGCGGCGAACTCGACCGGCAGGTGCTCGAGCGCATGCTGGCGCCGTTCGAGCACATGCTGCGCAACGCCGTCGTGCACGGCATCGAATCGCCGCCGGAGCGCGAGGCGGCCGGCAAGCCTGCTGCCGGGAGCATTTTCGTCAACCTGCAACGCGACGGTTCGGAAGCCGTGCTCGAGATTGCCGATGACGGTCGCGGCCTTGACGTCGCTGCGATTCGCCGCAAGGCGACCGAGCTTGGCTTCATCGGGTCGGGTGTCGCGGTGAGCGATGACGAGGCGATGCAGTTCATTCTGCGCCCGGGGTTCAGCACTGCGGACCGCCTCACCCAGGCAGCCGGGCGCGGCATCGGCATGGACGTCGTGACCAGCGAAGTATCGAAGCTCGGGGGGTCGCTGCGCATCGCGTCGGTGTCCGGGCGCGGGACGACTTTCACGATTCGCCTGCCGTTTACCCTGGCAGTCACGCAGGCGCTGATCGTGCGTGCGGGCGCCGAACTCTACGCGCTGCCGCTGCCGACCGTCGAGGGCGTCATTCGCATCTCCCGCGGCGAACTGCTGGCGCGCCTCGAGGCCGCGCAGCCGGTCATCGACTATGGCGGGCAGACCTACCAGTTCCGGCATCTCGGTGAGTATCTCGGCCTCGGCCCGTCGCGGCTCCCGGAGGAGCAGAGCAGGGTGTCCGTGATCCTGGTGCGCGCGGGCGAGCACTCGACCGCGCTGATCACCGACGAGATGCAGGACAGCCGCGAAATCGTCGTCAAGCCGGTCGGGCCGCAATTGGCGACCATCCGCGGCATCGCCGGTGCGACCATCCTGGGTGACGGGCGTATCGCGGTCATCCTCGACATGGGTATCCTGGTGCGCAGCGCCCGCGCGGGCGCGGTCGCAAAGGCGCCGTTGGTGGAGCCGGCGCCGCAGGGTCCGCTGGCACTGGTCGTGGACGATTCGATCACGATGCGCCGCGTGACCCAGCGGCTGCTGGAGCGCAATTCCTTCCGGGTCGTTACGGCCAAGGATGGGCTGGAGGCTATCAGCGTGCTGCAGGATCACCGGCCGGACATCATCCT
Source organism: Nevskiales bacterium (assembly GCA_011526045.1). GTDB lineage: Bacteria > Pseudomonadota > Gammaproteobacteria > Steroidobacterales > QUBU01. The sequence continues at coordinate 10,117 of WYBE01000061.1, read as the reverse complement.
GCTGGATATCGAGATGCCACGCATGGACGGGTACGAGTTCGCCAAGCATGTGCGCAACAATCCCGATACGGCCAACGTGCCAATCGTCATGATCACCTCGCGGGTGAGCGAGAAGCACAAGGCTCGTGCCATCGAGGTCGGCGTCAATGATTATCTGGGCAAGCCGTATCAGGAACGAGCGCTGCTGGAAGCCGTAAGGCATCAGCTGAAGAAGGACTGAGCAGGCCATGCAGCTCGCTGCGAGACAGAGTTTCGACGAGATTTACTGCCAGCTCATACCGCTGCGCCAGTTGCGCCTGATCGTGCCTCGCAGCTGCCTCGCCGAAGTGGTCCGTTACGTCAGGCCGGAGAAATCCGGGCCCGGGCCGGTATGGTTTCGCGGCTTCGTCGCCTGGACGACGCTGAAGATACCGGTGGTTTCTTTCGAGGAGCTTTGCGGGCGCAACGCCGACGAACCGGGTGGGCGCACGCGCATCGCGATTTTCAATGCCATCTCGGGGAAGCTGGACACGGGCTACTACGGCGTGCTCACGGAGGGGTTCCCGCAGCTCGTCCGGGTCAATCGCGAAGTCATCAGGCTGGACGACCGGCAGGCCTGGCCACCGTCCGGGCCCGTCGTCTGCCAGATTCGCATGATCAACGAATATCCCCTGATCCCCGACCTCGAGCGGGTCGAGGAAATGCTGCATCGTTGCCTCGATCGCTCCGGTCCGCCGCTGACCTGAAGCTCCCCCGGCGCGACCGGGCCACATGAGCCACCGCTGACCGCCGGTCCTGCCGCGCAGGGCTCCGGCGACGCTCACGGTCAGTCCCATTGGCCGCGGATTCTGTTAGGCTGCGCGCCAAAACCCGGGCCTAAAGAGCGACAACCATGCAGCTGTTTTCCCGATTGATGCCCCGGGAGGGCCGGTTTTTCGATCTCTTCAATCAGCACGCTGCCCTGGTAGTCCAGGGCGGAATCGCCATCAACGAGCTGCTGCAGGCGTACGACGACGAGTCAGGTCGCGCGGACCGCATCCACCGCATCGGGGAAATCGAGCGTGCGGCCGACCGGGTGACGCACGACACGGTGCTGCTGGTCCACAAGACCTTTGTCACGCCATTCGATCGCGACGACATCCATCGCCTGATTTCGCGGATGGACGACATTCTCGATCTCATCCAGGACGCGGCCGAGTCGCTCCTGCTGTTCGACGTGCGCGCGGTGGGGCCGGAGGCCTGCCATCTCGCCGATCTGGTGCGAATATGCTGCGAGCGGGTGCAGGCGGCAATCGGCATGCTGCCCTCGATGGATAATGCGGCGTCGATTCTCCGGGTCTGCCAGGATATCGATGCGATCGAGTCGGACGCGGATCGGCTGATGCGCGGTGCTGTCTCACGCCTGTTTCGCGAGGAGAAGGACGTCCGCGAAGTCATCAAGCACCAGGCGATCTACCAGCTCCTCGAGACGGCAACCGACCGATGCCAGGACGTTGCCAACCTGATCGAAGGCGTCGTCCTGGAGAACGGTTGAGCGTGGATCCGCATTTCGCTTTCGGAACGCTGGCGTTACTCGTAGCGCTCGCCCTTTGCTTCGACTTCCTCAACGGTTTCCACGATGCGGCGAACTCCATTGCCACGGTCGTTTCGACCGGCGTCCTGAAGCCGTACCAGGCGGTCGCATGGGCCGCGACATTCAATTTCCTCGCGATTGCGATCTTCGAGCTGAGGGTGGCAGCCACGGTCGGGAAGGGCATCATCGACCCGTCCTTCGTCGACTACCACGTGATATTCGGGGCGCTGGTCGGCGCGATTCTCTGGAACATCATCACCTGGTGTTACGGCATACCGTCGAGTTCCTCCCATGCGCTGATCGGAGGCATGATCGGCGCTGCTCTGGCCAAGGCAGGCACCGAGCCACTGCTGGCGCCGGGCATTACGCGTACCGCAATTTTCATCGTCGCCTCGCCCGTCATCGGCATGATGCTCAGCGGGCTGATCATCGTGGCCGTGTCGTGGCTGTGGTTCCGCTCGCGTCCCCATCGCGTGGATCGCATCTGCCGCCGGCTGCAGCTGCTGTCCTCGGCGTTGTACAGCATTGGCCATGGCAGCAACGATGCACAGAAGACCATGGGCATCATCTGGTTGTTGCTGATCGCATCAGGCAGCGCGACGGGCGACCATTTGCCGTTCTGGGTGATCGTCAGCTGTTACGTGGCCATAGCAATCGGCACGCTGTTCGGGGGTTGGCGCATCGTGAAGACCATGGGTCAGCGCATCACCAAGCTCAAGCCGGTCGGCGGATTCGCCGCGGAGACGGGCGGTGCCCTGGCGGTGTTCATGGCCTCGGCGATGGGGATACCGGTATCTACCACGCACACCATCACCGGCGCGATCGTGGGTGTCGGGTCGGCTCAGCGGGGGTTCTCGGCCGTGCGTTGGGGCATTGCCGGGAATATCGTGCTGGCCTGGGTGCTCACCATTCCGGCCTCCGCGGCGATGGCGGCCGTGGCCTGGTGGGCGGGAAACCTCCTGATCTGAGCGGCGATCGGGCCGGCGACGCCGGCGGTGCGAGGCCGGCCGGCAATACCGCTCGCGCCGAGCGTCTCAGAAATCGCCGGCGAGAAACTGCAATACCGCGAGCGCCGCGATCGGCGCGGTTTCCGTGCGCAGGATGCGCGGGCCAAGTCGTACGGCGGCAAAGCCTGCCGTGGTGGCCAGATCCCGTTCTGCGTCGGTGAGCCCGCCCTCGGGGCCGACCAGCAGCGCGAGCGGCGTGGCGGGCGGCGGCAGTTCGCGCAGGCTCGTCCCTGCCGGGTCCAGCAACAGCCGTGTCGGCATTCCGACGGTGGCCGCAACGGCGACTTCGAAGGACTGCGGCTCCGCAACTTCGGTGATGCGGCTGCGTCCGCTCTGCTCGGCCGCGGCGATGGCGATGCGCTGCCAATGCCCGGTCTTGCGTGTGCCCTGGCCCTCGTCCAGGCGCACGACACTGCGCTGCGTGAGCAGTGGTTCGATGCGCTTCGCGCCCAGCTCCGTCGCTTTCTGCACGACGGTATCCATGCGCGCCCCCCGGCAGATGCCCTGCAACAGCACGATGTCCAGGTTCGACTCCGAGCGAATCTCGCGCCCCGCGCCCAGCTCTACGCGGACCTGGTCGCGGGACAAGTCGGCGATGCGGCCGTCGTAGTCCACGCCCGAACCGTCGAATACGACGAGTTCGTCGCCGCGCCGCAGGCGCAACACGCGAACGACATGGTTGGCGGCATCGTCGCGGAGCGATACCAGGGTGCCGGATCGCAGTGGTTCCTCGGTGAACACTCGGCGCAAGGACATGAAACCGCTCCTGCGGGACTCCCGGCCGGGAGTGTCGTTTGCCGCCGCCCGCGGCGTCAATGCAGCGACCGGCGGTTGATCGGGCTAGAATCCCGGGCCTTGCCAGGCGGGAAATCCATGAGTCGGAGCAAGCTGAGCGTCGATCCCCAGACCGGGCTGCTGCATGGCGTACGCCAGGTGTCGTCACCGAACGCCGATGAGCGACCAGCTGGCTGTCTGCCCGACCTGATCGTGGTGCATGGCATCTCGTTACCCGCCGGCGAATTCGGCGGTCCCTGGATCGACCAGCTTTTCACCAACCGGCTCGATCCGCTTGCCCATCCGTCTTTTCGCGAGCTCGACGGGTTGCGGGTGTCGGCTCATCTGCTGATCCGGCGCGACGGTGAACTCATCCAGTATGTGGCACTGAACCGGCGCGCCTGGCACGCCGGCGTGTCGATGCACCACGGGCGGGACCGCTGCAACGATTTCTCCGTCGGTATCGAGGTGGAGGGGGCCGACGATATCCCCTATTCCGGGGAGCAGTACGCCGTTCTCGCCGACGTCGTGCAGGCCTTGCGGGCATGGGCTCCATCGCTGCGTCTCGCTCCGATCGTCGGCCACAGTGACATAGCGCCCGGGCGCAAGAGCGACCCCGGCCTGTCGTTCGACTGGGGCCGCTTTGCGCAGTTGCTGGAACAGGTCCGCGTCGTATGAGTGCGGGCACCGGTCGATACCCGATGTGGCGTGAGGCCGGCGCTGCATGAACTTTCTCGCGCTCCTGTTCGGACTGGGGCTGGAACGCGCACTGACCCACTTCTTTCACCTGCGCGCGTTCCATTGGCTCGACCCGCTTTTCGATCGGGTGCTTGCCCGGCTCGCCGGCCGCCGGTCCGGGCTTGCCGCTGCCGGTATCGCCGGCCTCGCCCTGCTGCTCACCGCGCCCGTCGGGTGGGCAAGCATGGTGCTGTCGGTGCAGAGCGTGCAGTGGCCGTACTTCCTGTTCGCGATCGTGGTGCTCCTGTTCTCGCTCGGGCCACGCGATCTGCAGGAGGAGGTCGAGGAGTACTGCGCCGCGACCCAGGACGCCGGCGGTAGCGAGGCGCAGCGACTGGCGTGCGAACTGCTGGGATTCGACCCTGGCGCGGGTACGGAGGAACTGCCTCGCCAGGTTCACCGCGCCATCTTCGTGCAGGCGAACAACCGGATTTTCGGCGTCGTGTTCTGGTTTCTGGTGCTGGGCCCGGCCGGGCCAGCAGGTGCCTGGCTGTTTCGGGTCCTGGACCTGCTGCGCCAGCGCGCGTTGGCCCGGCAGCAGGCCGTGACGCCAGCGCGGCTGGTCCATGGCCTGGCGGCCTGGTTACCGGGCCGGCTGATGGTTGGCGCGTTCGCGCTGGCCGGCAATTTCGTGGGGACGATCGCGGGCTGGCGTGCGGCGGAGGCGGGCGACCGCGAGGCGTTCTTCCAGCGCACGGAGACCCGCATCGCGGGGGCGGGCGAAGGCGCCTGTCGGGAGTCGGCCACGGCTGCCAGCGCCGAGGGCGCGGCCGGACTGGCGCAACAGGCCCTGGGACTCGTGCGGCGTGCGTTGTGGCTGATCTGGTATCCGCTGGTGGCCCTGCTCACGCTCAACAACTGGCTGCGGTGATCATGGGGCGATGGCGTGGCGGGTGGCACGCGCATCCGGGCGGCACTGCGTGCGTCCGCAGTCGCTCCACGCGCCACAGCGTCCGGTGTGGGTTGCTGGCATTCCTGGCGCTTGCGCTTGCGCTTGGCGGCGGTTGTCGCGCGCCGCAGCCGCCGCTGGAACCGGTGCAGGCGCAACCGGCAGCGCAACGCATTGTCACGCTGGCGCCGCATCTCGCCGAACTGGTGTACTCAGCGGGTGCCGGCGGGCGGCTGGTGGGCGTGGTCGCGTTCAGCGACTTCCCGCCGGAAGTCGCCGCCTTGCCTCATGTCGGTGATGCCTTCCGGCTGGACTATGAGGCCATTGCGGCGCTGCACCCCGACCTGGTGCTGGGCTGGACGTCCGGCAATCCGCCGGAAACGGTGCAGCGCCTGCGGGATCTGGGCCTGCGCGTAGAGTTGCTCGAGCCGGTCTCGCTCGACGACATCGGGGAGCAGATTGCCCAAATCGGGGCGCTTGCCGGCACGCCGGCGGCGGCGAGCCTGGCGGCCCATGATTTTCAGGCGCACCTGGAGTGGCTGCGCAGCCGGCCGGCACGCGCGTCGCCACTGCGGGTCTTTCTGCAGTTGTCCGGGCAACCGTTTTTCACGGTGACCGACCGTCAGTTCCTCGGGCAGGGGCTGCGGCTGTGTGGCGGCGAGAACGTGTTCGGCGACCTGCCCGGACTGACCGCGATCGTCTCGATGGAATCGATCATTGCGGCAGCGCCCGATGCAATCATCGCGAGCGATATGGGCGGGCAGGGTCCGGCGCTGCTCTCCATCTGGAAGGCGTGGCCGGATCTGCCGGCGGTGCGAGAGCGGCGGCTCTATACACTGGATGCGGACCTGCTCAGCCGGCCGAGCGCGCGCATCCTCGATGGTGTCGATGGCCTGTGTCGATTGCTGGACGGGAACTGACGGGCTCCGTCAGGGTTTTTTCCGTGTCGGGTTCCACAGCACCTCGTGGCCGCCATCGGCACGCGCGACGACGCGTGCGAGCACGAACAGCAGATCGGACAGCCGGTTCAGGTAGCGCATCGAGGCGGCGTTGACGGTCTCATCGCGGGCCAGGGCCCAGGTGCGCCGCTCGGCGCGCCGGCATACGGCCCGTGCAACATGACAGCTTGCTGCGCCCAGGTTGCCGCCGGGCAGGATGAAATCCTTCAGGGGCGGCAGTGCGGCATTGAAACGGTCGAGCGTGACTTCCAGCCCCTGCACCATGGCGTCATCGATCACCGTGCGTCCCGGCACCGACAATTCCCCGCCGAGGTCGAACAACTCGTGCTGGATGGCCGCAAGGCAGCTGCGGACATCGTCAGGGACGCCCGGTGCGGCAATCATCAGCCCGATGGCGCAGTTCAATTCGTCCACGGCGCCGAACGCCTCGACCCTCAGGCACTCCTTCGCGACCCGCCGGCCGTCGCCGAGCCCGGTGCTGCCATCGTCGCCGGTGCGGGTGTAGATCTTCGTCAGCCGATTAGCCATGCAGCAACCCCGGGGATGTCACGGACGGACATCGAGGGTAGTCGGTTGGCGGCGGCTTGCAAAGCCGTGCCGGAGCCTTCGCTGCAAGCGTTGGTTGCCGGCGAGTGATGGTTGCTCCGGGCTTCAGCGGCCCATGCTCACGCGCAACCCCAGGTACGCGGCGGCTCCGGGGGTGGCAAACCCGTACACGTCCTCGTAGTCGGCATCCAGTGCGTTCTCTGCCCGCCCGAGGATCTCGACTGTTTCCGTCAGCCGATAACGTGCCGCGAGCGTCAGCAGCATGTAGCTGTCGAGGGTTACTCGCTCGGCCGGGTAGAAAAACGGCGGGGGAAAGAAATCGTCTTCCCGGTCACTGGTGTAGGCGGCAGCCAGGTTCACGTTCAGGCGCCGGTCGAGCCATGAGCGATTGAGGTTGACCGATCCGCTGTGCAACGGGCGGCGCACCTCGCGCACCCGCCCGGTGTCGGCGGTATTGGGATCGTCGGCGCGCGAGTCGGAGTACGTGTAGGTCGCGTTGATCGTATAGTCATCGGTCAGCGACAGGTCCACCGTGACCTCCACGCCGCGACGCCGGCTCTCGCCGTCCTGGTTGATCGCCGTGCACCCGAAGGTCGGTGGCGGACAGTACAGGCCGTTGATCTCGTCTTCCAGGTCGGCCCGGAAGTAGGTGGCATCGGCCAGCATGCGCCCGCCCAGCCAGCGTTGTTCGACGCCGATGTCCCAGCCCGTGGACTTCTCCGGTTCGAGATCCGGGTTGCCGGTGAACTGGTTGGGATAGAAGCCGAAGCGCTCGACGAAGGTCGGCGTCTTCTGGCCGGTGCCCAGACTGCCATGCAGCCGGCTGTCGGTCGCCGGCAGCTTCCACGATGCCGTCGTGCGCCAGGTGTTGGCGTCGTCGAAGTCGCTGTAATCGTCGTGCCGTGCGCTCGCGGAGAGCACGACGTCCGGCCCCAGCCAGGCGAGGTACTCGGCGACATATCCGGTGTTGTGGACGGCCTGGTCCTGGTTCGGGTCATACGGAGTGCCGAAGAAGTCGTACACCTCCCCGCGCTGGCGGAATTCCTGGCGTTCATGGTCGATCGCCAGTGTCAGCAGGTGCCCGGGCGTGGTGTCGTCTCCGGCGGTGAGCCGGAAATCGCTCTGGTAGGAGAGCGCGTATCGGTCGCCACGTACCGATGCGCGGTCGAAGTCGGGGTCCGGTGCGCTGAGATCCTCCGTCACCGTGTCGGTCTCGGTACGGGTGAGTGCGTAGCCGACCTGCTGCGTCCAGCGGTCCTCCAGCAGGTCGAGGCGGGCGCCACCGCGGATGTAGCTCTGCGAGGCGTCGGTTTCGTTGTCGGCATCGGTGGGCAGGCCGCCGACCACTGCGTCGATCCCGTCGAACTCCACGGTCGAGTCGCTATGCCGGCCCAACAGGCTCAAGGCCAGTGTCGGTGTCGCCGCGAAATCCGCGTTGAGGTTGAAGGTCGTATTGCGGAAGCCGTCGTCCTCTGTGCCCTCGCGGGAGACGTTGCTGCCGTCTGTGTCCAGGCCCGAGGCGCTCAACATCACCGCGGCGCGCTCCGAGCGCAGTCCGAGGCGTCCGCCACCGTTGACGGTGCTGAACGAGCCGCCCTCGAGAAAGCCCCCGGCCTCGAGCGGTTGCTCCGCGGTGCGGGTGATGACGTTGATGGCCCCGGCCAGCGCATCGCTGCCCCACAGGGCGCTTTGCGGGCCGCGCACCACCTCGATGCGCTCTATGTCGAAGGCGCCGAGGTGTTCGAAGGAGAACTCGTCGCTGGTGGCGAGGTCGTTGGCCTGCACTCCGTCGATGAGGACCAGCACGTGGTTGGCCTCCGCACCACGCATGCGGACCTGTGTCTGCGCTCCCAGCGGACCGCTGCGTGCGATGCTCAACCCGGCGACCGAGCGCAACGCGTCTGCGATGACCATGCTCTGGCGATTCTCGATCTGGGAACGGCTGACGACGCTCACGGCGCTGCCGGACGAGCGCAGTTGTTGCGCCGTGCGATACGCGGTTACGGTCATGGAATCGGACGGGGGGGCCGCCTGAACGAGGCCTGCAGGATTCAGGAGCAATCCGCAGATGAGGATTCGAGTGCGCATACGTACCTTTCCCAGGCTCTCACCCGAGCCCGTTGATGCGCGTCTGATTGCGGCTGAAGGAGCGTGCGTGTTCCCGGTGGCTGGTCGTAGCCCGGGCACGAGCTCTCAGAGCGGTTTACACCGCTTTCGCAACGGATGATTCGGTGACACAGGCTTCGCGACCCGTCACGCCGTCTCCCGCCGAGACCTGACGCAGTAAAACCACTGCAGGCCGGTATACGGGCTCGCGAGGGGTACGGAATTCGTACCGGGATGATCGCCTTCCCATGCTTCAGCGCACAGTGGCTTGCGTGATCATCCTTGCCTTCGCCTACCGTTGCGGGGGCAGCGACGGAATTGCCAGAGAGCTCTGGCGCACCGTCTTCCCGTTTAACCCGCCGGCGTGGAATCGCCGTCGGGCACCTGCAGGACCGGGCGCCAAGGTAGCCATCTGCCGAAGCCGGGTCAAGGTGCGGGAAATACTCAGCGTGCGCCGTGCCCGGATGGCGGCCTGCGGCGCAGTGGTGTCACGTTGCCCGGGACGGCAACGGCAGCATGGCCCGGTGTCGGCAGCATGACGGAGCCGTTCTCGCCGTGATACCGCTGGAATGGCACGCCGTAGAGTCCGCTGAGTGTTGTGCCGTCCAGTAGCGTCTCGCTCGGTCCAGACTGCCAGCGGCCGTCGCCATACAGGATGAGCGCATTGCCGAAATCGCGCACGGCCAGTGCCGGGTCGTGCAGGCTCGCGATGATGGTCTTGCCCTCAGCCGCCAGGCGGCGCAACACGGCAATGACCGCGAACTGGTGGCCGGGGTCGAGATGATTCAGCGGCTCGTCGAGAAGGAGCACATCGGCATCCTGCACGAGCAGCGTGGCCATGCCCAGGCGACGGCGTTCACCTCCCGACAGCGTGCCGGCCAGCCGATTTTCAGTCCCGGCGAGGTCCATCTGCGCGAGTGCCGCCACCGCCGCCGCGTGATCCTCGGCCGTTTCCCACTGCCACAGCCCGAGGCGCGCGTGCCGGCCCATGAGCGCCGTCTCGATGACCGTCGTCGGAAACGGATCGTCGTGCTCCTGCAGCAGCAGCCCGATACGCCGCGCCCGTTCGCGCTGGCCAAGCAGCCGGACGTCGTCCCCACGCACGCGCACCGCGCCTGCCGTGGCGGGCCGCAGGCCGGCCAGCGTGTGCAGTGTCAGCGTCTTGCCGACACCATTGGGCCCGAGCAGAGCGATCATGGCGCCAGGCGGTGCCGAGAGCGTGAGGCCCTGCACGAGCAGGCGGTCATCCACTCCGATGTGCAGGTTGACGATTTCGAGGAGCGTGGACACGTCAGGGATTGTAATGGGCCGGGCACGACTGCGAGGGCACCCGCAGGGCCAGCTGGCGGCTCGGCCCGGAGACGGGCGGAGTCGCAGCAGCCTGGCCTCCGGATCCACACCCCGGTCGTCGTGCGACGTATCGCCCCTGGCGAGGCGGATGCAGCGGTGGTCACGGCCCCGGCGCGGGCATGTGTGGAGCCGGCTGCCAGGAGGGCCGCAGCCGGCGCAACCCATAGCGACGAGCACAGGGACGTGCGAGGAGCGG
>WYBE01000060.1 GCA_011526045.1 Nevskiales bacterium | reverse complement strand
TCGGGGAGAGCAACCATGACGCACAAGCCGGAGCTGATGAAACTCAGCCCCTTCGAGCTGAAGGACGAACTGATCAAGCTCGCCCGTGACCGCACCCAAGGCAAGGCGGCGAGCAGGCAGTTCCTGAACGCGGGCCGGGGTAATCCGAACTGGACGGCTACGACGCCACGAGAGGCATTCTTCCTGCTCGGGCAGTTCGCGCTGGCGGAGTGCAAGCGCGACTGGGACGAACCCGATCTCGGCGGGATGCCCCAGCGCAAGGGCATCGCGCGCCGGTTCGAGAAGTTTCTCAAGGCGGCGCCCAATGGCATGGGCAAGACACTGCTGTCGGCCTCGGTCGAATACGGTACCGACGTCCTTGGGTTCGACGCGGATGCCTTCGTGCACGAGCTGGCCGACTCCATCATCGGCGACAACTACCCGGTGCCAGGCCGCATGCTCCAGCACTGCGAGCGCATCGCCCAGGAGTTCATCACCAAGGAAATGTGCGATGGCCGGCCGCCGCCCGGGAAGTTCGACATCTTCGCCGTCGAGGGTGGCACGGCGGCCATGTGCTACCTCTTCAACAGCCTGCGCATCAACGGCCTGCTGAAGCCGGGGGACACGATCGCGCTCGGCACGCCGATCTTCACGCCCTACATCGAGATGACCCATCTCGAGGGCTTCCGCACCGTCAACATCGAGCAGTCCGGGATGCACAAGGGCAGCCACTCCTGGCGCTACCCGGACTCCGAGCTGAAGAAACTGGAGAACCCGAAGGTCAAGGCGTTCTTTGTGGTGAACCCGAGCAACCCGGCCTCGGTCGCAATCGACCCGGCCACGCTGAAGCGGATCGTCTCCATCGTGAAGACGAAGCGCCCGGACCTGCTGCTCCTCACCGACGACGTGTACGGCACCTTCGTCCCGGGTTTCCGCTCGCTGGCGGCGGAGCTGCCACGCAATACCATCCTCGTCTATTCCTACTCCAAGCATTTCGGCTGCACGGGCATGCGGCTCGGCGTGATCGCCATCCACCAGGACAACATCTTCGATGCGGCCATTGCCGCGCTGCCGAAGAAGAAGCGCGACGAGCTGAACTATCGCTATTCCTCGCTGACCCCGCATCCGCAGGCCATGAAGTTCATCGATCGCATGGTGGCCGACAGCCGCAACGTGGCGCTGAATCACACCGCCGGGGTAGCCCTGCCCATGCAGGTGCAGATGGCGCTGTTCTCGCTGTTCTCGCTGCTGGACGAGGGCGATGCCTACACGCAGCGCTGCCGGCGCATCGTGCACGAGCGCCTGGCCCGACTGCTGAAGGGCCTGGGCATCGAGATCCCCGCAGACCCGAACCGGGCGGCGTACTACGCCGTGCTCGACATCGAAGCCTGGGCACGGCGCACGCACGGCGACGAGTTCATGGAATGGGCAACGAAGGAGCACGTGCCACTTGACATCGTGTACGGACTTGCGCGGAATTTCGGGACCGTGCTTCTCAACGGCGACGGCTTCGGCGGGCCGCCGTGGTCGGCACGCGTGTCACTCGCCAATCTGCCGACGGAGGCTTATGAGCAGATCGGCCGCAACGTGAGGGCAGGGGTCAACAAGGCCGAAAAGCGTTGGCGCGCCTGGCGGAAGAAGGAGCGGAGCAAGTCCACGAAAAGGCAACCCACAAAACCCGCCCGGCGGGCGAAGTGATCCCTGCCCGTGGTTTGGGCAAACGCAGCTGCAAGTAGAGGGGAGACCAGAATGACACAGTTACGGACTTTCAATCGCGTAGGCGCCACGCTGGCAGCCGCCGTCCTGCTCGCGACGCCGGCCGTCGCCAAGCCGAAGATCGCCATCCTCGCCACCGGCGGGACCATCGCCGGCGCGCAGGCGAGCCAGTCCGAGTACGGCTACAAGGCGGGCGCCTGGAAGGTGGAGGACCTGATCAACGCCGTGCCACAGATGAAGGAGCTGGCCGATATCAGCGGGGAGCAGGTGGTGAACATCGGCAGCCAGGACATGAACGACGAGGTCTGGCTCAAGCTCGGCAAGCGCGTGAACGAGGTGCTGAAGTCTGCTGATGCGGTGGTGATCACGCACGGCACCGATACGATGGAAGAGACCTCTTACTTCCTGGATCTCGTGGTCAAGAGCGACAAACCGGTCGTGCTGGTCGGTTCCATGCGCCCGGCCACAGGCATCAGCGCCGATGGGCCGATGAACCTCTATAACGCAGTCGCGGTGGCCGCAGACCCGAAGGCCAGGGGCCGGGGCGTGCTGGTCGTGATCAACGACCGGGCCCATGCCGCCCGCAACGTCGTGAAGGTGAACACCTCCAACGTCGAAGCGTTCACGAGCCCGAACCGCGGCCCGGCAGCGATCGTCAATACCGGCAAGATCACCTGGCTCGAAAGGCCGGACGGCCGAAGGGGGGCGCAGAGCGAATTCTCCATTACGAATGTCGATTCGCTGCCGCGGGTGGACGTCATCTACGCCCATGCCAACATGAGCCCTGACCTCATCGATGCGGCCGTGGCGAACGGCGCCAAGGGCATCGTGCTCGCCGGGGTGGGTGACGGCAACGGCACGACCCAGGCGATCGAAAAGCTGGCAGCCGTGGCCAGGAAAGGCGTGGTGGTGGTGCGCAGCACCCGCCTGCCGAGCGGGCTGACCTATCGCAACAACGAGGTCAACGACGACAAGCTCGGCTTCGTCGCGTCGCTGGAGCTCAACCCCGCCAAGTCGCGAGTACTGCTGCAGCAGGCATTGCTGGTCACGAAGGACCCGGCGCAGATCCAGCGCATGTTCACGGAGTACTGATTGCCGAAAAACCACTTGATTGGGGGTTTTTCAGGCTACACCTTATACATAGGTGTACGTGTGATTCTCTGCAGCATTGAGGTATTCAAATGACCAGCAAAGATGACGACCAGGGCGGCATTTCCACCACGGATGAATTGCTGGCGACCGACGTGCCTGAAGGCGTCGATCGCCGTGCGTTCCTGATGCGCAGCGCCCTGATCGGCGCGACGGCGGTGCTCACCGGCCGTCCGGTGCCGGCCAACGCGCAGGCGGCCGCGGCCAGGGCCACCCCGCCCAAGGTGACCCTGTCGCCTGATCTCGACGTCGTCAGGCGATCCAAGGGTCCGGTGATGACCGTGCTCGAGGAGTTCTACAAGGTCGGGCCCGGGCCTTCCAGTTCCCACACCATCGGCCCGATGCGGATCACCTATGACTTCTACAACCGCTGCACGAAGCTCCCGGCGGACCAGCTCGCCAAGGCTACCGGGCTGAGGGTGCACCTGTTCGGCAGCCTGAGCGCCACGGGCAAGGGCCACGGCACGGAACGCGCCTCGCTCGCGGGCCTCATCGGCAAGGAACCCGCGACCGTCGAGCCGGCATTTCTCGACAGTCTGGCCGAGAAACCCGACCAGACTTTCCAGGTGAAGCTCGGCGACAAGACCCACACAGTGTCGCTGAAGGACATCATCTACGATGCGACGAAGGGCGATTTTCCGCATCCCAACACCATGACCTGCAAGCTGGTCGCCGGTGACCAGGTGCTCCACGAGCTGGAGTATTACTCGGTCGGCGGCGGGTTCATCGAGTGGAAGGGGTACACGCCGCCGAAGAAGGGGCAGCCGAAGTATCCCTACGCGACGATGAAAGAGCTGCAGGCCCATGCAGTGAAGAACAAGCTCTCGCTGGCGCAGGTGGCGATGGCCAACGAGGTCGCGGTGTCGGGCAAGAGCGAAGCGGAGATCAACGCCTTCCTCGACAAGATCCACAACGCCATGGTGAATATCGTCAAGGCGGGTCTCGCGGCGCCATCCACCACGCTGCCGGGGCCCATCAAGCTCCAGACCAAGGCCGGTGAGGTGTACAAGCGCGCCAGCACGGATCAGACCTTCATCCGTGAGCAGGGTATCGGTGTGGTGTCGGCCTACGCTCTGGCCGGATCCGAGGAGAATGCTCGCGGCCATCTGGTCGTGACCGCTCCTACCGGCGGCTCGGCCGGCGTGATCCCCGCGATCGTGTATGCGCTCGGCGAGGGCGGTCGCAAACTGCCGAAGGAAAAGGTCCGGGAGGGACTGCTGGCCGCCGCAGTCGTCGGATATCTCTGCAAGCACAACGCCACGCTGTCCGGTGCCGAAGGCGGTTGCCAGGCGGAAATCGGCGTCGCCTCGGCCATGGGCGCGGCGCTGCTGGCGCAGGCGAACGGCTACGGGCACGAGGTTGCCGCCAACGCAGCCGAGGCCGCGCTCGAGCACCACCTCGGCATGACCTGCGACCCGGTGGCCGGGTTCGTGCAGGTGCCCTGCATAGAGCGCTGTGCCTTCGGCGCGGTGAAGGCATGGACCGGCTACATGATTGCGCGCAGCGAGATCCCGGCCCACCGCCGCCTCGACTTCGACACGACCGTCACGGCGATGGCCCTTACTGCCAAGGAGATGAACTCCAAGTACAAGGAGACCTCGGAAGGCGGTCTCGCTGTGTCGGTGGTGCTCTGTTAGCTCTGTGAGCCCTGGCCGGTGGTTGCCGCCGGAGCAACCACCGTGAAAAGCGCAGCAAGGACGGCCGCGATCGCGTGGCTGATCGCGGCCGTCTATTATTTCTACCAGTACATGCTGCGCTCGGCGCCGGCGGTGATGATGCCGCAGATGTCGGAGGCCTTCGGTCTCACGGCAACAGCGGTCGCTTCCCTCGTCGGCCTGTTCTATTACGGCTATTCGCCGTTCAGCCTGGTGGCCGGCGCGGCCATGGATCGCCTCGGGCCGCGCAAGGTCGTGCCGCTCGGTGCCGCGGCAGTCGGCATCGGGGCGCTGCTCTTCAGTACCGGGCAGAGCGAGCTCGCCAGCATCGGGCGCCTGCTGCAGGGCGCCGGCGGTGTGTTCGCGCTGGTGGGCGCGATCTACATCGCCACGAAGAACTTCCCCGCTTCGCTCGCGGCCACGCTGATCGGTGCCACCCAGATGTTCGGCATGGCTGGCGGCTCGGCCGGCCAGTTCATGGTCGGGCCGGCAATCCATGCCGGACTCGCGTGGAACCAGTTCTGGTTCGGCATGGGTGTCGCCGGGCTCGCAATCTGCGTGCTGCTGTTCGTGCTGCTGCCGCCGCAGGCAGCGCCAGTGCAGCAGCGTAGCGACGGGCTGAAGAGCGTGATGGGCGCGTTCGGCACGGTGTTCCGTAATCCGCAGTCCATACTCTGCGGCATGATTGCCGGGCTCATGTTCATCCCCACGACGATCTTCGACATGGTCTGGGGCGTGCGCTATGTGCAGGAGGCGATCGGTTACGACTACACCGAGGCTGTGCTGCGCTCGGCCACGGTGCCGTTTGGCTGGATCATTGGCTGCCCGTTGCTCGGGTTCGTGTCCGACCGGCTGGGCAGACGCAAGCCCGTGATCATTGGCGCGGCGCTGGTGCTGCTCGCCTGCCTCGCCTGGATCCTGTACGGCCCCGCCGACGTACTGCCACCTTACGTCCTGGGTTTGTTTACGGGCATCGCGTCGGGCGCCGCCATGCTGCCGTATTCGGTGATCAAGGAAGCCAACCCGCCGGAGGTCAGTGGCACAGCTACCGGCGTCATCAATTTTCTCAACTTCACTTTCAGCGCCCTGCTCGGCCCGGTATTCGCCTCGCTGCTGCGCAACGCTGCCGGGAGTGCGGCGGTGATGACGCGGGAGCATTACCAGGCGGCCTTCGAACCCTTGCTCTATGGCGTCGCGCTGGCCATCGTGTTTGCATTCATACTGAAGGAGACGGGACCCGCCGTCCGGCCGACGCCGGCGGCGAACGAAAGAACATGAGCAAAAAGACCGGAACCGGAAAATACGAGCACCTGCTGGAACGCTGCCGTGCCCTGGCGCCGATACCCACGGCGGTGGCCTACCCGTGCGAGGAAACGGCGCTCGCCGGCGCGATCGAAGCGGGCGAGGCCGGGTTGATCACACCGATCCTGGTCGGGCCTGCCGCCACGATCAAAGGCGTGGCGAAGAAAGGCAACATCAGGCTCGGCAAATGCGAGATCGTCGAGGCCGGCGACGGCCCTAAGGCCGCAGCGAAAGCGGTCGAGCTGATCCGGCAGGGCAAGGCGGAGCTGCTGATGAAGGGCAGCCTGCACACCGACGAACTCCTCGGTGCAGTGGTCGCGCGCGAGACCGGCCTGCGCACCGGCCGGCGCCTCAGTCACGTGTTCGTTCTGGACGTACCGACCTACCACAAGGTACTGCTGGTCACCGACGCGGCGATCAACATTGCGCCGACGCTGGAGGACAAGGCGGACATCTGCCAGAACGCGATTGACCTTGCCATCGCCTTCGGCCGGGCGCAACCGAAGGTGGCGATCCTGGCGGCGGTCGAGACCGTCACCTCGAAGATGCCCGCCACGATCGACGCCGCGGCGCTCTGCAAGATGGCCGACCGCGGGCAGATCAAGGGCGCGATCCTCGACGGCCCGATGGCGTTCGATAATGCCATCAGCAAGGACGCCGCGAAGATCAAGGGCATCCGCTCGGAGGTGGCGGGCGACCCGGACATCCTGCTGGCACCGGACCTCGAGGCGGGCAATATCCTCGCCAAGCAGCTGGCCTTCCTCGCCAACGCCGACAGCGCCGGCCTGGTGCTCGGCGCGCGCGTGCCGGTGATCCTCACCAGCCGCGCCGACAGCGTGCGATCGAGGCTGGCGAGCTGTGCCGTAGCCGTGATGGCGGCGCACGCGCGGCGGGGAGTGAAGAAGTGAAAAATCCGGCCTGCCGAAGCACCCGTATCGGCTTCCTGCCGGCGGCACGAGGCAAGGCAGTCACGGAGACTACGAACGCTTCTGGCGGCGAGTTTGCCCGGTGGTGTGAAAAGCTGATGAAGGCGCAGCAGAGACCAGGAAGTATATGAACGATTACGCGCTTGTTCTGAACGCCGGATCGTCGAGCCTGAAGTTTTCGGTGTACGCGCGTCCTGAGGCCGGGGCCTGGCGACTGGAGTCGCGAGGCCAGATCGAGGGCATCGGCACTGCGCCGCAGTTTTCGGCAAAGGACGCAGCCGGCACGATTCTCGCGAAGGAAAAGCTGGGAGATACCGTGCGCGACGCGCGCACGGCGCTCGAGTCGCTGATCACCTGGCTGCGCGGCCGTTACGGCAGTGGGCGCGTGCTCGGTGTCGGCCATCGCGTGGTCCATGGCGGCGCGAAACATTCCGGACCGACCATTGTCACGCCGCAGGTCATGGGGGAGCTGCGCAAGCTGATTCCGCTGGCGCCGCTGCACCAGCCCTACAACCTGGCGGCGATAGAGGCGGTCGCGGAGCGCTTGCCCGACGTGAGGCAGGTGGCCTGCTTCGACACGAGCTTCCACCGCGGCCAGCCGGCGGTGGCGGAGCTGGTGCCCTTGCCGAAGGAGATTCGCGACACGGGGGTACAGCGCTACGGATTCCACGGGCTGTCGTATGAGTACATTGCCTCGGTCCTGCCGGAGGTGGCTCCCGCGATCGCCACCGGCCGAGTGATCGTCGCGCATCTCGGCAGCGGTGCGAGTCTTTGTGCGATGAAGGATCGCAAGAGCGTGGACAGCAGCTTCGGATTCACTGCGCTGGACGGCCTTTGCATGGGCACGCGGCCTGGAGCGGTCGATCCCGGCGTCATCCTGTACCTCTTCCAGAGCCTGAAGCTCTCGGCGAAGGACGTCGAGACCATGCTCTACAAGAAGTCAGGCCTGTTGGCGATTTCGGGCATCAGCAACGATATGCGCGATCTCCTGAATAGCGCCGAACCCGCGGCGCGACTCGCGGTCGAGTTCTTCGTGTACCGGGTCGCCAGGGAGATCGGTGCGCTGAGCGCCGTGCTGGGCGGGCTCGATGGGCTGGTGTTCACCGCCGGCATCGGCGAGAACTCCGCAGAGGTGCGCCGGCGTATCTGCGAAGCCAGCGCCTGGCTCGGCATCGACCTCGATCCGAAGGCCAATGACGAAGGCGGGCCGTGCATGTCGCGGGCGGGCAGCCGGGTGTCGGGCTGGGTGATTCCGACCAACGAGGAACTGATGATCGCCCGGCACACCGGGCGATTGCTGGGACTGGTCTGATGCGCTGTTGCAGGAGCGGCTTCAGCCGCGACCAGTCGGGACAGCGATTTCAATGAGGAGCGAAAACATGGCTGCGACCGCACCGAAAAAGAAGGACGCGAGCGGGGCTGCGCATGCGCCCTGGGAGGGCTTCCAGAAGGGAGTGTGGCAGACGGAGATCAACGTCCGCGACTTCATCCAGCAGAACTACACACCCTACGACGGCGGTGCGGCCTTTCTCGCGCCTGTCACGCCGCGCACGCAGCGCATCTGGAAGAAGCTCGAAGCCCTGTTCGTCGAGGAGCGGAAAAAGGGGGTGCTCGATGTCTCGCAGATTCCAAGTTCCATCACGGCGCACGCGCCCGGCTACATCGACCGCGACAGCGAACTGATCGTGGGGTTGCAGACGGAGGCGCCGTTGAAGCGCGCCATCATGCCGAATGGCGGGTTCCGCATGGTGGCCAGCGCCCTGAAGACCTATGGGTATACGCCGGACCCGCATGTGGTGGAGGCTTTCACCAAGTACCGCAAGACCCACAACGACGCCGTCTTCGATGCCTACACTGCCGACATCCGGCGCTGTCGCAGCTCACACATCCTGACCGGCCTGCCCGATGCATACGGGCGCGGGCGCATCATCGGCGATTACCGACGCGTCGCGCTCTACGGCGTCGACCGGCTTATCGAGCGCAAGCAGCAGGAGAAGAACGCGCTCGATGCGGCGATGTCGACGGAAAGCATCATTCGCGACCGCGAAGAACTCTCCGAGCAGGCCCGCGCGCTGAAGGAACTGGCGGAGATGGCGAAAAGCTACGGCTTCGACATTTCGCGGCCGGCTGCCACTGCGCAGGAGGCCGTGCAATGGTTGTATTTCGCCTACCTCGCGGCCGTGAAGGAGCAGAACGGCGCAGCGATGTCGCTGGGCCGGGTGTCTACCTTCCTCGATGTCTATTTCGAGCGTGACCTCGCGCAGGGGCGCATCGACGAATCGCGGGCGCAGGAAATCATCGACGACTTCGTCATCAAGCTGCGAATCGTGCGGTTCCTGCGCACGCCGGAATACGACGCGCTGTTTGCCGGCGATCCGACCTGGGTCACGGAGTCCATCGGCGGCGATGGCGACGACGGCCGCCCGCTCGTGACGAAGAACTGTTTCCGGATCCTGCAGACACTGTACAACCTCGGCCCGGCGCCGGAGCCGAACCTGACCATTCTCTACTCACCGCGGTTGCCTGACGGTTTTCGGCACTTCGTCGCCAGGGTGGCCATTGACACCAGTTCCGTCCAGTTCGAGAACGACGAAATCATCCGGCAGTCCTGGGGGGACGACAGCGCGATCGCCTGCTGCGTCTCACCGATGCGGCTGGGCAAGCAGATGCAGTTTTTCGGTGCCCGGGCGAACATGGCCAAGTGCCTGCTCTACGCCATCAACGGCGGTCGGGACGAGGTGAGCGGTGACCAGGTCGTGGTGCCGGCGTTCGACCCGGTGCAGGGCGACGTGCTCGACTATGACGACGTCCTGACGCGCTTCGAGCAGATGATGGACTGGCTGGCGGGCGTGTACGTCAACGCGATGAACGTCATCCACTACATGCACGACAAGTACGCCTACGAGCGCATCGAAATGGCGCTGCACGACTACGGGCCGCTGCGCACCATGGCGTTCGGAATTGCCGGTCTCTCGGTGGTGGCCGACAGCCTTTCGGCCATCCGGTACGCGAAGGTGCGCGTGGTGCGTGACGAGACCGGCCTGGTCACCGATTACCAGTCCGAGGGCGAGTTCCCGGTGTTCGGTAACAACGACAACCGGGTGGACCAGCTCGCCGTGTGGGTCGTCAGTACGTTCATGGGCAAGCTGCGCAAGTACCCCACCTACCGCAACGCCGTGCACACCCAGTCGATCCTGACCATCACGTCGAACGTCGTGTACGGCAAGGCGACGGGCAATACGCCCGACGGGCGCCGTAAAGGCGAGCCCTTTGCGCCGGGTGCCAACCCGATGCACGGGCGTGATGCCTATGGCATCCATGCCTCCGCCTATTCAGTCGCAAAGCTTCCCTACCGCGATGCGCAGGACGGCATCTCGCTCACGACATCCCTGGTGCCGACCGGCCTGGGGCGCGTGCCGGATGACCGTATCGCCAACCTGACGGCGATGCTCGACGCCTACTTCGGCGCGACGGGCTTTCATATGAACATCAACGTGATGAACCGCGAGACGCTGATGGATGCCATGGAGCACCCGGAGAAATACCCGCAACTCACCATCCGTGTCTCGGGCTATGCGGTCAACTTCGTGCGCCTGACCCGCGAGCAGCAGATGGACGTGATCAACCGGACCTTCCACGGAGCGTAGCGAGATGACCGCGACTTCAGAGCTCAAGCCCGCGTCCCTGGAGGCCAGGAGTCCCTTCGACCTGCGAGTCGATCTCGGCAAGGACGTGCCCGAGACCGACGTCCGCTCGGCGCTTGCGAGCGGCGACATGGGTTTTCTGCATTCCTTTACGACCGGGTCGACACTCGACGGGCCGGGCGTGCGCGTCGTGGCCTGGACCACGGGCTGCATGTGGCGCTGCCTGTATTGCCACAACCCCGACACCTGGACCATGCGCAACGGCGTCCCGGTTGCGGTCACCAGGGCGACGGAGCAGCTTCGCAAGTATCGCTACGGACTGAAGATCATGTCGGGCGGGCTGACCATCAGCGGCGGCGAGCCGCTCATGCAGGATCGCTTCGTCGTGAAAATGTTTCAGGCCGCGAAAGGGATGGGTATCCACACGGCCCTCGACAGCAATGGTTATTACGGTGAGCGGCTGACCGACGCCGAGCTCGACCTCGCCGACCTCGTGCTGCTCGACCTGAAAGCCTGGGACGAGCAGAAGCACCGCCACCTGACCGGCCGGGAACCGGGGCCGACACGCGATTTCGCGAAACGGCTCGCTTCGCGGCGGCGACCGATGTGGGTCCGCTTCGTGCTGGTGCCGGGGCTGACCGATGACCCTGCGGAGGTCGAGCAGATCGCCCGCTTTGCCGGCAGCCTCGGCAACGTCGAGCGCGTGGATGTGCTGCCCTTCCACCAGATGGGCCGCTACAAGTGGGAGAAGCTCGGCATCGAGTACAAGCTGAGCGAGGTCGAGCCGCCCACGACCGAGCTTGTCGAGCGCGTCTGCGCAACCTTCCGCGCGCATGGGCTGAAGACGTATTAAAGGTGCCGGAGCGTTTGATGATCAGGGCGCCGGGGCGGCGAGAGACGGGCGCAGCGATGATCCAGCCCGTCGTGCGGGTTTAAGCAAATAAGCAAATGCACCGGCACCCAATACCCGCCGGCCGGATCGCTGCCATCGACTGGATGCGTGGCTTCGTGATGGTGCTGATGGTCATCGATCACGCGTCCATGGCATTCGACCGGAGCCATCTGTCGAAGGACTCGGCATTCTTTCCGGATGCGGCCACCATGGTGCTTCCGGCGGCCGAGTTCTTCACGCGCCTGATTACCCATCTCTGCGCGCCGACATTCGTGTTCCTCGCTGGTACGTCGCTCGCTTTGAGCATCGAGCGGCGGGTTGCGAAGGGTGTGGACGCGTGGGAAATAGACAAAAGCATCCTCGTTCGCGGCGCCATCATTGCGCTGCTGGATCCGACCATCGTCTCGCTGGGTTCCGGGCGGTGGACCTTCGGCGTGCTGTACGCGATCGGGATGTCCATGATCTGCATGGCGGCGCTGCGTCGCCTGCCCACATGGGCGCTCTCCGGCTGTGCGCTGGCATGGTTCGCGCTCGGTGAACTCGTCACCGGCGCGGTCTGGCACCCGCCGGGCAGTTCGTCAATCCTGGCTGCGCTGGTCGTGGGCCACTACCGGGGCGGGAATCTGGTCATCCACTACCCGTTCGTCCACTGGCTGGCGATGATGATGCTCGGCTGGGTGTTCGGGCGGCACATCATCCGTTTTGCAGGCGGGCAAAGCACCGTGTCCGGCAAGAAGGTCCTCTGGCTCGCCGGGAGCGCGAGCCTGGTTCTGTTCCTGCTGGTTCGCTACAACGCAGGCTATGGCGACATGTTCCTGCACCGCGCTGACGGTTCCTGGCAACAGTGGCTGCACGTCAGCAAGTACCCGCCCTCGCTAACTTATGTGGCGCTCACGCTCGGCACCCTCGGCCTGTGTCTCGCTGCGCTGCGCATGCTCGAGGAGCGCATTGGCGCGAGTCGCAATGGAGTGTTGCTGGTCTTCGGCGAGACCGCGATGTTTTTCTACCTGGCGCACCGCCTCTTGATGGAGATCCCCGCCACCTATTTCGGGCTGCGCGGCGCTGGAGGTCTCTCAACCACCTACATCGTCGCATTCGTCATGCTGGTCGCGCTCTATCCCGCCTGCCGGTGGTACCGGTCAGTGAAGACCGCACACCCGGATTCGTGGCTGAGGTACTTCTAACGGCGCCGAAGCAACGTATCGACTTCGCAAGCGTCCCCGCAGATCAGCGAAGAACCAAACAAAACCGGCAGCTTTTCCCCTCAAGCCATGATGTTCACGCCGCCGTCCACGTAGACGGTGCTGCCGGAGAGTCGGCGCGCGTAGGGCGTTGCAAGATAAGCGCAGGTAAAGCCGACATCCATGATGTCGACAAGTTCGCCGAGCGGTGCCCGTTCGACTGCCTCGGCCAGCAACAGATCGAAGTCCTTCAGACCAGATGCCGCGCGGGTCTTCAACGGCCCAGGTGAGATGGCGTGGACGCGGATACGCCGCGAGCCAAGCTCATAGGCCAGGTAGCGGCACGATGCCTCGAGCGCTGCCTTGACCGGTCCCATGACGTTGTAGTTGGGTACGACCCGGTTGGCACCGTAGTAACTCATGGCGAACATGGCGCCGCCATCGTTCATCAGCGGCGCGGCAAGTTTTGCCATGCGCACGAATGAATGCACCGAAATGTCCATTGCCTTGGCAAACCCCTCGGCCGAGCAGTCCAGCAGCCCACCCTGCAGGTCCGCTTTCGGCGCAAAGGCGATGGAGTGCACCAGAATGTCGAGCCGCCCCCAGTCCGCGGCCACGCGCTCCATGACGGCCTCGAGCTGGCCAGGCACTGCAACATCGAGGGGCATGAAGATCGGCGCGCCGAGAGCGACGGCCAGTGGTTCGACGTGGGGTTTCGCCTTCTCGTTGAGGTAGGTGATCGCAACATCCGCACCAACCTCGCGAAATGCGGCTGCGCAGCCGTACGCGATCGAGTGCTCGTTGGCGATGCCGACGACCAGGGCCTTGCAGCCCTCGAGAACCGGACGGCGGACGGTGGTGGTACTCATGACGTGAAACCTCAGGTCAGATCAGGCGCTACGAACGACAGCAGGCTGCGGCCGCCGGGACGATGTCGTCCCAAGCACCCCGCGAACTCGCGCCAGCGTGTCTTGTTGAGCCGCGGTGAGCGCTACCTTCTGCACGCGACGGTCCGCGAGCAGCTTTTCCAATGCAACGATCAGCCGCTCCCGGTCGGCCGGATCGGCCAGCAGTACCGGCAGTGCTGCCAGGGCGCGCCCGGGTGCGTAGCGGACGATCACCTCCTGCTCGCCGCGCAGGCGGCGCCACTGATCGGATGACAGTTCGGGGAGCAGGTGGCGGTACTCCTGCAGCAGCTCGGCGCGGCGCTCCAGGTCGGCGAGCGGCAGCGGCTCGCCGCGCCGGGCGAGCAGCGCGGCAACACGCGCCAGCGCCTCGGCATAGCCACCGCGTTCGACCGCCGCAATCGCTTCGGCTACGAACTTCAGGCTGCGGGGATCTGCCGCCGCCCGCGCCTGCTCCGCCTCACGGCGGTCGGCCAGGCAGAGCGCGAACAAATTGCCGTAGAACTGGAAGAACAGGGCTTCGCTGACGGCATCACGCACATCGCGCTGGAAATCCAGCGTGGCGCTGACCGCATCGGCCATCGCGGCCTCCAGCCGGCGCAGCGGCGCGCTGGATGGCACCGCCTGGCGCTGGCCCCGCACCCACGGCGCCGCTGCAGACAGCCACCCCAGCCATGGATTCAGGTCCGACCAGGCCCAGCGTTGGACCCGCAACGGGTGGAGGTCGCGCAACAGCCGGGCTGAGAACTCATTGGCAGCCGCCTGCACCAGCGGCTGAGCGAACAGTTCGTAGGCCCGCTGGTTGAACTCCGACAGCGTCTCCACCGCCTCGAAGGGCTGTTCGTCGATGCGGCCGCGACGGTTGGTCTTCGTCACGACTTCCTCCAGGCTGCGCTCGACGAAGCGGACGTCGTACCTGGCATCACCGTCGACCGCCGGCCGCTCCGTGATCTCCATAGCATAGAGCCCCGGCGGCAGCGCCTCGATGGATTTCATTACCGACACGATCTGGGCATGCTCCTTGCGGGCTACGCCGCCCGAGACGAAGATGCCGAGATGGCCCGCGCTTTCGTGCAGCAGGCCGACGATCACCTGGCCACGGGACTTGATTTCGTCGGTCGAGCCGTACACGTCGGCCACCCAGTTGAACGCCTGCTGGGGCGGCGTGATGTTGTCGCCCATGGACGCGAACAGGATGATCGGCGAGCGGACGTTGCGCAGGTCAAGCGTGGTGCCCGTGCCAGACTTGGTGCCACCGGTCCACAGGTCATTGCCGACGAACAGGTTGCGGGTGATCCACTCGATCTCCTCGCGGTTCATCAGGAAGAACCCGCCCCACCAGCGTTCGAACTCGAGAAAGCGCGGTGCCTCGGCATCCACGTTGGCGAAGAGCTGGTAGTACTTGTCCCAGAACGTGTTGGCCGGATTCAGGTTCTCGAAGTTCTGCACGAGCCAGGCACCGTCGAAGACCCCGTCGCCCATGTCGGCGGCCAGCGACGCGAGCCAGGTGCCGCCAAGGTTGCCACCGGCATAACGCATCGGGTTTTCCACCTGGCCGTCCAGCGAGGCGCCGCTCCAGTACGACATGGGGGCGCCGGCGATGACGATGGGGCCAACTTCGGACGGGTCGGCGGCGGCCAGCATCATGGCGGCCCACCCACCCTGGCAATTGCCGACCAGAGCCGGTTTCGGGGCGGTCGGATGGAGCGCGCGAACTTTGTGCACGAAGCGACGCTCCGCTTCGGTTACGTCGAGCAGCGTCTGCCCGGGCTCGGGCTGCGGATAGAACATGACGAAGTAGACCGGATGGCCCGCCTGCAGCGCGACGCCGACTTCCGAGTCCGCCTTGAAGCCGCCGATGCCGGGGCCGTGACCCGCCCGTGGGTCGATGATGATGTAGGGCCGACGGTTGTCGTCCACTGAAATTCCGGCCGGAGGCACGATACGCACCAGCGCATAGTTGACCGGGCGGTCGAGGCCACGCGCATCGAGCACCATTTCGTACTCAAAGTGGAGCACGGGCGGTGCGCCGGCCCGTTCATGCTCGAGGTAGTTGTTGCCGCGTTCGCGCAGCGTGTCCCAGAACAGCGCCGTGCGCTGCGCCAGGTCCGTCGTGTAACGCAAGCTCTCGATCCACCAGTCCCATGGCGTGATCGGCAGGGCCTGGGCCGCGCTCTGGCCGGCGGTGGCGGTGGACTGCAGACGCTCGGCGTAGGTGGTCTGGGCCGCCTGCACACGCTGCTGCAATCGGGTCGCAACCCGGCGGGCGATATCGGTGCTACAGGCCAGTTGTGTCGCGGGGTCCATAGGGTCATCCAGATAATGTTTTGCAGTGCAAAATGCAACGATAGCACAAATTAAAGGTGCCGGATTTATAGTGCTTTCGCGCCGGGTTGCGTTTTCCCACACGGGCCAGCCGCCACCGCGCGGGATCAACGCATCGACTCCGGAGCGACGCCGCCCCGTCCCCGCAGATCGGCGAAGAGCCATTTAAGGAGGCTGCTGTCCGCCTTCTGTTGGCGATCGGATGGCGGCCGCTGCACCTTGCGCGCGCGCGAGATAGGCTGCCAGCGCCTGGTCGCTGGTCACGAACGAATGTTCGGCCGCGTGCACGGAGTCCTGGCCGGCTTGCTGGGCCCACTTCGTGAGCTGAGCCCGCCGGCTGGCGAAGAACAGCTGCACGCCGCGGGCCTCGAGTTCCTCCCGCAGGCGGCGAACGGCATACATGCCGGTCACGTCCACCATGCTGACCGGGGACAGGTCCAGCACGAACCAGCGCAGGCCGGGCCCCGCGTCAGCCGCAGCTCCGAGCGCCCGCTCCCTGAAGTACGCGGAGTTGAAGAACGTGATCGGGCCGTCGAACCGGTAGAACAGCAGTCCGGGCCAGGTCCGGGCGCCCGGGTAGTCCTTTACCGCGTGCAGACCGGGGACTCCCTCGGTCTTCCCCAGCACGGCATCCGGGGGTCGGGCGGTCAGTTTCACGAAACGCAGCAGCGCCAGGACGACGGCCACCAGGATTGCGTTGATGGCGCCGACAGCGACCACCCCCAGCGTGGTCAGCACGGACAGCGCGAATTCCTGGCGGTCAATGGCCCAGACCTCCCGCAAGGTGGCCAGGTTGAAGAGATGTAGAGCCGCGGTGACCAGCACCGCCCCCAGCGCCGCGATCGGCACGTAGCTCAGCGGGTCGGTGAAGAAGAGCAGGACGGCCGCTATGCTCGCTGCGGCGACGAGGCCGGTGACCTGCGTTCGGCCACCGGCGGAATCCGCCATCGCAGTCCGTGAGTCGGCCCCGGTGACCGCGAAGCCCTGGGAGAGGGCCGACGCGATATTCGCCGCGCCGAATGCAGCCAGTTCACGATCGGCATCGATGGTGTAGCGGTTTTTCTCCGCGAAACTGCGCGAGGTCAGCATCCCGCTCGTGAACAGTACGAGTGCCAGGCCGGCTGCGCTGCCCACGAGCGCCGGCAGGTGTCCGAGCGGAAAGCTCGGCAACCGCAGCGGCGGCAATCCCGCGGGAACCGGGCCGAGCGCCGCAACCCCACGTTCCTCCAGCCCGAGCATGGCCACCGCCGCGCCGGCCACGACCATCGCCACCAGCGCCGACGGCAGGCGCGGCAGGCAGCGCTTCGCAAGCGCCTGGGTCGCGAAGGCGCCGATGCCGACGGCCAGTGTCGGCAGGTGGGTCTGAGGCAGCTTCGACAGGAACTCGATCAGCCTTGGGATGATGCGGTCGCTCACGATGGGAAAACCGAAGATCTTGCCGATCTGGCTCAGCAGGATGCTGATCGCCACGCCGTTCAGGAAGCCCACCAGGATCGGCTTGGAGAGGAAATCGGCAAGGGCGCCGAGGCGCAGGAAGCTGGCGGCGATGCAGAACAGACCCGTAAGAAACGCCAGTGTCACCGACAGCGACCAGTACAGATCCGCATTGCCGGCGGCCAGTGGAGCCACCGAGGCGGCCACCATGGCGCAGACGGCGGTGTCCGGGTTGATCATCAGTTGCCGGGACGTGCCGAAAACCGCATAGGCCACCAGCGGCAGAATGCTCGAGTAGAGACCGACCACGGGACTGAAGCCGGCCAGTTCCGCATAGGCGACCGCGACAGGCAGGGCCACAGCGGCCACGGACACCCCGGCGAGCAGGTCGTGACGGAAGTCCGTTGCGAACCGGTAGCCGAGCAAGGTCACCAGGCCCGGAAAAACGGTGCCGGAGTATCTGATTATTGAGTTTTTGATTATCGGAATGGCCCTCGGGCGTTGATGCCGTAGCGACGGATTCCAGCCCAGAGTGTAGCGGGCGGCCGATGGAAGCGCCCCGCAATCTCGCTGCGGGTCGCCCGTCGTGGTGCCGAATCGGCGAAGATGGCGTGATGGCGATGCTCGAACAGCCGCCCGGTGATGGGCACACGGCGCTGTACCGATAATCATCAAATGCTCCGGCACCGTATCTTTGTTCTCATGGCGTTCATCTGCGCGCCCGCGCTCGCCCAGGAAATGGAGCCGCGTGCCTACTCGCCTGCGCCGGTCGGCATGAACTTCGTGGGGCTTTCGTGGCAGAACGTGAGCGGCGGGGTGACCACGGACCCCACGCTGCCGATCACCGACGTGGATGCCGATATCGATTACGCGCTGGCGGGCATCTCGCGCACCTTCGCCTTCGCCGGTCGCGCCGCGAGCGTCGGGCTCGTGGTGCCCTACGCCTGGGCCGATGTCAGCGGCGAGGTCTTCGAGGCGAGCCGCTCGGTGTCGCGGCGCGGGCTTGCGGACGCCAGGTTGCGCCTTGCCTGGAACCTGATCGGCGGCCCGGCGCTCGATCGAGCGGAGTTCGCGGCGCGCACGCCCGCCACGACGCTGGGTGCAAGCCTGACCGTGTCGACCCCGACCGGGGAGTACGACGGCGACAAGCTCATCAACCTCGGCACCAACCGCTGGGCCTTCCGGCCGGAGGTCGGCCTGTATCACCCGCTCGGCCCGTGGTCGGTGGAGATCTCGGCGGGGGTGTGGCTGTTCACGGACAACGACGACTTCCTGGGTGGACGCCGCCGCGAGCAGGATCCGATCACGACGGTTCAAGGCCATGTCAGCTACACGGTCCGACCCCGGTTGTGGGTCGCCGTTGACGGGACCTGGTACCGGGGCGGGGATACCACCGTCGAGGGAGTGCGCAACGAGGATCTGCAGAAGACCTCGCGCGTTGGCGTGACCCTGTCGGTGCCGCTGGTCGGCGAGCAGTCGCTCAAGATCGCCTGGTCGGACGGAACGGCGACGCGGATCGGGGCTGATTTCACCACCTGGACCGTGGCGTGGCAGAACGCCTGGTGATCATGGGACACGTCCGGTGCAAGCCCTGCGTCCACGGAGCGATGCCATTGCGAATGCTGGCATAATGCCGTTGTGGGATGACCCGTCGCGGATCTCTGCAACGCTCAACAACAGGAGAATCTCGTATGTTTCGTGGAATTCAGGTCGCTGCAGCGGCGCTGTTAGTCGTGGTTCTTGCCGCCTGTTCCTCCTCCGAGTACATCATCAGCACGACTGACGGCACGATGATTACGGCACACGGCAAGCCGAAGCTCAACGAGGAGACCGGCATGTACACGTACGAAGACTCGGAGGGCCGCGACGCTTCCATCAAGAAGGAGCAGGTGAAGCAGATCATGGAGCGCTGATGCCGCTGGCCAGACAGTCCTGAACCGGGGCTACTGGTGCAATCGCGGTGAAGGGTTTCGTCACCGAGGTAGCGGCGTTCGTGCTGCTGGCCTTTCCGGCACTGTTCTCCATCATCAACCCGCTGGGCGGTGCGTTCATCTTCCTGGCGGCCACGCGGCACATGTCGCAGGACGGACGCGCCATCCTCGCGCGGCGGGTGGCGACCTACAGCTTTTTCCTGCTGAATGCGTCGATGCTGGTCGGGGCATTCGTGCTGCGTGTTTTTGGCATCTCGATCCCCGTCCTGCGCGTAGCGGGCGGCATTGTCATCGCACTGGCGGCGTGGAAGATGCTCAATGCCAATGATGATGCGGAGGAGCGTGGTGCCGTCGTCGAGGAGGCGGACGGGCGGGACGACGCGCGCATGGCGTTCTACCCGCTGACGATGCCTCTCACCACGGGGCCCGGCACGATCTCGGTCGCCATTGCGCTGGCCACTGGCAGTTCCGGCGAGCGCAACCTGCTGGCTTTCGCGGTGCAGGCACTCGTGACGACGAGCCTGATCTGCCTCGTGGTCTACCTGCTCTACAGGTCGTCCGGACGGATCTCGCGCGCCGTCGGCACGACCGGCACAACGATCATCTCGCGGCTCTCCGCCTTCCTGCTCTTCTGTATCGGCATCCAGGTGCTCTGGACCGGCATCGCCGAACTCGTCACCAGCCTGCCGGCGCGCTGACGGGGGATCGTGCCATTTCCCCGAAGTTCCAGATGGTCATTCCCCGCGCGGTCCGCGCGCGCCTCGGGCTCGTGCCCGGCCAGAAGGTACAGGTGGTGGTGCCCGATGACCGCATCGAGCTCGTGCCTGTCCGCCCGATTCGCAGGATGCGTGGCTTTCTCAAGGGAATCGACACGCGCGTCGAGCGCGTCACAGGCCGGACATGAACGTGGTGGACTCGAGCGGCTGGCTCGAGTGCTTCGCTGACGGACCGTATGCCGCGATCTTCGCGAAGTCTCAGAACTTTTCGGGAATGCGTTGCACCGACTTTGGCAGCGGTGCGGGCCTGGGTTGCCGTGCGCGCCGCGGCAGCCGCACCTGCCTGCGAGGAGGTGTCCGATACGGGATCTGGCCCAGCAGGTGCGCAATGATATTGAGGCGCACCCGCCGTTTGTCGTCGGAGTAGGCGGCGTACCACGGCGCCCACGCCGTATCGGTTGCGGCGAACATTTCGTCGCGTGCCCTGGAGTACTCATCCCAACGGGTGTAAGACTGCAGGTCCATCGGCGAGACTTTCCAGATCTTGCGGCCGTCGTTGATGCGCGACTGGAGCCGCCGCGTCTGCTCCGCGGGGCTGACCTCGAGCCAGTACTTGAGCAGGATGATGCCGGACTCGACCATCATCTGTTCGAACAGCGGCACCAGGCTGAGAAATCGCCTGGCCGTTTCCTCGCTGCAGAAGCCCATGACGCGCTCGACTCCCGCGCGGTTGTACCAGCTGCGGTCGAAGATCACGATCTCACCGGCGGCCGGCAGATGGGGCAGGTAGCGCTGGGAATGCATCTGCGTTTTCTCGCGCTCGGTCGGCGCCGGCAGGGCGACCACACGAAAGACACGCGGGCTGGTGCGTTCCGTGATGGCCTTGATGGTGCCGCCTTTGCCGGCTCCGTCGCGGCCCTCGAACACGATGCAGACCTTCAGGCCCTTGTGCCGGACCCATTCCTGCAGCTTCACCAGTTCGATATGCAGCTTGCGCAATTCGGCCTGGTAAGTGTTCTCGGGCAGCTTGCCGCGGCGCTTCTGCATGACTGGACCTTGTCGTGACGAGGGAGCATGCCGTATCGGCGTGCCGATGGCATCGTGTGAGTATCCTGACGCCCCTGCATCCGGTCAAACCTGAGGGCGTTCGGGCGGCCGCAGTGCTCCGGGATTTCGCGACGGGTACACGGACGACTTCTTTACACCCGGCCCTTGCCGTACGCGAGAGCTGCGGTGCTAATATGGCCGCAATATAAACATGACCCTGCAGCGTCCACGACTACGTTCGACTCGCGCGGAGGATTCATGACAGCCCGATCCGACCAGCCGCACGGGGCAGCATCACCGCGAGCCGAGGAGCGTGAGTCAGCCCGCACCGGGCTCGGCGCACCCGCCATCGGCAAGGGGTTGATCGATAACCTGCATTACCTGCGGGCGCGGTTGCCGCAGCACGCGACACGCGTCGACTGGTACATGGCGCTCGCGCACACGGTGCGCGACCGCATGCTCGACCGCTATATCGACACGGTCCAGGCCATCACCGGCGAGCGGCCGGCGGCAAAGATCGTGGCCTATCTGTCGGCGGAATTTCTCATCGGCCCGCAACTTGGCAATACCCTGATCAACCTTGGCATTCGGGATGCCGCGCAGGCCGCGGTGGCCGGCGTCGGTCAGGATCTCGATGACCTGCTGGAGCAGGAGGAGGAGCCGGGCCTCGGCAACGGCGGGCTCGGCCGGCTGGCGGCGTGCTTCATGGACTCGCTGGCGACGCTCGACGTGCCGGCGATCGGCTACGGCATCCGGTACGAGTTCGGCATCTTCGACCAGGCGATTCGCGACGGTTGGCAGGTGGAACTCACCGACAAGTGGCTGCGCTTCGGAAATCCCTGGGAGATCGTTCACTGCGATGTCAGCTATGACGTCGAGTTCGGCGGCCACACCGAAGTGAGCCAGGACAGCGCAGGCCACTCGCGCGTGCTGTGGTTGCCGGACAAGATCGTCAAGGGCATCGCCTATGACACACCCGTGCCCGGCTACCGCTCTGCGACCACGAACCTGTTGCGTCTGTGGAAAGCCGAAGCAACGGAGTCCTTCGATTTCGATGCCTTCAATGTCGGTGACTACTACCGCGCCGTGGACCAGAAAGTCGCATCGGAGACGATCTCCAAGGTCCTGTACCCGAACGACGACCCTGAGGCCGGCAAGCAGTTGCGCCTCGAGCAGCAGTACTTCTTCGTCTCCTGCTCATTGCAGGACATGATCCGCCTGCACCTCGCGCGGGGCGGGAAGCTCGGCGAATTTCACCGTAGCTGGGCGGTGCAGCTCAACGACACCCATCCCTCGCTCGCCATCGCCGAGCTGATGCGCCTGCTGGTGGATCGGCACCTGCTGGATTGGGACGAGGCCTGGAAGATCACGCAGGCGGCCTGCAGTTATACCAATCACACGTTGTTGTCCGAGGCGCTGGAGAAGTGGTCGCTGCCGTTGTTCGGCCGCCTGCTGCCGCGCCACCTCGAGATCATCTTCGAGATCAACCGTCGCTTCCTCGATCAGGTGCGATCGCAGTGTCCGGGCGACGATCAATTGCTCGGCCGCCTGTCGCTGATCGACGAAGCCGGCAGTCGCTATGTGCGTATGGCTCACCTCGCTGCGGTCGGCAGTCACGCCATCAACGGCGTCGCCGAGCTGCATAGCGAGCTGCTGCGCAATACGGTGCTCAGCGACTTCTACCGCGTAGCTCCCGGAAAGTTCCGCAATGTCACCAACGGGGTCACGCCGCGACGCTGGATCGCGCTCAGCAACCCGAAACTGACCGCGCTCGTGACCAAGCGCATCGGCGACCGGTGGCTCGCCGATCTCGAAGATGAGCTGGTGCGCATCGAGCCCCTGGCCGGGGATGCGGGGTTCCAGGCCGAGTGGCGTGCCGTGAAGGCGGCCAACAAGCAGGCCCTGGCGACAATCCTGCGTGAGCGCACGGGCGTCACGGTCGATCCGCGCTCCCTGTTCGACGTGCAGGTCAAGCGGTTGCACGAGTACAAGCGCCAGCATCTGAATGTGCTGCACGTGGCGACCCTCTACAACCGGATTCGCAATGGGGCGGTTACCGATCCGGCGGCGCGCACTATCATCTTTGGCGGCAAGGCGGCACCCGGCTACCGCATGGCCAAGCTCATCATCAAGCTGATCAACTCGGTGGCAGAGACCATCGGCCGGGATCCGGGAGTGGCCGAAGCGCTGCGGGTGGTGTTTCTGCCGGATTTCAACGTCAAGATGGGGCACCACGTCTACCCGGCAGCGGACCTGTCCGAGCAGATTTCGACGGCGGGCAAGGAAGCATCCGGCACCGGCAACATGAAGTTCACCATGAACGGCGCGCTGACGATCGGCACCCTCGATGGCGCCAATGTCGAGATCCGTGATGCGGTCGGACCCGAGAATTTCTTCCTCTTCGGGCTGACTGCCGGGCAGGTCATGCACACGCGTGCGGCCGGGTACGAGCCTCGATCCATCTACGAACAGGATGCCGAGTTGCGCGAAGTCATCGACCAGATCGCCGGTGGGCATTTTTCCGGCGGTGACCGGGAGCTGTTCCGGCCGCTCGTCGACTCGCTGCTGAACCACGATGAGTACCTGCTGCTGGCCGACTACCGCGCGTATGTCGATTGCCAGGAGCAGGTGAGCGGCGTCTGGCGGAACGAGAAATCCTGGACGCGCATGTCGATCCTGAACAGCGCACGGTCCGGCCGCTTCTCGTCGGATCGCTCGATCCGGGAGTACTGCCGGGACATCTGGAACGTCAGTCCGGTTTCGGCGCATCGGACCTGAGCGCGTCAGCCTGCGCACGGCAACAGGAGACAGCAATGGAAAAGCCCCTGAACAAGAAGGAACTCGAGCTGATCAACGCCTGGTGGCGGGCCTGCAATTACCTGTCCGTCGGGATGATCTATCTGCGTGACAATCCATTGCTCCGCGAGCCGCTCAAGGTCGAGCACGTCAAGCATCGCCTGCTCGGTCACTGGGGCGCGAGCCCGGCGCTGTCCTTCGTGTGGGTGCACCTCAACCGCCTGATCGTCCGGCACGATCTCGACGTGATTTTCGTTGCCGGCCCGGGCCACGGCGCGCCAGGCGTGCTGGGGCCGGCCTACCTCGAGGGAACGTACTCGGAGATCTATCCCGACAAGAGCGAGGACGAGGAGGGCATGCAGAAGTTCTTCAAGCAGTTCTCCTTTCCAGGCCACATCGGCAGCCACGTTACCCCCGAGACCCCGGGGTCGATCCACGAAGGCGGCGAGCTCGGCTACAGCCTGTCGCACGCCTATGGCATGGCGCTCGACAATCCAGACCTCATCGTGGCCTGCGTCGTGGGTGATGGCGAGGCGGAGACCGGCCCGCTCGCCACCGCCTGGCACTCGAACAAGTTCCTCAACCCGGTGCACGACGGTGCCGTCCTGCCGATCCTGAACCTCAACGGCTACAAGATCGCCAACCCGACGATCCTCGCGCGCATCAGCCACGAGGAACTCGAAGCGCTGTTCGTCGGCTACGGCTACAAGCCCTATTTCGTCGAGGGCGATGATCCGGCGGCCATGCACCAGCAGATGGCCGCGACGCTGGAGAAAGCAGTCGGCGAGATCCGCGCCCACCAGCAGAAGGCGCGCAGGTCGAAGAAGACGTTCCGCCCGCGCTGGCCGATGATCGTGTTGCGCTCGCCGAAAGGCTGGACCGGACCGAAGGCGATCAAGGGGCACAAGGTCGAGGGCTCCTGGCGCTCGCACCAGGTGCCGTTTTCCGACGTCCAGAACAACCCGGCCAACCTCAAGCTGCTCGAGAGCTGGCTGCGCAGCTACAAGCCGAAGGAACTGTTCGATGCGGACGGCCGGCTGGTGCCGGAGCTGCGCGCGCTCGCGCCGAAGGGCAACCGCCGGATGAGCGCCAACCCGCACACGAACGGCGGCCAGCTGCGCCGGCAGCTGAAACTGCCCGATTTCCGCGATTACGCCGTGGCGGTCGGCAGACGGGGAACGGAACTGTACGAGAACACGAAGCCGCTCGGTGAGTTCCTGCGCGATACGATGAAGCTCAACATGACGAACTTCCGGGTCTTCGGTCCGGACGAAACCGCGTCAAACCGCCTGCAGGCGATCTACCAGGTGAGCAAGAAGACCTGGATGGCCGAGCTGCTGCCCGAGGATGCCGACGGTGGCGAGCTCGCCCGCGACGGGCGCGTGATGGAGATGCTCTCCGAGCACACCCTGCTCGGCTGGCTCGAGGGGTATCTGCTCACCGGGCGCCACGGGTTCTTCCACACCTACGAGGCCTTCGCCCACGTCATCGACTCGATGTTCAACCAGCATGCCAAGTGGCTCGATATCTGCAAGAACCACGTGCCATGGCGGGCCTCGGTCGCCTCCGAGAACATCCTGTTGTCCTCCACGGTCTGGCGCCAGGACCACAACGGCTTCTCCCATCAGGACCCGGGCTTCATCGACCTCGTGACCAACAAGGGGCCGTCGGTGACGCGGGTCTACCTGCCGCCCGACGCCAATACGCTGCTCGCCGTCGCCGACCAGTGCCTGCGCAGTACCGACTGCATCAACGTCATCGTCGCCGACAAACAGAAGCACCTGCAGTTCGCCACCATCGACGAAGCGATCGTCCACTGCGCCAAGGGTCTCGGCATCTGGGCACGCGCGAGCACAGATGCCGGCGAGGAGCCGGACGTGGTGCTGGCTGCCTGTGGCGACGTGGCCACCATGGAGGCACTCGCCGCCGCGGCGATTCTCCGCGAGCGGGTGCCGGATCTGCGGCTGCGTTTCGTCAACGTGGTCGATCTCTTCAAGCTGCAGCCGGCGTCGGAGCATCCGCACGGGTCGACCGACCGGGAGTTCGACAGCCTGTTCACCACGGACAAGCCGATCATCTTCAACTTCCATGGTTACCCCTGGCTGATCCACAAGCTGTCCTACCGCTTCAAGGGGCACGACAATTTGCACGTGCGCGGCTACAAGGAGAAAGGCAACATCAACACGCCGCTGGAGCTGGCCATGCTCAACGAGACCTCGCGCTTTCACCTCGTCATCGACGTGATCGACCGCGTGCCGAAGCTGCGCACCAGGGCGGCGCACCTGAAGGAAGAAATGAAGAACGCGATCATCGACAACATGAGCTACGCGCATGAGCACGGCACCGACCGCAAGGAGGTCGCTCAGTGGACGTGGCCGTACTGAGCGGTTGATCAACGAGGCGAGCAATGAAGATTCATTTTCACGGCGCTAC
Source organism: Nevskiales bacterium (assembly GCA_011526045.1). Taxonomy (GTDB): domain Bacteria; phylum Pseudomonadota; class Gammaproteobacteria; order Steroidobacterales; genus QUBU01. The sequence continues at coordinate 37,681 of WYBE01000060.1, read as the reverse complement.
GGGTGATGTCACGGGTTCGGCCTACCAGGTGCAGACGAAGCAGGCGAACGTGCTCGTCGATTGCGGTATGTTCCAGGGGCGCAAGGAGGAGAGGGCGAAGAACCGCCTGCAGGGCCAGATCGAGGGCGGCCATCTCGACGCGGTAGTGCTGACCCATGCCCACCTGGATCACGTCGGCCGGTTGCCGCTGCTGACAAAAGCCGGGTACCAGGGACCGGTTATCGGCACGCGCGCGACATTCGACGTAGCCACGCTGATCCTGCGCGACGCGTTGTTCCTGCAGAAGGGGGAGCTGGAGCGCGAGAACCGCAAGCGGCTGCGAGCGGGGCTCGACCCGCTGGAGCCGCTCTACGAGGAGCAGGACGTGCGCCGCCTGCGGCCGCTGCTCCGCGCGGTCGAGTACGGCAAGAGGGTCAAGATCGCGCCGGGCATCGAGGCTCGCCTCGTGGATGCCGGGCACGTGATCGGTTCGGCCAGCGTGGAGCTCACGGTCCAGGAAGGCGGGACGAAAAAGGTGGTGGTGTTTTCCGGCGATCTCGGGCCTCGTGGGGCCCCGTTGCTGGAGGACCCGGTACCGTTCGCGTCTGCCGACGCGGTCGTCATGGAATCGACCTATGGCGACCGGAATCACCGCTCCCTGCGGGAGACCGCTATCGAGGCGCGAAAGATCGTTGCAAAGGCGATCCAGAACAAGGCGAAGATCCTGGTCCCGGTGTTCGCCGTCGGGCGTACACAGCTGATGCTGTACCTGCTGGCCGCAGCGTTTCGCAACAAGACGTTGCCCAGATTTCCGGTATTTCTCGACAGCCCGCTCGCAATCGAGGCAACCAAGGTTTACGGCAAGCACAATGAGCTGTTCGATGCGGAGTCGCGCGCGATGATCAAGTCCGGCGAGCTGAGGCGCAACCTGCAGAGCGTGCGGGTCTGCCCGACGGCGAAGGACTCGCAGGCGCTGAACGACATGGGCGGCCCGTGCATGATCATGGCGGGAGCCGGTATGTGCAATGGCGGGCGCATCCTGCATCATCTTCGTCACAACCTGAGCCGGCCAGGTACGACCGTGCTGTTCGTCGGGTTTCAGTCACCGGGCACTCTCGGCAGGAAGCTCGTGGACGGTGCCGACAAGGTCGCGATCTTCGGCGAGGAAATTGCAGTTCGCGCCTCGATCCACACCATGGGGGGCTTCAGCGCCCATGCCGACCAGAAGGGCCTGCTGGAGTGGTTCGACGCGGTTGCGCCGTCGAAGCCTCGCCTGATCATCACGCACGGTGAGGACCAGGCCCGCAAGGCGCTGGCGGACCTGATCCGCTCGAAGCACGGCATCAGGGCGCAGTGCCCCAGGTTGGGTGATGTCATCGAAGTCTGATCGCGGGGGAACCACGATGAGCAGCGGCAAGGCCACCGAGGAGAAATCCGGCGTTATCAGCCTCGCCGACGAGAATGCGGTGAGGCAGGTCCTGGTGAGCTCCGTGCTGGGGCTGTGGGACGTCGTCAACGAACTGACACGCCTGCGCCCGTCACGGCGGGAGCGCTATCGCGTCACGATCTTCGGTTCGGCGCGGATCAAGTGCGGCACCTTCGGCTACGAAGAGACGAAGCGCGTCGCCGCAGCGCTTGCGGCGATGGGTTGCGACATCGTCACGGGTGGTGGCCCCGGGCTCATGCAGGCCGCAAACGAAGGCGCTGCGGCAGCGCCAGGCCATGCCCAATCCGTCGGCATCCGGGTCGAGTTGCCGTTCGAGCAGGAGGTCAACGCATTCGTCACCGAGGCGTTCGAGCACCGGACGTTCTTCACGCGGCTGCACCAGTTCGTGCTGGCTTCTGACGCTTTCATCGTCGCGCCCGGTGGCATCGGCACGGTGCTCGAGGCGATGCTGGTCTGGCAACTGCTTCAGGTCGGGCACCTCGGCCGGAAGACCCCGTTCATTTTCATCGGGAAAATGTGGCCGGGCCTCGTCGAGTGGGCGCGCAGTACCATGCTTTCGGCAGATCCGCCGCTCGCGAATGCCGCCGACCTGGACATCCCGCGCTGCGTGACCAGCGCCGACGAGGCAATTGCATTGATTCGAGATCACCACGAGGGCTGGCTCGCCACAGGTGCCGGTACTTCGGTTTCGGAAACTGTTGGGGACGGGCCGTGACAACGAGCCGGAGAAGGTGAGAGTCAGAAACCGAAGTACCGGCACCTTGCTCCTTCTCGCTGCGCTCCTCGCGGGCTGCGCGAGTCTTCCCGACGACGTTGAGCGGCCGGTTTCGGTCGCCCTGCCGGCCGGGGACGACGCACCGCTGGGAGCGCTGGCGGCCGAAGCCTCACACGCTCACCCGGGCCAGTCCGGTTTCGCCCTGCTCGTCGAGGGACAGAGCGCCTTCACCGTCCGGCGTGACCTGACCCTGCTCGCGGCGCGCAGCATCGACGTCCAGTACTACATCTGGGAAGGCGATACGACGGGCCGCCTGCTCGCGGCAGCCCTCGTTGCGGCGGCCGAGCGGGGCGTGCGCGTCCGGATCCTCATCGACGACATTCACACGAAAGGCAAGGACTTCCGCATTGCTGCGCTCGATGCCCACCCGAACGTCGAGATCCGCACGTTCAACCCTTTCGACCGCCGGGACGCCCGCAACCTGAACATCGTCACCGACTTCGCCCGGCTCAACCATCGAATGCACAACAAGGCTTTTGTCGTCGACGGTGCGCTGGCCATCCTCGGCGGCCGCAACATCGGCGACGACTACTTCGGCTTGAACCCGGCCGTCAATTTCCGCGATATCGACGTGCTGGCTGCCGGGCCCGTCGTGGCCGAGGTGTCAGCGAGTTTCGATCAGTACTGGAACAGCGAGTGGGCCTTCCCGATCACGGCGCTCGCCGACGAACTGCCCTCGCCCCTGGAGGCGGCGACCATACGTACCGAACTGGCGGCATGGGCGGCGGGCCTGCAGGATTTTCCCTACCGGTTGTCGGCAACCCCCGGCGAGGCGCTGGTTGCGTTGCGCGCGGCTCTCGGCCCGCTCGCCTGGGGGAGTGCCCTTGTGCTCTACGACCTGCCTGCCAAGACGGCGGGGCACGGTGGCGAGGCGGTTGCCGAAGGGCTGCGGCCCGAGATCGCGGCATTGCACAAGGAGTTGCTGATCGAAGTCGCTTACTTCATCGCCACGGAAGAGGGTGTCGCGATGCTCGGCGACCTCGTGGATCGTGGAGTGCGCGTGCGCATCCTCACCAACTCGCTGGCGACCAACGACCTCGTTCCCGGTCATGCCGGTTACAGCCGTTACCGGGAAGACCTCCTGCGCCGCGGCGTGGAACTCTACGAATTCAGGCCGGGGGCGGAGGCGCCCCGCGCCGGCTGGTCGCCGCTCGCCGCCACGTCCAGGGCGAGCCTGCACAGCAAGGCATTCGTGCTCGACGGCGATCGGGTCTTCATCGGCTCGTTCAATCTCAATCCCCGCTCGGTGGCGCTCAATACCGAGATCGGCGTCATCATCGAGAGCGCCGAGCTGGCGCAACGTGTCCGCGAGTTCATGGACTCCGGCGTCAGCCCGGACAACGCCTGGCAGCTCCACCTCGGCACTTCGACTGGCCGCTCCGAGGAGCTGGTGTGGACGACTGTGGACGCCAGCGGCCAACCGGTCGTGCACCTGACGGATCCCGAGACCTCGCGTGGACGCCGCTTCACGGCCTGGCTGATTGCGAAGCTGCCGATCGAGAAGGAACTCTGAAGCGACAGGGACAGGCCGCTCCTATTGCGCATCCCGGTCGTCATGTTCAGCCCCGTCCCGCAGCCGACAGTTCACAGCGGACCCGGTGGACGGTTGGATCGTCGCTGCCCGGCACGCGGAGAAATCCGAGTTTCCTGGCCACGGCCAGCATGCGCACGTTGGATGCGAGCACGTAGCCTTCCATCGCGGCAAACCCCTCCCGGCGTGCCGTGGCCATCAGCAAATCCAGGAGGCGACGTGCAAGCCCAATGCCCTGCCAGTCATCCAGTATCGCGATGGCGAATTCGCAGCTCGCCTGGCCCGGTGCAGCGCTGTAGCGTGCGCCCCCGACGATAGCCGGCCGGCTGCCGTCACCTCCAAGCGCAACCAGTTGCAGCTCACGGCTCTCGTCCGGGTTGACAGCGCGCTGCAGCAGGTCCGGCCCGAGCTCGCGCAATGGGCTCATGAAGCGCGCGTAACGCGCCTCCGGCGAAAGTCGGCGAATCGCGGCCTGCAGGGCGTCGCGGTCCTCCGGGCAAACCGGGCGCACCGTCACGCGCCGCCCGTCGCGCAGAATCCACTCGACTGCCGCGAGATTCGTCATGCCAGACCGGGTATTGAGTTCTGGGGCTTTACTGCAGTAATTACCAGGTGTGCATCAAGCGATGGTGGCAGTGACCGTAGGGCGGGAATCACCGATGCCCGGGTCGGCGCCGGTCAGCGTATCAGCCCGTCGCGGCGCATCTGTTTCGCGATCGCCGTGGTTACTTCATCCCCAACGGCGAACTGCGATTCCATGTTGCGCGCGACCGTGTCGAGTGTGTAGATGATCGTTGCGCCTTTGGCCTCATAGAGGTTGCTGGAGATCACGATGGTGCGCTTCAGGGTGAGGCTCGGCTGCTCGGCGACGAAGTCCCCGTAGACGACCGGTACGCCGAAGGGCCCGTAGTAGGGGTCGTAGCCGTAACCGACCGGCTTGTAGTAATTCCGGCCGCGCGCTTCGTCCGAGCCGCCTTCGTCCAGCCTGGCGCTGCCATCGACCAGGCGCGTGGCGAGCACCGCATCGGCGCCGGTTTTCGCGACGATCCCGACGATGGCCTCGCGGGTCAGCGGGTCCTTTGACGCCATGAACGAACAACTCGTCACGGTCGCCGGGCCGAGCGATTCCTGCAGCAGGCGCTCGAATCGGCAGCGGGTCGTGTAGTTCGGGGTGACGCCGACGAGCAGAATTTTGCCGAATGACTGGTCGTGAGCCACCCCCTCGGCCCATTGACTTTCGGCGGTCGTGGGGCGCGTACAGCCCGCGAGCAGCAAGGCGGCGAACGCGGCTAGTGTGGCCGTGGCGGTACGACATCCTGTCAAGGTCTTCTGCATGCCGGTGTTCATAGCCGCAATTCCTGCCGGAACTCCAAGATACTCTACACCGGACCGGCTGTTGAGGATTAGACTACATGGTGCGGGGCAGGACGGCGGACCGCGCAACCTGTTCGGCTCATGACCAGCATGAAGGGGGATGAATCATGCGCAGTATGACGGGCCTCTTGGTCGCATTGCTGGCGGGTACCGCCGCCGCAGATGATCTCAGTGGAGCCGACCGGCTCCTGTGCAGCACGACGCAGGCAACCGCCTGCGGGATGACAGCGGAGTGTGCGACGCTGCCGCCCGCCGATCTCAACATCCCGCAGTTCGTGGTCGTGGACGTTGCCGGCAAGGAACTGCGCACCACGGCCGCCAGTGGCGAGGATCGCCGGACCACGGTTCAGACCGTGCGCCGTGACGCCGGCGAAATCACCCTCCAGGGGTACGAGGGCGGCCGCGCCTTCAGCCTCGTGATCCAGGAAGCAAGCGGCCAGGCATCGTTTGCCTCGGCGGCCAACGGCCGCGCGATGCTGGTCTTTGCCGCCTGCACGCCCACGAAGTGAACTGAGTCAGGAGTCACCACCATGAATATCCGGAGCCTATTTGTCGCAGGCCTGGCCGTTGCCGCCGGCAGCGTGGCCTTCGGCCAGGCCACCATATCCCCGGCATCCGGCCAGAAGTCGCTCGGCGCGACGATGAACGTCTATGTATTTCCGAACGCCGGCCAGTCGGCGAGCCAGCAGGCGAAGGACGAGGGCGACTGTTACCAGTGGGCAGTCACCAATACCGGGGTCGACCCGTTCGAACTCGACAAGCAGTCGGCCCGCCAGGCGCAGAACACCGAAGCCGCCAAGGCACAGGCAGGCGACGCCGGCAAGGGCAGCACCCGGAAAGGCTTGCTGCGTGGCGCGGCGGTCGGTGCCCTGGTCGGCGGTATTGCCGACGATGAGTGGGGCAAGGGCGCCGCGATCGGCGCCGGCGTCGGCGCGGTCGGTGGCAACGTGCGCGGCCGGCAGAAGGACAAGGCCGCCACGGCAGAGGTCGAGGCCGAGGCACAGCAGGCCCGGCAGGTGAGCGCTGCACAACTCGACAACTTCAGGAAGGCGTTCAGCGTCTGCCTGGAGGCGAAGAAATACATGGTCAAGTACTGAGATGAATCTTCAGCTCATGTCCATGCACGACCGGGCGCGCCGGCGGGCTTCGGCCCTGGCTATTTGCCTGGCCGCCGCCAGCGCGACGGCGGCAACGCCTGCCGTCCTGCCGCCTCTGAACGACCCACCCGCCGCACAGCATCTGCCGGGCAAATTCGTGTGGGCGGATCTCGTCGCCCCCGATGCCGTTGCTGCCCGCAAGTTCTATGGCGCCCTGTTTGGCTGGTCGTTCCGCAAGATCGACGGCGGGCAGGGTGGCGCACGTCCATATACCCTGGCCTACGCCGGTCAGCGCCCCGTAGCCGGCATCATTGAGCGCCGCCCGGAACAGCGACAGGCGGCTGGCCGCTGGGTTGCGTTCATGTCGGTGCCGGATGTGGCACGGGCCTCCGCTCATGTGCGGGAAAGCGGCGGCACGATACTGGTCGAGGGACGGGAGCTTCCCGACCGCGGCGAGGTCGCGATCCTGGCCGACCCCGATGGCGTGCCGATCGGCGTCATCAAGTCCTCGAGCGGCGACCAGGATGACTTCCTCGTGGATTACGGCGAGTGGATCTGGGCCCTGTACCAGAGCCCGGCGGCCGAGCGCGCGACGGCGTTTTTCCAGAGTCTGGGCGGTTACGAGGTGGTGGTGGACGACGGCCGGTTCGCCGTTCCGCACTTCCTGCTGGTCGCGCAGGGATACTCGCGGGCGAGCGTGCTGCAGATCCCGGGCGACAATCCGCGCCTGCAGCCGGGGTGGCTGTATTTCATTCGCGTCGATGACGTGGACGCGAAAGTTGCACTGGCGGAACAACTGGGTGGCAGTGTGCCGGTCCCGCCGCGCGGCGACCTGTTGCAGGGGCGTCTGGCCGTCATCGCGGACCCCGGCGGTGCGCCGGTCGGATTGCTCGAGTGGGCACCCGATCCGGAGGAGGGCGGAACATGAACGTGCGTCGGTTGCTCGGCCTCGCCATCGCGTGCGTTGCGCTTTTCACGGGCTGTGCCTCCGACGGTGGCTCCGGCTCGTCGGGCTCCGTCAGCTCGCACTCGGCCTTCTACTACGGCAATCCCTGGTACAACTACCCTTACTATTACTACGACGACCCGGACTACGTGGTCGTGCCTCCCGACACGATCGAGCGTCCTGGTGACCGGCCCCGGCCCGAGCACCCGATTGCCGGGGTGCCACCGGAGGGCGGCGCGCGACCGGGCCAACTGCCTGCGGAGCGTCCGGTGCAGGGCACGCGCCCCGAAACACGGCCTTCCACATCCAGCCGCATGCCCTCGGCGCAACCGCGCACGACCCGGTCATATTCGCGCCCGTCGATCCCCAGCCGGTCGCGGGGCGGAGGCATGTCACGTGGCGGTGGCCGCCGCCGCTAGCAGTTTTGCATCAACCTGCCAGGCGACCGTTGGGATATCGACATCCGGGCCTGCTTGAACGACGCCAGTCGCGAATCGCACCGTACGGCTCAAGGAGAAGTCAGATGACAATGCGTATCCGCCATGCGCTGTTTCTGCCGTTCCTCGTCATTGCGGCGGCCGTGGCTGCTGACGAAGTGGCCTTGCCGACTACAACCCACGACGGGCTGGTGCTCCGGCCGGGCAAGGTCGCGCAGGTCGTTTACGTACGGCCCGGCGTGGACTTCAGCCGCTACCGGCGCTTCGCCATCCTGACCCCTGCCGTGGCCTTCCGCAAAGACTGGGAGCGTGACCAGGCATCGAGTGGCAAAGCCGTGCGCCCGCAAGACATGGAGCGGATCAAGGCCGACCTGTCGGCGGAATTCCTCAAGGTATTCACGGACGAGCTGCAGACCAAGGGCGGCTATGAAATCGTGACCACCGGTGCCGAAGACGTGCTGGTGCTGCGCCCGGCGATCATGGACCTGGACGTCACCGCGCCGGACATCCAGTCCGCCGGTCGTGGCTATACGCTGGCCGAGTCGGCCGGTGCGATGACCCTGTACCTGGAGATCTACGATTCGGTGACGAGCCAGATCCTCGCGCGCGTGATCGATCGCGAGACCAGTCGTGGAATGGGCCGGATCCAGTGGTCGAACAGCGTCACCAACAAGCAGGAGGCCGATCGCATCCTGCGGCGCTGGGCGAGCGCGCTGCGCACGCAGCTCGACGCAATTCATGGCAAGGAATCACCTTGAGTCCGGCATGGCAAACGGCCGTGGCGCTGCGTTCGGTGAAGTGCCGCCAGGCGGGTGTCTCCCGAACACCGGGTGAGCTGCCGAGGTCGTTGCCGTGACGCTGCTGCGACGGTTTTGCGCTTCGGTGCTGATCCTCGGGTGCATGGTGCCCGCGGCCTTTGCGCAGGAGGCTGAGGTCCCGGCGGCTGTCGAAATCGAAACGGCGCCGGTGCGGCTGGACGGCCACACGCTGTTCACTGTCCGCGGCACCTCGTCGCGACCGGCCGCCGAACGGGCCGAATCGATCGGCGAGCGTATCCGGGATGCTGCCGCCGACTCCTCGGTCACCCTAGAGTCACTGGCGGTAGTGCCGGAACGGCTCGGCCAGGGGCTGCGGGCGGGCGACCGGGTTCTCATGTACGTCACGGAGCTCGACGCCCAGCTCGAGTCGGCGACGCCGCCGGAGCTCGCCGAATTTCACCTCCGGCAGATCACCGAGGCGATCGCGAGTTACCGCGCGGAGCGTACGCCGGAGCGCCTGCTGAAGAGCGCCGGTATCAGCGTTCTCGCGACCGCGGTCGCTGCTGCTGTGCTGCTGCTGCTTGCATGGCTGTTTCGCCGGCTGGATGCGCTCCTGGAGCGAAGGTACCAGGCACGTATCGAGTCACTGTCCCACAAGCTCGGTGACGTGATGCGCGTCGGGCCGATGATGCGGACACTGCAGGGCGCAGTGCGTACCGCGCGGTTCGTGGCCTTCATCGCCGCCGGCATGGTGTGGTCGAACCTGGTCCTCGGCCAGTTTCCCTGGACCCGCTGGATGGGCGAAAACATTGCCCGGCTCCTATTCGATCCGCTGGCGACCATCGTGCTCGGCATTGCCAACTATCTGCCAAGCTTCCTGTTCCTGCTCGTGCTGGCGTTCGTCACCCGGTTCGGCCTGCGCATGGTGCGGTTGTATTTCGACGCCGTCGAGAGCGGCCGCGCCCGACTGCTGCATTTCGAGCGCGAGTGGGCGCTGCCAACCTACAAGATCGTGCGGGCGCTGGTGCTCGGCGTGGCATTGGTGATGGCCTATCCCTACCTCCCGGGGTCCGGTTCGGAAGCGCTGAAAGGCCTGTCCGTGTTCGCCGGCCTGCTGATCTCGCTCGGCGCTTCGTCATCGGTCGCGAATCTGATCGCCGGTTACCTGGCGACATTCGGCCGGGTGTTCCGGGTGGGAGACCTCATCGAGGTCGGCGACGTGCTCGGCAAGGTGACGCAGGTGCGCCTGCTCACGACGCGGGTGCGCACGATCCGCAACGAGGAGATCACGATCCCGAATTCCACCGTGATGAATTCGAGCATCAAGAACTACAGCGTGCTCTCGCGCGAGCGGGGGCTGGTTCTGCAGACCGAAGTGGGAATCGGCTACGAGGTGCCGTGGCGCCAGGTGCACGCCATGTTGCTGGAAGCAGCGCGGCGTACCCCGGGGCTGCTCGCCGATCCGGCGCCGTTCGTCTGGCAGAGAAAACTCGGCGACTTCGCGGTGACCTACCAGCTCGGCGTGCACAAGGCCGAGGCGGACGGGTTGATGGCGGCGTATTCGGTCCTGCACCAGAACATTCTCGACGTGTTCAACGAGCATGGCGTGCAGATCATGACGCCGGCCTACGAGGGCGATCCCGACACCCCGAAGGTCGTGCCGAAAGCGCAGTGGTTTGCGTCGCCGGCCGAGCCTTCGACCGACTGAAGCGCGGACATCGGGGACAGAAACGTCGGTTCCAGATCAGCAGGGCCGGGCCTCGCGCCGTCACTGCGGGGCTCGAGGTCGCCGTCTGGGCTTGTCTCGGGCGCGTGCCGGCGTTGGACGATCCTCCAGCGTCGCCTCGATGGCCTTGACCTCGGCGATGAAGGCGCGGGCGGATGGCGACAGCGTCCGGTCACGCCGGTACACGAAGCCATAGCGGGTGTGCAACCAGGCCGGGCGCCACGGCAGCACGGCCAGTTTCCCAGCAGCCAGTTCTGCAACTACCAGCGCGTGCGGCAGGATGGCGACTGCGTCGCCCGCAATGACCACCTTCTTCGCCAACGCGCTCGACTCGACATGCAGTGACGGAATCAGATCCTGCCCGGTGGGATCGGGCCGGAAACCATGCGCAAGGCCGTGCAGCGGCATGCCGATGCGCGCCGGCAGTCGAGGTCCGACAAAGGGATAGCGGAACACTTTGTCCAGTGTCAGATTCGGCATGCCGAGGAGCGGGTGGCCCGGCCGGCATACGAAAGCCCCCTGGTGCTGCGGCAACGGCTCCAGCATCAGGTTTTTGTCTGTCTCCAGTGCGCTGCTCTCGACGACGGCGAGATCCAGCGCGCCGCGGCTGACGGCGTCGGCGACCTGCCGCCAGGGCTCGGCCCGGAGCGTGATGCGCAGTCCGGGATAGCGTGCGGACAGGCGCCCGATGGCGGTGCCGACGGACAACTCTGCCGGATAGAGACCGGCGCCGATGCTGAGTTCCCCGGATTCCAGGTTGTTGAGCAGGCCGATCTCATGCCGGATGTCGTCGAAACCGGTCAGCAACGCGCTGCCGCGGTCGACCAGCAGGCGTCCGAACGGTGTCGGGACGACTCCCCGGCGGTTGCGATCGAAGAGCTTCACGCCGAGCAGCGTCTCGAGAGAGGCGACACTGCGCGAGAGCGCGGGTTGACTCACATGCAGCGCCGCTGCTGCCCGCCGGTAGTTGCCGTGCGCCGCGAGAGTGACGACATGGCGCAGATTGCGCGCGTCGAGTGGCATTACGAAATATTATCGTTTGGATAATAAAAATGCATTAGACGCATCAATCGCGCTGTGAAATTCTTGTCATCGGGGTGGCGCATGGCGGTTCCTTCGACCGGGACTCGTGCGCCGACGAGTCAACCGGGGCCACGTTGGCACCCGCAATACAGATCCGGAAATCCAGGGGGGCATCATGGTTCATTGGCTGGCGCACCTGCGCGTGTGGACGGTCGTGCTGAGTGCGTTCGGCCTGCTGTCGGCGTTCGCGGCTCACGCCCAGCAGAAGCCCAACGTCCTCGTCATCTGGGGTGACGATATCGGTACCTGGAACATCAGCCACAACAGTCGCGGAATGATGGGCTACCAGACGCCCAACATCGACCGCATCGCGAAGGAAGGTGTTTCCTTTACCGACTACTACGGGCAGCAGAGCTGCACGGCCGGACGCGCTGCCTTCATCAGCGGCAGCGTGCCGGTACGCACCGGCATGACCAAGGTCGGCATGCCCGGCGCGAAGGAAGGCTGGCAGAAGACAGACGTGACCATGGCGACCGTCATGAAGAGCCTCGGCTACGCCACCGGCCAGTTCGGCAAGAACCACCAGGGCGATCGCGATGAGCACCTGCCGACGATGCACGGCTTCGACGAGTTCCTCGGCAACCTGTACCACCTGAATGCCGAGGAGGAGCCGGAGAACGAGGACTACCCCGGCGACATGATTCTCGCGAACGGCAAGACCTTCCGCGAAGTCTTCGGTCCGCGCGGTGTGCTGAAGTGCCGGGCCGACGGCAAGGGCGGCCAGAGCTGCGAGAACACCGGTCCCCTCACCCGCAAGCGGATGGAGACCATCGACGAGGAAACGCTCGCGGCCGCCAAAGACTTCATCCAGCGGCAGGTGAAGGCTGGCAAGCCGTTCTTCACCTGGTGGAACGCCACGCGCATGCATTTCCGCACGCACGTCAAGGCGGACCACCGCCACAAGGGCAACGACGAATACACCGACGGCATGATCGAGCACGACGCGATGGTCGGCGAGCTGTTGAAGCTGGTCGATGAACTTGGCATCGCCGACAACACCATCGTGATGTACTCGACCGACAACGGCCCGCACTACAACACCTGGCCGGATGCCGGCACCATGCCGTTCCGCGGCGAGAAGAATTCCAACTGGGAAGGTGCCTTCCGTGTGCCCGCCTTCGTGCGCTGGCCGGGGCGCTTCCAGCCGGGCACCATGTTGAACGGGGTCGTCGCGCACGAGGACTGGCTGCCGACGTTCGCTGCAGCCGGCGGCAACGCCAACATCAAGGACCAGCTGTTGAAGGGCGTTACGCTCAACGGCCGTTCCTACCGTAACCACGTTGACGGCTACAACCTGCTCGACTACCTGTCGGGCAAGACCGACACCTCGCCGCGCAACGAGTTCATCTACACGAACGATGCCGGCGAGGTCGTGGCCATCCGCGTTGGTGACTGGAAGGCGGTATATCTCGAGAATCGCGCCCACCAGCTCGATGTCTGGCGCGAACCGTTCGTGCAGTTGCGCCTGCCGCTGCTCTTCAACCTGCGTCGCGACCCGTTTGAGCGCGCGCAGCACAACTCGAACACCTACCACGACTGGATGATCGATCGCGCCTACGTACTCGGCCCGATGCAGATGGTGGCCAGCAAGTTCCTGCTGACCCTCAAGGACTTTCCGCCGAGCCAGACGCCGGGCGACTGGAGTCTTCAGTCGCTGGAGCGTCAGGTCAGGCAGATGTCCGCAGAGGGCGGCTAGACCCGTACGGCGTTTCGGGGTGCCGCTGGCGACGGCGGCACCCCGTTTTAAGTACCACCGCCGTCTGGCGACACAAGGCGCTCCATGAAGACGATGTCATTCTTGCTCGCGGCGCTGCTCGTTGCGGCCCGCACCGTCGCCGCCGATGCCCTGCCTTCCTGGAACGATACGGCGAGCAAGCGGGCGATCGTCAGCTTCGTGACGGCAACCACAACGCCTGCCGATCCGCAGTATCTGCCGCCCGCCGAGCGCATCGCGGTGTTCGACAACGACGGCACGCTCTGGGCGGAGCAGCCACTGTACTTCCAGCTCGCCTTTGCGATCGACCGTGTCAAAGCGCTCGCTCCGCAGCACCCCGAGTGGCGGACTACGGAGCCGTTTGCCTCCCTGCTCCAGGGCAACCTCGGGCATGCGCTCGCCGGTGGTGAGCGCGCGATCGCCGAAATCGTCATGGCAACCCACGCGGGCATGACAACTGCCGAATTCGAGCAGATCGTGCGGGACTGGCTGGCCACCGCCCGACATCCCGTCACGAAGCAGCCCTACACCGAGATGGTCTATCAGCCGATGCTGGAACTGCTGGTGTATCTGCGGGCAAGCGGTTTCAAGACCTTCATCGTTTCCGGCGGCGGCGTCGAATTCATGCGCCCGTGGACGGAGGCGGTCTACGGTATTGCGCCCGAGCAGGTGGTCGGTTCCAGCATCCGCACGAAGTACGAGCAGCGCGGCGGCAAGCCCGTCATCACGCGGTTGCCGGAAATCGACTTCATCGACGACAAGGCGGGCAAGCCCGTCGGCATCCACAAGTTCATCGGCCGCCGCCCGGTATTGGCATTCGGTAACTCGGATGGCGACTTCGAGATGCTGGAATGGACGACGACAGGGCCGGGTGCGCGCCTCGGCCTGCTCGTGCACCATGACGACGCTGGCCGCGAGTGGGCCTATGATCGGGAATCGAGCGTGGGCCGCCTGGCACGAGGCCTCGACGAAGCGCCGAAGCGCGGCTGGGTCGTCGTCAGCATGAAGGACGACTGGCTGCGGGTATTCCCCGAGCGCTGACCCAGGGCTCCTGTGCACCAACGCCCCGCGGTGCAGGAAAGGATGCCCCCATGAAATCCCCAGCTGAGTTCAGGTGCACGACCCTCAGCGGCAATGTCCTGGATCTGCTGCCGCCTGAATGCGTGCACCATATAGACGTACCGCTGCACAGCCTGCTGCAAGTGTATGCTCGCTGGGGGCAGGGAACCGCTGAGCTGGTGGCGGCGATGGGGAGTTCGCGGGATATGAGGGTGTGACCGCTACGGACCACGAAACCCGGCCAGCGAACGGCGCGCGTTCCTGGCGACGTTACCGCTGGCCGATGGTCGCGGCCGTGCTCCTCGCCGGCTATGCGCTGGCGGGCTTCGTGCTCGCGCCCTGGCTCATCGCGCGCGAGTTGCCCGGTGTCGTTCGCGAGGCGGTCGGCCGTGACGCGAACATCGGGCGGGTGGAGCTCAACCCGTTCGCGCTGACGCTCCGCGCGGAGCAGTTGAACGTGCTGGAAACCGACGGCAGCCGCCTCGCCGGCTTCGACGAAATATTCATCAACGTGGAGCTGGAGAGCCTCGTGCGCCGCGCGTTGGTGTTGAGCGAACTGCGGGTCCGCGCGCCCTACCTCAATCTCGTGCACGAGCGTTCGGGTGAGGTCAACCTCCTGAAGCTCCTGCCGCCCGATCCTGAGCCCGGGACGACCACGCCGGAAGACGAGTTGCCCCGGGTCGTCATTCGCGAGCTGCGGATCGGCGAGGGTGTGCTCGACGTCACCGACCGCGGGCCGTTGGAGCCGTTCCGGACGCGGGTCGGTCCGTTTGCGGTGGCGCTCGACGAACTGAGCACCTTGCCCGATGCCACCGGCAGGCACGACATCGCTATCACGCTCGAGTCGGGCACGAAGATCGCCGTGCAGGGCGAGCTGTCGCTGGCACCGCTCCGGGTGGGCGGCAGTTTCCGTCTGGACGGACCTTTCCTCGGCACCGTGCACCGTTACGTACGGGAACAACTCGCGTTTGATATCACCGGCGGACAAACCTCGGTCGAGGGCCGGTTCGCGGTGGCGAGCGAGGCGGGCGGCGCCATCGACGTGGCGGTGAGCCAGATCGGCGCCCGGGTGACCGACGTGGCGCTCAGCGCGGCAACGGCACCTGACTTTCTGCGCTTCGCGGAGTTCTCGATCGTCGGGGGGGAGGTCCGTTGGCCCGCGCTGCAGGCGAGCGTGCAAGCGGCGACCCTCCGGGGCCTGGCCGTAAAGGCCCGCCGCGAGCGTGACGGCACCATCGACCTCGTCGGGCTGCTCGCGCCGCGGCCGGCGGCCGGCGACGACGCCCAGCCGCCCGCGACGAAAGCGCCGTCGGACGCGCCGGCATGGAATCTGCGCGCCGGCGAGGTGACGCTGGAGGACTTTGCCGCCGAGCTGACCGACCTCGCCCCGGCGACACCGGCGGTGATTTCGGTCGCCGATCTCGATCTGCGTTTGCGCGACGTCGGCAACGAGCCTGGAGCACGCATGCCGCTCGAACTGGCCGTCGAACTCGGTGGCGGTGGCCGGCTGTCGGCCAAGGGCAGTGTCGTCGCCCTGCCCGAGGTGATCGTCGAGGCCGACTTCGGCGTCGAGGGCGTGAAGCTTGCTCAGTTCCAGCCCTGGTTCGATGAACTCGCACGCATCGGCATCCGCGATGGCGCGCTGGCGCTCGATGGCCGCCTGAGTTCTGATGCGAAGGAGACGCTCGCCTTCGACGGCGACCTGCGCATCACCGGTCTCGAGCTCGAGGATCGGGTCAAGAACGAAAAGCTCCTGGCCTGGCAGGAGCTCGGGCTCGACGACCTGCAGTTCCGGCTGGACGCGAACCGCGCCCGCATCGTGCGCGTTCGGCTGGTGAAGCCCTTCGCGCGGGTATTCATCGACCGGAACCAGGAGACCAATTTCGGTGCGCTGCTGATCGAGGGGCCGGCCGCGACGCCGCCGGAACCGGCGACGGCGCCGTTCGAGGTGCGGATCGACAAGGTGCTCGTGAGCGGCGGCGACGTGGACTTCGCGGATCTCAGCCTGCCGCTGCCGTTCGCAGCGCGCATCCTCGACCTGCAGGGCGAATTCACCACCATCGACACGCGCAGCACGGCCCCCTCGCGCATCGGCCTGGAGGGCCGGGTGGACGAGTTCGGTCTGGCGCGGGTCAACGGCCAGGTGCGGGTGAACGCGCCGACGGAGCGGGCCGACGTCACCGTGCTCTTCCGCAACATCGAGATGCCGGCCCTCTCGCCGTACACGGTGAAATTTGCCGGGCGGCGGATCGCACGCGGCAAGATCAACCTCGACCTGCGTTACCAGCTCAAGGACCGGCACATGGTCGGCTCCAACCGCATCGTCATCGACGAGCTGGAACTTGGCGAGAAGGTGCCGAGTCCCGATGCCGCGGATCTGCCCCTCGGCCTCGCGGTGGCGCTGTTGAAGGACGCCAACGGCCGCATCGACATCGACATGCCGGTCAGCGGCAGCCTGGACGATCCCGAGTTCGGTGTGGGATCGGTGCTGTGGAAGGCATTCGTCAACCTGGTCACGAAGCTCGTCACCTCGCCGTTCCGGCTCCTCGGTGGCCTCATCGGTGACGAATCCGACGAGCTCGGTCGCATCGAGTTTTCGCCGGGGCGGTCTGACCTGCTGCCACCGGAGCGCGAGAAACTCGTGCACGTTGCCGAAGCGCTCGGCAGGCGGCCCGAACTCGGCATCGAGATTCCCGCAGTCGCCGACCCGAAGGCGGATGCCGCCGCGTTGCAGACGGCGAAGATGGTGGCCGCGGTGGAAGCGGGGATTGCCTCCGCCGGGAAACCGGCGACCGGCCGCGGCCTCGAGAAGCGCACGCGTGCGGTGGTGGAAACGCTATTTGTCGAGAGCTTTCCGGCGGAGCCGCTCGGCGGGATCGAGACGCGCTTTGTCGTGCCGCCGCCGGACGATCCCGCCGGAAAGCCGCGCCTCGACGAACTCGCGTATCTGGACGAGCTGCGTGGGCGTATCGCCGCGGCGCAGGTCGTGAGCGACGCTGATCTGGCGACCCTCGGCACGGACCGGGCCGCGGCGATTGCTGCCGAACTTACGGCGGAAGGTCGCGTTGCCCCGGAGCGCGTCCGCACCGGGCCGCGCAAGGACGTCGAGGCGCGCGACGGCGAGTGGATTCCCGCCGAGCTTGGCGTCGCCGTAGGCGAATAATTTGTGCGTTCCATCGCTGAACTATTACGAGCGCGTGGCGGCGTAGATCTCAGCGGGAGTTTTGGAACGGTACCGAGCGTCCAAGCGCCGCCGGGGCAAAGCGATTCGGAAGGCGCTGGGCGGTCGCATGCGCCGGCGGCGAAACGCTGGACGGCTACAAGCGCATTTCGGCGGCGATCGAATCGTAAGGGGCGCGCAGCAGTTCCAGCCGTTTCGGGGTCAGTGCATTGAGCAGCGCCGGCAGATCGGGAAATGTCAGGTGGGTCTCCCGGACACGCTCCCCGCTCTCGGCCCGGTGCCAGGCGCTGACAAAGCGCCGCCCCATGTCATCGATCGTGCCGACATGAACCTTGACTTTCTTTCTTGCACTCATCGTCGTTTACCTCGCGCCCGGCGCACATCGGCCAGGAAATCCGCCACCAGTTGCTCCGGTGTCGTGAATCGGTATGCCGTCTCCACATCGCCGACATGGCGGTGATCGCCCTTGCCGGCTTCATTGTCGTAACCGACCAGCCGCCGGCTCGGCATGCCATAGAACAGGCGGTACTTAAGCCGGTGTCGCCGTAGGGGAATAGCCGCAAGACGTGGCGCCTTACCGGGGCAGCCACTCCAGGATGTCCGCGTAGACCTGCTCGGCCTGCAGGTCACGCAGCAGCAGGTGCCAGCCTTCCGGATAGTCGTGGCGTTGCTGCATGTCGGTGTGCGGCAGCCGCTGCCAGAACAGCTCCACCGGCTCGCGCGGAATGATCCGGTCGTGGTCCCCGTAAAGAACGAGCACCGGCATTTCGATCGAGGGTGCCGTCGCCAGCGCCTGATCCATCAGATCGACCAGGCCCGCGAGCGTGTCGAAACGCACCTTCTTGATGACGAGCGGATCGGACTCGAGCGCCTGCAAGGCATCGGGGTTGTCCGTCACCTGCCGGCCCAGAGCCTGCGCCGGGATCTTGCCGCCGGGCCAAAGGCCCGATGCGACCGACAGTGCCAGCCGCTGGTACCAGGGTTGCGTGCTGCGGCCCCACACCGCGGGCGCGATCAGGATCAACCCGTCGGCGTCGAGTTGGTGCCCGGCTGCCGCAACCAGCGCTATGGCCCCACCCATCGACGCGCCGAGGACATACACAGGCGTGCCGGGATAGCGCTGGCGAAGCAGGCGTGTTGCGGCACTGGCGTCGGCAGCCAGCATGCTCGCGCCAGGCCACACGCCCGGCCACGCGCCGGCGCCGAAGCCGCGCTGGTCGTAGGCGTAGACGGCAACGCCCCGGGCAGCGAAATAGGCACCCGCGCGTGCGAATGTCCCGCTGTAGTCGTTGAAACCGTGCAGTGCGAGGACGACGGCGCGTACGTCGGCACCGGTGGCCGGGAAGAACCGCAAGGGCAGTTGCGTGCCGTCCTCGCTGACGAACACGCCGGCCGGCACGTCCAGTCGCGCCTCGTTCCTGCCCGTCCCCGGAGGGTAGGTCAGGGTGGAGCAGGCCGCGAGCAACGCAACCACCGCGAGCGGGCCGCAGCGCCGCATGGCGATCTGGCTCCGCTGCCATAGCGAGCGATCTCGGATTGTGCGTAGCACCTGACCCGGCACCATTCACCTGTCGATCACTGCAGGCCGACCGCCCAGCCGAACAGCAGAGCCGCGGCGACGAACACCGTGCCGAGCAACCAGGCCATCCGTGTCACCGTCACGTGCCGCATAGGGTGCCTCGCCGTTGCCCCTCACACCAGATCGAAGCGCTCGGTATTGATCGAGGCCGACGGGACGCCCATGTCGAGCAGGGTTTTTTCCATGGCTTCGATCATCGCCGGCGGGCCGCACACGAAGTAGCGATATCGCTGGAACCCGCCGGGCAGGTGCCGGCGCAGTATCCGTTCGTCGATGCGGCCGCGCTCGCCCGGCCAGTCGCCCGCCGGATGCTCGAACACGAATACCAGCCTCAGGTCGAGCCGGGCGCGCAGGGCATCGAGGTCCGCACCGCAAATGACCCGGCCGGGGTCGCGTGCCGCATATATAAGGTGTACGGGGCGCCGGTCGCCCCGGTCAGCCAGGGTCAGGAGCAGCGAACGCATCGGCGCGATACCGATGCCGCCAGCGATGAGGACGAGAGTCGGAGCGGTGTCGGTCTCGTCCTGCAGGGTAAAAGCGCCGAATGGGCCGTCGATCCAGAGGCGGTGGCCGGGTGCGAGTCCCGGGACCGTGTCACCAGACCAGTCACCGAGCGCCTTGACGGCGAACTCCAGCGCCCCTGCGGGTTGCGGCGCCGCTGAGCAGGCGATCGACACCGGGTGCTGCTGCGACCACAGGGGCGAGCGTCCGGTGATGAGCCAGGCAAACTGGCCCGGGAGAAACGTCAGGCCCGCATGGCCGACCGGGCGAACCCGCAGCAGCCGTGTGCCGCCGCCCGCCTCGTCGTTCGCAACGACTTCCCAGGGGCGGCGGTACATCTGTAACGGGCGGACGAGGCGGTAGCGCAGCGCCAGTACCACGAAGAGCGCAAGGCCGGCGAGGAGGAGCAGGCGCAGCGGCGGCGTCGCGGCGTACCCGCCGGCCAGTTGCGCATGCGCGAATGAGCCGCCGACGATCACCAGCGCCGCTCCCAGATGCACCGCCTGCCAGGTCTCGTAGCGCAGGCGCAGGCGCCTTCGCCCCACCGAACTGAGGACAATGAGGGCGAGTGCCCACAGGGCAATGGCGCCGCTGCGGGTGAGGGCGCTGCCGGCGAACGGACTCCAGGCCGAAGCCGGCATGCCGTATCCCGTGAACAGGAGGGGATGTGCGGTGGCAAGGGCGAGTGCGGTGATGCCCATCTGCCGGTGGAACTGCATCAACGTATCGGTGGGCAGGACGCTGCGGCCAGGGCGCAGGCGCGAGACCAGCGCGAACTGGATGAGCCCGAGCACGGTGGCGATCAGGCCGAGCGCCACGCTCGCCTCGATGGGGAGCGGCCGTGGGGCGGGAAACGGGTCCGCAAAAAAAGCAACCGCGAGCGGCAGCAGCACGATCAGGACATAGCCGGCGATCCAGGGCATGGCGGGCGCCAGTCTACCGGCCCGGCGGGCTCCGTGGACGGCGACCCGTGCAGGCAAGCCGGTTGAGCGGCCGGTGGTCGGGTTCCACCTGCGTTGCCATCGCCCGGTCAGGACAGTGGCCGAAGCACGAGTCGCCGCAGCGGCAGGCGCCGGGGGCGCGGCCAGCGCATCGTCCACCGACGATTCACGGCATTCCAGCAGATCAGCGACGAACCATTTGTAAGTGCCGTGTAAGACCGAGACCGTACACAGGGCGGCATTCCTTTTCCGCTGGAGCCTGTCGATGCACAACATGCCGCTGGCCGCGCTGCTGGCCAGCTTCGCGCTGGCGGGAGTGGCACAGGCCGATACGCTGAGCGACGGTCATGCCGCTTTCGAGCAGAAGTGCGCCGCCTGCCACACCATCGGCGGCGGGGACCGCGTCGGGCCGGATCTGCACGGCGTGACGCAACGGCGCAGCGAAGAATGGCTGCTGCGTTTCGTCATGGCGCCCGACAAGATGATCGCAGCGGGCGACCCGGTCGCGACGCAGCTGGTCGAGCGCTACAACCGCATCATCATGCCCAACCTGGGGCTCGCCGAGGGCGAGGCCCGCGCCCTGCTGGCGTATATCGCCAGTGTCGTGGTGGAGCCGGCAGCCACCGCGCCCGCCGCACCCCTCGACCTGTCGCGGCCGGCACTCGTGGCGCCGCAGTCGACGATTCTTGCGGCCTTTCTGGCGCTGACCGTCCTCATCGCGGTGGTCTTCGCCGGGGTGGCGCTCAGTACACGCGCGCCGGCCACGGTCGACGTGCACCGCGCCTACGGCCTGCGCAGGCTGTTCTTCGTGATCGCCGCGGTGGTGCTGGTGGCGCTGCTGGTGGCGACACTGCCGCGGACTCCGTACGCCGGTGTCGGGACGCGTGGCGACCGCGTCGTCTACGTGGCGGCCCGGCAGTTCGATTTCGTGTTCTCCGACGAACCGATCCTGAGCATCGCCGACCTCGGCAGCGTGCCGAAGATCCAGCGCCTGGAGGTGCCGGCCGGCACGCTGGTCGAGTTCCGCGTCACCAGCCTCGACGTGAACCACGGCTTTGGCGTCTACGGCCCGGGGCGGCAGTTGCTTGCCCAGACGCAGGCTATGCCCGGCTATGTCAATCGCCTGCTGGTGAAGCTCGACGGGCCGGCGCAATACCAGGTGATCTGCCTGGAGTACTGCGCGGCGGGGCATCACCACATGCAGTCGTCGTTCATCGCGAACTGATCCGGCCTGGAGGAATCCTGATGCGCACCGTTGCCACGCAGACGCTGTACTGGATGGCGATTACTTTCGTCCTGTTCCCGGTCCTGATCGTGCTCGGTATTTACATGCGCACGGTGCAGTCCGGTGGTCTCCCGGGTCTCGAGCCATGGTTCTACGCCATGATGACCCTGCACGGCGTGGGGATGGCCGGTGTCTGGTACGTGGCATCCATGGCCTGCGTGGCCCACATGCTGCAGAAGTACGTCGCGCCTTCGCCGGCGGTCGGCCGTCTTGCGCTGATCGGTACCGTGGCCGGGGTGATCCTGCTGCTGGTGTGCATCTTGGCCGGGCGCTTCGCGGCGGGCTGGTACTTTCTCTACCCGCTGCCGTTCAAGGGCGAGTGGCCGGCCTGGTCGACGGTCGTGTACCTGGTGTCGCTCACCGTGCTCGGCGCCACCTGGCTGGTCTGGACGCTCGACCTGCTGCGCGCCATCGCCACGCGATTCACCCTGGGCGAAGCCCTCGGCTGGCACTATTTCTCGGGCCGGTCCGAGCCGGTATTGCCGCCGTCCGTGCTGATCAGCACCGTCAGCCTCATCGCCTCGGTCGCGACGCTCGTTGCGGCCGTGATCACACTCGCGCTGTTCTACCTGGAACTCCTCACCGGAGCGCCGAATGACGCGTTGCTCATGAAGAACCTGACGTTCTTCTTCGGCCACACGCTGGTCAACCTTTCGATGTACCTGGGCGTTGCGCTCGTCTATGAGGTGTTGCCGGAGTATGCCGGGCGTCCGTGGAAGACCAACAAGGTCGTGGTGGTGTCCTGGAACGCGGTGCTGGTGATCATTCTGGTCGCCTACTTCCACCACCTCTACATGGATTTCGCCCAGCCGGGACTACTGCAGTACGTGGGGCAGGTGGCATCCTACGCGAGCGCGATTCCGGCCGCGGTGGTGACGATCTTCGGCGCGTTACTGCTGGTGTACCGCGCCCGCATGCACTGGAACCTGACGAGCATGCTCATGTTCCTCGGGCTGGCGGGCTGGGCAATCGGCGGTGTCGGAGCAGTGATCGACTCGACGATCAGCGCGAACCTGCGGCTGCACAACACGCTGTGGGTGCCGGCGCACTTCCACACGTACATGCTCGGCGGGCTCGTATTGCTGGTGGTCGGTTACTTCTACCACCTGTGCCAGCAGACGGCCGCCATGACCGAGCGGCTCGCCTGGCAGCGCCTGCTCGTGACCGTCCTGGTCGTGGGCGCCTACGGCTTCTTCCTTGCGTTCTATCTCTCCGGCGCCTGGTCGATTCCGCGACGCTTCGCGATCTATCCGGCGACGCTCGCCTACGGCTCGACACTGGCGCGCCTCGGCGCCGCCTCCGCGGCGATATTCCTGCTCGGTTTCCTGCTGTATCTCGCGGAGATCGGGCGGCGCTGGTACAGAGCGGTCAAGGCGGCCTGAGGTGCGGCGCCGGCTGGTACGGTTGCTGGCGGCTTCGGTGCTGGCGCTTGCCGTGGCGGCGCATGCATCGGCAGCGCCGGCCGTCGGCGTTTCGCGTTTCGAGAGCCACCTGTCCGGCCGAAGCGTGCCGGATATTGCGCTGCGACTTGCCGATGGCCGGTCAATGCGCCTGTCAGAACTCGCGGCCGGCAAGCCGCTGCTCGTGACGTTCTTCTACCGTCGCTGCACGGGCGTGTGCGTGCCACTGCTCGAGTGGGTGCGCGAGAGCGCCCGCGGGGTGGGTGGCCTCGGCACCGACTACCGGGTGCTCGCACTCAGTTTCGACGACGCCGATACCGTCGCCGATGTGCGCGCGCAGGCGGCGGCACTGGGGCTGCTCGGGACTGCGGGCTGGTCTTTCGCTATAGCCGAGCGCGATGCGGTGGCGCGTATCGCCGGTGCGCTCGATTTCTGGTACCAGCCCGACCCTGTCACGCGCCAGTACGACCACCCGGCGCTGGTGGTGGCTCTGGATGGCGGGCGCGTCGTCGACGCGCTGCTCGTCAGTCCCGGCGGCAGCCAGCGGCTGCGGGGGATGGTTTCGGCCTTGCGCGGCACGTTCATTCCGACCTACCCGTTGCCGCAGCAGACGCCGTTGCGGTGCCTGAGCTTCGACCCGGTGACCGGTGCCATGCGCATGGATTGGGGCATGCTCCTGCTGGTGTTCCCCGCGCTGGCCGCTGCGGCGGCGGTGAGCCTGCTGTTCGTTCCGGCGGCACGGCGCCGGCGGCAGTTCTGCTGAGCGGGAGCGATTCCAGCCGCGCCGCACAGCCGTCGCCTCAGTGCAACCGCTTCTCCAGGGCGCGGATCCGCGCCGGTGGTTCCATGTCGAGTTGCCGGCGCAAGGCCTCGCAGCAGCGTTCGTACTGCTGGCGCGCTTCGGTGATGCGACCGGCCGCCGTGAGTTCGCCGATCAGCAGTTCGTAGAGGTCGAGCGCCACCGGCTCGAAGGCGAGTGCGGCGCGCAGCGCCCAGATCGCTTCGTCGGTGTGGCCCCAGCGGATGCGGATGTCGGCGAGCGCGCGAACGGCGTCGAGGTAAAGATGGCGCAGCCGCACGCGATGCGTCTCCAGCGATTCATCCTGGATGTCGTCGGCAAACAGGTTGCCGCGGTACAGGCGCACGGCATCCTCGAGCATTCCGAGCGCGCGCTCCGTGGCGCCTTCGCGCTGCGCGGTACGCGCGCCGGCGACGAAGTCGAGGAAGTCGAACAAGTCCACCGACTGCGGGGCGTCGACGTTGAGGAAGTAGTGATCGTCGCGGCAGATGACGTAGCCGGAGCAGCGTGGTCCGCGGGTCGATTCGAGCGTAGAGCGCAGGGCGTTGACCACGCCGTGCAGGCGGTTGGCGCCGGCGTCCGGCGGGGCGTCGGGCCAGAGCAGTTCCACCAGCCGGTCGCGGTGCAACGGCAGGCCGCGCCGGAGCACGAGTTGCTTGAGCAGTTGCAGCGCCTTGCGCCGCGGAAACGCCGCAGGCGGCAGCCGCCGACCCTCATGGAAGACCTCGAAGGCGCCGAAGCAGCGGATCGCGAGTTGCGCCGAGGGGATGTCGGCGCTGCGCACCGGCAGGAAACGGCGCGGCACCGCGAGCGGAATGATGGGCCGGACCTCCTCGAGCACCCGCAGGCCCCACTGGATCGGCACTGAGCCGTCGCGCCAGCCGACACCGATATAGCCGAGCGGTCGGCCGCCATCCATCAGCGGCATGCCGATGAATGAGCGGATGCCGCGCTGCTTGATCGCGCCGCGCACGAACACCCGATCCTTCTGGACGCGGTTGGTGTACAGCGGTTTCTGCAGGAGCGTCACGGTGCCGGGGTAGCCGGTGCCGAGCGGCATGTGCGTGCGTTCGAGGAAGGCGTCACGGTCGCGCCCCTCGCAATCGACCAGGAATACCTCCTTGCCGAAGGAGTCGAGCAGGAACAATTCGCAGTCGTCCGCGGCACAGATGCGCCGCAGCCCTTCGAGTGCGCTTTCGACCGAGCCGAGCCGCTCCGCGAGCGCGCCGCGAATCACCAGCCCCTCCAGGCGCGCGCTGCCAAAGCCGCCCGCCGTTATATAAGAGAGTGGGAACCACACCAGCGCGCCGCGCGCCGGGCCGGTGATCGGCAGCACCGCGCAGTTGCGGCTCGGGTGGGTGCCGGGAGACGCATCGTCTGCCATCGCGGGGTTGGCCGCGGGGCAGCGTGCACAGGACGGCCGCAGCCGCCCACGACCCCGGCCGGCGAGGATCTCCCAGCAGAACCGCCCGAGCGCCTGCCGGGAGGGCACGCCGAGCGCGCGCTCGGTGGCTTCGGGCCAGTCGCGGACGCGGAATTCCCCGTCCACCCAGAAGAACGGGCGGAACAGTTCGCGGCCGCGGTGTTCATCCAATGTCGGCACGGGCGCTCCGGCTGTCTCGCAGGCCGGTGCCATTCTATGCCCGTACGGGGCCGCCGGGCGGGGTGCGTAACGTTTATTGACCCGCCGCCAGCCACGCGCGGGCTGCGCCGAGTGACGCAGCCGGGAAGAACTCGATCGGAAACGGGCGCAGGCCACTCGAGGTGAACAGCAAGGCGAGATCGCGCCAGCGCTCCTCGGCGACGATCGCCATGCGGCCGATGCGCGCGTCGTGGGTCTCCTGGAAGGAGAAGTCCTCCCACTGGCCGCCCTCTTCCCAGCCGTTGAAGTGCTCCGCGAGCACCAGGATATTGAATCGGCCGCGTGGGCCGACCGCGCTGACGGTCTGCTGCTGCGCCAGCCGCAATTCGGCCTGCGTCAGTCTGCCACTCACGCGCAGTGTCACGATTCCCGCGTCGAAACCGGCGACCTCGGCCGTCACCGGGTTGCACCGGGCGGTTTGCCCGCGCCCGGCCCGGCGTCGGTTGCCGGTGCGGCCCGGCACTGTGCGAACACGACATAGGCGCCCTTGCGGTCACCGATGGCGATCGTCATGGCCCCGGTGGTCTGGTTGATGAGCGCGCTCCAGGCGAATTGCAGGTCGGTGCCCTGGAGCACGAGCGACTCGCGGTTGGTCGTCGTGTGCTGGATCGGGAGCAACGCGGTCCGGTAGGGCGAGCGGATGGTCTTGTTGGCGACGTCGATGCCGAGCACGGGCTTCTGGTCGCCTTCGGGCTTGAGTCGATCGCACTGCTCTTTCCCGGGGAGGCAGTCGTGACCGCCCGTCGCCGTGCACTCCAGGGGTACGGAGCCATCGAAGGTCTCGGCCAACGCGGCCGTGGTCATCGACATGGCCAGGATGAGGACGAACAGACGAAGCGCGCGCATGAGGGACCTCCTGTTGTGGTCTGTCGCGTTGTCCGGGCAGATACGCCTTGCCGCGGATTATGCCACGCGGGTGCCACACTCGACCCCTGCCTGGGCTCAGCGTTCGTCCTTCGCATAGGGTGCCGCCCGGCCAGTGGCAGGAACCGACTGACACTCAGCACCCTGAGGCCGGCGTACTCCTGATCCTCGGCGGAAATCAGGTGGTCGACTGCTCCGGCAGCGTTTACTCGGACGTTTTTCCGTCGAATTCTTCGTCGTTGGCTTCCGCTTCTTCTTTCGTCTTTCTGACGATCTGATCCTTGTGGTGCGGCGGGGTATAGATCGTGTACAGCTTCAGGTCTTCGGTTGCCGAGGTGTTGATCACGTTGTGTTTTGCGCCGGCCGGCACCACCACGACGTCGCCGTCGCTCACGTTGTACCTGTTGCCGTCGATTTCGACCCGCCCGTTGCCGGCATCGAACCTGAAGAACTGGTCGTTCTCGTGATGCGTTTCCAGGCCGATCTCTTCCTTCGGCTTCAGGCTCATCAGCACGAGCTGCAGATGTTTTCCGGTATAGAGCACCTTGCGGAAATTGTCGTTCTCGATCGTGTCGTTCTCTATATTGGATTTGAAGCCTTTCACCGTTCTGCTCCTGGTTGGGTTTTTGCGAAGTCGGTCACCAGCACCGCATTGGGGGGTACCGGCGTCACGGGGATGCCCTTGTAGTTCTCTGCGCCGAGCTTCAGCGACGACAGGTCCATGACGTGGGAATACAGGGCCGGGTTGTCGCCCGCGGTCCGGACGAACACCATCTTGCTGCTGTCCTTCGAAAACGACTTCATGCCGTCGAATCCGGGGTTGTAGGTGAGCCGCAGGGGCTCGCCGCCCGCCAGGTCACCGAGAAACAGCTCGAAGTTGTTGCCGTCGATGATGCGCGTGAAGAGGTAATGACGCCCGTCGGCGGCCGGCCCGGGCCCCCAGTACATGTCGCGATCGAAGGTGCGCTGGGTCAGGCCGCTGCCATCGGCCTTGATCGTGAACACTGTCATCGGCGTCGGTGTGATCTTGCCGTACTCGCTCTCGCGCCAGGCCTGGAAGATGATGGTCTCGTTGTCAGGCAGGAAGAATGGTGCGCCGGGCTGCCAGTCATCGGCGAAGGTGATCTGCTGCTCGTCGCTGCCGTCCGCGCGCATGCGCCACAGGTTCGTCTTGCCGTCGATCTGCCGCGTCCACACGATCCATTCGCCGTTCGGCGACACCGTGACCTCGGCGTCGTACCACTGGTTGTTCGTGAGCCGCTTGACGTTCCTGCCGTAGAGGTCGGAGGTGTAGAGCTCGGCGCCCTGCGGGTAGTTCGCGGGGTCGGACCAGTCGCCGAGCGGCATGTCCATGTTGTCCCGCGTCGAGGTCCAGATGACGCGCTTCTGGTCCGGGAAGAAGAAGGAGCAGGCGTCCTGGCCGCGGTCGTTGATCCGCCGCAGGGTCTTGCCGTCCTCGGTGAAGATGTAGGTCAGGGCGCTGCCGATGCGCTTGTCGCCCGATTGCTGGGCGTCCGGGTCGCGCACCTGCGCGATCAGGTGCTGGCCGTCCGGCGCGTAGTAGGCCTCTGCGGCCGGAGGAATGTTCGGAATCAGGTGTACCGGCAGCTCCTTGCTGCGGTCGGCGACCGGGGCGGCGGGGCTGGCGCCCGAGACGACATCCGTCTGGGCCCGGACCGCAGTCATCAGCAGCAGCGAGGCGAGGGCAACGGTGGCGCGGCAGGCAGGGCGGGCGATGGTCATCGCGATGGACTCCTCGGGTGCGTCGGCAACCGGATCGGGTGTCGTGGAGTGGGGTTCCCGGCCGAGGGAAGCAGCCGGGCCCCGGTCGCGGTGAGTATAACCAGTTGCCCGCGTACGACGCGATTCGGGCCGCGCGAGGTCGGTTCGCTGCGCATCGATGGCGAGGTCCGGGCATGGACCGCGCAAAGCCAGTGGTGCTACAGTCGCGCCGCCCGCGGCCGCGCTGGCGGCGCTGCGTCCCGGCCAGCCGCGGGTTTCACCGCACTTCCATCCTGCCTTCCTTCACTTAACCGCGAGTTCCTATGACTGCTTCCGACACCCGGCGCGGCCGCGCCGATGAGCGGCGCGACGCGCCCGTACTGGTCGATTTCGGCCTGCAGGGCGGTGGCGCGCACGGCGCGTTCACCTGGGGTGTGCTCGATCGTGCCCTCGAGGAGCCGCGCATGCGGATCGAGGGGATTTCGGGTACTTCGGCCGGGGCGATGAACGCGGCAGTGCTCGCCGACGGCTACGCCGCCGGCGGGGCGGAGGGCGCACGCGAGGCGCTGGCAGCGTTCTGGCACCGGGTATCCGATGCGGCGCTGCTCAGCCCGCTGCGCCGTGGTCCGCTCGACATCCTGCTCGGGGAGTGGACGCTCGACAACTCGCCGATGTACGTCGCGATGGACCTCGCTTCGCGCATCTTCTCGCCCTACGACCTCGGCATGTTCGCGCAGAATCCGTTGCGTGACATCCTGGCGCAGAGCATCGACTTCGAGCGTCTGCGCTCCTCGCCGATCAAGGTCTTCGTGACCGCGACCAACGTGCGTACCGGTCGGGCCCGGCTGTTTCGCAACGCAGAGCTGACGCCCGAGGCGCTGCTCGCATCGGGCTGCCTGCCCACGCTGTTCCAGGCGGTGGAGATCGACGGCGACCCGTACTGGGACGGCGGGTACTCCGGCAACCCGACGATTACGCCACTGGTGCGCGAGTGCACCGCCAGCGACACCATCCTCGTGCAGATCAACCCGGTGGAGCGTCCCGGCACGCCGCGCACGGCGCGCGACATACTGAACCGCCTGAACGAGATTTCCTTCAACTCGCCGCTGCTCAAGGAACTGCGCATGATGGCGCTGCTGCGCAAGGCGGCTGATCCGGGGCACGCGAAAGGCGCGCTGTGGGCGCGCATGCGCATCCATCGGATCACCAGCGACATCATGGTCGAACTGGGCGTCTCTTCGAAGATGAACGCCGAATGGGCCTTTCTCTGCATGCTCCGCGACGAGGGCCGGCGCAGCGCCGAGGCCTTCATCGCCGCGCACGGCGGCGACCTGGGAGTGCGCTCGACCTTCGACATCGACGAACTGCTGGAGGGAACCTGATCATGGGTCTCCTCGGCATCCTGGCCGCGCTCGCGCTGCTCATCGGTTTCGCCTATCGCGGCTGGAGCATTCTGCTGCTCGCGCCCGGTGCGGCGCTCGTTGCCGCGCTGACCGCAGGCGAGCCGCTGCTCGCGCACTGGACCCAGACGTTCATGGGCAGCGGCGCAGGGTTTCTCGCCAGCTTCTTCCCGATCTTCCTGCTCGGGGCCCTGTTCGGAAAGCTCATGGACGACAGCGGTTCCGTGCAGTCGATCGCGCGGTTCATCGGCGCGAAGCTCGGCGCGCGCCGCGCGGTGCTCGCCGTGGTGATCGCCGGCGCGCTCGTCACCTACGGCGGCGTCAGCCTGTTCGTCGCGTTCTTCGTGCTCGCGCCGATGGCGCAGGCACTGTTCCGCGAGGCCAACATCCCGCACCGGCTGATGCCGGCGGCGATCGTGCTCGGCACGTCCACGTTCACCATGTCCGCCCTGCCGGGCACGCCCGCGATCCAGAACGCGATCCCGATGCCGTTCTTCGGCACGACGCCTTTCGCCGCGCCGGGCCTCGGCATCGTTGCCTCCGCGGTCATGCTCGGCTTCGGCCTGTGGTGGCTCGGGCTGCGCGAGGCAGCCGCGCGGCGCAGCGGGGCCGGCTACGGCGGCGAGCTGGCGGTTGCGCCTGATGCGGCCGCCGCCGATGGCCTGGTGCGGGAACTGGCCACCGTCGCGCGGGAGTTCGATCCGGCGGAAATCCACCACGGCAACCGCAGCGACGAGCTGCCGCCGATCGGCGTGGCGGCGCTGCCGCTGGTCGTGGTGGTGGCCGTGAACCTGTTGATGAGCATGGTGGTGCTGCCGCGCCTGGATCTCGGCTTTCTCGCGGAAGACCGCTTTGGCTCGACGAGTCTTGCCGCGGTCGGCGGCGTGTGGTCGGTGATCGTGGCGCTCGCGGTGGCGATCGCGGTGTTGATCGCGCTCAACCGCGGCCGGCTGCCGAAACTGCGCGAGAGCATGGATGCCGGCGTGAACGCGTCGGTGCTGCCGGCGGTCAGCGTTGCGAGCCTGGTGGGCTTTGGTGCCGTGGTCGCGGCATTGCCCGCCTTCGCGCTGGTGCGCGACTGGGTGCTGTCGATCGAGGGCGGGCCGCTCGTCTCGCTCGCGGTATCGACCAACGTCCTTGCGGCACTCACCGGCTCGGCGTCGGGCGGTCTCACCATTGCCCTGGAGGCGCTCGGCGGCACCTACGTGCAGCTCGCAGCCGAGCTTGGCATCGACCCGGCGCTGATGCATCGCGTGGCGGTGATCGGCGCGGGCACGCTGGACAGCCTGCCGCACAATGGAGCGGTGGTGACGCTGCTCGCGGTGTGCGGTTCGACGCACGGCAAGAGCTACTTCGATATCGTGATGGCGGGGATCGTCGGGCCGATCGTGGCGCTGGTTGCCGTCATCGTGCTGGGAACGATGTTCGGGTCGTTCTAGCTCGTCGAACTTCGGCTACGGCGGTGGCCGCGTCCCCGGCGCGTGCCTGCTATTGCGCAATATCGGCGTCTATAGCAATCTTCAGGCGGGGCCGGGCGTCGGTCGGAAAACAGGGGAGTCCGCAGAATGACGTCCAGTGTGCAAAAAGTATCGCTGCCCGTGCTGCTCGGCATGGTGGTCGGCGGCATGGTGGGTGCCGGCATCTTCTCGCTACCGCAGCGTTTCGGCAACGTCACCGGCCCGATCGGGGCCATCATCGCCTGGCTCATCGCCGGCACCGGCATGTACCTGCTCGCGCGTGTGTTCCAGTTCCTCGCCGAGCGCAAGCCCGACCTCGACGCCGGCGTCTTTGCCTACGCCAAGGCCGGTTTCGGCGACTTTCCCGGTTTTCTCTCCGCCTGGGGTTACTGGATCGGAAGCTGCATCGGCAACGTCTTCTACTGGGTGATGATCAAGTCCACGCTCGGCCAGTTCTTCCCGGTGTTCGGCGATGGCAACACCGCCGTCGCGATTGCAGTCGCCTCGGTCGGTATCTGGCTGTTTCACTTCCTGATCCTGCGCGGCACCCAGCAGGCTGCGTTCATCAACTCGGTGGTCACGGTCGCCAAGGTCATCCCGATCCTGGCGTTCATCGTGATCCTGATCTTCGCGTTCAAGGCGGACCTGTTCAGTTACAACCTGTACGGTGGCGACCTGGAGTCGAGCGTGTTCGACCAGGTGCGCGCGACGATGATGGTCACGGTGTTCGTGTTCCTCGGCATCGAGGGCGCGAGCGTGTACTCGCGCTACGCCAAGGAGCGCAGCCACATCGGCTCGGCAACCGTCATGGGCTTCCTCATCGTCACCTCGATGATGGTGCTGGTCACCCTGCTCCCGTACGCAGTCATGCAGCGGGCCGAGATCGCGGGCCTCGGCCGGCCGTCGATGCCGGGTGTGCTGGAGGCCGTGGTCGGCACCTGGGGCGCGGTGTTCATCAGCGTCGGTGTGATGGTCTCGGTGCTCGGCGCCTATCTCACCTGGACCCTGATCTGTGCCGAGGTGATGTCCGCCGCCGCGAGGAACCAGGACATGCCGAAGGTGTTCGCCACCGAGAACGCGAACAAGGTGCCGGCCGCCGCCCTCTGGGCGACCAGCATCGTGGCCCAGTTCTTCGTGATCACGACCTACTGGTCGAACGACGCCTTCAACCTGATGCTGGACCTGACGGCGGCGATGGCGTTGATCCCCTTCCTGCTGGTGGCGGGCTACGCCCTCAAGCTCACCAGGAGCGGTGAGACCTATGACCAGCGGCCGCAGGAGCGCGGCCGCGACCTCGTGGTCGCCGCCATCGCCACCCTCTACACGGCTTTCCTGGTCTGGGCCGGCGGTTTCCAGTTGCTGGTGCTGTCGATGATCCTCTACGCGGCAGGGACCGTGCTCTACCTCTGGGCCTGCAGCGAACAGTCCAAGAAGCCCTTCGCGCGGACGCTCGACTGGGCCCTGATCGGCATCATCCTCGTCGGTGCGGTGACCGGCATCTACTGGCTGGCGACCGGCTACTACGTGATCTGATCAGACGGTGTCGGGCCGGGGTCTTGCGGGAACCCCGGCCCCGGCGTCCCGGGCGCTCCGGCATGCGCCATGCGCGAGGGACCGCCGATGTGTGCGACCGCATGAACAGCGGCGTAGGCCGCGCGCGTGGCTGGGTACTGAGCGGTGGATTCCATTCCTTTTGCCCTCGCGGCACTGGCAGGCGCGATTCGCCGGCGCGAAGTGACGGCCGAGCGCGTCGCCGGCGAGGTGCTCGCACGCTGCGCCGCCCATGGCGACCTTCACGCGATCATCAGCCAGGATCGCGACCAGTTGCTGGCGGCCGCTCAGGCAGCGGACGCAGCACTGCGCCGCGGCCAGGACATCGGTCCGTTGCACGGCGTGCCCGTGCTCATCAAGGACAACATCGACGTACAGGGCTACGCCACCACGGCGGGTACGCCCGGGCTGATCGGCATCCAGCCGCGCGAGCATGCGCCCGCGGTGCGGCGCCTGCTGGAGGGCGGTGCGCTCATCGCGGGCAAGGCCAACCTGCATGAACTGGCCGTGGGCGGCACGTCCCACAACCGGCATTTCGGTGACGTGGGCAACCCCTGGCAACCCGGTCTCATCGCCGGTGGCAGCAGTGGCGGCTCTGCAGTTGCGGTAGCCGCACGCCTGGTGCCCGCCGCGCTCGGCACCGACACGAACGGCTCGGTCCGCGGTCCCTGCGCGTTCCAGGGCATTGCCGGCTTCCGGCCGACCATCGGGCGCTACCCCTACGGCGGCATCATCCCGGGAACCCCGACGCGCGATACCGTCGGCACGATGGCGGTGGGCATGGAAGACCTGCTGCTGCTCGACCAGGTGCTGGCGCCGTCCCGCCCGCTACCGCCGGCGCTCGCCCTCGCCGGCCTGCGCCTGGGCTCGCCCCGCGGGAGGTTTCTCGAGGTGACGGACGGGCGCACGCTGGCGGTCTTCGAAGCGGCGCTGGCCTTGCTCCGCGGGCACGGAGCGACCATCGTCGAGGACGACATCGCGGGCCTGCACGAGTTGGCGTCCCGTGCCGCCTGGCCGATTTCCGCCTGGGAGTCGCGCCACGAACTGCCGGCGTTTCTCGCGAGCCGCACCACGCCGGTCAGCCTCGCGCAGATCGTCGCCCGCATTGCTTCACCATCGACCCGGGAGCGCTTCAATTCGCCCGTCGCCGATGCGGCGGAGCTCGAACGCCGGTGGCGGGATGCGATGCAGGTGCATCGCCCGAGGTTGCAGCAGGCGCTCAACGGGTACTTCGCGCGCCACAGTCTCGATGCGCTGGTATTTCCGACCACGCCGTTTCCCGCGGTCGCGGCGGCTCATGACAGTGCCGATCTGCTGATCAACGGGCAGCTCGTCGCGAACGGCCTGGCCACCATGATTCGCAACACCGTGTACCAGAGCGCCGCAGGGATCCCGAGCCTCACGGTGCCGGCGGGGCTCACCGCGGACGGCCTGCCCGTCGGCCTGAATTTCGATGGACCCGCCGGGTCGGATGAGCGCCTGCTCGCCATCGGCCAGGCATTCGAACTCGCGCGAGGCACGTTTCCGCAGCCGCGGCGCAGTTGCTCCGGCTGGATGTAAGTCCGGGCCCGCCCGCGGCGCAGTCGCCGTCGATTCCATGCCTCAATCCCGCGCGGTGGCGGCTTTCGGTGACGCCGCTGCGGGAAGCACGGCGTAGGCGCGGGGCTGCGGATCCGGACGGCCTGCGCCGGGACGCTCGCTACGCACCTCCTGTGCTGCGCTCGCTCGGGTTCGGCTGCGGCTGCGCTCCTGCTGCGCCGGCCTCACACGCCCGTTCCAGGCCGTCCGGATCCGACGCCTTCTTCCGACACGCCTGTCGTGACCTCACCGCCAGCCGTCCGGGCCTCCCCATCACGCGCATCTGCCGGACGAGAATGCGGGCGTTCCCGTCAGCAGCCGCCGGAAGGGACCAACACATCGGTCCGCGCAGCACTCCTGAGCCCGCCTCTACAGTATCGTCGGCGCGTCCGGCTGCTCGTTGCGGTCCGCGTCCAGCCCCGGAAAGTGCTGCGCGAGCAGGCGCCCGACGCCCGCAATGCCGGCCTCGGCGCCCCCGGCATAGCGGCCCGCGCGGAACTCCCGTTCCATCTCCCGGCAGATCGCCTCCCACTGGTCCTGCCCGACGCGCGCGGCGATCGCACGGTCGGCAACGATCTCGACGTCGTGGTCGGCCATGAGCACGTAGATCAGGACGCCGTTGTTGCCGGCGGTGTTCCAGACACCGAGCTGGCCGAATACGTCCACCGCACGCTCGCGCGGCGTGACGCCCTGCCAGAGATCCGGCAGGTCGAGTGCCGTTTCGATCGCGAAGCGGATCTGGCCGGCATGCCGGCGCTCGGCTGCCGCGATGGCGGCCTCGATGCGCGCACGCACGGGCGCCGTGAAGCGCCGGCGCGTGCCCCAGCCCGTCGCGAACAGATGCCGCCATGCGCGCCCGATCGACATGGCCTACCAGCGCCCCGAGGCGCCGCCACCCCCGAAGCTGCCGCCGCCACCGCGGAAACCGCCGCCCGAGCCGAAACCACCGCCGGACCAGCCGCCGCGACCGGCGCGGCTCGCCCAGCGGCCGCCGTTGCCAAGGGCGAGAAAGAGCGAGAGCACGAAGCCGACGACCCCGATGCCGAGCGAAAGCCCGAGTGCCTGCGTGATGACCCACGCCACGCCGCCAGTGATGCCGCCCGTCGCGATCGAACCGAGCGCGCGGCCGAGGATCGCCCGGAGGGTGCCCGACACGAAGACGACGATGAAGAAGAGGAATGGCACGAGGTTGCCGAGATCCTCGGGAGCCTGCTGCCAGTGGGAATCCGGCGGCGGCAGTTCCTCGCCATCCACGACCGCGATGATCCGGTCGACGCCCGCGGCCACGCCGCCCGCGAAGTCGCCCTCGCGGAAGCGCGGCACGATCGTCTCGTCGATGATGCGGTTGGAGACGAGATCGGTGAGCGCGCCTTCGAGCCCGCGGCCGACCTCGATGCGAAGCGTCCGGTCGTCCTTCGCGACGAGGAGCAGCGCGCCGTCGTCCGGTTTCTCGCGACCGAGCTTCCAGGCGTCCACGACCCGGATCGAGTACTGCTCGATCGCCTCGGGTCGCGTCGTCGGCACCATCAGCACGGCGATCTGCGCGCCCTTCCGCGCTTCGAACGCGGCGAGCTTTGACTCGAGCGCGCTGCGCTCACCGGCGTCCAGCGTGCCGGTGAGGTCGGTGACACGCGCCTGCAGCGGCGGGATCGGCAGCAGCGGCGCGGCGGGTGCCACCGCCGGCAGCGCCGCGAACGCCAGGAACGCAGCCGCGGCGATGCGCAGCCGGAACGTGCGCGTCATCGGCAGTCCCGTGCCCTCAGGTCGCAGGCTGTGCGGGCGCGCCCGCGGGCGGCGCCGGTGCCGGGCTGAAGTCCACCGCCGGCGGCCGGGCGATGGCCGCCTCGTTCTCGACGGTGAAATTCGGCCGCACCTCGTAGCCGAACAGCATCGCCGTGAGATTGACCGGAAAGCGGCGGATCGTGCCGTTGAAGGCCTGCACCGATTCGATGTAGCGGTTGCGCGCAACGCTGATGCGGTTCTCGGTGCCCTCGAGCTGCGCCTGCAGGTCGCGGAAGTTCTGGTCCGACTTCAGGTCCGGATAGTTCTCCGTCACCATGAGCAGGCTCTTCAGCGCCGTCGTCAGTTCGCCCTGCGCGGCCTGGAATTTCCTGATCGCCTCGGGGTCGTTCAGCATCTCCGGCGTCATCTGGATGGAGGTCGCGCGGGCGCGCGCCTCCGTCACGCCGATGAGGACCGCCTGCTCCTGTGCGGCAAAACCCTTCACCGTGTTCACGAGGTTCGGGATGAGATCGGCGCGACGCTGGTACTGGTTGATGACCTCCGACCATGCGGCCTTGACCGCCTCGTCGTTCGTCTGGATCGTGTTGTAGCCGCAGCCGGACAGGGCCAGGCAGGCCGTCATGAGCAAGGCGGAAAGGACGATGCGCATGGAAATCTCCCCAAGGGTCGGCGCGGCAGACTCGCGCGGGCAGGGGGATTCTACGCGGGTTGCCCGCCGCAGCCAGGCGCCGAACGGGGGCCGGCGGCGCACCGTTTCCGATGCCGGAGCGGTGCCTGCGACCGGCCATTCCCGCCCCGCCGCCAAGGGCCGCGAACTCGCCCGGCGCGCTGCGCGTTTGCGATCCGGTGCCGGCCGCGGGCTGCGGGGCGGTGCCGGCACAGGCACTGCCTCCGGCAGCCTGATTTGACAGAACCTTGTTTGCGCTGGTGCAGGCAAGCTGCTCCGGGGTCCGTCGCGATACCCGCGGCCGATCAGCCACTTTCCATGGGTGTTGTCAGTGATGCCGGAGTTGGCCGCTGTTTCGCGGCGGCGCATGCGGTTTAACAGAATCTGGTGACGTGCAGGCGGGCATGATCGCCTACCAGAAATATGATTGGACAGCCGTATGTATAAGTGCTTATCTGGGCACGGAGTTCATGGTGGCGTGGTCCGTTGGATGTCACGCCAAGCCGAGAAAAAAGCGGACTCCGATCTCAAGAAGAACGGACGGGGGAAGTACATCAAATGAACATTCGTCGACTCGGCGCCATCGCCGGACTTCTCGTTTCACTGGCCTTCGCGGGCACCGCCAGCGCGGCATCCATTTCCTACTACATGGATCAGAGCAATGCTGAGCCGCTGCTCCCGGACGGCGTCAACTACCTGCAGGTGACGATCTCCGATGCGACTTACGGACTCGATCTGAATGCCATCCGCTTCGATGTCACGCTGCTCTCGCCGTTGACGAGCATTGCGGGCAGCAACTTCGGCATCCAGACCTTCGGCTTCAACACGACGCAGACGGTTGCGACGGTGCTGGCGGCGATCACGGGCCTGCCGGGCGGCTGGTCGGCCTCATCGAACAGCAACCAGGATGGTTTCGGCAAGTTCGAACTGGTGAACAGTGGCAGCGGCTCGAGCCGGCAGAATCCGACGCTGACGTTCTACATCTCCGGAGTCGCAGGCGACGCTCCGATCGACTACGCGGCGCTCTCCTCGGGCAATGCCGGGCAGGGCAACGTGATGTTCGCCGCGCATGTCGCTGGTTTCCTCGACCAGGATCCGGGCGCCGGTGAGTTGACCAGCGCCTACTTCGGTGGCTCGACGGTGGTGCCGGTACCGGCCGCCGTCTGGCTCCTCGGTTCGGCGCTCGGAGTATTGGCGGCGGTACGCCGCCGCGTCAGGCGCTGACCGCGCCCAGTTGCGTGTATCGCGCAGGCAAGGCCCCGCTCCGGCGGGGCCTTGTTTTTGGTTCATCGCCGATCCGCGGGGACGCCTGCGTGCGTATCCGACAGGTGCGGGTGATGGGGTGGCCCGCTGCCCGCCGAGCGCCGCTCCTCGCACGTCCCTGTGCTCGTCGCTACGGGTTACGCCGGCTGCTGCCTTCCTGGCAGCCGGCTCCACACGTGCTC